>NZ_JBITSK010000012.1:172190-273174 GCF_044540565.1 Streptomyces sp. NPDC085931
GATGGTGGACTTCAGCTCCAGGATCTCCCCGCGCGCGTCGACGGTGATCTTCTGCGACAGGTCGCCCTCGGCGACGGCCGTGGTGACCTGGGCGATGGAGCGCACCTGGCTGGTCAGGTTGCCGGCCATGTGGTTCACGGAGTCGGTCAGGTCGCGCCACACACCGGCCACGCCGGGCACCTGCGCCTGGCCGCCGAGGCGCCCTTCGCTGCCGACCTCGCGGGCGACGCGTGTCACCTCGTCGGCGAAGGCGGACAGCTGGTCGACCATCGTGTTGACGGTCTCCTTCAGCTGCAGGATCTCGCCCCGCGCGGGCACGTCGATCTTCTGCGACAGGTCGCCCTTGGCCACCGCCGTGGCCACCTGCGCGATGTCACGGACCTGCGTGGTCAGATTGCCCGCCATGGCGTTGACCGAGTCGGTCAGGTCGGCCCAGGTGCCCGAGACGCCCGGCACCTCCGCCTGCCCGCCGAGCGTGCCCTCGGTTCCGACCTCACGGGCCACCCGGGTGACCTCGGAGGTGAACACGGACAGCTGGTCGACCATGCCGTTGAAGACCTTGGCGATGTCGCCCATGAGGCCGTCCGCGTCGTCGGGCAACCGGGTACCGAAGTCCCCGTCCCGTACGGCGGTCAGGCCGGCCAGCAGCCGCCGCAGCTCCTGGTCGCCCGGCACCGCGTCGACGGCCCCGGCGCTCTCGCTGGTCATGCGCACCCTCGTTCCGCTCCCCAAGAGCCCCCGTGGCCGAGGACTCGGAACTCCCCGGACCGCGGCGGCGGCCCGGCTGTCGTGCATGCGTGTGTGCAGTCACGGATCTGCTCGATGAGAAATACGCCGCAGGCTAACCCACGTTTCGAGTCCCTCACAAAGCCTGCCCGGAATGGTCACCTCAGCACTCGGACGCCTCGAACCCGGCCGGGTTCCCACCTTCACCCGGACCATGCATCGCCCTTCGGGCGAGTCCGTCCGGGGGAGGGGAGCGACCGCCGCCCGGGGCCGCCGCGCACGCTCAGTCGAGGCAGAACTCGTTGCCCTCGACGTCCCGCATCACCAGACACGACTCGTCGACGCCGTCGGCGGGCAGCAGCCGCACGCGCACCCCGCCCAGCCCGACCAGCCGCGCGCACTCGGCCTCCAGCGCGGCGACGCGCTCCTCGCCCACGAGTCCGGTGCCGACCCGCACGTCCAGATGCACCCGGTTCTTGACGGTCTTGCCCTCCGGCACCCGCTGGAAGTACAGCCGCGGACCCGCGCCCGACGGGTCGACGCACGCCGACCAGGACGTCTCGCCCTGCGCCTGCGGCGGTACGACGTAGCCCAGCACCTCGCACCAGAAGTGAGCGACGCGCTCGGGTTCCGCGCAGTCGAACGTGACCTGGAACTGCCTGATCGATGCCATCCGGCCACCCTAGCAAGCGGCCCCGTGCCCCCAACTCCGCTGACCGGGGGGCATGTTGCCACGCCCCTTGTATGGCCGGCGTATCGAAAAGCGCATACGCCGCGACAACCGCCGGGCGTCTCCCATGGGGGCATGAAACCCGACCCGTCCCTGCCGACACCACCCCGCCGCTCGCGCGGGCTCGTGTTCCCCGGCCTGCTGCTCCTCACCGTCGCGGGCGCCGCGTTCGTCCTGCGACGGCCGCTGCTGATGTCCGCTCCGGCGTGCCGGGCCGGGCGGTGGCACACCTGCTTCGGCACGTTCAACGGCGTGCTGCTCATGACCCTCGTCGCGCTGCCGTTGTCCGCGCTCGTCGTGTGGGCGCTGGCCCACCGCCGCCGCAGGGCCGGTGCCGCGTCGCCGTGGCGGACGTCGCTGGCCGAGGTGGGCATGGTCCACGGGACGGTGCCGTTCCTGTGGATGACCATGATGCCGGGCGGCGCCGAGCCCGGCACGGCCCCCGCGCGGGTGAGCCTCGTCCCCCTGCGGGACCTGGTCACGATGGGACCGCTCGGCATCGCCGGCAACCTGCTGGTCTTCGCGGCGCTGGGGTTCTTCGCCCCGATGCGGTGGGCGGCACTGGCGTCCGTGCCGCGGATCCTCGCGCTGGGCGCGGGCTGCTCGGCCCTGGTCGAGACCGCCCAGTACGTCCTGCGGCTGGACCGCGTGTCCTCCGTGGACGACGTGCTCGTCAACGCCACCGGCGCCGCCCTGGCCGCACTGGCGTCGCGCCGCTGGTGGCGTGGGCCGGCGCGGCCGACGGCGGACGACCGGCCCGGTGCCGCGTACGCACGGGCGGGCTGACCCCGCCCGCGGCGGGGGCCCCGGTCCCATACGCCCGCGATATGGCGTGCTGCCTAGGCTGCGGCCATGCGCGTACTGATCGTGGAGGACGAGCCCCACCTGGCCGAGGCGGTCCGTGACGGTCTGCGGCTGGAGGCGATCGCCGCCGACATCGCGGGCGACGGCGACACGGCCCTGGAACTGCTGAGCGTGCACGCCTACGACCTCGCCGTGCTCGACCGCGACATCCCCGGCCCCTCCGGTGACGAGGTCGCCCGGCGCATCGTCGCCTCCGGCAGCGGCATCCCGATCCTGATGCTCACCGCCGCCGACCGGATCGACGACAAGGAGTCCGGGTTCGAGCTCGGCGCCGACGACTACCTGACGAAACCGTTCGAGCTGCGCGAGCTCGTGCTGCGCCTGCGGGCGCTGGACCGCAGGCGCGCGTACGCCCGGCCCCCGGTCCGTGAGATCGCGGGCCTGCGGGTCGACCCGTTCCGCCGGGAGGTGTTCCGTGACGGACGCCATGTGGCGCTCACCCGCAAGCAGTTCGCCGTGCTCGACGTCCTCGTCGCCGCCGAGGGCGGCGTCGTCAGCGCCGAGGAACTCCTGGAGCGGGCCTGGGACGGGAACGCCGACCCCTTCACCAACGCCGTCCGCATCACCGTCTCGGCGTTGCGCAAGCGGCTCGGCGAGCCATGGATCATCGCGACGGTGCCCGGTGTCGGCTACCGCATCGACACCGGCACCGCCCGTCCCGACCGGACGCATGGTTAGCCGCCCGGCGCGCAGCGCCCGGCTCCGACTCGCCCTCAGCTACGCCGGATTCCTCGCCGTCGCGGGCGCCTGCCTGCTGGCCGTGGTGTGGATGTTCCTGCTGCGCTACGTGCCCGACAACAGTCAGGGTCTGCTCGGCGTCTCGCCCAACCGCTACCTCCTGGTGCGCACCTTCGCCCCGGCCGCGGCCCTGGCGATGGCCTTCCTGCTGGTGTTCGGGCTCGTCGGGGGATGGGTCCTGGCCGGCCGGATGCTCGCGCCCCTCACCCGGATCACGGACGCGGCGCGCCGGGCCGGCAGGGGGTCGCTGTCCCACCGCATCCGCATGGAGGGCCGCCGGGACGAGTTCCGCGAGCTGTCCGACGCCTTCGACACCATGCTGGAACAACTGGAGTCCCACGTCGCCGAGCAGCGCAGGTTCGCCGCGAACGCCTCCCACGAACTGCGCACGCCGCTGGCCATCTCGCGGACGCTGCTCGACGTCGCCCGCACCGACCCCACGCGGGACCGCGAGGAGCTGATCGAACGTCTGCATGCCGCCAACGCGCGGGCGATCAACCTCACCGAGGCGCTCCTGCTGCTCAGCCGCAGCGACCGCGGGACCTTCGCCCGTGCGGCCGTCGACCTCTCCCTCCTCGCAGAGGAAGCCGCCGAGACCCTGCTGCCCCTCGCCGAACAGCGCCGGATCACCCTCGAGGTGACCGGAGCGGCGACACCGGCCGGCGGATCGGCGGAGCTCCTGCTGCGGATGGTGACGAACCTCGTCCAGAACGCCCTGGTCCACAACCTCCCCTCCGGCGGCACGGTGACCGTCCACACCGAGGCGCGGCCCGGCGCGAGCGTGCTGCGGGTCGAGAACACGGGCCCTTGCGTGCCGCCGGACCTGGTGCCCACCCTCACCGAGCCCTTCCAGCGCGGAACGGAGCGGGCACGCACCGGCGACCACGCCGGTGTCGGGCTGGGACTGGCCATCGTCCACAGCATCGTCCGCGCCCACGACGGCACCCTCGACCTCGCCCCCCGCGCGGACGGCGGCCTCGTCGCCACGGTCCGCCTGCCCGCCGGGCCCGCGTAGACGTCCTGTTGCTCAGAGGCTGATCGGCAGGTCCGCGCGGGCCTGTTCGAGGTCGTCCTCCCAGATCCACAGGCGGTGCTGGGGCGGCACACCGTGGTAGCCGTACAGGCCCACCTCGGTCAGCGTCCGCAGGTCCACGCACACCCGCTGGTAGGCCTGCCCGATGGCCTCGGCCGGGTCGCCGACCTCGCGTGCCCCGAGTTTGACGCAGGCCCGGTACTCGTAGCCCAGCAGCAGGTCCTCGCCGAACTCCGCCCAGGCGCCGAGGCGTCGGGTCCACGCCTGCTCGGCCTCGTCCAGCAGCAGGTTCAGGTCGGCGGAGGACGGGAGAGAGGGGTAGATGAGGAAGGTGGCGGCCCAGCCGAGAGCCACCATGTCCAGGTTGAACGTGCGCCGGCGCGGGTCGTCGCGCGGCGGCAGCGGATCGGAGGAACCGCCGCCGAACCAGGGCGCGGTGTACGCCAGCAGACGTCCGTTGCTCTCGACGAGCTCACCGGTGGCGATCACGGCCAGCTTGCGCCGGGAGCCGTCGGGGCGGGTCAGACGCGTGGCCACCATGTCCGCGTGGGCCTCGGCCGCCGCCTTGCCCGCCGCCTGGTGCCGCTGCGCGGCGTCGTCGGTGATGCGGGAGACGAGATGGTCGCGCAGGCCCTGCGGCAGGGCGTCGTAGGTGCCGTCCAGCAATCGTGCCCGGGTGCGGTCCAGAGCGGCCTGGGCGGTGGCGGGAGCGCCGCCGAACTCGCTTTCCGGCGTGTCGATGGACACCATGCGGATCGCCATGGCGATGTTCGGTGTGTCGCCGTCGGTGACGCTCAGGAATCGGTAGTCGTGTGCGGGCCGGCTCGGGCCCACGAAGCCCAGATCTGTCATGGCAGTGTCCGAGATGTGGCAAGCGGCGCGGTCCCTTGCGGACTTGCCTTACTTCATTCTCGGCCGCCGTCGCACCGCACGCCACCGCAGCGCGGGCCGTCGGCGGTTCCATCGCCCGGGACGCCGGCTTCCGGCGGCGAGGAACACGCGGGCTGCGGCTGCCCGGGCCGGCCGCACACGGTTCGCGGGGAGCGGCACACGGCCCAACTGCCGTACGCGGGGCGGGACCAGGGGCTTCGCCGTGGCACGGGGGCAGTGGCGCCGGGGCCGGTCGCGAGCACCGGACACCGCCGTGGCGCGGAGGCGGTGGCGCGGACCGGGACACCGCTGCGGCACGGGGAGTGCCGGCGGTGTCCCGGTCCGGCTGTGGACCGGGGCGGGGCGTCAGTGGCCGGAGCCGGCCGGCACCTTTGTCTCGTGCGCGCCGCCGCGGCCGCGCAGGCCGAGCACCGCGAGGGCCGCGCCGACCAGGGCGAGGACGCCGGTGACGAGGACGGCGGTGTGCACGCCGTTCATGAACGCGGTGTGGCTGCCCTCGGTCACGGCGGCCCGGAGCTGCGCCGGCATCCCCTCCGAGACCGGGGCGACGCCCATGGCGACGGCGTCCTTCGCCTCCGCCGAGCGCGCCGCCACCGCGTGCGGCACGCCCGCGTCGGTCAGCGAACCGCCGAGCGTGGAGCCGACGCGGCTGCTGATGAGGGAGACGAGCACCGACGTGCCGAGCGCGCCGCCGACCTGGAGCGCGGTGGCCTGCAGCCCACCCGCGATGCCGCCGTCCCGCACCGGGGCGTTGCCGACGATCGCGTCGGAGGACGCGGCCATCACCATGCCGACGCCGAGACCGAGCGCGACGAAGGGCGGCCACAGGGTGTGGTACGCGGTGTCGGCGTTCCACGCGAGCATCGTGAACGCGGCACCGGCCTGGAGCACCATGCCCAACGGCATGGTCAGACGCGAGCCGAACCGCTCGGTGAGCTTCGCGCCGAGCGGCGAGGCCACCATGGAGGCGAGGCTCAGCGGCAGCGTGCGCACACCGGACTCGACGGGCGTGAAGCCGCGCACGTTCTGCAGGTACAGCATCACGAAGAAGATCACGCCGAGCAGGATGAAGAAGTTCAGCGCGGTGACGACCGTGCCGATCGTCAGGGCCGGGTCGCGGAACAGGCGCATCGGCAGCAGCGGATGGGCGACGCGGGTCTCGTACCGGCCGAACAGGGCCAGGACGACGACGCCCGCGACGATGGCGCCGAGCGTGCCGGGCGAAGTCCAGCCCCAGGTCTCGCCCTTGACGACGCCGAAGACGACGGCGAGCAGTCCGAGGGCGAGCAGCACGACGCCGGGTACGTCGAACTTCTGGTGCGCGGCCGCCTCGTTGCGGGACTGCGGCAGGACCACGAGGCCGAAGACCAGGGCGATGACGCCGATGGGGGCGTTGACGTAGAAGACGGACTCCCAGTCGACGTGCTCGACGAGCAGCCCGCCGACGATGGGGCCGAGCGCGGTGGAGACGGACGAGATCATCGCCCAGATGCCGACCGCCATGCCGAACTTCCCCGGCGGGAACACGGCCCGCAGCAGCGCGAGGGTGTTGGGCATGAGCATCGCGCCGAAGAGGCCCTGCACGGCACGGAAGGCGATGACGCCCTCGATCGACCCGGCCAGGCCGATCGCGACGGACGCGAGGGTGAACCCGACGACACCGACGAGGTACAGGGTGCGGCGTCCGAAGCGGTCGCCGAGCTTGCCGCCGAGGATGAGGGTGGCGGCGAGGGCGAGCAGGTAGGAGTTGGTGACCCACTGCAGTTCGGCGGTGGTGGCGTCGAGGTCCCGGGCGATCTCGGCGTTGGCGATCGAGACGACGGAGCCGTCGAGGCCGACCATGAACAGGCCGAAGGCGACGGCGATCAGCGTGAGCCAGGGGTTGGCGCGCGGACCGCGCGGGCCGGACATGGGCGCGGGCGCTGCGGAGACAGCGGTGACAGACACGGGTGGGTGGTCCTCGGGACGTGGGGCGCGCACAGGGGCGCGTGAACGGGTGGGGGGCGCTGCGCATCGGGGCAGCGCGCCCGGCCCCGGCCGTGGCGGCAGGGGCGGGGGTGGTGGGAAGGCGGGGTACGGGACCGGTCAGGCGGACTGGTCGCGCAGACGCCGGGTGAGGGACTGGAGGGCGCCGAGCGCCGAGCCGAGGGCGTCGAGGTCGCCGTCGGTGAGGTGGCGCAGCGCGGGCGTGAGCCGGGCGGCCGCGATCTTCTCGACCTCGCCGATGCGCTGACGCGCCAGCGCGGTGACGCACAGATGGGCCACGCGCTTGTCGGTGTCGTCCTGGTGCCGCTCCAGCAGGCCCGCCTCGGTGAGGCGGGTGACCAGGGCGCTGACGTTGTTCGGCATCATGCCCAGCGCGTCCGCGGCCTTGTGGACGGTGGCGCCGTCGTGTTCGGCGACGTACTGCAGCAGGGCCAACTGCCGCTCGGGCAGCCTGGGGTAGGGCAGGTTCCGGTCGATGAGCTGCTTGAGCTGCCGGTTCAGTGCGGGCAGGCAGGCCACGAGGCCGGCGGCCACCTGGTCGACGTCCCGGCTCTCGCGAGCCCCACTGCTTCCGGTCACGCCCGCACGTTACCTATGCGGAGAAACCTATGTCAACATACTGATCTCCTGGCGGCATCACCCCGGCCGGGCGTCGGCGGAAGCGCGGGCAGGTCAGGAACCGGTGTGCGCGCTGTCGGTGTGCAGCGGCAGCCGGATCCGGAAGGTGGCGCCCTCGCCGACGGCGGTGTCGACCTCGACCCGGCCGTGATGCGCGCTCACCAGCGAGTGCACGATGGACAGACCGAGCCCCGCGCCACCGGTCGGGGTGCGGCCCCGGGCGGTGTCCGCGCGGTAGAAGCGGTCGAAGACGTGGGCGGCCTGCTCGGTGCTCATCCCGGGTCCCCGGTCGGCGAGTTCGAGGACGGCCTGACCCTCCAGCGTCCCCACGCCGATGCGCACCGGCGTGCCGGGCGGGGTGTGGGCGACCACGTTGCCGACCAGGTTGGACGTCACCTGCCGCAGGCGCGCCTCGTCGCCCAGCACGGGGGCACGGCCGGGCGGGCCACCGCCGGGTCCGGTCAGGGTGACGGGGCGCTCGGGGGCCAGGGCCCGCAGATCGTGCAGGGCGTCCGCCGCCAGGGTGCGCAGGTCCATCGGCGTCGGACGCAGCGTCGGACCCGACTCGGCGGCGGCCTGTTCGTCGAGACGGGCCAGCAGCAGCAGATCCTCCACGAGGCGCACCAGCCGCGCCGCCTCACCCTCGATACGGCTCATCGCCGCGTCGACGTCCGTGCGCTCGGGCATGCCGCCCATCCGGTACAGCTCGGTGAACCCCTTGATCCCGAACAGGGGGGTGCGCAGTTCGTGGCTGGCGTCCGCGATGAAGCTGCGCATGCGCTCGTTGGTGGCCGCTCTGGCCGCGTCCCCGGCCTCGATCCGCTCCAGCATGCCGTTCAACGCGGCCGACAGGCGGCCCAGTTCGGTGCGGGTCCCGGCCGGCTGCGGGACCCGGCTGGACAGATCCCCGGCCGCGATGGCCGCCGCCGTGGCCTCGACGCGCCGCAGCGGCCGCAGCCCGGCCCGCACGGCGAACCAGGCGATGACGCCCAGCAGCACCAGCACCAGTGAGTCGATCACCAGCATCCACCCGCCCAGGTGCCGGATCGTGGCCTGCACCGGCGCCAGCGAACCGGCCACCACCACGGCACCGGGCGCCGCCGCCGGACGGCCGGTGCCCTCGGGCAGGACCGCGACGACCCGCCAGGCGTCGCCGCCGCCCCGGCCCGGCACCTGGAACGGGCGCCCGGCACGGGCCTCGACGGCCGCCCGGTCGAGCACCGGCAGCCGCGGGGCACGGTCGGTGGCCACCCGCAGCGTGTGCCGGACGCGGCCCCGGCCGTCGAGGTGGGCGACGAACACCTCACCGATCAGCTCGCTCTCCGCGGCGCCGCGCGCCCCGGCCTCCCGCTCCCCGGCCGCCGGGGCCGACGGCAGCCGGGCGACCACCGTGGCGGCGGTGCGCAGCCTCGCGTCCAGCTGCTCGACCAGCTGCCGCTGCAGCAGCGTGACCAGCAGCGCGTTGCTGGCCAGCAGCGCGGCGACGACGAGCAGCAGGGTGAGGGACACCACCCGCCCCCGCAGCGACAGACGGCTGACCGGCCCCGCCGCGACCGGGGCGCTCATCCGCGCGGCCTGCGCAGGACGTAGCCGGTGCCGCGCACCGTGTGGATCAGCTTCGGCTCACCCGTGTCGATCTTGCGGCGCAGGTAGCTGATGTAGGAGGCGACGATCGAGTCGTCCCCGCCGAAGTCGTAGTGCCACACCTGGTCCAGCAACCGGTCCCGGGACAGCACCCGCCCGGCGTTCTCCATCAGCACCCGCAGCAGGCGGAACTCGGTCGGCGACAGCTGCACGGGGCGGCCGGCGCGGGTCACCTGATGACTGCCGGGATCCAGCTCCAGGTCGTCGACGACCAGCAGGCCGCCACGGTGGTGGCCGCTGGTGCGGCGCAGCACGGCCTGGATGCGCAGGACGAGCTCCTCCAGGTCGAAGGGCTTGGTGACATAGTCGTCGCCGCCGGCCCGCAGACCGCTGATCCGGTCCTCCGTCGCGTCCCGGGCGGTGAGGAAGAGGATCGGCGGGTGCTCGCGCCCACCGGCCCCGGGCCGCTCACGGCCCAGCCGGCGGGCGACCTCGAACCCGTCGAAGTCCGGCAGCATCACGTCGAGGACGATCAGGTCGGGGCGCCGGTCACGGACCGCCTCCAGGGCCTGGGCGCCCGTCTCGGCCGCGGCCACCTCGAAGCCGGCCAGCCGCAGGCTGGCGGACAACAGCTCACGCAGCGTCGGCTCGTCCTCCACCACCAGCAGTCGCTGCGTCGTCACGGCACCCGTCCTCACCCGATGGTCCTCACCTTCACTGTCCCGCCCCGCCGGAGGCCTGACCCGGACGACGGGCCCTAGGCGTCGCGCCCGCGGAACACGACGAACGCCGCCGCCGTCAGAAGCGTCACACACCCGGCCATCACGCCCAGCCCGGCCCAGGGGCCCAGCAGGTCAGGATCCCGCACACCGGTGACGATCCGCCCGCCGGCGATCGGCGGCCAGTACGTCGACACCCAGTCACCCATCCTGCCCGGCAGCGCCGGAGCGAAGGCCTGGACGATCAGCAGCACGCCGAACAGCGTGGTCACCGTCGCCGTGGTGGAGCGGACGATCGTGCCCAGGGCCAGACCGAACAGGCCCGCCAGTGCCAGATACATGCCACCGCCGACGATGCCGCGCAGGGCCACGCCGTCGGTGAGCGCCAGATGCGGGGCCCCGGCCCGGGACAGCGCCGCCTGCCCGGCCAGGAACCCGGCCAGCGACACCCCGATCCCGGCCGGCAGCGCCACCCCCACCAGCACCACGGCCTTGGAGGCCAGCACCCGCGCCCGGTGCGGCACCGCCGTGAGGGTGGGCACGATGGTGCGCGCCCCGTACTCGGAGGTGACCACCAGGCCGCCCAGCAGCCCCAGGGCGATCTGCGCCAGCAGATAGCCGCGCAGGCTGATGGCCAGCGGGTCGAACGCGCTCCGCTCCGCCGGGCTCATGGACGCGAAGTCGTCGCCGGCGGACGAGCCGCTCAGCGCCGCCAGCCCGATCGTGAACGCCGACGTGCCAAGGATCAGGAACAGCGTCGACCGCATCGTACGGATCTTGATCCATTCGGCGTGCAGGCTGTGGCGGAAGGTCGCCCGCCCCTCCCGTCCCCGGTCCTCGGACGCCCAGGACGCGCGTACGCGTCCCCGCCCGGTCCTCGCCGGCGTGCCGGACGGCGTCGTGGTGGTGCGGCTCATCGGTCCGTCTCCTTCTCCGCCCGGTACTCCACCGCGTCGCGGGTCAACGTCATGAACGCCTTCTCCAGCGACTCCCGGCGCGGGGCGAGTTCGTGCAGCTCCACGTCGGCGGCCGCTGCCACCGCCCCGATCTCGGCGGCCTCCAGACCGGTCACGACCAGGGTGCCGGCGCCCTCGGCCCGCACCTGCGCCGCGGCGCCGAGCAGGCCGCGCAGGACCTCGGCCCGCGGGCTGCGCACCACCACCTCGCGGGCGGAGTGCGCCGCGATGAAGTCCTTCATCGTCGTGTCGGCGATCAGCTTCCCGCGCCCGATGACGAGGAGGTGGTCGGCGGTCAGTTCCATCTCGCTCATCAGATGGCTGGACATCAGCACCGCGCGTCCCTCGGCGGCCATCCGCCGCATCAGGGCGCGGATCCACACGATGCCCTCCGGGTCCAGCCCGTTGAGCGGTTCGTCGAAGACCAGCACCGGGGGATCGCCCAGCAGCGCCGCGGCGATCCCCAGCCGCTGCCGCATGCCCAGCGAGTACGTCCCCGCCGGGCGCCGGGCCGCCTTCTCCAGCCCGACCTCCGCCAGCACCTCGGCGACCCGGCCGCGCGCGATACCGTTGCCGGCCGCGAGCGCCAGCAGATGGTGGAAAGCGCTGCGGCCGGGCAGCACCGCGCCCGGGTCGAGCACCGCCCCGACCGCCCTCAGCGGGGCGGGCTGCCGGACGTACGGCCGCCCGCCCACGCGGGCGGTACCGGACGTGGCGGCGTCCAGGCCCAGGACGAGGCGCAGCGTGGTCGACTTGCCGGCGCCGTTCGGCCCCAGGAAACCGGTCACCGCCCCGGCCCGGACCGTGAACGTCAGATCGTCCACGGCGAGGACGTCGCCGTAGCGTTTCGTCAGACCCTGCACTTCGATCATCGAGACTCCCGACCCGGTGTCAGCGAGGCACACGAGGACCCGTGTGCGCTGCCCCCACTGTCGAGGGCCAGGTGGGGCGGGAGCTGAACGAGCATGTGAGCCTCATGACAACCGCACGCCCGTGACCTGCGGCGATCTCATCCAAGGCGCTCCGCGGGGCGGGAACTCCCAGGAAACTCCCATGCGCTTCCCATGAAAGGCGCGGCCGCGGCGGCGCGACCGCCCGGGGCCCGGCGCCGCGACCGCCGGGCCCCGGTGCCGCGCCCCGTGCTAGCGTTGCCCGTTTGCAGCGTCGCTGTGCCGGTGTCCGTTCCGTGTCCCGGCCGGTGGCCGCGTCCCCGCCGCGCCCTCCCCGGTACGGTCCCCTCGGAGGAAGGCCCGACATGAGCGAATCAGCACCCACCGACCCCACGGCCCTGCCCGCGGCGCCCTCCTTCGCACAGCTGGGGCTGCCCGCCGGGCTCCTGCGGACGCTCGGCGAACGCGGTGTGACGGTGCCCTTCCCGATCCAGGCGGCGGCGCTGCCCGACGCGCTCGCGGGACGGGACGTCCTCGGCCGCGGCCGTACGGGATCCGGCAAGACGCTCGCCTTCGGCCTCGGCCTGCTCGCCCGGACGGCGGGCCGGCGAGCACAGCCGAAGGAGCCGCTGGCACTCGTCCTGGTGCCCACCAGGGAGCTGGCCCAGCAGGTCGGCGAGGCGCTCACCCCGTACGCCGAGGCGCTGCGGCTGCGGCTGGCCACCGTGGTCGGCGGTGTCTCCGCCGGACGGCAGGCCGCCGCGCTGCGCGACGGCGCCGAGATCGTCGTCGCCACCCCGGGAAGGCTGCACGACCTCGTCGAACGCAAGGGCTGCCGGCTCGGACGAGTGCGCATCGTCGTCCTGGACGAGGCCGACCAGATGTGCGACCTGGGATTCCTTCCGCAGGTCACCGAGCTGCTGGACCAGGTGCGCCCCGACGGGCAGCGGATGCTGTTCTCCGCCACCCTCGACCGCGACGTCGACCAGCTGGTGCGGCACTACCTCCGCGGCCCCGCCGTCCACTCCGTGGACCCCTCCACCGGCGCGGTCCCCGCCGTCGAGCACCACGTCCTCGTCGTCCACGGCCCGGACCGCTACGCCGTCACCACGGAGATCGCCGCCCGGGACGGCCGCGTCCTGCTGTTCCTGGACACCAAGCACGGCGTCGACCTGCTCACGCGGCATCTGCGGACCAACGGCGTGGCCGCCGCCGCCCTGCACAGCGGCAAGGCCCAGCCGCAGCGCACCCGGACCCTGGCCCAGTTCAAGAACGGTCAGGTCACCGCCCTGGTCGCGACGAACGTCGCCGCACGCGGCCTGCACGTCGACGACCTCGACCTCGTGGTCAACGTCGACCCGGCCACCGACCCCAAGGACTATCTGCACCGCGCGGGCCGCACGGCCCGGGCCGGCCGCTCCGGCACCGTCGTGACACTCGTCCAGTCCGCGCAGCGCCGCGAGACGAGCCAGGTCCTGGCGGACGCCGACGTCGTCCCCCGGGTCGCCAAAGTGCGCTCCGGCGAAGCGGAGTTGAGCCGGATCACCGGAGCCAGGACCCCTTCCGGCACACCCCTCGACGGCGGACCGGCCGCACCGCGCACCAAGAACCACAACGTGCCGTTCCGCGGCCTGGGCAACAGCAAGGACCCCCAGGGCGGCTCCGGCGGCAGGGCGTCCCGCAGGACCAGCGAGGCACGCAAGCTCGCCGAGGCCCGCAAGGCCGCCCGGGTACGCCGCTCCGGCTGATGCGGCTCTCCGGACGGCCCGCTCGCGGACCGGTGTCCGCATCGAGCCGCGCCTCGACGCCCCTGCGGCCTCAGAAGAACCCGAGCTTCTTCGCCGAGTACGACACCAGCAGGTTCTTCGTCTGCTGGTAGTGGTCGAGCATCATCTTGTGCGTCTCGCGGCCGATGCCCGACTTCTTGTAGCCGCCGAAGGCCGCGTGGGCCGGGTAGGCGTGGTAGCAGTTGGTCCAGACGCGGCCCGCCTTGATCTCGCGGCCCAGGCGGTAGGCCGTGTTGCCGTCCCGGGTCCAGACGCCCGCCCCGAGGCCGTACAGCGTGTCGTTGGCGATCTTCAGGGCCTCGTCGACCGAGTCGTAGGTGGTCACCGACACGACCGGGCCGAAGATCTCCTCCTGGAAGATCCGCATGTCGTTGGTGCCGCGGAAGATGGTCGGCTCGATGTAGTAGCCGCCCTCCAGACCGGGAACCGTGCGGGAGTTGCCGCCCGTGACGACCTCGGCGCCCTCCTTCCGGCCGATGTCGAGGTAGGACAGGATCTTCTCGTACTGGTCGTTGCTGGCCTGGGCGCCGATCATCGTGGCCGGGTCCAGCGGGTCGCCGCCGACGATGGCCCGGGTGCGTTCCACGCAGCGGGCCATGAAGTCGTCGTAGATCGACGAGGGGATCAGGGCCCGGGACGGGCAGGTGCAGACCTCGCCCTGGTTGAGGGCGAACATCACGAAGCCCTCGACGGCCTTGTCCAGGAAGTCGTCGTCGGCGGCCATCACGTCGGGCAGGAAGATGTTCGGGCTCTTGCCGCCCAGTTCCAGTGTGACGGGGATGATGTTCTCGCTCGCGTACTGCATGATCAGGCGGCCGGTCGTGGTCTCGCCGGTGAACGCCACCTTCGCCACGCGCGGGCTGGACGCCAGCGGCTTGCCCGCCTCCACGCCGAAGCCGTTGACGACGTTCAGCACGCCGGGCGGCAGCAGATCGGCGATCAGGTCGACGACGTAGAGCAGGCTGGCCGGGGTCTGTTCGGCCGGCTTGATGACGACGCAGTTGCCGGCGGCCAGCGCGGGCGCCAGTTTCCAGGCGGCCATCAGGATCGGGAAGTTCCACGGGATGATCTGGCCGACCACGCCCAGCGGCTCGTGGAAGTGGTAGGCGACGGTGTCGGCGTCGATCTCCGCGATGCTGCCCTCCTGGGCGCGCACGACGCCGGCGAAGTACCGGAAGTGGTCCACGGCCAGCGGGATGTCGGCGGCGAGCGTCTCGCGGACCGGCTTGCCGTTCTCCCAGGTCTCGGCGACCGCGATCTTCTCCAGGTGCTGCTCGATGCGGTCCGCGATCCGGTTGAGGACGTTCGCGCGTTCCGTGGTGGAGGTGCGGCCCCACGCGTCGGCCGCCCGGTGCGCCGCGTCCAGGGCGAGGTCGACGTCGGCCGCGGAGGAGCGGGCCACCTCGCAGAAGACCTTGCCGGTCACGGGGGTCGGGTTCTCGAAGTAGCGGCCCTCGACGGGGGCCACCCAGTCGCCGTCGATGAAGTTGTCGTAGCGCCGGGCGAAGTTGACGATGCTGCCGTCGGTTCCTGGCTGCGCGTACACCATGGCGGCTCTCCTCGGGGCAGGGCATGTGACGGTCACGCCGTCGTGACGCCCTCACTGTGCTCCCGGCAGGTTGGCGCAAGGTTGGCGCCCGTGCCGGGCCGTGGCGTCAGTCGCGCAGCGCCGCCGTCAGCCGTCCCGCCGCGATCGCCCGGCGGGTGTCGTCCGGGCCCAGCAGCCGCAGCGCGTGCTCGTGGATCTCCGCGTCGTACGGTGCCCGTTCGCCGTAGCGCAGGGCGTGTTCGGGGCGCGTGCTCGCCAGCACGGCCTCCCGCACGGCTACTTCGAGACGGGTGCGCCACTCCTCGATGCCGGGCGCCTCGGAGCGGGGGAGCAGCGGGCCGCCGTAGTGGCGCAGCGCGGTGTCCGTGTCGCCCTGTTCCAGCGCGCGCAGCACGTCCAAGGCGTCGCAGGACACGGGTGCGGTGAGGGTGTAGCGGCGGGGCGAGACGCCACCGCCGAGCGCGCGGCGCAGGTGGGAGACCTCCGCCTTGAAGGTGGACGCGGTGACCGGACGGTCGCCGTACAGGGCGGCGCGCAGCCGCTCCGGCGAGAAGCCGCCCGGTTCCAGCGCGAGCAGGGTGAGGATCTCCAACTGACGTGGGCGCAGGCTCAGTCGGCGGCCCTCTCGGGCGGCCTGCTCGGTGCCCAGGCAGGTGAGCCGCAGCCGGCCGGGGCGGGGCAGCGCCTCCGTGCCGAGACGGGCCTCGATCGTGGACACCAGCGTCCGCACGGTCGACATGGCCAGCGGATGCGAGCGGTCCCAGGTGGTGGACAGGTCCAGGACGCCCAGGACACGGCCGTCCGGGCCGTGCACGGGCGCGCAGTAGCAGACCCAGCCGTGCAGCGCCGACACCAGGTGCTCGGCCGAGAAGACCGAGCTGGGGCGGCCGGTGCGCAGGGCGAGGGACAGGGCGTTGGTGCCCATGGCCTGCTCGTCCCAGCGGCCGCCCGGCGCGAAGTTGACGCGCTCGGCGCGGCGGCGCATGGTCGCCCCGCCGCAGGTCCACAGGATGGTGCCGGACTCGTCCGTGACGGCCGTGACGAACCCGGCGTCCTCGGCGATGCTGCGCAGTTCACCGGCGAGCGCGGTCACCGGCCGGTACAGCGGTGAGGACGTCCAGCGCTGGTGCACCGGGCCCCCGTCGGTCACCGGGGCGCTGTCACGGCCGGGATCCACGCTGATCAGGGAGCGCGCCCAGGACTCGGTCACCTCGTGCCGCAGTGCGGTGGTGCCGCCCGGGCGGGCGCCCGGGACACTCAGCCGCGGCACCCAGCGGGACCACTCGTGCTCCAGCACGGCCCTGCGCTGTTGGAGGTCAGGGCGCTGTGACATGGCCTCTCCCTGCCGTCGTACCGGTTCTCGGCGTGAGGTCAGTGTTACCGGATGCGCCGGGCCCGGTCGAGGAGCCCGGCGTGACCGGAAGACGCCGCATCGAAGGGCCCGTGGCTCGAACGTGACCGAACGGCCGGGAATCGACCCCCGGGCTGAACGGGCGACCGCCTGACTGGATGTTTGTCCGGTGCCCCCGTGCCGCCGGACGGGTGACGCGTTCACTCGACCCGACGGACGGCGTCCCACCCGCGTACCACCGGCGCGCGACGTCCCGTTGCCCTGGCATGGACAGCACTGACACGGCGCGGCGCCCTTCCCACGGCGACGCCACGCCCCGTCCGTACGCCGAGATCACCAGCGCCTACGCGGGGCATCCGCCGATCTACGCGGCCCTGGTCGCCGAATGGGAGGCGAGGGGCCACACGGTGCCCGAGCACCGCGACGGCCAGTGGGTCTCCTTCGCCGCACCGGCGGACAGCGAGACCTGGGCGGCCGTCCCGTCGTGGACGGCCGGCCCGCACCTGGGCCCGGTCGCCCCGGCCGGGGCCCACCCGGCCGCCGGCCGGGCCATGGGCGCCCTCTTCACCAGCCGTCCGGCACCACCGGCTCCGCGCTGACCGGCGCCAGCACGGCGAGCGTGCCGGTGGCCTCGCGCAGGACCGACTCCAGGGCACCGGGCGCGTGCAGCGCGCCGGTGCCGTCCGGCGGGACGAGCCACTCCAGACGGCCCGCGGGCCGGTACGGCGGCGGCACGGCGATCCAGGAGCCCCGGCCCAGGTGCCGCACGCCGCACCCCACCCACTCGCTGACCGGATCCGGTGGCAGGAAGAACCCCACTCTGCGCGCGGCCGAGTCCACCAGGGTGGGGCCCGGCACCCGCAGCGGGTCGCGCCACAGCAGGTCCAGCGCGAGCAGCCCGAGCCGGTCGGGCACGCTGAGCACGTCCCAGTACCGCCCGGCCTCCACCAGCGCCGTGCCCGTGCCGTGGTCCCACTCCCGCTTGCACTCCTGGGGGTCCGTCGCGGCCGCCGCGAGCCACTCGACGGCTTGCTTCCACATGACGCTCTGCATGGCCACCCCAGGCACAGTCGGCGGCGCCGCGGTGGCGCGCGCGGGACACGGGCCGGTGACCCGCGGGGTTCCGCGCGCCGCCCGGCCACAGCCATGGTCGTAGATATTTCTACGGGCTGGAAGGGGTGGCGCGGTCTGGCGTTTTATGCCGGGCCTGGCCCGGTCGAAAGGGAGCAGGCGAAGGTGCCGGCCCGAAAGCCCCCGGTCAACTCCGGACGCGTCCGGCGTCCTTCGCGGGCCGCGAGGAGGGGCAAGGGGCCCGAGCGCGACAACGGCCCCCACCGGAGGCACCGGTGAAGGCCGTCCCGGACGACAGGCGAGGTCAGTCGGTGCGTTCGGCGTGCTTCTTCTTGATGCGGGCCGCTTCCTTGCGCACCTCGGCCTGGGTGGCGCGCTCCCGCACCAGCCACTCGGGGTTCTCCTGCTTCAGCTTCTCGATCTCTTCGGTGGTGAGGGCCTCGGTGACACCCCCACGGGCCAGGCCCGCGATGGAGACGCCGAGCTTCGCGGCGACCACCGGGCGGGGGTGCGGGCCGTTGCGCCGCAGGTTCTGCAGCCACTGCGGCGGGTTCGCCTGGAGCTCGTTCAGCTCGGCGCGCGAGACGACACCCTCCCGGAAATCGGCGGGGGTGGCCTCGAGGTACACACCCAGTTTCTTCGCCGCGGTGGCGGGCTTCATCGTCTGGGTGCTCTGGTGCGACGTCATGGCATCCAGCGTATCGAGCGTGTGCACGAGGCCTGACCACGGCCGGTAACCTGGCCAGGTGACAGGCTCGGAAGTTTCCCCCTCGTTCCGGCTCGTGTACGTCCCCGGGGTGATGCCCGACAAGTGGGTGCGCGTCTGGAACGGGCGGCATCCCGACGTCCCGCTGACCCTCGCGCAGGTGCCCGCCGCGGTCGCGGCCGAGCGGTTGCGGAGCGGGGAGGCCGACGCGGGTCTCGTCCGGCTGCCCGTCGACCGCACGGTCTTCAGCGCGATCCCCCTCTACACCGAGCAGACGGTCGTCGTCGTCCCCAAGGACCACCTGGTCACGGCGGTCGACGAGGTGACGCCGGAGGATCTGTCCGACGACATCGTGCTGCACCCGCTCGACGACGTCTTCGACTGGCAGCAGGGGCTCCCCGGCCGGCCCGCCTTCGAACGCCCCGCCACCACGGCCGACGCGGTCGAGCTGGTCGCCGCGGGCATCGGCGTCCTGATCGTGCCGCTGTCGCTCGCCCGCCTGCACCACCGCAAGGACCTCACGCACCGGCCCCTCACGAACGCCCCCGAGTCGAGCGTCGCCCTGTCCTGGCCCGAGGACGCGACGACCGACCAGGTGGAGGACTTCATCGGCATCGTCCGCGGCCGCACGGTCAACAGCACCCGCGGCCGTGTGCAGCCTCCGGCGGACAAGCGGGGACGCACGGACAAGACCGCGGCCCGCCGAGAGGACGGCCCCCGCCGAAAGCCGGGAGCGGCGGGGAAGCAGGGGGCGGCAGGGAAGTCAGGCGCGGCCGGGAGGTCAGGCGCGGCCGGGAAGCAGGGAGCCGCCGGGAAGCCCGGGGCGGCAGGGAAGCCGGGGACGAACCGTCGCGGGGGAGCCTCCGGCGGAACCCCCAAGGGCGGCGGCAAGCGCGGCCGGCCGCGACGCGGGTCGTAACGCTCACGGGCCCGCGTGCGCGGCGGAGGTAGCGCGCCGCCGGGGCGGGCCGTGCGGCGGCGGGCGTGGCCGGTTGTGACGCTTGCGCGTCTCGGTGTGCGCGGCGGCGCCGTCGTGCGGCGGACCCTGGGGGCGGCGTCCGCCGGCGGTGATAGCCCTCACCGGGCTCGGTGACCCCGGCGGGACGTCGCGCCAGCGGTCTGCCGGGCGGTGGCATTCATGAGCCCCGGCGTGCGCGGCGGAGGTATTGCGCCGCCAGGGTGGACCCTGGGGTGGCGTCCGCCGGCGGTGGTAGCACCGACAAGGCTCGGTGCCCTGGAGGGGGGCGACCGTGTCGGGGTGCGTCCGTTCGGCCACGATGCCGTCCGGCCGTTCGTCCGTCCGTCGGTCGGGTCGTCTGCGGACAGGAGGGCGATCCGGGGGCGAGCCGGGAGGCGACGCGGGGTGGGGCTCTTCGGACCCGGCGCCCGTCCGCCCCGGCGCCCGTCCGCCCCGGCGCCCGTCCGCCCCGGGGCCCCTCCGCCCTCAGGCCCGGCCTTCCCCAGGACCCGCCTTACCCGGGGAGCCCGCTTTCAGGAACCCGGCACCGTCGTTGTGGCTCAGCCCGCCGTCGGGGAGGGCTGTGGCTGGGCGAAGGACGGGTTGGGGGCGACCGTCTGGAAGTCCTTCAGGTCCTCGGGGACCGGCAGCACCCGGACCGGCGCGCCCGCCTGCGGAGGCGGCGGTGTCGTCTGGTCCTGCGGCAGCTTCGCCGGGGCCGTGATCTGGAAGGCCACCTGCTCGTGATTGACCAGACCGGTCTTCTCCAGGATCGAGATGTGGTCGAGCACGGTGTCGTTGGTCTGGTCGGCGAGTTCCCGCACGAGGCTGTTCCGGGTGGTGGCCCGGATCTTGGCGACGGTCGGGAAGATGCTCCCGTGCGCGACCCGCATGATGGTCACCGCCGTGGAGTCGAACTCCTTGCCCGTGGCGCCTTCCGCCGTGGCCACGAACTGCTGCTGCTGCGGCGACGGCTCGTTCGGCAGGGTGATGCCCAGGTCCGTGCCGAGCTTGCGGCACGACGCGTCGAGGCGGCCGTGGCCCACCAGCAGGTGCTTGGCGACTTCCTTCATCGCCGGTGTCGTGCCCTTCGTCATCGCCATCTGCCCGAGCGGGTACTCCCAGAGCCCGGCCGCGCGCACACGGACCACGAAGTCCCGGTCGGCCTCGGTCAGCGGACCCCACTGGGTGTTGGCGATAATGCGGTCCTGGCCGGATGCCGCGTTCTGCACGCCCAGCATGCTGGGGTAGGCGAGCGCGGAGAGCGTAAGGATCAACGCACCGCCCACGAACGCGGTACCTGCCGTGCTGCGCGAGATGCGCATCGTGCCTCCTGGGATATGAACGGCCCAACACCCAGAGGTACGGACGTCAGGAGCGAAACAATCACTCCTGCCGCGAAAAAGTTCATGTGACGTCCGCGACGCGGTGCCGTACGGCAGGCGGCACCGGATCCCGGGTCCGGCGCTCAGTCCCGGTAGGACGCCGCGGCCGCCGTCCGCACCACCCGGTCGCCGTCCGCCCTGTTCAGCAGCCCGTCCGCGACCCACGCGTCCACCGTGGACCGCACCCGCGCCACCAGCGCCCCCTTGGACCGGAACGGCGCCCCGGCCCAGATGTCGTCCAGCAGCGTGGTGCCGTCGGCCTTCGCCGGGTTGGCGACCCCCGCGTCCTGCCCGCCGAACACCACGTCCGGCTCCGCGCGGCGGAAGTAGACGTGCGTGGGATCCTCCGTCCCCGCGGAGAACGGCGCCCACTCCCGGCCGCCCAGGGTGAAGTGGAGCGGCTTGCCCGGCACCGGCCGCAGGGAGGCGGTCAGATCGCCGGAGAGCCCCGCGCCGCCGTACAGGGCGACCCGCAAAAAGTCCGTGGCGGGGTCGCGGGCGACCAGGTTGACGGGGCCGTGGAACAGCGTCTGCAGGGAAGGGTCGTCGAGGGCCTTCTCCACCCGCGTCCGGAACGGCAGGGCGATGCGCACGGTGTCGCCGGCCCGCCACGTCCGGGACACGTCGAAGTAGCTCCCCGGCCGGGGAGTGCCCGGCACGGCGCGGCCGTTGACGGTCACCCGGAACCCGGCGGTCGCCCACGCCGGCACCCGCAGCCGCAGCGTGAACGACGCCCGGCCGCCCCCGATGACCAGCGTGCTGCCCTGCTCCTCCGGGAAGCGGGTGGTCTGCGTGACCGTGACGCCCTTCTCCGCCCAGGTCAGCCCCGAGGCGCTGTACAGGTTCACGTAGAGGGCGCCGCCGTCGGCCCGCGCGAAGTACACCGAGTCCTGGTACTTCGTGGCGCTCTCCATGCCGGTGCCCTCGCAGCAGGTCGTCCCCTGCTTGGGCGTGTAGTCCCGCACATGACCGGGGGTCAGCCCGATGAAGTAGGTGACCAGCGGCTTCTCCGCGTCGGGCCTGTCCTGCTTCGAGCCGAGCACCTGGTTGAACAGGGCACGCTCGTAGTAGTCCATGTACTTCGGGTCCTGCTCGTGGAAGAACAGGGTCCGGCTGAGTTTGAGCATGTTGTACGCGCAGCACGTCTCGGCCGTGGCCGGGCCGATCGTGCCGGCGATCACGTCCCGGGCCTTCCAGAACTCCTGCGTACTGGTGCCGCCGATGCCGTACATCCGGTGCGGGACGACCATGTCCCAGAAGTTCCTCGCCGCGGTGAGGTAGCGCTCCTCGCCGGTCTCGTCGTAGAGCCGTACGTAGCCGGTGAAGATGGGGATGTGCTGGTTGGCGTGCAGTCCGTCGAGGACGTCGGTGTTCGCGGCGCACGCGTCGATCAGCCGGTCCAGGTCGAACAGCCGGGCCAGCGCGAGGTGTTCGGGCTTGCCGGTGAGGGCGTGCAGATCGCAGACCGCCTCGACGATGCCGCCGAACTCACCGCTGGAGAACAGGCCCCACATGCGCTGGAGTGTGGTCTCCGGCAGCTTCGACAGCCGCGCGTGCATCCAGTCGCACATGCCGGACGCGAGGTCGAGGGCCCGGTCGTCGCCGGTGGCGGTGTACGCGTCGAGCAGGCCCCGCAGGATCTTGTGCGCGGTGTAGTACGGCGCCCACACCTTGGTGTAGTCCGAGGTGGTCCGTGACTCCAGGTCGATGAACTGCGTCTCCGGGTACGCCGCGAGGTACCCGGGATGGCTGGGCCCGCCCCAGGTGCGGCGCAGGGTAGCGGTCAGGCCCCGGCCGGAGGCGTCCGCGAAGGTCCCGCCGGACGTCTCGTCGAAGGCGTACGAGACCAGGTCGCCACGGCCCGAAGAGGCGTCGGCGGCCCGGCTGCTCCGCACCTCGGGGATCTCGGCGGCGGTCAGCGCCCGTGAGAAGACGTCGAACGCCTCGAACGCGCCCGCGAAGACGGGGTCGGCGGCGTGGTTCGAGCGGCCCAGCCAGTTGTTCCGGAGGGTGCCGAGGGCCGCCGGGGTCAGGGTCATGGCGGTGTTCCGCGCGACTTCGGTGCCGTCGACGTAGAGGATGCCGGTGCCGTCCGCGACGGTGACCGCCAGGTGGCTCCACCGGTGCAGCGGCAGCGGGGCCGTGCCCTTGAGCGCCTGCTCGCCGCCGGCGCCCGACGTGGTGATGGCGAAGCGGGGCACTCCCGCCTGGTCGCGGGCGGCCAGGTACAGGTAACGGGTGGTGTCGTTGCCGAAGTCGAACACCCGGGCCCAGGCGGCGTCGTGGGTGGGCCGCACCCACACGGAGAAGGTGATCGCCGCCGCTCCGCCGAGCACGGCGGCCGGCAGGTCGACGTACTGGTGGGAGCCGCGCACCAGCTCCGCGGCCGTACCGAACCTCCCCTCCACGCTCAGCACCGCCGGATCCCGCCGCAGCGCCGCGCGCACCTCGGTCAGCGCGCCCACCATGGTGTCGATCCGGTCGGCGAACACCCTTTCCCCGGTGCTGCGGTGGGCCTGCGCCAGCATCGTCAGGAAGTGGCCGGTGTAGTGGCCGCGCAGGTTGCCGTTGGCCTCGCCGTCCAGACCCTCCCAGCCGCCCGGGGCGACCGCGCCGCCCGTGTCCAGACCGGCGTTGGCGCGGAACACCTGCAGCAGCCGGTGCACGTCGTAGCCGCGCGCGTGATCCAGCATCAGCTTCCGCTTGTCGGCGAGGACGCCCGTGCCCAGGCTCACCTCCTCCAGCGCGAAGGGCCGCACGGTCCAGGCCGCGGGGACACCGGCGGCGGCCGCCGAGACGACCGCGGCGGCCGCGGCCTGCCCCGCCCGGGTCCCGGTGAGCGCGGGTACGGCCGCGGCGAGGGTCGCCGCCTGGAGAAGGGATCGTCGGGAGAGGGACCGTGCCATGGATGCTCCTCCGGAGTGTCGATATTTCGAACGCCGTACGCATGGTCGACCAGACCCTAGGGAGGAGGGGGAGGAGCGTCAACGGGTCGGAAGGGGCGAGTTCACCGACGGCCGGCCGCGCCCGCCAGCCAGTCGTACGCGGACCGGGCCGTGAACTCCGCCTGCCCGCCCCGCAGCAGCAGGCTCGCGGTGGCGAACTCCGGCGCGTCCGCCTGCGCCGTGACATAGGGGATCGCGATGCACCGCATCCCCGCCGCGTGCGCCGCCGCGGCGCCCGGGGCGGCATCCTCCAGCACGACGCAGTCGGCCGGGGACGCGCCCAGCCGGCGGGCCGCCTCCAAGAACACGTCGGGGGCCGGCTTGCCGTGCGCGACCTCGTCGGCGGAGACGACCGTGTGCAGGTGCGCGTCCAGTCCCGTTCCGGCGAGCACCGCCCGGATCGCCTCCGGGGACGAGCCCGAGGCCACGGCCATGGGGACGCCCTCGGCCGCCAGCAGCTCGACGAACGCCCGCATCTCCGGGTAGGCGCGGGAGGCGCTGCGGGCCAGCTCCAGGTAGTGGCGGTTCTTCACGGCGAGCAGTTCGTCCACGGTGGCGGACAGCCCGTAGCGGTCCTTCCAGTCCGCGACCGTCTCCTGGGTGCTGATGCCGACGTACCGTTCGTGGTCCGCCCAGCTGAAGTCCGGGACGCCGTACGCGGCGAGGGTCTGCCGGCCCGCCTGGTAGTAGTGCGGCTCGCTGTCCACGAGTGTTCCGTCGAGATCGAAGATGACCGATGTGCCGCGGAGCTTGCTCATGCCGCCATGCTCTCAAAGATCATCGGCGGGCCGACCGCCCGATCGACTCCACCAGCGGCAGCATCCGGTGGGGCACCCGCTCGCGCAGCGCGACCTCGGTGCGGGTGCGCACCACCCCCGGCATGCTGATCAGCTTCTGGACGACGTCCTCCAGGTGCGCGTTGTCCCGCGCCACGACCCGGGCCAGCAGATCGCCGCCGCCCGTGATCGAGAACGCCTCGACGATCTCCGGCACCGCGGCCAGTGCGTCGCCCACCTCGTCGAGATGCCCCTGCGTGACCTCGATGTGCACGAACGCGAGCACCGGGTGCCCGAGCGCGGCGGGGGAGAGGGCCGGCGCCGTACCGGTGATCACGCCGTCGCGCTCCAGCCGGTCGAGCCGCGCCTGCAGCGTGCCCCGGGCGATGCCCAGGAGGCGGGCGTACTCCCGCACGCTCGTGCGCGGCTGCTCCAGCAGCAGCCGCAGGATGCGGGTGTCGAGCTCGTCCACGGGCATGCCGCGCCCTCCTCGTCCGTTGGCTCTGCCGCGGCCGGAATCCGCCCGCCGTCGCTGTACCAATGGCCCAGTGTAGGAGGAGCGAGTTGAGCCAGTGGTGTGCGAGGTGCTGATATGGAGGGGTCGATGGCGCTGCGGACCCCGCGGCGCCTTTTTCGTGCTCATTCCTGATCCAGGTGTGAAGGGGGCGGTAAACGGTGCTGAAGAGGGTGTTCTGGGCTCCGGATCCGGGGCGGACCCGATTGCGGTTCGCCACGCGCGCCGTGCTCGGCATCTCGCTCGCGGTCGCCGTCTGCGGCCTCGCCGGGCACTCCCTCACGGGCGCCGTCACCGGCGGGCTCGCCGCCCTGCTCGCCCTGTTCACCGTCACCGACGCCACCGTCCGCGCCCAGGCGGTCACCACCGCGCTGCTGCCCGCCGTCGGCCTGCCCGTGCTCACGGCGGCCGCCACGCTCCACGACCATCCCGTGGCCCGCGACCTCACCTTCCTCGCCGTGGTCGGCGCCGGCGTGTACGCCCGCCGCTGGGGCCCCCGCGGGCACAGCCTCGGCGTCTTCGCGTTCATGACCTTCTTCGTGGCGCAGTTCCTGCACGCCACCACCGGCCAGCTGCCCGAGCTGTACGCCGCGGTCCTGCTGTCCGTGCTCGCCGCCGCCGCGGTGCGGTTCGGCCTGTGGTGCTACGAGCGTCGCCTGCCGCCGCCCGTCGTGCCCGCTCCGCCGGGCGGCACCGGCCTGGCCCGGATCACCACCCGCCAGGCGATCCAGGCGACCGCCGGAGCGGGCTTCGCCCTCGTCGTCGGCCAGCTGCTGTCCGGCCAGCGCTGGTACTGGGCCGTCGGCGCCACGTGGTGGATCTTCGTCAACACCACCTCGCGCGGCGAGACACTGGTCCGCGGCTTCCGCAGGCTGCTCGGCACGGTCATCGGCATCGCCCTCGGCCTGGTCGTCGCCCTGCCCGTGCACGGCGACCCGGCCGCCACGTCCGCCCTCGCCGCGCTCTGCGTCTTCGGCATCTTCTACACGGCGGCCGTGTCCTACACCTGGATGATGCTCTGGGTGACCCTGCTGGCCGGGCTGCTCTACGGCCTCCTCGGTGTGCTGAGCCCCGGCCTGCTCGCGCTGCGGCTCGCGGAGACCGGCGTCGGGGCGCTCGGCGCCGCGCTGGCCGTCGTCCTCGTCCTGCCCGTCACGACGCACAGCGTCACCGACGCCTGGATCCGGCGGGCCCTGCGCTGTGTGCACGCCTGTGCCGTCGAGACCGCCCGGCGGCTGGCCGGCGCGCCGGACGCCGATCCGGCCCCGCGCGTGGCCGAGCTGGAGCAGCTCCTGGCCCGCGTACGGCTCTCGGTCGCCCCGCTGGTGCACCCGCTGAACCCGATGCTCGGCCGCAAGCGCCGGGCCCGGCAGGTCCTGGACCTGCTCGACGTGTGCGCCCGGGAGATCCGCGCCCTGGTGGCCGTCGCCGCCGACCCGGAGGCCTCGCACGACACCCGCCTGGCCACGGCATGCCGCCGCGTGGAGGCCGCGGTCGAGGCCCTCACCGAGGGCCGGGACATCGCCGTCCACACGGACGGCCCGACCGTCACGGAACCGGCCCTGGCCCACGTCCACGGCCTGGAACGGGCCCTGGCCGAACTCGCCCGGCCCCTGCGGACGCCGCCGGGATCGCCGCTGGTGGGCGCGTGAGTCTCCCGACGGGGCGTGAGTCTCCGGGACGGAGCGCCTTCGGGCGCACGTTCGGGCGTACAGGTGTGTCCGGGCGGGGGCATGTCCCCGACCGGTGCGCAGGTTCCCGAGGGGCGTGAGTCTCCGGAGCGGGGGACCTTCGGACGGGGGCGGGTGTCCGGGCGGGTCCGGGTCCCCCGACCGGTGTGCGTCTTCGGGCGGGCGCGTGTCCCCGAGCGGGGGAGTGTGCCCCTGTGACCTCCTGAACCGCGCCGGAACCGTCGGCCTCGGCCGGCGCCGGTCTCGTCTCCCGGCCCCCGGCCGGTCCACCGGCCTCGCTCGGCCCTGCGCCGATCGGCTCCCGCACCCTTGACCCGTTGGTCTAGACCGCGCATGATCGGCTGCGTGGTCCACCGGGACGGCGCGGCACACGGGCGAGAGGGGTCAGCGGTGGCGGACGGCGGTCGGCGGCGGGCGTTCATCGGGTCGTTCACGGCGGCCGGCGGCCCCGGCATCGTGACCGCGCGGGTCGACACCACCGGCGCCCTGACCGTCCTCAGCGCCCTCGACGACGTCCCGGACCCCTCGTACCTGGCCCTCTCACCCGACGGCCGGACCCTGTACGCGGTGAGTGAGACGGCCCAGGGCGCGGTGGCCGCGTACCGCCTGGACGGAGGGTGGCCCGAGCCGGCCGGTCCGCCCGTGCCGGTCGACGGCAGCGGGCCCACGCACCTCGGCCTCTTCGACGGGCACGTCCTCACGGCCAACTACGGCTCCGGCAGCGTCACCGCCGTCCCCCTCCGGCCCGACGGCACCCTCTCCCGGACCGCCTCCGGCGTCCTCCGGCACACCGGCGCGGGCCCCTGCACCCCGCGCCAGCAGGGCCCGCACGCCCACCAGGTGCAGTCCGACCCGAGCGGCCGCTGGGCCGTCAGCGTCGACCTGGGCACCGACTCGGTGCGTGTGTGCACCCTGGCGGACGGTGCCCCGACGCTGCACCGGGAGACCGCGCTGCGGCCCGGCTCGGGGCCCCGCCACCTGGCCTTCCACCCGGACGGCACCCGCGCGTACGTCGTCAACGAACTCAGCCCCTCCGTCACCGCCGCCCGCTGGGACGCGGCCGAGGGCGTCCTGACGCCGCTGAGCGAGACGCCGGTGCTGCCCGGCGCCCCGGCGGGCGACGCCTACCCGTCGGGCATCGCCGTCTCCGCCGACGGCCGCTTCGTGTGGACCGCCACGCGCGGCGAGGACGTGCTGTCCGTGCTCGCGGTCGAGGGCGAGGACCTGCGGCTCGTCACCACGGTCCCCTGCGGCGGCCACTGGCCCCGCGCCCTCACGGCGGACGACGGCGTCCTGTACGTCGCCAACGAACGCTCCGGTGACGTGACCTGGTTCGCCGTCGACCCGGCCACCGGGATCCCGCGCCGGAGCGGCTCCATCAGGGTGCCGGCGGCGTCCTGCGTGATCCTCGGCTGACAGAGCCGACTGACAGAGCCGACTGACGTAGCAGGCCGGTGGGACCGGCTGACGGAACAAGCTGCCGGAACCGACGGCGGGAGCCGACGGCCGGAGCCGGCTGACAGAGCCGGCCGGCGGATCCGGCGGACACGCGGCTGCCCCGACGACGAAGGCCCGCTCCGAGCCGGAGCGGGCCTTTTCGGTCGTACCGGAGCGTCAGCGAACCGGCGCGCCCTGCGGCTGCTGCGGCGAGATGCCCAGCGCCGTCGTGTACTTCGCCAGGGCCAGCTTCCCGATCGCCGGGTAGGGGCCGAGCGACTCCGCGGCGGAGCACTCCGCCTCCTTCGCGGCCTCCTCGATCAGCCCCGGCTCGATCTCCGGGCCGATCAGGTACGGCGCGAGGGCCAGCTGCTGCGAGCCCGAGGAGCGCAGCTGCTCGGCGACGGACGCGATGGAGCCCTCCTGGTCCAGGGCCGCCGCCATCACCGGCACGGCGAGGCGCGCGGCGAGCAGCATGCCGGTGATCCCGGCCGCCTGCACGGCCTCGTCACCGCCCACGGAGGCCAGGATGATGCCGTCCGCCGCGGTCGCGACCGTGAACAGCCGGGCACGGTCGGCGCGGGCCAGACCGGCCTCGGACAGCCGCACGTGCAGCGCCTCGGCGAGCAGCGGGTGCGGGCCGAGGACGTCCGTCAGCTCGGCGGCGACCCGGCTCTCCATGAGGGCCTGGCGGACCTGGCGCAGCAGCGCGCTGTCCGGACCGGCGAGCAGCGGCACCACGACGGCGACGGGGCCGTCGGGCTGCTTCACGTCCATGCCGGCGGCGCGCGCCTGCTCGTAACGGGCCGTACGCTCCTCGGCCGTGTGCACGAGCACGGTCTGCAGCGTGGGGAACTCGGCGTTGTCGCCGTCGAGGTACCCGATCCGGGCGTCGAGGCCGGGGAGCTCGGAGCGGGCGATGCTCACGACCTCCTCGGCGAGGCTGCGCGTGGCGCTACTGGGCGTCCCCGGCACGGCGAGGACGAGCGCCGGCGCGCCCTCGGGAGCGACCAGCGGCTCGGGACGGCGGTGGCGTCCGGGCTGGCGGGGGCGCGGCATTCGTACGGGCAGGCCATCCGCGGGCCCAGTGGGGGAACTCATGGCGCCGCATGTTACTGGCTTCCTGGGCTCCCCTGTTCGGGGAGGGTGCAGGTGAGCGGTATCCGTCCTGTTTTGTCTGATGAGTTCCGTACGGTTCGGACGGGATCGGATCAATCACCCGATCTCTCACCCGACAGGGTCGTCACGGTCAGCATCGTCGGGTGACCCGGCAGGGTGAGTGAACCGGCGCTCAGCTCGGCGGCCATGCGCACGGCCCCGTCCAGCGGATCGCCCGCCGCCGGCACCCGCCGCGCCTGCGGGAGCCGCTCGGCCAGCTCCTCGTCCAGCGGGCCGAGGAGCGGGTCGCCCATCCGGAACAGGCCGCCGGTGACGGTCACGCGCGCCGCACCGTCCGCGGGGCACACGGCGGCGGCCGACTCGGCGATGTGCCGGGCTGCGTCACGCAGGATGCCCCGCGCCACCGGATCCCCGTCCGCGCAGGCGTCGGCGACCCGGGGCGCGAACGAGGCGAGCACGGCGGGCCGGTCGGGCCGCGGGTACAGCGCCGCGGGCAGGTCCGTGACGGGGCCGAACATCTCCTCCGCGTCCTCCAGCAGCCGGCCCGAGCCGCCCGGGCGCCCGTCGTGGGCCCGCAGCGCGGCCTCCAGACCGGCCCGCCCGATCCAGGCGCCGCCCCCGCAGTCGCCCAGCAGATGTCCCCAGCCGTCCGCGCGGCGCCAGCCGGTCAGGTCCGTGCCGATCGCGATCAGGCCCGTACCACCGGCGACGACCGCTCCCGGCCGGGACCCGAGGGCCCCCGCGTAGGCGGTCACGGCGTCGGCCGCCAGCGCGAGGGTCCGCACGCCCAGCTCCGCGGCCAGGGCGCCCGGCAGTTCGGCGCGCAGCGCGTCCCCGAGGGAGGCGAGCCCGGCCGCGCCGACGACGGCCGCCGTCAGCCGCACCGGGCCCGTCTCGGCGGTCAGGGCCCGCACCAGCGGCAGCAGTTGCGCCATGAGGTGGTCGGGGTCGATCCCCCGCTCACCGGTGCGGACCGGCTCGCCCGAGGCACACCGCGCCAGCGGGCCGCGCTCGGCGGTCCCGACCACCACCCGGAGCCCGGACCCGCCGGAGTCCACCGCGAGGAAACCGGAGACCTCCGGCGCCCCCGTCACGGCAGGCGCCAGTCCACCGGTTGGCCGCCCTGGCGGATCAGCAGGTCGTTGGCCCGGCTGAACGGACGGGAGCCGAAGAAACCCCGGTCGGCGGACATGGGGGAGGGGTGGGCGGATTCCACGGAGGGCAGATCGCCGAGGAGCGGGCGCAGATTGCGCGCGTCACGCCCCCACAGGACGGACACCAGCGGCTTGCCGCGCGCGGCCAGGGCCCGGATCGCCTGCTCGGTGACCTCCTCCCAGCCCTTGCCCCGATGGGCGCCCGGCTTGCGCGGGGCGGTGGTCAGGGCCCTGTTGAGCAGCAGCACCCCCTGCCGCGTCCACGGCGTGAGGTCTCCGCTGGACGGCTGGGGCACGCCCAGGTCGGCCTGCAGCTCCCGGAAGATGTTGATGAGGCTGCCGGGCAGCGGCCGCACCTCGGGGGCGACCGAGAACGACAGGCCCACCGCGTGCCCCGGGGTGGGATACGGGTCCTGACCGACGATCAGGACCCGGACGTCGTCGAAGGGCTGCTGGAAGGCCCGCAGGACGTTCGGCCCGGCCGGGAGGTACGTACGTCCCGCGGCGATCTCCGCGCGCAGGAAGTCCCCCATCGCGGCGACGCGTTCGGCCACGGGTTCCAGGGCCTTCGCCCAGCCCGCTTCGACGATTTCATGCAAGGGTCGTGGTGCCACGGGCGTCACCCTACTGCCGTACGGGCAGCGGAGATCAACCGGTGGCCCGGGCCCTGGCGTAACCACGTCCCCCGGCTCATCCGCGCCTCACCCGACGACCGCGGCCCGGACGCACAGCACGTCCGGCAGGTGCGAGGCGAGCTGCTGCCAGCTGTCGCCGTCGTCCGCCGACGCGAACACCTCGCCGTTGCGGTTGCCGAAGTAGACGCCCGCCGGGTCCGCGTCGTCCGTGCACAGCGCGTCGCGCAGCACCGTGCCGTAGTGGTCCTCCTGCGGCAGGCCCGCCGAGAGCGGCTCCCAGCTCCGTCCCGCGTCCGCCGTGCGGTAGACCCGGCAGCGGTGACCGGCCGGGACCCGGTCGGCGTCGGCGTTGATCGGGAAGACGTACGCCGTGTCGCCTCGGTGCGGGTGCGCGGCCGCGGCGAAGCCGAACGTGGAGGGCAGGCCCTCGCCGATGTCCGTCCAGTGCGCGCCCGCGTCGTCGCTGCGGTACACGCCCCAGTGGTTCTGCAGGTACAGCCGGTCCGGGTCCGCCGCGTCGCGGGTGACCTTGTGCACGCACTGGCCGAACTCCGGGTTCGGGTCGGGCAGGAACACCGCGGAGACGCCCGAGTTGGAGGGCGTCCAGCTCGCGCCCCCGTCCAGGGTCCGGAACACGCCGGCCGTCGACACCGCGACCGTGACCGCCCGTGGGTCGCGCGCGTCGGTGAGCACCGTGTGCAGTCCCTCGCCGCCGCCGCCCGGCATCCACTTCGACCGCGTCGGATGCTCCCACAGGGGGCGGACGAGCTCGAACGTCTCACCGCGGTCCGCCGAGCGGTACAGCGCGGCCGGTTCCGTGCCCGCGTACACCACGTCCGGCTCGGCGGCGGCCGGGTGCAGCTGCCACACCCGCTCCAGCGACGCCCCGGTGTCCTGGGGGAACTTCACGGCCGGGCTGGCCGGCTCCGTCCATGTCCGCCCGAGGTCGTCCGAGTGGAACACGGAGGGGCCCCAGTGCGAGCTGTCGCCGCCCACCAGCAGCCTCGGGGCCGCGGCCCGGGTGTCGATGGCGACCGAGTACACGGCCTGCGCGTTGAAGTACGGACTGTCGTCGAACTCCCAGGCGCCACCACCGCGCCGGCGCCCGATGAACAGGCCTTTGCGCGTGCCCACGGCGAGCAGTACCTCGGTCATGCCGATCACCTCCGCGGCGTCACCTTTGACGCCTTCTCCTCGGACACCGGCCAGTCTGCACCCCACCACTGACAGTCACCTCCGCACGACGCTCCGGTGCAGGTCAGGGCGGTGTCGTGGCGATGTCGGGCCGGTGCCGGGGCCGGTCGCGGCGGGCCCGCGAGAGGCTGTGGCGGGGACCGCGAGGCAGCTGCGGTGAGCATCCAGCCGGCCGCTCGCGTATGGGGAGGGCGGCGGATGGTCCCGCGCACGTGAGGAGGATGCCTTCGATGGCGTTACGTGGTCCGCAGGTGTGGCTCTGGCGCTGGCGGCGCAACCCGCTCAAGCGCCGCGCCGACAGGATCGAGACGTGGGTCGTCCTGGGCGTGTGGACGCTCACCGTGCTGGCCGGGGTGCTCACGGGCGCGGCGGTGAGCCGGTGGGCCGAGGACGAGCTGGCCCGGGAACGCGTCGAGTGGCGCCCGCTGGCGGGGCGGCTGGCCGAGCGGGCTCCCGGCACGCCCGCCGACGGCCGCGCCGCCTCCCGCGCCGACCAGGTGTGGGCGCGGGCGACCTGGACCGCCGCGGACGGCTCCGCGCACTCCGGGCAGCTCCGGGTCCCGGCGGGCAGCCCCGCCGGAACGCCGGTCACCGTGTGGACGGACCGCGAGGGACGCCAGGTGACCCGGCCTTTCACCCCCGCACAGGCCCGCCTGCGGGCCGGCCTCCTCGGCGCGGCGGCGGGCCTCGCCGCGGCCGCCGTCCCCCTCGTCGGCGGCCGCACCCTCCGCGACCGCCTGGAGCGCCGACGCCTCGACCAGTGGGACACCGACTGGTCCCGCTTCGGGCCGATGTGGGGCCGGACGACGGGCTGAGAACACCGAAGGGGGGCCACGGGTCCCGTCACGGGTGGAGACGGACGGACGAGGCGGGTCCGGGGGCGTGGGGGAGGGGGCCGGGCAGCCGTCGCGGGGAGGCGGCGTCGGCGGGGTCTCCGTCCACCCGTGGGCACGCCACGCTGCCACGGGCATGGCCACCGCCACGGGATGGGCAGTGATCAAGGGCCATTCTCGTGAAGGGACCGACCGTGAACGTCACTGCGTCTCCCCCCATACCCAGGGCGGCGGGTTCCCTGCCGCTCGTGGGTCACGCGATACCGCTCCTGCGCGACAACCTCGCCTTCATCGCCTCCCTCCGCCGCACCTACGGCCCTGTCGTCGAGATCACCCTGCAACCCGGCACCCGCACCGTCATCGTCCAGGACCCCGTCCTCATCGAGGCCATGCTCAAGGACAAGACCCTCGACAAGGGGCGCTTCTTCGAGAAGATGGGCCAGTTGCTGGGCGACTCGGTGGTCACGGCGGCCGGCGAGGAGCACACCGGCAAACGGCGCCAGCTGCAACCCGCCTTCGCCCGCGGCGAGATCGCCCGCTACGTCGACATCATGCGCGACGAGACCGACGCGGCCGTCGACGGCTGGGACCCCGGACGGACCCTCGACGTGCGCGAGGCGATGGTCGAGCTCTCCCTGGACATGCTCGCCCGAACCGTGTTCTCCGGCAGCCTCGACGACACGGCCTTTCGCAGACTCCGCCGCGACCTGTCCGTGGTCATGAACGGCGTGGGGACGCGCATCATGCTGCCCGACTGGGCCGAGCGGCTGCCGCTGCCCGCCAACCGCCGGTTCGACCGCGCACGCGATGCCGTACGGGCCACCGTCCACCACGCCGTCCACGACCTCCAGGCCGCCGAGCACGACACCGGCGACATGCTGTCCCTGCTGCTGCGCGCGCAGGACGAGGAGACCGGCCGGCCCTTGACCGCACACCAGATCTGCTCGGAGATCCTCACCCTGGCCGTCGCCGGCACCGAGACCACCGCGTCCGTACTGTCGTGGGCCCTGTACGAACTCGCCCGCCACCCAGGCATCGAGGAGCGTGTCCTCGGCGAACTCGACGACGTCCTCGGCGGCGGGCCGGTCACCTTCGCGGACGTCACCCGCTTGCCGTACCTGCGGCGCGTGATCACCGAGGTGACACGCCTGCACCACACCGGGTGGCTGGTGACGCGCCGCACCCGGACGGAGACGCGCCTCGGCGAATGGACCCTGCCGGCCGGCACCGAGCTGGCCTACTGCCAGCACGCCCTGCACCGCGATCCCGCCCTCTTCCCGGATCCGCTGGTGTTCGACCCCGACCGGTGGCTGGACACGGCGCAGCCGCCTCCGTCCGGGGCGTTCCTGCCCTTCGGCGCGGGCAAGCACAGGTGTATCGGTGACCGGTTCGCCCTCACCGAGCTGGTCACGGCCATCGCGACGATCGTCCGGCGGGTCCGGTTCGACGTCACGGGAAACGGGACGGTTCGTCCGGTGGCGCGGGCCACCGTGCGCCCGCGCACACTGCTGATGACCGTGCGGCCGAGGGGGCAGGAGGCGTGGGGCGGCTGACTCAGGGCTGCAGCAGTGCCTCCAGCTTGACGGCGAAGTCCTCCAGTCCTGCCGGGACATGGTCCGAGTCGTCGAGTGCGCGCTGGACCGTCCGCAGGGTGGTGGCGTAGCACCGGCGGTCCCGTTCCCGTTCCTCCTCGGGCAGGCCCGAGTCGGTCAGCCTGGCGGCGTCCCGCAGCACCTGCTCCTGCCACAAGGGCACGTTGGACACCGTGGACTTGGCCACCGTCACGGACTCGGAGCCCACCCGGAGGGTGAGGGAGAAGCCGTACAGCCAGGACTCGGAGGCCACCTCACCGGCGGGCCCCAGGGCGAAGGCCAGTGACTCGCCCTTGTGCGGATCGACCTTGAAGAACACGGGTTTCACCAGCCGTTGGCCCGGCTTCACATCGGTGGGCACCTCCACCGGGAACCGGACGGAGTCGATCTCGCCGCCGCCCGCGCGAGAGCACTGGTTCATGTCGCGGGCGGCGAAGAAGGTGAACTCGGCGGACTTCACATAGGCCGTACGGTCGCCGGAGTTGACCAGGAGCACGTCCAGGACGGGCGCCGAGAAGTCGCGTTTCGTGGACCCGGCGCCCGGCACCTCGGTCTGGCCGTGCAGTTCCTCGGACCTGCCCACCGCCACGTTCTCGACCTTCACGTCGGACTTCTTCTCCGGCGAGGGCTGCAGGTCGGGGAAGAGGGTGAACAGCAGGCCCGCGCCGGCGCCCAGCAGGCCGATCACGGCCGTGGCGCCCACGACGAGGACGCCCACGCGGTGGCCCTCGAACGAGGCCTGGATCCGTTCCCAGAAGGTGCCGGTTCCGGCGGGAGGCTGATCGTCCGCCGGGTTGCCGGTCTCGTTCACCACTGGCATCGCGGCACATCCAGTACGGAGGGTTTCCGCGCCGAGAGGCGAGTCCCCTCGACGGTGAAGATCTGCACGTGCTTCAGGCCGGGGCAGGCCTTGGCGTCCTTGTACCGCCACCGGTCGGCCACGATGGTGATGCGCTGTCCCTCGACGTCGACCTTGCGGATCTTCGCTCCCGTCCTGACCGCCTGCCGGTAGTCCTTGGTCTCAGGCATGCGGAGCAGGGTCCCCACCACCTCGGGGCCGGCCGCCGGGGACGCCCCGTCCAGCACGACGACATGGCTGAACGAACTGGCGTCGCCCGTCACGCATTCCAGGGAGACGACGAGGTCACGCGTCCCGTCGCCGGTGACGTCGGACCGCACCGGGGCGAGCGGAAGCTCCACCCCCAGACCGGGTACGGAGCAGTCGACGAGCTGTTCGCCCCACGCGACGAGCGCGGCCTCCGTCATCCCCGAGGCGGTGTCCTCCTGCGTGCACCCCGAGCACAGCGCCACCAGCGCGGCCGCCACGGCACAACGGGCCGCTGCCGCCCTGCGGTTCGCCAAGGGCCGTAGCCCCGATGCTGGTTGGCCGATCCCTTGAGCGGCCGCCGTCCCGCGCGTCATGCCCGGTCCCCCGAAACGTCTCCCCCGATACCGTGGTCAGCACTGTAGGGCGCTGGAAGTGACCGGGCATCAGATTCGGCCGAAGAGCCCCTCCGGACCCCGCCCCGTCACGGCCGGCGCCTCCCGGCCCACCCGCATCAGCTCCAGGTCCGGGTCGCTGCCCTGCCCACCGGCGCCCGCCCGGTGCCGTCGCGGGGAGGCGAGTTCGGCGCGCAGCAGGTCGTGCAGGGGCGCGCCCGCCGGACCGGGGGCCGCCACGCACCCCGCGATCGCCGTCCTCGTGCGCGGCTGCTCCGCCCACGCCGAGCGGAGCAGGGACGCGACCCGCCTGCCGTCGCCCGTGATGCCCCACACCGCGCACGCGGCCGCCACCCGCTCCACGGCCTCCTCGGACCCGGTCAGGCGGAACAGCGCGGGCAGGGCCGGGGCAGCCGCCGGGCCAAGCCGGGCCAGGGGGTCCGCCGCCGCGCGGCGGTACCGGCCGCCGCCGTTGTCCGTCAACGCCCGGAGCGGCACGCGCAGTACGGCGTCCGGCTCGCGCGTGACGGACCGCAGCGCCTCCGCCGCGGTGACGGCGCAGTCGGTGTCCAGCAGCCCGCGCAGCTCCGGCACCGCCTCGTGCGCGGCGCCGCCGCACGCGGCCAGGGTACGGACCGGGGGCTCCACGACCGCCTGGCACGGACCCGGGCCCCCGGGCACGCCCCGCAGCAGACGCACCACCGACGGCACGGACGCGGCGTCCCCCAGGGCCGCAGGGCCGACTGACGGGGAGTCTGCACCACGGCACCGACAACGAAGCGGCATCGGGCGATGACGGTGCGCGATCCGTGCGCGCTCCGGCCGATCGACGCTCAGTCCCGGGTGGGCAGCGCCCGCGCCACGATGCCGTCGAGGTCCGCCGCGTCCGGCAGCGTTCCGAACGCGTGCCCCCAGTCTCCGCCGAGCCGGGTCGCGCAGAACGCGTCGGCGACCGCGGGCGGGGCGTGGCGGACGAGCAGGGAGGCCTGCAGCGTGAGCGCCAAGTCCTCCACCAGTCGGCGGGCCGTCGCCGGGGACGCCTCGGACAGCCGGTCCCCGAGCCGTGCCACGGCCGCGTCCAGCCGCGCGTCCGCGCCCCGGGCGAGCGCGAACTCGCCGAACAGGGCTTCGGCCGTGCCGGGTTCACGGCTGAGCGCCCGCAGCACGTCGAGCGCGTTGACGTTCCCGGAGCCCTCCCAGATCGACAGCAGGGGAGCCTCCCGGTAGTGCCGGGGCATGCCCGAGTCCTCGACATAGCCGTTGCCGCCGAGGCACTCCAGGGCCTCCGCGGTGAAGGCCGGGCCTCGCTTGGTCACCCAGTACTTGCCGACGGCCGTGGCGATCCGGCGGAACGCGGCCTCGCCCTCGTCCCCGCGGACCGCCCGGTCCGCCGCCCCGGCCAGCCGCAGCGTGAGCGTCGTGGCCGCTTCCGACTCCAGCGCGAGATCGGCCAGGACGTTGCGCATCAGGGGCTGGTCGACGAGCCGCGCGCCGAACGCGCTGCGGTGCCGCGCGTGGTGCCCGGCCTCGACGAGGGACTTGCGCATCAGCGCGGCCGACATCATCACGCAGTCCAGCCGCGTGCAGTTGACCATCTCGATGATGGTCTTCACGCCCTGCCCCTCGGGGCCGACCAGCCAGGCCACCGTGCGGTCGAACTCCGGCTCGGAGGAGGCGTTGGACCGGTTGCCCAGCTTGTCCTTCAGCCGCTGGATGCGGAAGGTGTTGCGGGTGCCGTCGGGCAGCACCCGCGGCACCAGGAAGCAGGACAGCCCGCCCGGGGCCTGCGCCAGCACGAGGAAGAGGTCGCACATCGGCGCCGAGGTGAACCACTTGTGCCCGCGCAGGGTGTACACCCCCGGCTCGGCCGTGGGCGTGGCCGCCGTGGTGTTCGTGCGGACGTCGGAGCCGCCCTGCTTCTCGGTCATCCCCATGCCGGCCAGCAGCCCGCGCTTCTCGGCCGGCACGCGCAGGCCCGGGTCGTACTCCCGGCTCGTCAGCAGCGGTTCGTAGACCTTCGCCAGCTCGGGCCGGCGGCGCAGCGCCGGGACGGCGGCGTACGTCATCGACGTCGGGCAGCCGTGCCCCGCCTCGGTGTGCCCCCACACCAGCCCCCCGGCGGTCCGCGCGACATGGGCGCCGGGCCGCGCGTCCGCCCACGGCGACGCCGCCAGCCCTTCGGCGATCGCGGTGCGCATCAGGTGGTGCCAGCTCGGGTGGAACTCGACCTCGTCGACGCGGTTGCCGTAGCGGTCGTGCGTGCGCAGCTCCGGTTCGTGCCGGTTGGCCAGGTCGGCCCACTCCTGCGCCTGGGCGCTGCCGGCCCGCCTGCCGAGCCTTCGCAGCTCCTCCTCGGCCCAGCCCGCGCCCTCCCTCCGCAGTCCCTCCAGCAGCGCGAGGTCGTCGGAGGCGTCGTACGGGGTGAGGGGCGGGGGCTGGTTGATGACGTCGTGCGTGGCGGGTCCGTCGTGCGCCCGCAGTGCGTCCGGTGTCGCGACCATGCCCCGAGTGTTGCATCAGCGCTACGACCGCAGCAATAGTGCAACATGTAATCGGTGCCGCGTACAGTACGTGACCATGCCGATGAACGACCCGGCGCGGCCCGGCGCGCTCGATCTGCGGCCGCTGTCCGCGCGGTCGGTGGTGCTGAGCCTGCTGCTCGGCACGCATCCCCCCGAGCTGCCGGTGCGGGAACTCGTGCGCCTGGTGGGGGAATTCGGCGTCGGCGGTTCCACCCTGCGGGCGGCGCTCAGCCGGATGGTGGCCGCGGGCGACCTGCGGCGCACGGACACCGGCTACCGCCTCAGCGACCGGCTGCTGCAGCGCCAGCGGCGTCAGGACGAGGCGGTGCGGCCGCGCACGCGCGCGTGGGACGGCGACTGGGAGATGGTCGTGATCACCGCGACCGGACGTGGACCCGCCGAACGCGCCGAACTGCGGACCCGGCTGACCGGCCTGCGGCTCGCCGAACTCCGCGAGGGCGTCTGGCTCCGGCCGGCCAATCTCACCCGCGCGCTCCCCGGCGACCTGGACCGGGTCGCCGAGCACTGCACGGCCCGCCCCGGCCGCCCCGCGCCCGAACTGGCCGCAGACCTGTGGCCGTTGGACGCCTGGGCCGGGACGGCCCGGACGCTGCTGGCCCACATCGCCCGCACCCCCCGCCCCGCCGACCGGCTCACCGCCTACGCGGCCGTCGTGCGGCACCTGCTGGCCGATCCGGTCCTGCCGCCCGCGCTGCTGCCCGCCGACTGGCCCGGCGCCGACCTGCGCGCCGCCTACACGGCGTACCAGGACGAGCTGGTGGGGGAGGTGCACGCGCGCGTGCGGGGCGCGTGACACGGACGGGCGGGGGGGGGGGGGGGGGGGGGGGCGGGGGCGCGGCCGGCCGCCCGCGCCGGGCCGGGGCGGGGGGCCGCGGGGGGGGGGGGCGGGGGGGGGGGGGGGGGGGGGCGGGGGGGGGGGGGGCGGCCCCCGCCGGGGGGGGGGCGCCCCCGCGCGGCCCCCCCCCCACGGCCGCCTTCACCGTGGGGGGACGCTCGGGACTACCGGTAGGTGATGTCCGAGGCGGAGTACAGGCAGTTCGTGCTGTCGGGACCCGTCCCGACGGCGGTGTTGTTGTTGTACTTCTGGCAGGGGACGACCTTGCGGCTCGCGTCGTTGCGGATGGTGATGCCGCGCAGCGTCGCCACGTCGTTGCGGTTGACGTTGATGCCGACCAGCCGCGCGGTGCTGCCCGTGCCGGTCACGTCGATGGTGTTGAGGTTGACCTTGCGGGTGTACTGCGTGGAGCAGTCGCCGCAGGAGCGGTAGAGCGTCTTGAACTCCTGCACCGCGAAGTTGGAGATGTTGAGCGTGCCGCCGCCGTTGTGCTGGAAGACCTTGTCCGCCGCCTTCTTCGCGCCGCCGCCGATCACGTGGTAGGTGGCGCCGGTGCCGCCGCGGAAGGTGGCGGCGTCCTCGCCGACGTCCTCCCACCAGACGTTCTGCAGCGTGCAGCTGCCCTCGCAATGGATGCCGTCGGCCGCCGGGGCGCCGAGGATGACGTTCTTCAGCACCGCGCCGTCCGAGAGCCGGAAGATCGGGTCCTGGCCCTCCTCCTGGCCGTCGCCGGCCAGGTCGCCGGTGCCGTAGTACCGCTTCATCCCGTAGTCCTTGGTGCCGGACACCGAGATGGTGGAGGAGGTTCCCTGGCTGCCGTTCGGTGTCGGCCAGGTGGCGGCGCTGGCCGTGGGCGCGTTCGTGGTCATGATCATGCCAACCGACAGGCCGAGGGTGGCCAGTGCGCCGGTCAGCGCGCGCCTGCGGGCGCGCGGTCGTGTCGCAGAAGTCATGTCCCGATTCCTTCTGTCCGTTCGAGCGATGGGGGGATGTCGGTGCGTCGAGTGCGTGCCAAGGGCTGCGCGTCCTTTCGGAGCGCTTCGCTTGCATGGGCATGTACGTGAACGACGTTCACAGTCCGGCTCGTTGCAGGTGTGGAGGGCGCCCGTGGGTCACACTGCTGAACGGAACGTAGAGGGCAAGCGCTTTCTAGTCAACGCCTCGCGCAGAACACATTCGGCCGGTCTGGTCACGGGGACGAACCTGTGGGAGCGCTTCCATGGCAGCCGTGTTCATGCCACCATGCGACCGTTCCGGCGAACCGCCGTCCGACCGTTCCGGCGGCCGCCACGCACCCCGACCCGGTATCGAGAACCGCCGTACGACGTCCTGCGAGCCGCGCCTCATCACCGAAGGGACCCGGACGTGCCCGCCACCCCCCACATCACGGCGAGGAGACCCCTGCGGTCGCTGCTCCTCGCCCTCCTTGCCGCGCTGCTGCCGCTGCTCTCCGCCACCGCGCTCACGGCGCCGGCGGCCGCCGCCCGCGAGAGGGCCGTGCCCGCCGCCGCCCTCACCGAGGTCACGGACTTCGGCACCAACCCCAGCGACCTGCGCATGTACCTCTACGTGCTGGAGAGCGTGCGGCCCAGCCCGGCGGTCGTGGTCGCCGTCCACTGGTGCACCGGCTCGGGCCCGGACATGTACCACGGCACCGAGTACGACACGCTGGCCGACCGGTACGGGTTCATCGTGCTCTACCCGTCGGTCACCCGCAGCAGCAAGTGCTTCGACGTCTCCTCGCCGCAGGCCCTGCGCCGCGGCGGAGGCAGCGACCCCGTCGGCATCAAGTCGATGATCGACTGGGTCCTGCGCACCTACGACGCCGACCGGAGCCGGGTGTTCGCCACGGGCATCTCCTCCGGCGCGATGATGACCAACGTGCTGCTCGGCGACTACCCGGACGTCTTCGCCGCGGGCGCCGCCTTCTCGGGCGTCCCGTTCGGCTGCTTCGCCACCACCGACGGCTCCGAGTGGAACAGCGCCTGCTCGGGCGGCACCCTCACCCGCTCCCCGCAGGAGTGGGGCGACCTGGTCCGGAGCGCGTACCCCGGCTACGACGGGCCCCGCCCGCGCATGCAGATCTGGCACGGCACCGAGGACGACGTCCTGCGCTACCCGAACTTCGGCGAGCAGATCGAGCAGTGGACGAACGTGCACGGGGTGAGCCGGACGCCGGCCGCCACGGACACCCCCCAGCCCGGCTGGACCCGCACCCGCTACGGAGGCACGGGCGAGCGCGCCCCCGTGGAGGCCATCAGCCTCCAGGGCGTCGGCCACAACCTCTACGCCCAGGGCATGGCGTCCCGCGTGCTCACCTTCTTCGGCCTGGACGCCGCGGGCCCGGCCCCCCAGCCGCAGCCGGGGGCCTGCAGGGTGACGGCCTCGGTGAACGCCTGGAGCACGGGCCTGACCGCCGCCCTGACCCTCACCAACACCGGCACGACGACGATCGACGGCTGGCGCCTCGGCTTCACGCTGCCCTCCGGGCAGACCGTCACCGGCGGCTGGGGCGCCACGTACGCGCCGTCGTCCGGGGCGGTGACCGCGGCGAACGCGCCGTACAACGGCACGATCGCACCGGGCGCGAGCGTGACCCTCGGCTATCAGGCCACCCACACCGGGAACAGCGCCGGTCCGGCCGCGTTCACCCTCAACACAACGGTGTGCGCGGCCGGTTGACGGGACGGGCGGCGGTGCCGGATCAGACCGAACGGTGGTACTGGTCCGGCACCCGCACCTCGCCGCCCAGTTCACGCGCCGCCTGCCGGGCCCACGAGGGGTTGCGCAGCAGCTCGCGGCCCAGGAGCACCGCGTCCGCCTCGCCGTTGGCCAGGATCTTCTCGGCCTGCTCGGCGTCGGTGATCAGTCCCACCGCGGCGACCGCGAGGTCGGTCTCCTTCTTCACCCGGGCCGCGAAGGGCACCTGGTAGCCGGGGCCGGTCGGGATGCGGACGCCGGAGGCGTTGCCGCCGGTGGAGACGTCCAGCAGATCCACGCCGTGGGCCCGCAGCTCCGCGGCGAAGCGCACGGTGTCGTCGGGGGTCCAGCCGTCGCCGTCCAGCCAGTCGGTCGCCGAGATGCGGAAGAACAGCGGCTTGTCGTCCGGCCAGACCTCCCGCACGGCGTCGACGACCTCGAGCGCGAAGCGGACGCGGTTGTCGTACGAGCCGCCGTAGGCGTCGGTGCGGTGGTTGGAGTGCGGCGACAGGAACTCGTTGATCAGGTAGCCGTGGGCGCCGTGGATCTCGGCGATCTCGAAACCGGCGTCGAGCGCGCGGCGGGCCGCGGCCGCGAACTGCCCCACGACGTCCTTGATCTGATCCACGCTCAGCTCGGCCGGGGCCGGGTGCCTGTCGTCGAAGGCGATCGGGCTGGGCGCGACGGAGCTCCAGCCGTGGGCGTCGGGACCGACCGGCGCGCCCCCCTTCCAGGGGCGGTCCGTCGAGGCCTTGCGGCCGGCATGGGCGAGCTGGATGGCCGGAACCGAGCCCTGCTCCGAGAGGAAGCGCGTGATCCGGCGGAACGCCTCGACCTGTGTGTCGTTCCAGATGCCCAGGTCGTAGGGCGAGATGCGGCCCTCGGGGGACACCGCGGTCGCCTCCACGAAAATCAGGCCCGTGCCGCCGGTCGCGCGGGCGGCGTAGTGCGCGAAGTGCCAGTCCGTGGGCGCGCCGGCCGCCGGGCCCTCCGGTGCCGCCGAGTACTGGCACATCGGGGACATCCACACGCGGTTCGGGATGGTCATGGCGCGCAGGGTGAAGGGCTCGAAGAGCGCGGTCACGGCGGACTCCAATCGTCACGGGGCCGAGGTCGACTCGTACGATAGGCATCGTAGTACGGTGGATGTCAAACTACGAGGGGTCTCGTACTATGGGATCCCCGAAGGAAGTGGAGCCCGCCGTGACGTCGCCCGCCGTCAGTAGCCGTGATCTGCCGCATCCCGTGCGGGGCGAGATTCGCCTGGAAGGCGTGCTGCACGCGCTCAGCGATCCGATGCGGCTGCGGATCGTGCGCGAACTCGCCGCGGCGAGCGGCGAGTTGTCCTGCTCGGACTTCGAGCTCCCCGTCACCAAGTCGACCACCACGCATCACTTCCGGGTGCTGCGCGAGAGCGGAGTGATCCGGCAGGTGTACCGGGGGACGGCCAAGATGAACGGGCTGCGGCGGGACGACCTGGACGAGCTGTTCCCCGGGCTGATGCACGCGCTTCTGGACGCGGCGGGGCGGCAGGCCGTCCGGGTGGGTGGCTGACCCGGGTCCGGCCGGGCTCCGCTGACAGGGTGCTGTGCCCCACCCGGGACGCGTGTCCGATCTGTATGGAATGTGATCATGCGGTTTCGTTCCCTTTGTGCTGGAAGCATCCTTTCTTAATCTTTCTGATCGCTCTCCGGTGGACGGGGCGGTGTCCGTCCGGCCCGCGTGGGAAGTGCGGGAGAACGAGGACGCCACGCGGTGGTTCGAGTACCGGGTGGCCTTCCCGGACGGGGCCCGCGTCGACGCGCTGGCCGTCCTGGCGGGCGGGCGCGTCGGTGTGGAGGAGGTGCGCGCTCAGCCCGCGCTCTCCCTCGACGACCTGGGCGTGCTCGCCGACTGGATCGAGGAGGCACTGGCCGAGGCGTGCGGTGCCGCAGCGGCGCCGGAGGGCTGCGAGGGCCGGGGCCGGCGGGCCCGGCCGGCCTGGCCGCGCGGCGCGGAGGGGCGCCGGCGGGTGGCGCAGGAGTACCGCGCGGCCCAGCGGGAGGGTGCCGACCCGGTCCTGGCGGTGATGTCCGCGACCGGTCACAGCCGCCGCACCTCACTGAGGCTGATCGGCCAGGCCAGGGATGCCGGACTGCTGACATCTCGCCGCGGCCGGGGGTGAAGGTGTGGTGGGGGTCGGGTGCCGGGTGCCGGGTGCTCGCGCCGGGGACAAGGGGAGGCTGTGTGAGTGGGGGAGGGCTGTGTGTGGGGGCGGGGTCGGTGATACCGGGCGGGTCGCGTGCTCAGCCGGTGAGCGCCGCTCGGTACCGGCCGGCCGTCACGGCCGCGCCTCCGGCTCCTGCCCCGCGACGGCGGTGCCGGGCGTGGTCCCGAGCGACGGCGTGACCGTACTCCCGGTCGCGGCATCCACGGCGTTCACGCCGGTGTCTTCGGCAGCGTTCCCGGCGGTGGCGTGGGCGGCGTTCTCGGTCGCGGCATCCGCGGCGTTCGCGCCGGTGTCTTCGGGGGCGTTTCCGGCGGTGGCGTGGGCGGCGTTTCCGTCCGTGTCTCCGGCCGCGCTTCCGGCGGTGGCGTGGGCGGCGTTACCGGTCGCGGCATCCACGGCGTTCGCGCCGGTGTCTCGGGCCGCGCTCCCGGCGGTGGCGTGGGCGGCGTTTCCGTCCGTGTCTCCGGCCTCGCTCCCGCCCGTCGCGTCGGTCGCCGACCGGGTCGCGGCGGCCGCCTGCGCCTCCGTCCCGGTCGCGAAGAAGCGTGACAGGTCCGAGTCGCCCGGCCCGTCCGGCGCCTCGGCCTCCGGAGGGATGCCCAGCTCCCAGTCCAGCCGGTACCGCTTGAACAGCTCGGCCCGCAGCACCGGCACCGGCATCGGCACCCCCGGCACCAGAGCCGCGTACACCGCGCCCATCAGAAGCGCGCGCAGCATCGGGTAGTCGTTGTCGACGTCCCGCGACCCGTGCCGGGCGACGGTGTCCCGCAGCAGTTCGGCCAGACGGCGCTGCTCCGGGCAGGGGAGGAAGCCCTCGGCCTGCAACAACCCGGCCATGTGCTGGCGCATCAGCACGGGACGGTCCCGGGCCAGGCCCAGGATCGCGTCGATGGCCCGGGCCATCCGCTCCCGGCCGTCCTCGGTGCGCGGCTCGCGCTCCAGCGCCTCCTCCAGCGTGCGGTGCATCAGCCGGTGCACGGCCGACTGCACGAGCTGGCGTTTGCCGGGGAAGTAGTACGAGACCAGCCCGCGTGCCGAACCGGCCCGGTCGGCGATGTCGCCGAGCGTCGTCGCCTCGAAGCCGCGCTCGCCGACCAGCTCGACCGCCGCTTGCAGAAGCCGCTCCTTCGAACGCCTCCGCAACTCTTCATTGACCGAGGCGCTGCGCGGGGACATGCTGTAACTCCTGCGTTGACTGGCTGCCAGCCAACTATACTCAGGGAGTCCGGTCCGGCCCGCGGTGGCCGGTGCCGGTGATGCCGTCTGCCTCGGGCGACGCGGGGGATCGTCCGAGGCGGACGAGCAAACGCTCACGTGGTCGCCTCGGGCTACTTCCCGCAGCCGCCGGGGTGCCGGGTCTCCCGGCCGCCCCGCGAGCGTCAGCTCACCAGATCCAGCACCGGCCGCAGCCCGTCCGGCCGGTCGCTCACCGGCAGATGGTCCACGAAGTGCACCGCGCACCCGAGGGCGGTGGCGCCGCCGTCCGCCCCGCGGTCGTCGCCGACCATGAGCGTCCGGCGGGGATCGGCGCCCAGCGCCTTGCAGGCGGTGGCGAACAGCCGCGCGTCGGGTTTCTGGATCCCGTGCTCGTACGACAGGACGTAGGTGTCGACGTACCGATCCAGGCCGTGTGCCCGGAACACCGGGCGCGGGTCCCAGCCGATGTTGCTGACCACCCCGACGGACACGCCCCGATCCCGCAGGGCGCGGAGCACCTCGGCGGCGTCCGGGTACGGGGTCCACGCGGCCGGGGTCATGTGGCGGTCGTACAGCGCCTCGTGCAAGGCCGGGTCCGGCAGCGGGACTTGGCGGGACAGGCCGACGTAGGCGGCCCGGTGCAGCGCGGCGCTGCTGTCCCGAAGGCTCCAGGCGTCGGCGAGTTCCTCGGGCACGCGCGCAGGGGGGCCGCCGCCCGGCAGTGCACCGGCCGCCTCCAGAGCCCGGGCCGTCGCGGTCAACTCCGCCTCCGGAAGCCGCACTCCGGCCGCCTCCAGGACGCCGCGCAGCCAGGAATCGGCGGACTCGACACGGAAGAGGGTGCCGGAGAAGTCGAACAGCACAGCGTTCATGCGGCGATCCTACGAGGCCGCGTCCCCGGCCCGGTTGCGTGGCAGCCGGCGCTCGTGCACCCACACCGCCACGGTCACCACCAGTGCGCCCAGCAGCCAGCCGCCCACCACGTCCGACGGCCAGTGCACGCCCAGCCACACGCGGGTCAGACCGACGCCGGTCACGGAGACGACCGCCACGGCCACGGCCGTACGCCACACGGCGGCGCTCACGCCGTGCCGGTGCAGCAGCCACAGCAGCAGGCCGCACACCACCGTGGCGGTCATGGCGTGGCCCGACGGGAACGCCGAGTAGTGGGCCGTGTCCACGGGGTCGGGCCACACCGGGCGGGGACGGTCCACCGCCGCCTTGAGGCCCTGCTGCACCAGCGTGCCCAGGGCGACGGCCAGGCCCAGCCACAGTGCCGTCCAGCGCGCCGCCAGCCGCACCACCAGCCAGACCACGACGACCGCGCAGAGCAGCCGCATCGTCCAGGGGTCCCACACCCAGTCCGTCAGGATGCGGCAGGCCTGGGTCAGGCCGGGTTCGTCGACCGCCCAGCGGTGGGTGGTCCGGGAGATGTCCCCGTCCGCGCCGATCAACGGGCTCCATCTGGCCGCGACGAGGGTCAGCAGCAGGATCGAGCACGCGGCCAGGACGCCGGCGAGACCGGCGGTGGCGCGGTGCTGCGGACGGGGCGGGGATGCGACGGTGGGGGAGTGCATGAGGCGATCCTCGCCGAACCGGGGGGTACGGATCCAGTACGGGTGCGCCGCGGGTGGCGATCTTCGCTCCAAGAGGCAGCGCTGCACCCCCGCACTCCGTCCCCGGCACCCTCGTTTCCCGGGGACGGGCAGGGCCCGTCACCCCCGGCCCGGGGAAAGGCTCCTGTCACCCCGTGCCCCGCGCGTCGCCTTCGTCACCCCAGTGCCCGCAGCCCCGGTACGAACGCCACCAGCACCGGCACCACGGGCACCAGCGCGGCCGCCGCCGTGAGCCGCAGGCGCCGGGCCGCGGTCAGCCGGTCCGGGGGAGTGAGCAACCGGCGCACCCGGGCCGGGACATGAGCCGTCGGGGCCGGGCAGGGCCCGAACACGCCCCGGTGCTCGTTGAGTTCCACCAGCGCCAGGGCCGTCGTCAGCCGGCCGAAGCGGCGGGAGGCCGTGTCGTCGGCGGCGAGTTCGACCAGCCGGTGCATCTCGTCGCGGAACGCGGCGAACACCGGCACCTGCGGGAATCCGCCCGCCAGAGCCGAGGAGCAGTTCAGCAGCCAGTCGTGCCGGGCCCGCGCGTGCCCCTGCTCGTGTGCCAGCACCGCGTCCAGCTGCCGGCCCTTCAGACGGCGCAACGCGGCGGTGGTGACGACCAGTTGGGGCGGGGCGCCGGGCAGCCACCAGGCGTCGGGCCGTTCGCTCTCCAGGACCACCAGCCGGCCGGACACGGCCACCTCGCCCGGCAGCAGCGGCGCCCGGACCAGGAGATCGGCACGCCTGCGGCGGCGCCGGGCGCGGGCCCGGCCGATCTCGCGCACCAGCATCGCCGCGCTCCACAGCGCCCCGCAGGCCAGGGCGACCGCGGTGGTCGCCGCCCAGGGGCCCGCCGTGCCGAGCGCGTACGCCTCGACCACCCCGGTCGGCGCCGTCGCGAAGACGGGTCCGCCGACCGCGTGCCAGGCCGCCGCCGCGCTGAACGTCATCGACAGGGCGCAGCACACGAGGACGGCCGCCACCACGCACTGCCACATCCACAGCGCCACGACCGGTTCCCGGTCCGGCCAGTTGGCCCGGGCGAGCAGCCGGGGGCCGGCCACGGCGGTCAGGGCGCCGAGCAGCAGCAGCGCCGCGGGGAGCATCATGGGAGGCAGCCTATGAGCGCGGCCCCGCCCAGGGGTACGTCTCGCGGCGGCAAAGTGACGCAGGCAACGGATTGCGCACGGCGTGCCGTGCGGCGTGCCGCACCCCCGCCGAACCCCGGCCGCTCACAGCGTCAGCAGCATCGCCACCATCGCGATCCCCATGGCCAGCCGGCAGGCCCGCGCCAGCTCCGGACGGTCGCCCCAGCCGGAGGCGCCACCGCCCCCGGCTCCGCCCCCGGTCCCGCCCCCGGCCAGCGCCCCCACCGGCACCAGCCGGACACCGCTGAGCAGGACGTAGCCGGCGAAGTAGAGCAGCAGCGCGCCGGTCAGCAGCGGTATCCCGGAGCCGTCCCGTCCGTGGGCGTGGGCGGGGGAGCCGGCCATGACGAGGGACATGTAGACCATCGCGGCGGCCCCCACCAGATGGTGGAGGTGGTGGGCACCGGACCGTGCCGCCCACAGCGCGTGCACGCCCGCCGCGCCGAACACGACCGCGTAGGCGGGCCAGGCCCACGGCGGCGGAGTGAACACCGCGGCGGGCACCGCCATCACGGCCATCCCGAAACCCATCAGCGCCTCGCCGCCCGCGCCGCGCCGCTGCTCACCGCCACCGCCGCGCATCCGCGCCAGGCAGTAGGCGCCGGTCACCGCGCAGAGCGCCACCAGCAGCCAGCCCGACGAAGCCGGTCCGTGCACGCGCACCTCCCCGTTCGACAGTCGGTCATTCGATGCCCGGGCGGTGCGGCGCGCACGCGAGCGCAAGGGTGTACACGGGGGGCATTCGACGGAGCACGCCAGGTGAACCGATATATTTTACGAGTAAAACACCTGCTAATCTTGTCCGTCATGAGCAGTGTGCCCCCCACTTCCGCCTCCCCGCCGGCCCGGCGCCTCCCCATGGCCGGCGTGCTGCGCCCCGGCCGGCCCTCGGACATCTGGTTCAAGCCCGCGCTGAGCGTCGTCGCGGCGGTCGCCCCGCCCGACCTCACCCTGCTCGCGCTCGGCCGGCTCGACCTCGCGATGTACGCCATGGCGGGGGTCCTGTGCGCGCTGTACACCCACAACCGGCCCTACGCGGCCCGTGCCGCGGCCCTGCTGTGGGTGGTGCTCGGCATGCTCGGCGGGCTCGCCGCCGCCCTCGTCACGGCCTCGCTGACCGGCAGCGCCGTCGTCCTGGTCACCGTCGGCGCGCTGCTGGCCGCCGCGCAGAAGGCGCTGTGCGACGCGACCCGGGTGGGCCCGCCCGGGAACGTCGTCCTGACGTTCGTCAGCTCGGCCGCCCTCTTCGTGCCGCAGTCCCTCGACCGGGTCCCCGGCCAGCTGGCGCTCGCGGCCGCGACCGGCGCCTGGGCCTGGCTGGTCTGCATGGCCCCCGCGCTGCTCCGCCCGCACGGCCCGGAGCGCCGCGCCACCGCGAGCGCCCTGCGGGCCGCCGCCGCGTACGCCGACACGGGCGGGACGGGGGAGGGTCACGCGGCGGCCCGCGCCGCGGGGTACGCCGCGGTGCAGGCCGCCTGGCAGTCGCTGCTGTCGACCCGCGCGCCGGCCCGGACCCGGCGTGCGCTCGAACGGCTCGTGGTGCGGGCCGAGGTCGCCCTCGCCGCGCCGGCGGACGCGGACGCCGCCCGGCTGCGGGCGTGGGCCCGCACCCTGCGCTCCACGGGGCCCGTCCCGCACACCGCGCTGCCTCCCGCCGCGGCGGACGAACTGCTCGGTACGGAGGCGGACGAAACGCTCGGCGCGGAGCCGTCCCGGTCCCTGCGGGCACGGCTCGGTCCGCTCACCCCGCTCGCGGCGCGCACCGCGCTGGGCTGCGCGCTCGCCGGATACGTCTCCCTCGCGCTCGGCATCGGCCGCCCGTACTGGGCGCTGGTCACGGCCGCCTCGCTCTACCAGGTCAACATCGCCCTGACCTGGAGCCGGGCCGTGCAGCGGGTCGTGGGCAACGTCGTCGGGGTGCTCGTCTTCGCGGCCGTCGTGCCGCTGGCCCACCTGGGCGGTGCGGCCCTGGTGCTGTGCTGCGTGGCGTTCGCCTTCGGCGCGGAGGCGCTGATCAGCCGCAACTACTGGCTCGGCAGCGTGTGCGTGACGCCCATGGCGCTGCTCATCACGGAGTTCGCCGGGCGGCAGCGGCCCGGCGAGCTCATGGCCGAGCGGGTCGTGGACACCGTCGTCGGGGCGCTGGTCGGTTTCGCCGCCGCCCTGGCGGTCACCGACCGGCGGGCGGGCGACCGGGTCGAACAGGCCCTGACCGCCGCCGACCGGGCCCGGGAACACGCGACCCGGCTGCTGGCCGATCCGCACCCCGGGGCGGCCGCCCTGGAAGTCGCCCGCCGCCGGCTCGCGGTCGCCCTGGCGGAGCTGCGGGCCACCGCCGACGCCGCGGCCGGGGAATGGTGGCAGCGCGCACTGCCCCAGGAGCGGGTCGTGCTCGCCGAGCAGTCCGGACACCGTACGCTCGCCGCTACGGCACGACGCCAGGGGCTGCTCCCGGACCGCGGTCCGGACATGGAGACGGAGGACGCACGGCCATGACGCCGACGGAAGGACCATCGCCCACGGGTCCCGGCCAGGGCCCCGGCCCGCGATCGGCGACAGGCTCGGCGCAGGCGCGGGAGGACCGACGGACCACCGCGCCCGGGACCGACGGCGCGGACGGACGGGCGTCCGGCACCACCGGAGCGGCGAGCGGTGCGCACCCCGCGGGGGGCGGTGCCGGCCGGCCCGGAGCGGAGGCGGCGGCGCAGACCTCCGGTTCCGAGGCGGGGAACGGCCCGGCCGGTGAGGCCTCCGGTTCTGTGGCCTCCGGTTTCGAGGCGGGGGTGGCCGGGGCGCGGCGGGCCGACACCGTCTCCGCCGTCGTGCGGCAGTGGCGTGCCGTGCACCCCGGCCTCGACACGGGGCCGATGGAGATCATCGGGCGGATCAACCGCTGCGCCGCCCTGTTGCAGCAGGCCGAGGACGCCCCGCTGCGCCGGGCCGGGCTGAGCCGCCCCGAGTTCGATCTGCTCGGCGCGCTGCGCCGCACCGGGCGCGAGCTGACGCCCGGGGAGCTGGCCCGGGAGACCTTCTCCTCGGGCGCCGCCGTCACCAAGCGGCTCAAGCAGCTGACGGAGCGCGGCCTGGTCGAACGCCGCGGCGACGCACGCGACCGCCGCGTCGCCCACCTGCGCCTCACCGACGCCGGCCGCGACCTCGTCGACGGCATCCTGCCGGACCAGCTCGCCTACGAGACCGTCGTGCTGTCCGGCCTGGACGGCCCGGAGCAGGGCGAACTGTCCGCGCTGCTGGCGGAGTTGCTCGCCCAGCTGGAGGGCAGACCGGGCGCGCGGCGGACGTGAGCCCCCGACCCGCCGACGCCCCCCGACCCGCCGACGGCCCCCGAACCCGCCGAACCCGCCGGACAGGCCGATCCCGTGTCTCAGAAGCCGTCGCCCGCTCGGTACACCCCGAACATCGCTCCCTGCGGATCCCGCAGTACCGCGATGCGCGGCCCGTCCGGCACGGACGTCGGCACCATCAGGACGGTCCCGTGCCGCTGCACGACCGCGGTCGTGGCGTCCACGTCCGCCACGGCGAAGTACGGCAGCCAGTGCGCCGGCACCTCCGGCGGGAACTTGTCGTCCATCGTCACCATGCCCCCGAAGTCCGCCCCGCGGACCCCCCACCGCGTGTAGCGCTCCCCGGCGTCGACGGTCCATCCGAACACCCGCGTGTAGAAGGCCACCGTCTGCTCGGGGTCGCGGGTGAACAGCTCCACCCAGCCCAGCGCGCCCGGCGCGTTGAGCAGCCCGGCACCCGCGAACGTCCCCGCCTGCCACAGCTGGAACACGGCCCCGCCCGGATCGGCCGCCACCACGAAACGACCCATGTCGAACACGTCCGTGGCCCCCAGCAGCACCGCCCCGCCCGCCTCCGTCACCGCACGGGCGGCGGCATCCGCGTCCGTCACCGCGAACGACACCGTCCAGGCCACCGGCTGGGACGGCTGGTACAGCGGCGTCAGCGCGGCCACCGCGTCCCGCCCCAGGTGCGCGACGGTGTAACCGCCCGCCTCCTGGCGCGGGTCGGTCTCGGGCCGCCAGCCGAACAGCCGCGTGTAGAACCGCCGCGCGTCCTCCAGGTCACTGGTGCCCAGTTCGGTCCAGCAGGGCCCGCCCGTCACCGGTGCGTCGAGCTTCATGGCGTTCCTTCCGCAGGGAACCCCCTGCAGCACGCTAAGCCGCCGCCGGTGCCCCCTGCCATCCGGCACAACCCGCCGGTGTGCCGCGCGGCTCAGATGCCGGGGCGGTAGCGGATCGGATGGTCGGCCGGGACCTCCACCAGCACGATCGGGGTGCCGTCGGGGTCCGCGATCCACATCTCGACCAGCCCCCAGGGCTCCTTCACCGGCGGCCGCACGATCTCCACGCCCTTCGCCGCCAGCTCGTCCCGGGCCGCTGTCACGTCGTCGACCTGGAGCCAGAGCCGCACGGCGGGCGGGGGCGGTGTCTCGGACCGCCCCGAGATCTCCAGGAAGCCGCCGCCCAGGAAGTAGACCGTGCCACGCTCGGGCCCCGTGCCGAACTCCCGGTAGACGGCGAGCCCGAGCTGCTCGCCGTAGAAGGCCCGGGACTTCTCGGGGTCGGTGGGGCGGAGCAGGATCCGGCTGCTCAGTACATGCACCATGCACCGGAGCCTAGTGGCAGGGTTACGCTCGTCCCTGCCCGAGCCGCGCCCAGGACACGGAGACGTACGCCCATGGACACCCTTGCCACCGGACTGACCTTCCGCGACGCCATCGACGCGGACGTGGACGAACTGGTCGCGCTGATCGAGTCCGCCTACCGGGGCGAGGCCAGCCGGGCCGGGTGGACCACCGAGGCGGACATCCTGGCGGGGCAGCGGACGGACCCGGAGGGGGTGCGGGCCGTCGTCAAGGCGCCCGACAGCCGGCTGCTGACCGTGGAGCGGGAGGGGCGGATCGTCGCCTGCTGCCAGCTGGAACACCGCGGGGACCACGCCTACTTCGGGATGTTCTCGGTCAGCCCCGCACTCCAGGGCGCGGGTCTAGGCAAGGTGATCATCGCCGAGGCGGAGCGGCAGGCCCGTGAGACCTGGGGGGTGACGGAGATGCACATGACCGTGATCTCCGTCCGCGAGGACCTCATCGCCTGGTACGAGCGCCGCGGCTACCGCCGCACGGGCCGGATGACCCCGTTCCCGTACGGCGACGAGCGCTTCGGCATCCCGCTCCGCGACGACCTGCAGTTCGAGCTGCTGGTCAAGGAGCTCGGCTAGCCGTCAGGCCGTGAAGCGGCCCGTGCGCTTGATGTCCGGGTGGTCGGTGGTCGCGCCGTCCAGGCCGAACGCCCGGACCAGACGCAGCTGGTCCTGCGTGTTCACCACCCAGCCGATGACCCTCAGGTCGGCCGCCCGGGCGCGCTCCACGATCTCCAGGGTGAGCCGGCGGATGTTCAGGCAGACCGTCTCGGCGCCGGCCGCGACGGCGCGGTCCACGACGTCCGTGCCGTAGCGGCTGGCGATCAGCGCCGTGCGCACCCCCGGCACCAGGGGCTTGATCTCGGCGATCGCCTCGTCGTGGAACGAGGACACCTCCACCCGCCCGGCCAGGTCCCGCTCGTTCATCACCCGGGCCAGGACCCGCGCCGCGTGCACGTCCTTGATCTCCGCCTGGAGCGGTGCCCGGACGGCCTCCAGGACCTCCTCGAAGACCGGCACCCGCTCGCCCCGCCCCGCGTCCAGGGCCCGCAGCTCGGCGAGGGTCTTCTCGGCGATCGGCCCGGTGCCGTCGGTCGTGCGGTCCACGTCCGTGTCGTGCATGACGACGAGCGCGCCGTCCTTGCTCAGGTGCAGATCGAGTTCGATGGCGTCGAGGCCGGCCTCCTGGGCGGCGACGAAGGACCTGAGGGTGTTCTCGGGCTCCACGCCCATGACTCCGCGGTGACCGATGGTGAGGAAGTTCAAGACGCGACTCTCTTCCGTCGACAGGCGGCAGTGAGGGCCCGCAGGGCCCCTCCGACCGTATCGCCTGCGCCAGGGCCTTGCGGAGCGTGAGGGCATGGCCGACACGGGGACGGGCATAAGCGTGATCGGCAGGAAAAAGTGCGGTGAAGCACGGGGTGCGGCAGGATAATTTCCCGAGGTGGCCCTTGCTGGGAGGAACCTCGTGTGTATACGGTCTGCATACGTGAGATTCTCCCGTGGAGGATGGGACATGACGGAAATTCTTGTGCAGATGGGTTCGGAGGACGGGGTTCCTCCCGTGGCCAGGGTGGTGGAGCACCCGGCATGGCCCGTGCTCAAGGATGCCGTGGAGCGGATCCGGCCATGGCAGTCCAAGGACGGGTCGATCGACTTCGACGCCGAGGACGCGCCCGACCCGGCCGACGCCGAGCTCGCCGTCCGGCAGGTCGCCGACGCGGTCCTGGAGCTGTCCCCGCTGCTCCCGCACGACCAGGCGTACCACGAGGCCCTGGCCAAGGACCTGACCCGGTGGGCCGACAGCGGCTTCCAGGTGCCCGACTTCCTGGACTCGCTGCTCGCCTTCCAGCCGGCGCAGGACCGCCGGGACGGTCTGCAGCACCTGGTCGTCTTCCCGATGTACACGCAGAACGGCAACCCGGACCGCAACCTCGAAGCGGTCGTGCTGCGCATGGTCTGGCCGGACTGGCTGGCCGAACTGGAGCGCACCCGCTACGACAACCCGCTGTTCTGCGGCATCAAGTTCGAGGACTTCACCTCCGGCTACGACACCAACTCGGCCGTGCTGTTCCCGGAGACCATCGCCGTGCGCGAGGCGCCGGAGCGCTTCACCTGGGGCGGCATCTTCTGCGACCGCGAGGCCGCCCGCTTCCGTCGCGTGACCGACGCCGCCGTGGACATCCTGGGCCTGGAGCTGCCCGAGGACGTCGCCGCGATGGTCCACGACCAGAAGCGCTGCGAGGAGGCGTTCGTGCTGTGGGACATGGTCCACGACCGCACCCACAGCCACGGCGACCTGCCGTTCGACCCGTTCATGATCAAGCAGCGCCAGCCGTTCTGGATGTACGGCCTGGAGGAGCTGCGCTGCGACCTCACCGCCTTCAAGGAGGCCGTCAAACTGGCGGCCGAGGGCGTACCGCAGGCGCGCGACGTCCAGGTGGCGGTGCTCTTCGACCGCATGTTCCGCTTCCCGGTGACCGGCGAGCGCGTGCGCAACTACGACGGTCTCGGCGGCCAGCTCCTCTTCGCCTACCTGCACAGGCACGACGTCGTCCGCTGGACCGACAACAAGCTCACCATCGACTGGGAGCGCGCCCCGCAGGTCACCAACGCGCTGTGCGGCGAGATCGAGCAGCTGTACCGCGACGGCATCGACCGGCCCAAGCTCGTCCACTGGTTCGCCGGGTACGAGCTCGTCTCCACGTACCTCTCCCCGCACCCGGGCTCCAAGTGGGCCAAGGGCCCCGACGCCCTGGACCTGACGCAGCCGCCGCGCAAGCTCGTCGATGACGTGCTTCCGGACGAGTTTCCGCTGAGCATGTTCTATGAGGCACTGTCCAAGAAGCTGAAGAACGTGATCGCCTCCACCAAGGGCATCACGGCGGACAGCACCGAGCGGATCGCCGCGTGAGCGATCGGCGTACCGAGAACACTGCTCAGGAGGCGAAGAACATGGCGGGGAACGGGGCGCTCAGCGGTGCGGTGATCGCGGTGGCCGGTGCGGGCGGGCCCGCGGGCCGGGCGGCGCTGCTCAGGCTGGCCGAGGCGGGAGCGACCGTCATCGGCTCGGACAACGACCCGGAGCGGCTGGCGGAGGCGGTGGACGCGGCGAGCTACGCGACCGGCGGCGCCACCGTCACCGGCGACACGGTCGACCTGCTCGACCTGCAGGCCACCCGTGACTGGGCCGACCGCATCGAGAAGGACTTCGGCCGCGTCGACGGCCTGGTCCACCTCGTCGGCGGCTGGCGCGGCAGCGAGACGTTCACCAGGACCAGCCTGGACGACTGGGACTTCCTGGAGATGCTGCTCGTGCGCACGGTGCAGCACACCTCCCTCGCCTTCCACGAGGCGCTGCAGCGCAGCGACCGCGGCCGGTACGTGCTGATCAGCGCCGCCGGCGCCACCAAGCCCACCGCGGGCAACGCCGCCTACGCGGCGGGCAAGGCGGCGGCCGAGGCGTGGACGCTGGCCATGGCCGATTACTTCCGCAAGGCCGGGGGCCCCGAGGGCCCCACCTCGGCGGCTGCGATCCTGGTGGTGAAGGCACTGGTGCACGACGCGATGCGCGCCGACCGCCCCAACGCGAAGTTCGCGGGCTTCACCGACGTCAAGGACCTGGCCGAGGCCATCACCGAAGTCTGGGAGAAGCCCGCCGCCGAAGTGAACGGAAACCGTCTGTGGCTCACCGAGAAGCCGTGAACCCGCCGAAGACCGACGCCCGCCGCCATCACGACCCCGACGTCCGCGGTTTCGCCAGCGACAACTACGCCGGCGCCCACCCGGAGGTGCTCGCCGCCCTGGCCCTGGCCAACGGCGGGCACCAGGTCGCCTATGGCGAGGACGCCTACACCGAGAACCTGCAGAGCGTCGTCCGCAGCCACTTCGGTGCCTCGGCCGAGGCGTTCCCGGTCTTCAACGGCACCGGCGCCAACGTCGTCGCGCTTCAGGCGGTCACCGACCGCTGGGGCGCGGTGATCTGCGCCGAGAGCGCGCACATCAACGTCGACGAGTGCGGCGCGCCCGAGCGGGTCGGCGGGCTGAAGCTGCTCACCGTCCCGACGCCCGACGGCAAGCTCACGCCCGAGCTGATCGACCGGCAGGCGTACGGCTGGGACGACGAGCACCGGGCGATGCCGCAGGTCGTGTCGATCACCCAGGCCACGGAGCTGGGCACGGTGTACACACCGGACGAGATACGCGCCCTGTGCGAGCACGCCCACGCGCACGGCATGAAGGTGCACCTGGACGGTTCCCGGCTGGCCAACGCCGCCGCGACCCTGAACGTCCCGATGCGCACGCTCACCGACGTCGCCGGCGTCGACATCCTGTCCCTGGGCGGCACGAAGAACGGCGCCCTCTTCGGCGAGGCTGTCGTCGTCCTCAACCAGGACGCCGTCAGCCACATGAAGCATCTGCGCAAGCTGTCCATGCAGCTCGCCTCCAAGATGCGGTTCGTGTCGGTGCAGTTGGAGGCCTTGCTCGCCCGGGACCTGTGGCTGCGCAACGCCCGGCACGCCAACGAGATGGCCCAGCGCCTGGCCGAGGGCGTGCGGTCCGTGCACGGCGTGGAGATCCTCTACCCGGTGCAGGCCAACGCGGTCTTCGCCCGCCTGCCCCACGACGTGAGCGAGCGCCTGCAGAAGCGGTTCCGCTTCTACTTCTGGGACGAGGCCGCGGGCGACGTCCGCTGGATGTGCGCGTTCGACACGACCGAGGAGGACGTGGACGCGTTCCTCGCGGCGCTGAAGGAGGAGATGGCCCGGTAGGGCCTCCCACCGGCGGGGACGCCCGCGCTGTGCACGGAGTCATCCGGTCGTGCGCGCCACGGCCGCAATAAGCCGGGCGTCGACGCGCGGTTCTCCCTCGACGGTGAGCGGCTCGCCTTCGTGGTGGATCCGTCGTCCAATGAAGTGGACTATCCAGTCCTGTATGCTGCACCGAACCCGGCCGTGCTGGACGCCTTGCGCGCATCACCCGACCGGTCGCACCTGTGGCAGACGCTCCCCACCGCACTCTGAGGCCCGACCATGACGCTCACGCTCACCGTCTCCGACGACGTCCGCGCTCTCGCGCCCGGTTTCACCCATGTCGCGATCGAGGCGCACGGCCTGGTCAACGGGCCGAGCACGGACGCCGGCGCCCAACTGCTGGACGACGCCGCCCGCCGCCTCGCGGCCCGGCTGGACGGCCGCGCCCCGCACGAGGACCCGCACATGGCGGCCTGGCGCGCGGTCTACACGGCCTTCGGCGCCAAGCCGTCGCGCACCCGCAACTCCGCGGAGGCCCTGGCCAAGCGGGCTCTGACGGACGCCGGGCTGCCCCGCATCAACCTGCTCGTCGACCTCTACAACGCCGTCAGCGTCGCCCATCTGATCCCGGTCGGCGGCGAGGATCTCGACCTGATCCAGGGCGGCATGCGCCTGGTGCGGGCCACGGGCGCGGAGGACTTCGTGACCGTCGCGGGCGGCGAGGAGACCCTGGAGCACCCCGACGCGGGTGAAGTGGTGTGGTGCGACGACGCGGGCGTGACCTGCCGCCGCTGGAACTGGCGCCAGGGCCCGCGCACCCGGCTCACCGAGCGGACGACCTCGGGCGTCTTCCTGCTGGAGGCCATGGCCCCGATGCGGGTCGAGGACGTGACGGCGGCCGCGGCGGAACTCGCCGAACTGCTGGAGAAGTTCAGTCCGGGCGCGGACATCGAGATCCGCGCTCCGTGGTCCGCCGAGCGCGCCGCCTGAGCTGCTCGCGCTGCACGAGCGACTCGCGCCGCCCGAGCCGCCGCAGCGACCGCGTCGCCTGAGCTGCTCGCGCCCCCGCAACCGCCTCAGTCACTCACCCCGCCGGAGCCGCGGACGTCCCGGCGTCAGTGCGCCTCGGCCGCCCGCACCTGCTCCGGCGTCGGGGCCGTACCGCCGAGGTGGGCCGGCATCCACCAGGTGTCGTCCGGGTCCTTCGGGCGCACGGGGTAGGCGCGCTGGGCGGCCTCCAGGAGTTCCTGGACCCGGTCGCGCAGCTGTCGCGTGATCGCGCCGGCGTACTTGTCGCGGGAGGCCTCGATCGCCTCACCCACCCGGATGGTGATGGGGATGTGGCTGCGCTTGAAGTTGCGCGGGTGCCCCTTGGTCCACAGCCGCTGCGTGCCCCACACCGCCATCGGGATCAGCGGGACTCCGGCCTCCTGAGCCAGGCGCGCGGCGCCCGACTTGAAGCTCTTGAGCGTGAAGGACGGCGAGATCGTCGCCTCCGGGAAGACCCCGACGATCTCGCCCGACCGCAGCGAGTCCAGGGCGTGCGCGTAGGCCGCCTCACCCTGCTTGCGGTCCACGGGGATGTGCTTCATGCCGCGCATCAGCGGACCGGAGATCCGGTGCCGGAAGACCGACTCCTTCGCCATGAAACGCACGAGCCGCTTCTGCGGCAGCGCCGCCAGGCCGTTGAAGACGAAGTCCAGGTAGCTGATGTGGTTGCTCACCAGCACGGCGCCGCCCGAGCGCGGGATGTTCTCCGAACCCTGGCAGTCGATCTTGAGATCCCACACCTTGAACAGCGTGCGGGCGAAACCGACGACGGGACGGTAGACGAGCTCTGCCATGGGCGGTTCGGACCCTTCCTGCTCTGCCTGGGAAGGGATTCCCAGCGGACAAGTTACGCAGCCGTAGGTTTACGGCTTGTCGCAGATGGTGCCCCAAGAACGGCCGGGTAGCCAGTCCTCGTGCCCGCGGCCGGAGAGATTCTCGTCACGTCGCCGCCGATCCCCACCTCGTGCTTTTACGTCCGCATTACTCCGCGCGCACCGTCGCCCGCCGCACGAGCAGGTACAACTCGCAGCCCAGGCAGTACCCGAACGCCGCATTCAGAAAAGCGGCGGCGAGCGCCGCGCCGGTCGCCGCGAGTCCCAGCCACTCGGGGCCCAGGGTGAAGCCCACGAGGCCGAGCCCGGCGAAGAGCAGCCCCACCGCCTGGGCGAAACGCGGCGGTTCGGGGGCCTCGAAGGCGGTGGGCGGCCCGAGCCGGGGCCGCACGGCACGGGCGAACAGCCATCCGTACGGCGACCGGCGCACCCCGCCCGCCGCGCCCAGCAGGAACGCCAGCGTCTGCCACGCCAGCAGCCACACGCTCCCCGTGACCAGCACCACCGCCAGCACGACGGTCGTGACGACCGCGCCGAAACGCGGCCCTCTTGCATCGATGTCCATGGGAACCAAGCATTCCGCAGCAACGCGCGGTTGCGGTGGCGGGAATCTTTGCGGTCTCGTGAACGCTTGCAGCAGATGATGACCGGACTGGTGGTGTGCGTGGCGGTGCTCGCGGCGGCGAGCGCCTTCGGAGTGCTGCACAAGCGGCGGAGCGGGAGAGTGCGGGTGCGCGGGCGGGACGAGGACAGGCGGCTGGGCGCGGCGGACCTGGGCGCGCAGCTCGGCGAGCGGGCCACGCTCGTGCAGTTCTCCAGCGCGTTCTGCGCGCCCTGCCGGGCCACCCGGCGGGTCCTCGGCGAGGTCGCCGGCCTGGTGCCGGGCGTGGCCCACGTCGAGATCGACGCCGAGGCGCACCTGGACCTCGTGCGGCGGCTGGACATCCTGAAGACCCCGACCGTGCTGGTGCTGGACGCCGACGGCAGGGTGGTGCGGCGGGCCGTGGGGCAGCCGCGCAAGGCCGACGTGATCGCCGCGCTGGGGGAGGCGGTGTGAGGGACGCGACGTCGCCGGTGGGTCATCTCCCGGATCACGGAACGCACTTGACTGCGCCGACCATTTATCGTCAGTCTGACCCCATGCCAGCGGACCTCCTGACCACGACGACCGACCTCCTGCGCTCGGTCTTCCGGCGGCACGCGGCGGGCGTCGCCGTCATCACCGCCCGTGGCGAAGCCGGTCCGGTGGGCTTCACGGCCACGTCCCTCACCTCCGTCTCCGCCGAGCCGCCCCTGCTCTCCTTCGGCATCGGCACCAACGCCTCCAGCTGGCCCGCGATGGCGGAGGCCGGCCACGTCGGCGTCCACCTCCTCGGCGAACACCAGCAGGAGCTGGCCGCCACCTTCGCCCGCAGCGGAGCCGACCGCTTCGGCGCGCCCACCGCCTGGCGGGAGGGGCCCGAGGGCGTCCCCGTGCTGGACGGCGTGCTCGCCTGGCTGGTCGGCCGGGTGGTGGCGCGCGTGCCGGCCGGGGACCACCGCATCGTGATCGCCGAGGTCGTGCACGGCGACCCCACCGGCACCGGCCGCCCCCTCCTCTACCACCAGGGACGTTTCCGGCGCCTGGGCGACTGAATCCGGGCGTTCCGCCGGGCTGCGTGACCGTCGAGTTCCGGTTACGCTGCGTTGCGAAGGTCACAGTTCAAAGCGCTTGCTTAGCGGGAACGAACTCTGTGTACTGACGAGTAATATTTCGCTCGGAGCGTGGGTCGCCCCGACCGGGATCGGCCGCTTGAGGCGCCTATGCTGCCTGCAAGAGGCAGCCGAGAAATGACGATGCAGTAGGAGAGCCGGCGTGAGCTTGAGGATCGTTGTCACTGTGAAGTACGTGCCCGACGCCACTGGCGACCGGCACTTCGCCGATGACCTGACCGTCGACCGGGACGACGTGGACGGTCTGCTCTCCGAGCTCGACGAGTACGCGGTCGAGCAGGCGCTGCAGATCTCCGAGAACTCCGACGACGTGGAGATCACCGTCCTGACGGTGGGTCCCGAGGACGCCAAGGACGCCCTGCGCAAGGCGCTGTCCATGGGCGCCGACAAGGCGATCCACGTCGAGGACGACGACATCCACGGCACCGACGCCATCGGCACCTCCCTGATCCTGGCCAAGGCGATCGAGAAGGCCGGCTACGACCTGGTCATCTCCGGCATGGCCTCCACCGACGGCACCATGGGCGTCGTCCCCGCGCTGCTCGCCGAGCGTCTGGGCGTCCCGCAGGTCACCCTGCTCTCCGAGGTCTCGGTCGAGGACGGCACGGTCAAGGGCCGCCGCGACGGCGACGCCGCCTCCGAGACCCTGGAGGCCTCCCTGCCGGCGGTCGTGTCCGTGACCGACCAGTCGGGCGAGGCGCGCTACCCGTCCTTCAAGGGCATCATGGCGGCCAAGAAGAAGCCGGTGGAGTCCTGGGACCTGTCCGACCTCGACATCGAGGCGGAGGAGGTCGGTCTGGAGGGCGCCTACACGGTGGTCGACGGCGCGGCCGAGCGTCCGGCCCGTACCGCGGGCACGATCGTCAAGGACGAGGGCGAGGGCGGCAAGCAGCTCGCTGAGTTCCTCGCGGGCCAGAAGTTCATCTGAGCCCCGCATTCGCTGACCGCCCCTCATCTTTCGCAAGCAGGAGAGAAGAAGTCCCATGGCTGAAGTTCTCGTCTACGTCGACCACGTGGACGGCGCCGTCCGCAAGCCCACCCTGGAGCTGCTGACCCTGGCCCGCCGCATCGGCGAGCCGGTCGCCGTCGCGCTGGGCAACGGCGCCGGTGACACCGCCGCCGCGCTCGCCGAGCACGGCGCGGTCAAGGTCCTCACGCACGAGGCCGCCGAGTACGCCGACTACCTGGTCGTGCCGAAGGTGGACGCCCTCCAGGCCGCCCACGAGGCCGTCTCCCCGGCCGCCGTGCTGGTGCCGTCCTCCGCCGAGGGCAAGGAGATCGCCGCCCGCCTGGCGCTGCGCCTGGGTTCCGGCATCATCACCGACGCCGTCGACCTGGAGGCCGGCGACGAGGGCCCGGTGGCCACCCAGTCGGTGTTCGCCGCGTCCTTCACCACCAAGTCCCGTGTCTCCAAGGGCACCCCGGTCATCACGGTGAAGCCCAACAGCGCCGCCGTGGAGGCCGCCCCGGCCGCCGGCGCGGTCGAGGCGCTGAACGTGTCCTTCTCCGCCCAGGCCACCGGCACCAAGGTCACCGGCCGCACGCCGCGTGAGTCCACGGGCCGCCCGGAGCTGACCGAGGCCGCGATCGTCGTCTCCGGCGGCCGTGGCGTCAACGGCGCGGAGAACTTCGCGATCATCGAGGCCCTCGCCGACTCCCTCGGCGCGGCCGTCGGCGCCTCGCGCGCCGCGGTGGACGCCGGCTGGTACCCGCACACCAACCAGGTCGGCCAGACCGGCAAGAGCGTGTCGCCGCAGCTGTACATCGCCTCCGGCATCTCCGGCGCGATCCAGCACCGCGCCGGCATGCAGACCTCGAAGACGATCGTGGCGATCAACAAGGACGCCGAGGCCCCGATCTTCGACCTCGTCGACTACGGCGTCGTCGGCGACCTCTTCGACGTCGTCCCCGCCCTGACCGAGGAGATCAAGGCCCGCAAGGGCTGATCGGCACCGGCCGCAGGAGGCCCCCGTGACCGGCGAACGGTCGCGGGGGCCTCGTGTCATCCCAGCGTCATCGAGGCCTGCACCGGCAGATGGTCGCTCGGGTACGTCCCGTTACTGCTGAAGGTGTTCATCCGGGCCCAGTGCGTGGTCACCCCGGGCGTGGTGAGGATCCAGTCGATGCGCCGCCCGCCGGGCCGGGGCCGCCGGTAGCCGTGGTGCGTCCCGTACGCCGGGCCGCGCGAGGCCGCCGCGTCCCAGGCGTCCACCAGCCCGATGCCGAGCATGAGGTCGTACACCCGGTTGTCGTGGGCGGCCGCGTTGAAGTCGCCGGTGACCACGACCGGCAACGACCGGTCCCACCCGGCGATCGTCTCGCCGATGAGTTCCGCCGACCGTTCCCGGGCGTACTGGCTGACGCTGTCCAGGTGGGTGTTGAGGACGTAGAACTCCCGTCCCCCGCGGGCGAGATCGGCGAAGCGGACCCAGGTCACCATGCGCAGCCAGTCCGCGCCCCAGGTGTTCGAGGCGATCACGTACGGGGTGTCGGACAGCCAGAAGTGATCGAACTCGACCGGGGCGAGTCTGCGCGTGTCGTAGAAGACCGCCATGAACTCATCCTTGCTGCCGCCGCCGCGTCCGACGCCGATCCAGTCGTAGGGCTCGCCCAGATCCGTGCGGATCGCGCGCACCTGCCCGTAGAGCCCTTCCTGGGTGCCGATGACGTGCGGTCGCTCGCGGCGCAGCAGCTCCCGCATCACCGGGCGGCGCTCGGACCAGCGCGGTGTGTCGTCGACGACGGTCCCGAAGCGCACGTTGAACGTCATGACGTCCAGGGCGCCCGCGTGCTCGCCGGCGGTGGCGGGCCGCGCGGGGCCCGCGGTGGTGAGCAGCGGTCCGGCGACGGCGGCGGCCGCCGCCGCCTTGAGTCCGCGGCGGCGCGTCACTCCGACCTCGTTCGGCACATGATCTCCCTCCCCTTGCACGGCAGGATGAAGCCTGCCCGGTGAATACGGAAGAGGAGGCGGAGTCCGCGGGGCACGCGCGCGAAGAGGGGGAACTCCACGGCACGACATGGTTGACCAGCCCGAAGGTCGGCCGATAACTTCGCTCTACGGATTGTTGATTCCGTACAGCGGAAAACAGGAGGGTCTGGGAATGGGTCACGGCCAGCAGGAGAAGGTGGCGACGAGCCTCGCGGGCGCCGTCAGCAAGGAGATCAGCGCCTCCCTCGCCCCGGTCGACGCCGAACTGGAACGCCGCTACCCCGGAGACCCCGGCACCCGCCAGCCCGTCCACACCGTCTACGTGCCCGGCGACGTCTTCGCCGCCGACACCGTCCGCTCCTGGGGCGACCGGGCCCTGGCCGCCCTGGACGAACACGCCCCGGACGCCGCCTCCTTCGCCGCGGTCCTCGGCCTGGCCGAGGAACTCGCCGAACCCGTGCACGCGCGCGTGCGGGCCAAGCTGGAGCGCGAGCCGGTCGAGGACCTGCGCGTCGACTTCGAGGACGGCTACGGCAACCGCCCCGACGCCGAGGAGGACGAGGCCGCCGCCCGCGCCGCCCGGATCATCACCGAGGCGTACGCCGACGGCACCGCCGCCCCCTGCATGGGCATCCGCATGAAGTGCATGGAAGCGCCCGTGCGCGCCCGGGGCATCCGCACCCTCGACATCTTCCTCACCGGTCTGATGGAGGCCGGCGGCCTGCCCCCGGGGCTGGTCCTCACCCTGCCCAAGGTGACCTACGCCGAGCAGGTCACCGCCATGGCCCGGCTGCTGGACGCCTTCGAGCAGACCCACGGCCTCGAACCCGGCCGGATCGGCTTCGAGATCCAGATCGAGACCAGCCAGTCCATCCTCGCCGCCGACGGCACCGCCACCGTCGCCCGCATGATCCAGGCCGCCGAGGGCCGCGCCACCGGACTGCACTACGGCACCTTCGACTACAGCGCCTGCCTCGGCGTCTCCGCCGCCCACCAGGCCAGCGACCACCCCGCCGCCGACCACGCCAAGGCCGTCATGCAGGTCGCCGCCGCAGGCACGGGCGTCCGGGTCTGCGACGGCTCCACCAACGTCCTGCCCGTCGGACCCACGGAGAAGGTCCACGCCGCCTGGCGCCTGCACTACGGCCTCACCCGCCGCGCCCTGGCCCGCGCCTACTACCAGGGCTGGGACATGCACCCCGGACACCTCCCCACCCGGTACGCGGCCGTCTTCGCCTTCTACCGGGAGGGTTTCGAACAGGCCGCCGCCCGCCTCGCCCGCTACGCCGGCCGCACCGCCGGCGACGTCATGGACGAACCCGCCACCGCCAAGGCCCTCAGCGGCTACCTGCTGCGCGGCCTGGACTGCGGCGCCCTCGACATCGGCGAGGTCGCCCGGCTCACCGGCCTGACCCGGAGCGGCCTGGAGAGCTTCGCGATGCCCCGGCGAGGAGACCTCACCGCGTCCGCCTGAGGACCCCGCCGGCCGGCACGTACCGGCCCGGTCACAGCCCTCGGCACAACGCCGCCGCCGTCACCGCGGGCCCGTAGTCTGTACGCCACATACGGACGGGCCACCGGAATCCGGTGGGTTCGAGGGAACGGGGCAGCGGTGTCGACGGGGGAGTACGGGCAGGCGGACGGGACCGGCCGGCTGCTGGCGGGCAGGTACCGCGTCACTGCCCGGCTGGGACGCGGCGGCATGGGCGTCGTCTGGAAGGCCGTGGACGAGGTCCTCGGCCGTGAGGTCGCCGTCAAGGAACTGCGCACCTACACCGACGCGGCCGGACCCGAACTGGCCGGTCTGCAGCTGCGGATGCAGCGCGAGGCGCGTGCCGCGGCCCGGGTCCGCCATCCCGGTGTCATCGCCGTGCACGACATCGCCGAGGTCGACGGACGCCCGATCATCGTCATGGAGCTGGTCGACGGACCGTCCCTGGACGACGTCCTGCGCGACCGCGGCCCACTGGACCCGCACGAGGCCGCCGGGATCGGCGCGAAGGTCATGGAGGCGCTGGCCGCCGCCCACCGGGTGGGCGTCCTGCACCGGGACGTCAAGCCCGGCAACATCCTGCTCGACCGCTCCGGCCGGGTCGTCCTCACGGACTTCGGCATCGCCACCATGGACGACCCGGGCGACGGTTCGGCCACGCACCTGACCCGCAGCGGCGAACTCGTCGGCTCCCTCGACTACCTGGCCCCCGAGCGGGCCCAGGGCGCCGAACCGGGCCCCGCCTCCGACATCTGGGCCCTGGGCGCCACGCTGTACGCGGCCGTCGAGGGCGCCTCGCCCTTCCGCCGCACCTCCACGTTCTCCACGCTCACCGCGATCGTGAGCGAGCCGCTGCCCGACCCCCGCCGCGCCGGCCCGCTCGGCCCGGTGCTGCGGCGCCTGATGGACAAGCGCCCCGAGGCCCGCCCCGAGGCCGACCAGGCCCGCGACCTGCTCCGGGCGGTGGCGGAGCCGGGCGGCGCGGACACGCCCACCTCGACCCTGCGCGGCCCGGTGGCCCCGAACCCGCGCCAGGAGACCGAGCGCAGCGTGCCGGCGGTGCCGCCGGGATTCGGACCTCCGCTCCAGGGCGCCGCCGCGCCGCAGCAGAGTCCGGGCACGCCCGGATGCGGCCCGGCCGCGGCCTTCGGAACGCCAGGCTCCGGCGCCACGCCAGGCAGGGACGCCCCCGGCAGCGCCCCACAGACAGCCGACGCCGGCTTTCCGGGCGTCTCCGGTACCGGCGCGCAGCCGTCGGGTCCGCACGGCCCGCAGGGTCCGCACGGCCCGGGTGCGGGCACGCAGGGCTTCGGTCCGGGCGAGGTGAGCGGCACCGCGCCCACCGGCCCGGTGAGTCCTCACCCCACCGCCCGCCGCAAGAAGACGCGCACGCTCCTCGCCGCCGCGGCCGTGCTCGTCGTCCTCGCGGCCGCCGGCACCACCGTCGCCCTGCTCGGGAAGGGGGACGGCTCGGCACCGGACGCCCGGCCCGGCGTCGCCGGAGCCGCGGCCTCCGAACCCGGTCGCACCGACGACGGCTCGAACGCCCCGAGGCCCACCCGGCAGGGGGACGAACGGGGCGGCAAGGGGGACGGCAAAGGCGAGGACCCGTCCGCGAAGCCCGGGGAGGACAAGCCCGGGCCCTCCGGCCGGCCCTCCACCTCGGCCCCCGCCACGTCCTCCGGGGGCGCCACGACCGGCGGCGGGAACGGGGGTACCGACGGCGGTTCGACCGGCGGCGGCGCCACGACCGGCGGCACCAGCACCGTGGCCCCGGCCTGCCACGCCATCGGCGGCGGCAAGTACAACTGCCAGGTCTGGAGGACCGCCGACTCCTACACGGCCTCCGGCACCAAGGTCGGCATCCTCAACGCGGGCACCAACTACTTCTACTGCCAGCAGAACCTGGGCCGCCGCGAGACGTACGGGGAGTGGACCAACGTGTGGTGGGCGAAGACCGACGACGACAGCGGCAACACCGACGTCTGGGTCAGCGACGTCTACGTCAAGGGCGGTGACAACGACGGGCCCGTCCCCGGGCTCCCGCTCTGCTGACGGCGCACCGCGGCCGCCACGTACCGCTCCAGCCCGGACGCCGTCACCAGCTTCTCCTCGACGAACAGCCGCGTGCCCCGCTCGCACAGCCGCCGGTCGGCGCGGGCCCGTGCGCAGAACTCCTCGGGCACCACGCCGAACAGCTCCCGCAGCCGCGGCAGCGCCACGAGCAACTCGGTGAGCAGCTCGCGCTGACCGGGGTGGGTGCGCGGCACGCCCGTGCCGTCGTGCAGGACGCCGTGCCGGTTGACGTAGGCGTACACGCCGGGCAGCCGCGTGCCGTCCGCGAGGTCGACCCGTACGGCGGGCGCGGGCAGCCAGGCCCGGTCGAAGTTGCCGCCCGGCACCGGCACACCCTCGCTCGCGTCGATCACCGCGAGCTGCTCGGCGTCCGGCCAGAGCACGAACAACGCGCGCACGGTGTCCGGGGCGCCGACCGGTGACGCCGACACGTATCCCATGCGGCTCACATGCGCGGAGACCCCGGCGTCGACGCCGGTCACCCGGGCCTTCACCATCGGCAGCGGCGTGCTGATCCCGAACTCCCGCATCTTGTGCCGCAACTGGCCGGGGGAGCCGTTGGAGCCGATGGCGAGGACGGGCGTGCGGTCGGCGTACACCAGCCGCTCGGGCGGCAGGAAGCGGTCTCCGTCGAGGATCCCCGAGTCGGCGGGCCAGGCGCCCGGATACAGCAGGGGATGCTCGCGCGGCGCGTCGGCGAGGCCGAGGGCTCGCAGCGTCCGTTCCACGGGGCGGGGCATGGGCCGCTCAGTCCGCCGGGGGGATCTCACCCGAGCCGCGGGTGATCAGACGGGTCGGCAGTTCGATGCGCTCGGGGGAGAGCAGGCTGCCGTCCAACTGCCGGAAGAGACGTTCCGCAGCGGTGCGGCCGATGTCCGCCGCGTCCTGGGCGACGACCGTGACCCCCGGCTGCAGCAGGTCGGCCAGCTCGATGTCGTCGAAGCCGACGAGGGCGACCGGTCGGGTCTGCTCGGCGAGCACCCGGATCACCGTGACCGTCACCCGGTTGTTGCCCGCGAAGATCGCGGTGACCGGGTCCGGGCCCGACAGCATCTCCTCGGCGGCCCTGCGCACCCGCTCGGGGTCGGTGACCCCGAGGGACATCCAGGAGTCCGCCACCGGTATGCCCGCGTCCTCCATCGCGGTCCGGTAGCCGCGCAGCCGCTCGGCGGCGGTGTGGATACGGGGCATGTCGCCGACGAAGCCGATCCGGCGGTGCCCGTGCGCGATGAGGTGGGCCACGCCGTCACGGGCGCCGCCGAAGTTGTCCGACAGCACCACGTCGGCGTCGATGTGCCCGGCCGGCCGGTCCACGAACACCGTGGCCACGCCCGCCTTGAGCTCCGGCTCCAGATACCGGTGGTCGTCCCCGGCCGGGATGACCACGAGACCGTCCACCCGCCGCGCGCACAGGGCCAGCACCAGTTCCTGCTCGCGCTCGGGGTCCTCCGCGCTGGAGCCGTTGATGAGCAGGGCGCCGTGCGCCCGGGCCACCTCCTCGACCGCCCGGCTCAGTGGACCGTAGAACGGGTCCGCGAGGTCCTCCAGGACCAGGCCGATGCTCGCCGTGCGGCCCTTGCGCAGCACGCGCGCGCTGTCGTTGCGGCGGAAACCGAGCGCGTTGATCGCCTCCTGCACCCGCCGCTCCGTCTCCGGCGTGACGCCCGGCTCCCCGTTCACGACCCGCGAGACGGTCTTGAGGCCGACCCCGGCACGGGCGGCGACGTCCTTCATCGTCGGACGGTTGCCGTAGCGCGTAGCGGATCGGAGGTGCGTCTGGGGCACGGTGCGGTGTCCTGTCCTGTCGTCCACGGGGATGCGTCGGTCCTGGGTTTGTATGAGGATGTGGCGTCGAGCATAGAGCCTGGACAACGTTGTCAGGCTCGGGGGAGACTGTCCACCGTGAACTCCGGACCGGCGCACCGCCGCAGGGCCGGTCCGCGTTCGCCGTGCCCGATGGCTTCTCACGGCGTTTCACTCATGGTTGACGGGGAGATCCGACACTGATGCACACCGACCTCGTGGCCGCGCTCGACATCGGCGGCACCAAGATCGCCGGCGCGCTGGTGGACGACCACGGCCGGATCCTGGCACGCGCCCAGCGGCCGACGCCCGCCCGGGAGGACGGCGACACCGTGATGCGGGCGGTGGAGCAGGTGCTCGGCGAACTCGGCACGTCGCCGCTGTGGCCGCGCGCCACGGCCGTCGGGATCGGCAGCGCCGGGCCCGTGGACGCCTCTGCGGGGACGGTCAGCCCGGTGAACGTGCCCGGCTGGCGCGACTACCCGCTCGTCGCCCGGGTCCGTGCCGCGACCGGAGACCTGCCCGTGGAACTGATCGGCGACGGTGTGGCGATCACGGCGGCGGAGCACTGGCAGGGCGCCGCCCGCGGCCATGACAACGCCCTGTGCATGGTGGTCTCCACCGGCGTCGGCGGCGGCCTGGTGCTCGGCGGGCGGCTGCACCCCGGACCCACCGGCAACGCCGGGCACATCGGCCACATCAGCGTCGACCTGGACGGCGACCCGTGCCCCTGCGGGTCGCGCGGTTGCGTGGAGCGCATCGCCAGCGGCCCCAACATCGCCCGGCGCGCCCTGGACGGCGGCTGGCGGCCCGGCCCGGACGGGGACACCTCCGCCGCCGCGGTGGCCGCCGCCGCCCGGTCCGGCGACCCGGTGGCCGTCGCCTCCTTCGAGCGGGCGGCCCAGGCCCTGGCCGCCGGGATCGCCGCCACCGCCACCCTCGTGGAGATCGACATCGTCGTGATCGGCGGGGGAGTGGGCAAGGCGGGCGACATCCTCTTCACGCCCCTGCGCACGGCCCTGCGCTCCTACGCGACCCTGTCCTTCGTCCAGCACCTCGCCGTGGCACCGGCCCAGATGGGCACGGACGCGGGGCTGGTGGGCGCGGCGGCGGCCGTGCTGACCCGGCGGACGGACCCGGCGGCCGCGGGGGTGTGAGTCCCGGCAGGAACGTTCAGCCGTCGAGGGCTGGGATGCGCGGGCAGCGCGCGGGCGGGGACGTCCGGGCGGCGAGGGCGGGCGCCGTCCGGCGGGGGTGGGCCCTGACCCGGAAACGGTCCGCGTGTCAGTGCGGTGTGGCACGATCGGCCGTGTGAGCAGCAGCAGACCCGTCTCGGCTCGGCGGCTGAGCGATCTCGCCCGGCTGCGCCGGGTGAAGGACCGGATCGACCGGGAGTACGCGCAGCCGCTGGACGTCGAGGCGCTGGCCCGGGGGGTGCACATGTCGGCCGGTCATCTCAGCCGCGCGTTCCGTCAGGCGTACGGCGAGTCGCCCTACAGCTACCTCATGACGCGCCGGATCGAGCGCGCGATGGCGCTGCTGCGCCGCGGCGACCTCAGCGTCACCGAGGTGTGCTTCGAGGTCGGCTGCTCGTCGCTGGGCACCTTCAGCACGCGCTTCACCGAGCTGGTCGGCATGCCTCCCAGCGCCTACCGGCGGGAGGCGGCGCGTGCGACCGCCGGGATCCCGTCGTGCGTCGCCAAGCAGGTCACCAGACCGGTCAGGAATCGAGAAGCGCCCGCCGCGGGCCGAAACTAGCGTGAGGGCCATGGACCTCACCATTCACGCCAGCTTCCTGCCGCACGACGACCCGGACGCCGCCCTGGCGTTCTACCGCGACACCCTCGGCTTCGAAGTACGCAACGACGTCGGGTACGAGGGCATGCGCTGGATCACGGTCGGCCCCGCCGGCCAGCCCGGCACCAGCATCGTGCTGCACCCGCCGGCCGCCGATCCCGGCGTCACCGACGACGAGCGCCGCACCATCACGGAGATGATGGCCAAGGGCACCTACGCCGGCATCGTCCTGTCCACCGCCGACGTCGACGGCGTCTTCGAGCGGCTCCAGGCGGGCGATGCCGAGGTGGTGCAGGAGCCGGTGGACCAGCCCTACGGCGTCCGCGACTGTGCCTTCCGCGACCCCGCGGGCAACATGGTCCGCATCCAGCAGCTCAAGGGGCGGTAGCAGCCCCGCAGCACCCATCCCCGCGCCGCGCCCCGGGGCCCGGCGCGGGGACGAGATCGTCCGAACGCGGCAGCCCCGCCCGACAGATGGAGCCACCATGAGCAAGGCCACGACCACGGACAGACGGTCGTCCGGGCCGCACATCGCCGACAGCCATGACGTGATCCGCGTGCACGGCGCGCGCGAGAACAACCTCAAGGACGTCAGCATCGAGATCCCCAAGCGCCGGCTGACGGTCTTCACCGGTGTCTCCGGCTCGGGCAAGAGCTCACTGGTGTTCGACACGATCGCGGCGGAGTCGCAGCGGCTCATCAACGAGACCTACAGCGCCTTCCTGCAGGGTTTCATGCCCAACCGGGCCAGGCCCGAGGTCGACGTGCTGGACGGTTTGACCACCGCGATCGCCGTCGACCAGCAGCGCATGGGCGGCGACCCCCGCTCCACGGTCGGCACCGCCACCGACGCCAACGCGATGCTGCGCATCCTCTTCAGCCGGCTCGCCGAGCCGCACATCGGCCCGCCCAGCGCCTACTCCTTCAACACCGCCTCCGTCAGCGCGTCCGGCGGCATCCGCGTCGACCGCGGCGCCGAGAAGACCAGGACGGTGAAGGCGACCTTCTCCCGCACCGGCGGCATGTGCACCCGCTGCGAGGGCCGCGGCAAGGTCTCCGACATCGACCTCACCCAGCTCTACGACGACTCCAAGTCGATCGCCGAGGGCGCGTTCACCATCCCCGGCTGGAAGTCCGACAGCGTCTGGACCGTCGGCCTCTACGCCCAGTCCGGCTTCCTCGACCCGAACAAGCCGATCCGCCGGTTCACCAAGAAGGAGATGCAGGCCTTCCTCTACGGCGAGCCCACCAAGGTCAAGGTCAACGGCGTCAACCTCACCTACGAGGGCTTGATCCCCAAGATCCAGAAATCGTTCCTGTCCAAGGACAAGGAGGCGATGCAGCCGCACATCCGGGCGTTCGTGGAACGGGCGGTCACCTTCACCACCTGCCCCGAGTGCGACGGCACGCGGCTGACCGAGGCGGCCCGCTCGTCCCGGATCGGCAAGGTCAGCATCGCCGACGCCTGCGCCATGGAGATCCGGGACCTGGCGGAGTGGGTGCGGAGCCTGGCGGAACCGTCGGTGGCGCCGCTGCTCACCGCGTTGCAGGGCACCCTCGACTCCTTCGTGGAGATCGGCCTCGGCTATCTCTCGCTCGACCGCCCGGCGGGCACGCTCTCTGGCGGTGAGGCGCAGCGCGTGAAGATGATCCGCCACCTCGGATCGTCCCTCACGGACGTCACCTACGTCTTCGACGAGCCCACCATCGGCCTGCACCCGCACGACATCCAGCGGATGAACGACCTGCTGCTGCGACTGCGGGACAAGGGCAACACGGTCCTCGTCGTCGAGCACAAGCCGGAGACGATCGCGATCGCCGACCATGTCGTCGACCTGGGCCCCGGCGCCGGGACGGCCGGCGGCACCGTCTGCTTCGAGGGCACGGTCGAAGGGCTGCGTGCGGCCGACACGGTCACCGGCCGGCACCTCGACGACCGGGCCAGGCTCAAGGAGACGGTCCGCGAGCCCACCGGCGCGCTGGAGATCCGGGGCGCCTCGGCCAACAACCTCCAGGACGTCGACGTCGACATCCCGCTCGGAGTGCTCACCGTGGTCACGGGCGTGGCCGGCTCGGGCAAGAGCTCGCTGCTGCACGGCTCGATCCCCGCCGACGCGGGCGTGATCTCCGTGGACCAGAGCCCGATCAAGGGCTCGCGCCGCAGCAACCCGGCGACGTACACCGGGCTCGCCGACCCGATCCGCAAGGCCTTCGCCAAGGCCAACGGCGTGAAGCCGGCCCTGTTCAGCGCCAACTCCGAGGGCGCCTGCCCCACCTGCAACGGCGCCGGGGTCGTCTACGTCGACCTCGGCATGATGGCCGGCGTCGACACCCCCTGCGAGGACTGCGAGGGCAAGCGGTTCCAGGCCTCGGTGCTGGAGTACCGGCTCGGCGGCCGGGACATCAGCGAGGTGCTCGCGATGTCGGTGACCGAGGCGGAGGAGTTCTTCGGCGCCGGCGAGGCCCGTACGCCGGCCGCGCACCGGATCCTGGAGCGGCTCGCCGACGTCGGGCTCGGCTACCTCACCCTCGGCCAGCCGCTCACGACGCTGTCCGGCGGCGAGCGGCAGCGGCTGAAGCTGGCCACGCACATGGCCGACAAGGGCGGCGTCTACGTGCTCGACGAGCCGACCACCGGTCTGCACCTCGCGGACGTGGAGCAGCTGCTCGGCCTGCTGGACCGGCTCGTCGACGCCGGCAAGTCGGTGATCGTGATCGAGCACCACCAGGCGGTCATGGCCCACGCCGACTGGATCATCGACCTCGGCCCCGGCGCCGGTCACGACGGGGGCCGCATCGTCTTCGAGGGCACCCCGGCCGCCCTGATCGCCGACCGCTCCACCCTGACGGGGCAGCACCTGGCGGCGTACGTGGGCGCCTGACGGGACGCCTTCTTCCGCGCCACAGCGGCCTGGCACCGCCGAGTCGCCGCGGCGCGGGGGCCGGGCCCGGCGGGCCGGGGTGGTCTCGCGGTGTCCGGTCCGGGGCGCCGGGTCGGCCGAACGGACGTGTCCGGGGGGCGGCCCGGGCCGCCCCCGCGCAGGCTGGTCGCATGGCGTCCGTGAAACCCGTCGTGGTCTACCCGCCCGCCGCGGACGGCGGCCGGCGGGTCCGTGTGGACGACCAGTTCCTCGGCATCGCCTACGGGCTGCTCGACATCGCCGAGTTCCTGCGGCGCGCGGGCATCGAGGACGCGGACGAGACGTACGTGGCGGCGTCGGGGCTGATCGAGTGGCGCGGCGGCGGCCCGGACAGCTGGGGCGCCGGCACCGCGGACGACCTCGCCTGAGCGTGCGGTTCGCCCGGTCGTACGCGCCCGCGTGACCCCGGAGCGGGTCCGGGCGTTGTGCCGGGCATGAAGAAGCGCAGCATGCTCGCCATCGCCTCCCTCGCCACCGGCTTCGTCGTCGCGGCGGTCACCCCGTCCCACGCCCTGACGGAGAACCTGGGCACCCTCAGCGTGGACGACACCCTCAAGACGCTCGACGAGACCGTCGCCAAGGACAGCCTGTCCCTGGACCGGGAGGACGGCAGCGAGAAGAACGAGAAGGGCTGACGAACCGCCCCGCCCCGGCCACGGCGCCGGCGCTCCCGCACACGGGGGCGCCGGCGCCGTCGTCATGCGCCCTCAACTGGGGCTGGTTTCCGTGGCAGGGTGGAGCGGGCAAGCCTCAGGGGGCCAACAGAAGAGGGGGACCTGTGACCGTCGTCTGGATCAACGGCGCGTTCGGTGCGGGGAAGACAACCACCGCACAGGAACTGATCGAACTGATCCCGAACAGCGCGCTCTTCGACCCCGAGGTCATCGGCGGAGCGCTGCGGTACCTGCTGCCGCCGAAACACCTCGCCGAGGTCGGCGACTTCCAGGACCTGCCGATCTGGCGCCGGCTCGTGATCGACACCGCCGCCGCGATGCTCGCCGAGCTCGGCGGGACCCTCGTGGTCCCCATGACCCTGCTGCGCCAGGAGTACCGGGACGAGATCTTCGGCGGACTCGCCGCGCGCAGGATCGCCGTCAGCCACATCCTGCTCACCCCGGCCGAAACGATACTGCGGGAGCGCATAGCGGGCCGTGAGATACCGCCCGACCTGCCCGACGGCGAACTGCGCATACGCCAGTGGTCCTTCGACCACATCGAGCCCTACCGCGCCGCCCTCGCCTCCTGGCTCACCGCCGACGCCCACCCCGTCGACACCAGCCACCTCACCCCGTACCAGGCCGCCGCCCGCATCGCCGAGGCCCTGAACAGCGGCTCCGTGCCCGTCTGTGACATCGTCCAGACGCCCGAGCCCACCGCCGAGACGCTCGCCGCCGGTGTGCTCCTCTTCGACGAACAGGACCGCGTGCTCCTCGTCGACCCGACCTACAAGGCCGGCTGGGAGTTCCCCGGCGGCGTGGTCGAACCCGGTGAGGCGCCCGCCCGCGCCGGGATGCGCGAGGTCGCCGAGGAGACCGGCATCCGCCTCGACGAGGTGCCCGGCCTGCTCGTCGTCGACTGGGAACGCCCCGTGCCCCCCGGCTTCGGCGGACTGCGCCTGCTCTTCGACGGCGGCCGGCTCGACTCCGCGGCGGCCGGCGAGATGCTGCTGCCCGGACCGGAGCTGCGCGACTGGCGGTTCGTGACGGAGGAGGAAGCCGCCGAACTGCTGCCGCCCGTGCGCTACGAGCGACTGCGCTGGGCCCTGCGGGCCCGCGAGCGCGGCGCGGCCATCTACCTGGAAGCCGGAACCCCGGTCGGCTGACCCGCATCCCGAGCCCACGCCCTTTACCCGGCCCGGGGGATTCCGAGGGAAAAGCACAAGGAAACATCGCCGGAGCCCCTCCTAAGCGATTCCCAAGGAATCTCCCGCATCCCGTCACGCTGCGGGTAATCACTTTCCCCGCTCTCGTCAACACTTTTCCAGGACCGCAAACAATCCCTTTTCCGGCCCCTGCGCGCCTTGACCGGACTCGCGCCGCATTGCGAAAGTCCGCAGAGTCTCACGGCGGAAGCAACGACCGCCGTTCAATTTTCTTGCCCCAGGGGCAGATCCGGGATGTCCGTACGATGACCACGCAACACCAGCCGGTCGACACCGGCGGCGGCACCGCGCTGCTGACCGAGCCGTCGACGCAGGACCCCAGACCCGGCGGCACGGTCGTCGCCGGCCGCTCACCGGCCCGGATGGCCTGGAAGCGCATCAGGCGGGACAAGGTCACACTGGCCGCCCTGGTGGCCGCCCTGCTGTTCATCGCCGTCGCCCTGCTCGCGCCGGTCCTCACCGCCGTGACCGGCTGGGGACCGATCACCCCCGACAACAAGGCGATCAACCCCGACACGGGCAATTTCCCCTACGGTTCCCTGGGCGGCATCGGCCCACAGCACCTGCTCGGGGTCGAACCGGGCACGGGCTACGACCTGTTCGCCCGGGTCGTCTACGGCCTGCGCACCTCCCTCTACGTGGGATTCGCCTCCGCCGTGCTGTCCACCGCCGTCGGCGTCGTGGCCGGTCTCGCGGCCGGCTATTTCGGCGGCTGGGTCGACTCGCTGCTGTCGCGGGTCATGGACGTCATGCTGGCGTTCCCGCAGCTGCTGTTCATCATCGCGCTCACCCCGGTGATCCAGAACGCGCTGCAGACCGACAGCCACGGCGGCACCGACGAGAACCTGCGTCTGCTCGTGCTGGTCCTCAACATCGCGGTGTTCGCCTGGGCGTACACCGCCCGGCTGGTGCGCGGACAGGTGCTGTCGCTGCGCGAGCGGGAGTTCGTGGACGCGGCGCGGCTGATGAGCGCCGGACGGCGGCACATCCTGTTCCGGCAGCTGCTGCCCAACCTGTGGGCGCCGATCCTGATCTCCTTCGCGCTGGCCGTCCCGCAGAACATCACCACCGAGGCGGCCCTGTCGTACCTGGGCGTCGGTGTCATCCCGCCCAACCCCGACTGGGGATCCCTGCTGTCGGACGCCTCCCAGTTCTTCCTCCAGGACCCGATGTACCTCTTCGTGCCCGGCGTCCTGCTCCTGCTGCTGGTCCTGGCGCTCAACCTCCTCGGGGACGGCGTCCGGGACGCCCTGGATCCCCGCGCCCGCCGCGGCTGAACGAGCCACCCCCCGAGTACCGGCCCGGCGGTCCCACGCACGGCTGCCGCGCCCATGGCAAGAACGGAGTTTCCTCAATGACGCGCAACACGCGCAACACGCGCAGCACGCGCAGATCGCGCACGGTCGCTCTCACGGCCTCCGCCGTGCTGATCGCCCTGGGAGCCACCGCATGCGGAGGGTCCTCCGGCAGCGGCAGCGGCAGCAGCGGGGCCCCCGGCAAGGGCGGCACCCTGACCGTCCTGGACAAGGCGGACTTCGACCACCTCGACCCCCAGCGCGTCTACACCACCGAGGGTTCGAGCATGGACGAGGAGATCGTCCGCACCCTCACCGGCTGGGACGAGACGGGCTCGGCCCCCAAGCTCGTCGGCGACCTGGCCACCGACATCGGAACGCCCAGCAAGGGCGCCACCGTGTGGACCTTCCACCTCCGGCACGGCGTCAAGTACCAGGACGGCACCGAGGTCACCGCGGCCGACGTCAAGTACGGCGTCGAGCGGTTCTTCTCCTCCGACATCAACGGCGGACCGCCCTACGCCGCCCAGTGGCTCGTCGGCGGCGCCGGCTACAAGGGCCCCTACCAGGGCAAGCAGCTCGACTCCATTCAGACGCCGGACAAGTACACGATCGTCTTCCATCTCAACCAGCCGGTGGCCGACTTCAACGAGACCACGGCGATGACCGGCTGGGCGGCCGTGCCCAAGGCCCACGACACCGGCTCGACGTACGACACCAAGGTCTGGGCCGACGGCCCCTACATGATCAAGTCGTACACCAAGAACAAGGAACTCGTCCTCACCCGGAACACGCACTGGTCGGCGGCGACCGACCCGATCCGGCAGCAGAACGTCGACGAGATGGACGTGAAGTTCGGCCAGGACGAGTCGGCCATCGACCAGCAGATCAAGGCCGACGCCGGTACCGCCCGGACGTCGATCCAGCAGTGGCCGATCGCCGGATCCGACCTGGCCCAGCTCGCCGGCGACCCGGCCCTGAAGAGCCGCTACTACAAGATCCCCGCGCCGGGCATCAACTACCTCGCCATCAACACCACCCGCGTGAAGGATCTGAGGGTCCGTCAGGCGATCGAGTACGCCATCGACAAGACGACGGTCCGCGGCGCCTTCGGCGGCGCGGCCTACGGCGACTACGCCACCACCATGCTGAGTCCCGGCATCGGCGGCTACCGGAAGTTCAACCTGTACAGCGCCAACCCGGCCGGCAACCTCGCCAAGGCCAGGGAGCTGATGAGGCAGGCGGGCGACCCCGAGCCCACGATGTCGATCGCCGTGGAGAACACCCCCACCCAGGAGCACTTCGCCGACGCGGTGAAGACGGCGCTGGAGCGCATCGGCATCCACGTCAACATCTCCCCGATCGACGCGTCCAGCTACTTCAGCACCGTCGACAACACCAAGAACCAGTACGACCTGACCTGGGGCGACTGGATCGCCGACTGGCCGAACGCCTCCACGGTGCTCCCCACCCTCTTCGACGGCCGGCTGATCAGGAAGAACCCGCAGGCCAACCAGGACCTGTCCTACCTGAACGACCCGAAGGTCAACGCGCTGATCGACCAGGCCGCCAAGATGACCGACGTCGAGCGGCGCAACGCCACCTACGGGCGGATGGACCAGCAGATCCTGAAGGACGCCGCCGTGGTGCCGCTGACGTACATGAACTTCAGCGACATGTCCGGCTCCGGAGTCGGCGGAGTCATCCCCGACACGATCCTGGCCGAGCCGAGCCTGGTCCACGTCTACGTCAAGCACTGACGGACGCCACTCCCTCGCACCCCGCCGGCGGTCCCGGCCGCCGGCGGGCCCCTCCCCCTCACGTCAGGTCCCGGCACCCCATGTTTCGTTACCTCATCAGACGCCTCCTGGCAGCGGCCCTGATCATGCTGGTGATCACCACGATCACCTTCTTCATCTTCTTCGCGCTGCCGTCCGACCCCGCGCTCCTGGCCTGCGGGAAGACCTGCTCGCCCTCCCGGCTCGCGGAGATCAGACACTCCCTGGGCCTGGACCGGAGCTACCTGACCCAGTACTGGGAGTTCCTCAAGGGACTGGTCGCCGGGCGCGACTTCGGCGACCAGAGCGTGCGCATCCACTGCCAAGCGCCCTGCCTCGGCGTCTCCTTCCAGACCGACACCCCCGTCCTGACCACCCTGCTGTCGGACTTCCCCGCCGACCTCTCCCTCGGACTCGGCGCCGCCGTGGCGTTCCTGGTCCTCGGAGTCGGCCTCGGCACCGTCGCGGCGGTGCGCCGGGGCAGGGCGGCGGACAAGGCGGCGGTCGGACTGGCCCTGTTCGGCGTGTCCGTGCAGATCTACTTCATCGGCCTGCTCCTGCTGTACGTCTTCGTCGACACGTTCCAGATCCTGCCGACCTCCGGATACACGCCGATCACCGAGGATCCGGCCGGCTGGTTCCAGGGGCTGATCCTGCCGTGGACCACCCTGGTGGTCGTCTATCTCGCGATGTACACCCGGCTGACCCGTTCCTCCATGCTGGAGGTCTTCGCCGAGGACTACATGCGCACCGCCCGCGCCAAGGGCCTGCCCGCGGCCACCGTCGTCCTCAAGCACGGGCTGCGGGCCGCCGTCACCCCCATCATCACCATCTTCGGCATGGACGTCGGCTCCCTGATCGGCGGCTCCGCCGTCATCACCGAGTCGGTGTTCGGCATCAACGGCATCGGCAAGCTCGCGGTGGACTCCGTGCAGAACTCCGATCTGCCCGTCATCCTCGGCACCACGCTCTTCGCCGCGACGTTCGTCGTCCTCGCCAACGTGGTCGTCGACCTGGTGTACGGCCTCGTCGACCCACGCGTACGCCTCGCCTGAGCCCCTCTTCGTCCGTAGGAACACCCGTGTCCGTTCAGACCTCACCACGGCGCGCGGACCGCGCGCCCGGCCCCGCGCCCTTCCTCGACGTACGCGACCTGAAGGTGCACTTCCCGACCGAGGACGGCCTCGTCAGGTCCGTCGACGGCGTCTCCTTCACCCTGGAGAAGGGCCGCACCCTCGGCATCGTCGGCGAGTCCGGCTCCGGCAAGTCGGTGACCTCACTGGCCCTGCTCGGACTGCACAAGGGCACCCGTGCCCGGGTCGGCGGCGAGATCTGGCTGGAGGGCAGGGAACTCGTCGGCCTGCCCGAGGCCGAGATGCGCGCCCTGCGCGGCCGCACCGTCTCCATGATCTTCCAGGACCCGCTGTCCGCGCTGCACCCCTTCTTCACCGTCGGCTCCCAGATCGCCGAGGCCTACCGCGTCCACCACAAGGTCTCCAAGAAGGAGGCCAGGGACCGCGCGGTGGAGATGCTGAAGCGGGTCGGCATCCCGCAGCCCGAACGCCGGGCCGGGGACTACCCCCACCAGTTCTCCGGCGGCATGCGCCAGCGCGCCATGATCGCCATGTCCCTGGTCTGCGACCCCGCCCTGCTCATCGCCGACGAACCCACCACCGCCCTCGACGTCACCGTCCAGGCGCAGATCCTCGATCTCATCGGCGATCTCCAGGAGGAGTTCGGCTCCGCCGTCGTCATCATCACCCACGACCTCGGGGTGGTCTCCGACGTCGCCGACGACATCCTGGTCATGTACGGCGGCCGCCGCATCGAGTACGGCACCACCCGCGATGTCCTCAAGAATCCTCAACACCCTTACACCTGGGGCCTGTTGCGGTCGATGCCGCACCTCACCGGCGACGTCGGCCAACGGCTCGACCCGATCCCCGGCACCCCGCCGAGCCTGATCCACCTGCCCGGCGGCTGCGCCTTCCACCCGCGCTGCGCCTACAAGGGCTGGGTCCCGGACGGCCGGTGCACCGTGGAGCGGCCCGAACTGCGCCTCCTCACCGGCAGCGAGGGACACCTCGCCGCCTGCCACCTCACCGACGCGGCCAAGCAGGAGATCCGCGGCGGCGGAACCGGCCCGGACGACCACGCCGCACCCGCACGGACCGCGCCGTGACGGCGGCGGACGAAGCGATGGCGGTGGCGGACGAAGCGATGCCTGTGGCGGACGAAGGGATGCCGGTGGCGGACGAAGGAGTGGCGGCGGACGCCGCACTGTCGGCGCGGACGAAAGGGAGCACGCCGTGAGCACCACCCAGCCCGTGACCGGGCGGCCCATCGACCACCCCGCCGGGGAGAGCCTCCTGGAAGTGCGGGGGCTGCAGAAGCACTTCCCGCTGCGGCAGGGCATCGTCTTCCAGCGGCAGATCGGGGCCGTGCGCGCCGTCGACGGCATCGACTTCTCCGTCGGGCCCGGCGAGTCGCTCGGCCTGGTCGGCGAGTCCGGATGCGGCAAGTCCACCACGGGACGCCTCGTCACCCGCCTGCTCGAACCGACCGGCGGCTCCGTCGTGTTCGACGGCGAGGACATCACGCACCGGTCGCCCGCACGGATGCGCGAAGCCCGCCGCAACCTCCAGATGATCTTCCAGGACCCCTACTCCTCGCTGAACCCGCGGCACACCGTCGGCACGATCGTCGAGACGCCGATGCGGCTCAACGGCATCAACCCGCCCCAGGGGCACAAGAAGCGCACCCAGGAACTGCTGGAGACGGTCGGCCTCAACCCGGAGCACTGCAACCGCTACCCCGACGAGTTCTCCGGCGGCCAGCGCCAGCGCATCGGCATCGCCCGCGCGCTGGCGCTGCGACCCAAGCTGATCGTCGCCGACGAACCCGTCTCCGCGCTGGACGTCTCCATCCAGGCCCAGGTCGTCAACCTCCTCCAGGACCTGCAGCGGGAGTTCGGCATCGCCTTCGTCTTCATCGCCCACGACCTCGCCGTCGTACGGCACTTCTCCGAACGCGTCGCCGTGATGTACCTCGGCAAGATCGTCGAGGTCGCCGACCGGGAGTCCCTCTACACCCGCCCCCGGCACCCCTACACCCACGCCCTGCTGTCCGCCGTGCCCGACGCCGACCCGGACGCCACCGAACGGCGCGAGCGCATCCGGCTGGCCGGGGACGTGCCCTCGCCCATCGACCCGCCCTCCGGGTGCCGCTTCCGCACCCGCTGCTGGAAGGCCCGGGACACGTGCGCCACCGAGGAACCGCCACTGGTGCGCGTGGAGGGCAGCCCCGCCGGCCATCTCACCGCCTGCCACTTCCCCGAGGAGCCGACGGTCGCGGCCCGGGCGCGGGACATCGTCCTGGACCCGGCGCTCGGGTAGCGGCGGCTATCCCCGGGCCGCGTGCCGCAGCGCGCGGGACGCCCGTGCCGTCACCGGGTCCCCGTGGCCGAAGCAGGCGACGTCCGGGTCCAGGTCCGCCAAGTGTCCGCAGGCGGCCAGGACCCGGTCACGGTCGAGATTGAACACGCCGGGGATCACCGAGCCGTCCACGGGTGACGCCGCGACCGTGTCACCCGTGAACAGCACCCCGTGCTGCGGCAGATGCAGCGCCACACTGCCCTCCGTGTGCCCCGGCACGTGCACGACCCGTGCCCCGCCGCCGATGTCCAGTACCTCGCCGCCGGCCAGCTCCGTGACCTCGGCGGGCCGGGCGACGTCACCGGTGGGCAGCAGCCGAACCGCCCGTTCGTGCAGCGGCCGCTCCCAGTCCTCGAACACCGGCTCCGGGCCCGGGGCGTCCCCCCGTACGAACGGCGCGTCCAGCCGGTGCGCCAGCACCTCGGCACCGCTGAGCGCCGCGAACTCGGCCGCCCCGCCCGCGTGGTCCTCGTGGAAGTGCGTGAGCACGATCCGCCGCACGGCCCGGGGATCCGAACCCAGCGCGGTCACCGCCTCGGCGATCAGGGCCCCGGAACCCGCCGGGCCCGCGTCGACCAGCGTCCACTCCTCTCCGTCGCGCCACAGATAGGCCTGGCCGACCGGGAAACGCAGCAGACGCAGGCGGGGGAGCAGCTCGATGACGTCCATGGCACGACCGTAGAGAAGGCCCCCGTCCGCGGACGAGGGCCTTCTGCCGACGGCAGAGCCGTCAGCTCGCCGCGTAGTTGCGCAGGAACAGCGCCTCCGCCACCGACAGCCGCTCCAGCTCCTCGGGCGACACGCTCTCGTTCACCGCGTGGATCTGCGCCTCCGGCTCACTCAGCCCGATGAGCAGGATCTCCGCCCGCGGGTAGAGCGCCGCGAGCGTGTTGCACAGCGGGATGGAGCCGCCCTGGCCGGCGTACTGCATCTCCTGACCCGGGTACGCCACCGCCATCGCGTCCGCCATGGCCTGGTAGGCCGGGCTGGTGGTGTCGGCGCGGAACGCCTGGCCCTGGCCGATCTGCTCGGTGCTCACCCGGGCGCCCCACGGCGTGTGCGCCTCCAGGTGCGCCTGGAGCAGCTTGGTCGCCTCGGCCGCGTCCACGCCCGGCGGCACCCGCAGGCTGACCAGCGCACGGGCGCTCGCCTGCACCGACGGGGTGGCGCCGACCACGGGCGGGCAGTCGATGCCGAGCACCGTCACGGCCGGCCGCGCCCAGATGCGGTCGGCGACCGTCCCCGACCCGATCAGCTCCACGCCGTCCAGCACCTTGGCGTCCCGGCGGAACTGCTCCTCGTCGTAACTCAGCCCGTCCCAGGACGCGTCCGACGTCAGCCCGTCGACCGTCGTCGAGCCGTCCTCGGCGCGCAGCGAGTCCAGCGCGCGGATCAGCGCGGCCAGCGCGTCGGGCGCGGCCCCGCCGAACTGGCCCGAGTGCAGATTCCCCGCGAGCGTGTCCACGCTCACCCGCACCAGCGTCATGCCCCGCAGGGTGGAGGTGACGGTCGGCAGGCCCACCCGGAAGTTGCCCGCGTCGCCGATGACGATCGTGTCGGCCTCCAGCAGCTCCGGGTGCTCCTCGGCGTACCGCTCCAGGCCGCCCGTGCCCATCTCCTCCGAGCCCTCGGCGATCACCTTCACGTGCACCGGGACGCCGCCGTTCGCCTTCAGCGCGCGCAGCGCCAGCAGGTGCATGATCACACCGCCCTTGCAGTCGGCGGCGCCCCGCCCGTACCAGCGCCCGTCCCGCTCGGTCAGCTCGAACGGCGGGGTCGTCCAGCCTGCCTCGTCCAGCGGCGGCTGCACGTCGTAGTGCGCGTACAGCAGGACCGTCTTCGCTCCGGGCGGGCCGGGCAGGTAGCCGTAGACCGACTGCGTGCCGTCCGGGGTGTCGAGCAGCGCCACGTCCTGGAAGCCCTCGGCGGTCAGCGCCTCCGCGACCCAGCGCGCGGCCCCCTCGCTCTCGCTCCGCGGGAACTGCTCGAAGTCCGCCACCGACCGGAAGGCCACCAGCTCGGCGAGCTCCTGCTTCGCCCGGGGCATCAGTGAGGCGACGGTCCCGGCGACCGGATGCGACGACATGGGCACGCTCCTTGTGGGTGCGACGTTGTAGCGGTGAGTGCTGTAGATCCTCCCACAGCGGCCTGTGACCAGGTCGGCCGTAGGATGCGGGAGACAGCAGCAGCGGGCGGCTTGATCGGGAGCAGTAGACCATCGTGAGCAGCGAGAACTCTTCGGCGGACGACGTGCGGCAGGTGTGGGACGTCGTCGTGGTGGGCGCGGGACCCGCGGGCGCTTCGGCCGCGTACGCGGCGGCGGTCGCCGGGAGACGTGTGCTGTTGCTGGAGAAGGCCGAGCTGCCGCGGTACAAGACGTGCGGCGGCGGCATCATCGGCCCCTCGCGCGACGCGCTGCCGCCCGGCTTCGAGCTGCCCCTGAAGGACCGGGTGCACGCGGTGACCTTCTCGAACAACGGCCGCTTCACGCGCACGCGCCGCTCCCGGCAGATGCTGTTCGGGCTGATCAACCGGCCCGAGTTCGACCAGCAGCTGGTCGAGCACGCCCAGAAGGCCGGCGCCGAGCTGCGCACGGGCGTCACGGTCCAGCGGGTCGAGCAGCACGGCTCGGCGGTGCCGGACCGGCGCACGGTCGCGGTCGTGCTGCAGGGCGGCGAGGTCGTGCTGGCCCGGGCCGTGGTCGGGGCGGACGGCAGCGCCAGCCGCATAGGGGCCCACGTCGGGGTCAAGGTGGAGCAGGTGGATCTCGGCCTGGAGGCGGAGATCCCGGTGCCGGACACGGTCGCCGAGGACTGGAAGGGCCGGGTGCTCATCGACTGGGGGCCGATGCCCGGCAGTTACGGCTGGGTCTTCCCCAAGGGCGACACCCTGACGGTCGGGGTGATCTCGGCGCGCGGCGAAGGAGCCGCGACCAAGCGGTATCTGGAGGAGTTCATCGGACGGCTCGGCCTGGCCGGCTTCGAACCGAGCATCTCCTCCGGGCACTTGACCCGCTGCCGGGCCGAGGACTCGCCGCTGTCCCGCGGACGGGTGCTGGTCTGCGGCGACGCGGCGGGGCTGCTGGAGCCGTGGACCCGCGAGGGCATCTCCTTCGCGCTGCGCTCCGGCCGCCTGGCGGGGGAGTGGGCGGTGCGCATCGCCGAGGCGCACGACGCCGTGGACACCCGCCGGCAGGCCCTGAACTACGCCTTCGCGGTCAAGGCCGGGCTCGGTGTGGAGATGAGCGTCGGCAAGCGGCTGCTGACGGTCTTCGAGCGCCGCCCCGGACTCTTCCACGCGGTGCTGACGGGCTTCCGCCCGGCCTGGAAGGCGTTCAAGGAGATCACGCAGGGGTCGACGTCCCTGGGCGAGATCGTCCGCACGCATCCGCTGGCGCAGCGGGCCCTCACCGCGATGGACCGCCGCCCCGCGACGGGCGGCGGCGAGGTCAGCGCGCCGGAGTGATCTCGAAGACCGGGTGATCGGGGGCGATGCGGCGCAGCTCGGCCTCCGGGGAGCCGGGGCCGACGCCGTCGAAGAAGACCCCGACCTCAGCCTTCCAGCGCTCGAGGTAGGCGCGCAGGATCGGCGCCTTGCCGGCGTCGGGCACCTCGGTCGCGGTGAACGGGTCCACGTTCTTGCCGAGGCGCAGTTCGCCGCCGCCCGCCGCGCGCATGTTGTGCGTCCACTGGACGTGGCCGCGGGGCGCGACGAGGTACCGCCGGCCGTCCAGGGTCAGCACATTGACCGGGGTGGTGCGCCACTGTCCGCTCTTGCGTCCGCGCACGGCCAGGATGCGGGAGCCCCAGACGCTGACGCCGCGGCGGGTCAGCCAGGCGACCAGGCGGTTGAGGACGTTTCTGGTGAACCAGCCGGGCTTCTTGACGTGTGCGGACACGGATCCCCCTGAGGTGATGGCGGCGGAGCGGTGATCTCTTTTGTGAGCACTGCTCTCTCTTTCGTCGGGATCAGTCTGCCCGAGAGCGGTGCTCCGCGGCAAGAGCAGTGCTCTCGTTTGTGTGCACCGCTCTCTGTTCGTGGCACACTGCCCCGCATGAGCACCGCACACGGCGCCCGTGCCCGGGCCAGGATCGAAGTCACCGCGGCCATCAAGGACGAGGCCCGCAGACAGCTCGCGGCCGAGGGCGCCGCACGGCTCTCCCTGCGGGCCGTGGCCCGCGAGCTGGGCATGGCCTCCTCCGCGCTGTACCGCTACTTCCCCAGCCGGGACGAGTTGCTGACCGCCCTCATCATCGACGCCTACGACTCCCTCGGCGAGAGGGCGGAGGCGGCCCACGCGGCGGTCGCCGCCGCCGGTCCCGCGCAGCGCTGGACCACCGTGTGCGAGGCGGTGCGGGACTGGGCCCTCGACCATCCGCACGAGTACGCGCTCATCTACGGCACGCCCGTCCCCGGCTACACCGCCCCCCGGACCACCGTCCCCGCGGCCGCCCGCGTCGGCCTGCTGCTCATCGGCATCGCCCGCGACGCCTACCGCGGTCTCGGCCTGGCCCGGCCCTCCCTGCCGGCCGACCTGCGCCCGGAGGCCGAGCGCATGGCCGCCGACCTCGCCCCTGACCTCCCGCCGGAGACCGTGACCGCCCTCGTCGCGGCCTGGGCCCAGCTGTTCGGACTCGTCGGCTTCGAGCTGTTCGGCCAGTTCAACCGGCTGGTGGAGGACCGCGCGGCGTTCTTCCGGCACGCGGCGGGGCAACTCGCCCAGGGGGTGGGGCTGGTGTACCCGCAGCGCGGCCCGGCCTCGTAGCGCGCCGGGCCCGGGCCTTGTGGCGCGCCGGGCCCGGGCCTTGTGGCGCGCCGGCCCCCGAACTCGTAGCGCGCAGGGCCCCGGCCTTGGCGCGCCGGCCCCCGAACTCGTAGCGCGCAGGGCCCCGGCCTTGCGGCGCCCCGGACCCGGGCCGAGTAGCGCGCCCCGCCCCGGCCCCGTAGCGCGCCGCGTCCCGGCGCTCCCGGTGCCTCGGGGCGGTGGGGCCCGTACTTCCCCGGGAGTACGTGTGATCACCACGTGCGGGGGACGCCGCCCGGGGCGGTGGCGTCTAGCGTGGCCGGTATGGACGAGCAGCGTGCGCGGGGCGGTCCGCCGCGGTGGTGGCGGCACGGGCCTCCCTGGTGGGACCGGTGGGCCGACGGGGAGCGCGCGCCGCGCCTGCCCTGGCGGTCCACCGCCGTCCTCACCGTCTTCGTGCTGGCCGGTTCCGCCTTCGCGGCGCAGGGGCAGGAGGGCGAGCGGGCCGCCCTGGATCCCTTCGCGCGGGTGCTGCTGGTGGTCGCCGCGGGCCTGCTGCTGTGGCGCGAGCGGCATCCGGTGGCCGTGGTGTTCGGCACGGCCGGTGCCGTCATGGTCTACCTCGGCGCCGGTTACCCCTACGGCCCGGTGCTCCTGACCGTCGCGCTCGCGTGCTTCAGCGCGATCGTCGCCGGGCACCGCCGGGCGGCCTGGGCGGCGATGGGAACGCTGTGGGCCGGGCACGTGCTCGTGGCGCACTGGCTGTACCAGTGGCTGCCGCCGTCGGGTGACCCCGCCGCCTCCTGGAGCGCGGAGGCCGTCGTCGCCACGTGGGTGGTGGCGATCACGGCGGTGGCGGAGCTGTTCCGGGTGCGGCGGGAGCAGTGGGCCCGCGAACGGGCCGAGCGCGCCGAGGCCGCGCGGCGGCGGGCCGACGAGGAGCGGCTGCGGATCGCTCGGGAACTGCACGACGTACTGGCGCACAGCATCTCCGTCATCAACGTGCAGGCGGGTGTCGGTCTGGCGCTCCTGGACACCGACCCGGAGCAGGCCCGCTCGGCGCTCACCACGATCAAGGCCAAGAGCAAGGAGGCGCTCGGGGAGGTGCGCCAGGTGCTCGACACACTGCGTGCCCCCGGTGCCGCGCCGCGCGCTCCGGCGCCCGGCCTGGACCGGCTGCCCGAGCTGGTGGAGCAGGCGGCGAGCGCGGGACTCACCGTCGAGGTCGAGGGCCGGCCGCCGCAGCTCGCCCCCGGCACCGATCTGGCCGCGTTCCGCATCCTCCAGGAGGCCCTGACGAACGTCGTGCGGCACTCGGGCTCGCGGCAGGCGCGGGTGTGTCTCGCGCACGACGGGGACGCGCTGCGCCTGCGGGTGGACGACGACGGGCCCGCGACCGGCGCCGAGGCGGGCGGCAGCGGCAACGGCCTGGCCGGCATGCGGGAACGGGCCGCCGCGCTGGGGGGCACCATCGAGGCGGGACCCCGTCCGGACGGCGGATTCCGGGTGCTCGCCGTTCTTCCGCTCGGGCCTCCGCCGGCCGTCGACGGCGCACCCGGCACCATGTCAGGAGGACGAGGGTGATCCGCGTACTGCTCGCCGACGACCAGTCACTGGTCAGGGCCGGCTTCCGGGCGCTGCTGGACGCGCAGCCGGACATCGAGGTGGCCGCGGAGGCGGCCGACGGCGAGGAGGCCGTGCGGCGGATCCGTGAACTGCGGCCGGACGTGGTCCTGATGGACATCCGCATGCCCGCGCTCGACGGCCTGGCCGCGACCCGGCGGGTGACCGGCGACCCGGCGCTGCGGGACGTGAAGGTCGTCATGCTGACCACGTTCGAGCTCGACGAGTACGTCTTCGAGGCGATCCGCTCGGGCGCCTCGGGCTTCCTGGTCAAGGACACCGAGCCGGACGAACTCCTGCGCGCCGTCAGGGCCGTGGTGGCGGGTGACGCGCTGCTCTCGCCGGGGGTGACGCGCCGGCTGATCGCCGAGTTCGCGGCCCGTTCCAAGGAACCCGCGGCGGCCGGCGCGCTGGCCCGGCTCACCGAGCGGGAACGCGAGGTGATGGCCTTGGTCGGGATCGGTCTGTCCAACGAGGAGATCGCCCGCCGGCTGGTCGTGAGCCCGCTCACCGCCAAGACCCACGTCAGTCGCACGATGGTGAAGCTCGGCGCCCGCGACCGGGCCCAACTGGTCGTCCTGGCCTACGAGTCGGGGCTGGTGCGGCCGGGCTGGCTGGGCTGATCCGCCGCGCGGAACCGCAGCAGCACACTCGCGACCCGGGCGGCGAAGAGCAGCGGCGCCAGTACGAGTCCGGCGCGCACCAGCAGCAGCTCCACCGTGTCCGGAAGGCCGAAGAGGAGGGCGGGCCCGGCCACGGCCCCGAAGACGACCGCGGCGGCGAAGGCGGCACTGCACAGCGCGTATCCGATCTCGACGGTGATCGCATCGCGCTCGGCCTGCGTCCGCCGTCCCCCGTGACTGGTCATACGGCGAGTCAAACAGGCGGGTGCCCGGCGGGCAAGGCAGCCCGCCGGGCACCCGCTGCGAGGCGGCCCCCGGATCGCGCTAGTCGCGTACGGCGACGCGCTCCGCCTCCTTCGGGGTGGACACGGCGACCACGACGGACGGCTGCTTCCGGCGGGTGCGCAGTCCGGTGAGGGTGATCAGCAGACCGGCGAGGGCGATGAGCGTGACGACCACCAGGCCGGGCCGGTAGCTGTCGAGGACGGCCTGCGCGGAGGCGCCTTCGCCGTCGGGGGAGTTCGCGGTCACCACCGCCGTAACGACGGCCAGGAAGATCGCCCCGCCCACCTGCACCGAGGTGTTGAGCAGCCCGGAGACCATGCCCTGCTCACGGTCGTCGACGCCGTTGGTGGCCTGGATGTTCAGGGACGGGAAGACCAGGGCGCAGGCGGCGCCGATGAGCAGCATGCTCGGCAGGATCACCGCGGCGTACACCGGGTCGAGGTCGACGCGCAGGAACAGCGCGTAGCCGACGACCATGAGCGCGAAGCCGGCCGCGATCAGCCGCTGGGTGCCGAACCGGTCCACGATCGCGCCGACCTTCGTCGAGGAGGCCGCCACCAGGGCGCCCGCGGGCAGGAAGGCGAGCGCGGTGTGCAGTGCGGACCAGCCGAGCAGGGACTGCATGTAGAGCGTCGCGAGGAACTGGAAGCCGACGTAGGAGCCGAAGAAGGTCATCGCGCCGAGCTGGGCGCGGATCTGGTTGCCGGAGCGCAGCACGCCGAGCCGGATCAGCGGGCCCGCCGAGCGCCGCTCGACCAGGACGAACGCGGTCAGCAGCACGGCCACGGCGAGGAAGGACAGCAGGGTGCGGGCGGAGGCCCAGCCGGTCTCCGGTGCCTGGACGACGGTGAAGACCAGCAGCAGCATGGACGCGGTGCCGAGGACGGCGCCGGGGATGTCGTAGCCGTCGTGGTCCTTCTCGCGTTCGCTGCGCGGCAGCAGTTTCAGGCCGGCGGCGAGCGCGATCAGGGCGATGGGCGCGGGCAGCAGCATGGTCAGGCGCCAGCTGGCCTCGGTGAGCAGGCCGGACAGGACCAGGCCCATGGAGAAGCCGGTGGCCGCGCAGGTGGTGTAGATGGCCAGGGCCCGGTTGCGCAGCGGGCCCTCGGGGAACGTCGTGGTGATGATGGACAGGCCGGCGGGGGCCGTGAAGGCCGCGCTCAGGCCCTTGATGAAGCGGCTGGCGATGAGCAGCGGGCCGGAGTCGACGAGACCGCCGAGCAGCGAGGCCAGCGCGAAGACGCCCAGCGCCACCAGGAAGACCTGGCGCCGGCCCAGCAGGTCGGCGGTGCGTCCGCCGAGGAGCAGCAGACCGCCGTAGCCGAGGATGTAGCCGCTGACGATCCATTGCAGCGCGGAGGTCGACAGGCCGAGGTCGGCGCCGATGGACGGCAGCGCGACGCCGACCATCGACACGTCGAGGGCGTCCAGGAACATCGCGGCGCAGAGCACGAGCAGGGTGCCCAAGAGCCGGGGGGTCCAACGTCCGCCGGACGTCGGGGTGGTGAGCGGAGAGGTCATGCCCGAGACACTACATGCGTATGCATGAGATGCAAGCGCATTTAATTCGCATGCAACAATCTCGGTTCTCTGTTACCGTGCCGCGCATGACGGCGAAGCAGGCCGAACAGGCGCTGGTGGAGCGGTGGCGCGACATGCTGGCGCTGCACGCGCGCACCCAGTGCGCACTCGACCGCGCGCTCCACGGCCACGGCCTGTGCGCCAGCGACTTCGAGGTGCTCGACGTCCTCGCCCGCCGCCGGACACCCAAGGGCACCCCGGCCTATCGCGTGCAGGAGATCGCCGAGCGGGTCCACCTGAGCCAGAGCGCGCTCTCGCGGCTGATCGCACGGCTGGAGAGGGAAGGGCTCGTCGAACGCTGCATGTGCCCCGAGGACCGGCGGGGCGTCCGCGTCTCCCTCACGGCCGCGGGGCGCGCGCTGCACGACGAGCTGCTGCCCGTCCAGCGCGCCGTGCTGGCCCGGATGCTCGCCGACGGCTGAGCCGGACGGGCGGACCGCCGGGGCCCGTCAGATCGCTGACGTCCGCCGCCACAGCTCGGCGAGCGCCCGGTCGCCGGTGACCGACGGCAGGGGAAGCCGGTTCCACAGCGCCAGGTACAGCCGGCCGGCGGGACCCGACAGTTCGCAGTCCGCCTCTCCGGTGGCTCCCCGCTCGGTCACGGGCGGCTCGGGGGACAGCCGTACGGTCCACACCGCTTGGGTGTCGTCCGTGCGCACGCGCAGCACGCGCGGTTCGGGGGTGCGCACCCGGCTGCGCGCACGGGCGTGGAAGCCGCGCAGCAGTTCGTCGATGCCGTCGGTCGCGAACCGCGGGGTGACGGCGGTGGGTTCGCCGCCGCGGGCCGACTCCGCGTCGAACCGGTGCACGGTCGTCTCGTGCGCCTGCCGCCGGGTCCAGAAGGCCAGCGGGGACGGGGCGGGCAGGAAGGCCCAGCACTCCAGGGAGGGCGGGGCGCCGGCCAGGGCGCCGACCAGCCGCCGGTGGCCTTCGCGGTACCACACCAGCAGCTCCGCCCCGTCCGGGCCGGTGGGTTCGGTCAGGGGGCGGCGCTCGGTGTGCCGCTCGGTGATGTACGAAGCGGCCCAGCGATGCACCGCCCCCGTGTGCCGCAGCAGATCGCGCACCTGCCACCGCGGGCAGGTCGGCACCCTCGCGTCCGTCCCGGCCTGCTCGGCGGCCGCGGCCAGCAGCCTGCCCTCGGTCTCCAGCGCGCGCAGGAACTCGGCGGTCTCCATGGCGCCGAGTCTGCCGCACGGGGCACGCGCCCCGCGCCGGGTTTTCTACGGCAGCGGCGTGCCGCCCGTGGCGTTGACGATCTCGGCGGTGATGTACGACGCCTCCTGCGAGGCCAGGAAGACGTACGCCGGCGCCATCTCGGCGGGCTGCGCGGGCCGTCCGATGGGCGCCTGCTTGCCGAACTCCTGCGTGTCGGGCATGGTCGCCGGGATCAGCGGCGTCCACACCGGGCCGGGCGCCACGGCGTTCACCCGGATGCCCCGGTCGATCACCATCTGCGCCAGGCCCTGCGTGAAGGTGACGATCGCGCCCTTGGTCGTCGCGTAGTCCAGCAGATGCGGGCTCGGCTTGTAGGCCTGCACCGAGGTCGAGTTGATGATGCTGCCGCCCTCCGGCATGTGCGCCAGGGCGAACTTGCACAGCCAGAACATGCCGTACAGGTTGGTGCGCAGCACGCGGTCGAACTGCTCGGTGGAGATCGCCTCGATGCCGTCGGGCTGCGACATCTGGTACGCCGCGTTGTTCACCAGGATGTCGATCCGGCCGAACTCGTCCACCGCGCGCTCGATCAGCGCCCGGCAGTTGTCCTCCTCGCGGATGTCGCAGGAGACGGCCACGGCGCGCCGGCCGGCCTCCTCCACCAGCCGGGTCGTCTCGGCGGCGTCGTCCTTCTCGTCGTCGAGGTGGGTGAAGAGCACGTCCGCTCCCTCACGGGCGAACGCCAGGGCCACCGCCCGGCCGATCCCGGAGTCACCGCCGGTGATCACGGCCTTGCGTCCGTCGAGCCGCCCGCTGCCGCGGTAGGACTCCTCACCGTGGTCCGGCGGCGGGTCCATGGGCCCCGTCCAGCCCGGGTGCGGCTGGTCCTGGGAGGGAAACTCCGGGTTCGGGTGCTGCTCGCCGGGGTGCTGCTGTTCGGTCACGGGTCTTCCTCCTGGTGATGACGTACGGCCCGGTGATCACATCGGGAGTGGCCAGATCACATCGGGTGTGGCCATGGGTACCCAGGATCACGACGGTGCCGACCTGTGAACCGGGGCGGATCGCGTTCCGGGGCCGCCGTTCACCCGGACGGCCGCCCGCCGGGTCAGTCCCCGGCCCGGCGGGCGGCCGGCGCCACCAGTGCGCCGACCGCCGCCGCCATCGCGGCCAGCAGCGCCACGCTGGTCAGCGCGGCCGGCAGCGTGAACCAGTCCGCCATGAAGCCGATCGCGGGCGGCCCGAGCAGCATGCCGCCGTAGCCCAGGGTCGAGGCCGTGGCGACGCCGCTCGGCCCGGCCAGGGCACCCGCCCGTTCCACCGCCACGGGGAAGAGGTTGGCGAGGCCGAGGCCCGTGACCGCGTAGCCGAGCAGGGCCGCCCACAAGGAGGGGGCGAGGGAGCCGAGGAGCATGCCGGCCGCCGCCGTGGTGCCGCCGGCGACGACGGTCCGGGTCCGCCCCAGGCGCTCCAGGAGGGTCGTGCCGGTCAGCCGGCCCACCGTCATGGCGAGCGCGAAGCACGAGTAGCCGGCGGCCGCGGCACCCGCGGAGGCGCCCAGGTCCTGTTCCAGGTGCAGGGCGCCCCAGTCGGCCAGCGCCCCCTCGCCGTAGGCGGTGCACCCGGCGATCAGCCCGAAGACCAGCACCAGGGCCCGGGTGCGGCCGTCCAGCCGGCGCGGGGCGTCCCGCCGCTCGCGCCGGGGCGGCGCCGGTGCCTCGTGCCGCAGCAGGGTGGGGCCGACCGCGGCCGTCACCACCAGCCCGACGGCCGTGAGCAGCAGCAGGTGCCGGGTGGGGGAGAGGGACCCCGCGACCAGCCCGCCCAGACCCGCGCCGGTCATGCCGCCCAGGCTGAACGCGGCGTGGAAGCTCGGCATGATCGGCCGCCGCAACGCGGCCACCAGTTCCACGGCGGCGCTGTTGAACGCGACGTTGATCCCGCCGTACGCGGCGCCGAAGAACAGCAGGACGAGGCCCAGCGCGAGGGCCGAGTGGGTGAGCGGCGGCAGGGCGACGCTGAGCGAGAGCAGCACCGCGCACACGACGGTGACCCGGTGGTTGCCGTAGCGGCGGCACAGCCGCCCGGTGAGGGTCATGGTGACGACGGCTCCCGCGGACACGCCCAGCAGGGCGAGGCCGAGCGCGCTGGCGGAGGCGTTCGTCTGCTCCTTGATCGCGGGGATCCGGACGACCCAGCCGGCGAAGACGAAGCCGTCCAGGGCGAAGAAGACGGTGAGGGCGGCGCGGAGCCGGTTGAGGGAGTTGCCGTTGCCCGGCACGGCACTGTGCGTTCGGGATTTGTTTATTTGCGGCACAAACTCAGGCTAGGTGGGTGCGGGGCCGGGGACAAGGTGCGAGGCTGGGACGGTACGCATCCGCCGAGCCAGCCCCGGAGGGCACGATGGGACGTGACGTGCCGGCCCTGGTGTTCACGCGCGAGGACCGCCGCCGCTACCGGGAGAAGATGCACACCGACCTGGAAGTGCTGGCGCACATGCTGCGCGAGTCCGGGTTCGAGAGCGAGCGCCCCCGGGTCGGGCTGGAGATCGAGCTCAACCTCGTCGACGACCACGGCCTGCCGGCGATGCGGAACACCGACGTGCTGCGGGCGATCGCCGACCCGGCCTGGTCCAGCGAGCTGGGCCGCTTCAACCTGGAGATCAACATCCCGCCCCGGGAGCTGACGACCGGCGGGCCCGGCGACTGGGAGCGGGCCATCCGCGACGCCCTCAACCACGCCGAGGACCGGGCCTCCGCCGTGGGCGCCCACCTGATCATGGTGGGCATCCTGCCGACGCTGGGGGAGCCGGACGTGAGCGGGGCCGCCCTCTCCGGCGACCCCCGCTACCGGCTGCTCAACGAGCAGATCTTCGCCGCGCGCGGCGAGGACCTGCGGATCACGGTCGACGGTGTGGAGCGCCTGGCGACGTACGCCGACACCATCACCCCCGAGGCGGCCTGCACCAGCACCCAGTTCCACCTCCAGGTCGCCCCCCGGGACTTCCCGCTGTACTGGAACGCCGCCCAGGCCATCGCGGGCGTGCAGATCGCCCTCGCGGCCAACTCGCCGTTCCTGTTCGGCAAGGAGCTGTGGCGCGAGACGCGCATCCCGCTGTTCGAGCAGGCCACCGACACCCGCCCCGAGGAGATCAAGGCGCAGGGCGTCCGGCCCCGGGTGTGGTTCGGGGAGCGCTGGATCACCAGCGTCTTCGACCTCTTCGAGGAGAACGTCCGCTACTTCCCGGCCCTGCTGCCGCTGTGCGAGGACGAGGACCCGCAACGGGAACTCGACAACGGCCGCGTCCCGCAGCTGGGCGAACTCACCCTGCACAACGGCACGATCTACCGCTGGAACCGCCCCGTCTACGCGGTCACCGACAGCGGCCCTCACCTGCGCATCGAGAACCGGGTCCTGCCCGCGGGACCCACCGTCGCCGACATCATCGCCAACGGCGCCTTCTACTACGGCCTGACCCGCGCCCTGGTCGACGAGGACCGGCCGGTGTGGACGCGGATGTCCTTCGCGGTCGCCGAGGAGAACCTGCACACCGCCGCCCGCGACGGCATCGACGCCCGCCTGTACTGGCCCGGCGTGGGCGAAGTGCCCGTCACGGAACTGGTGTTGCGCCGCCTGCTGCCCCTGGCCCACCGGGGCCTGGAACTGGCCGGCCTGGACGCCGCGTGGCGCGAACCGCTGCTGGGCATCATCGAGCAGCGCTGCGTCACCGGCCGCAACGGCGCGCTGTGGCAGGCGGAGACGGTGCACCACCTGGAGAAGGCCGGCGTCTCCGACCGGCGCGAGGCGCTGCGGCAGATGACCAGGACGTACACGGACTACATGCACATGAACGCGCCCGCGCACACCTGGCCGGTGGACTGACCGGTTCACACGGGGCTGGGGGCGGACCGGCCCTTCCAGTCCGCGGCCGCCGTCCGGGGCACGGGTGCGGGCACCGCCGCCGACGTCGTCAGCTCCACGCGCCGCCCCTCGGCCGCGGAGCGCAGCAGGGCGGTCATCGTCTCCAGGACGTGCAGGGCGAGTTCGCCGTTCGCGCGCCCTCCGCCGGGAGCGAGGAAGTCCAGCAGGCCGAGGCCGCGTGCCCCGTCCTCGTAGCCCGCCGCCACGGGCAGGGGGCGCCACTGCGTGTCGCCGAGGGCGTGCAGGCGCACCTCGCCGTCGAAACGATTGGGATCCGGCACGCAGAGGCTGCCCCGCTCACCGTGCACCTCGATCGGGGCCGCCGTGGTCGCCACCCCGTCGAAGCTCGTCGTCAGGGTCGTCAGCGTCCCGTCCACGTGCTCCAGGACACCCGAGACATGACTGTCCACCTCGACCGGTATCCGCTCGCCCGCGCGCGGCCCGGAACCGATCACCCGCTCGGCGCGCAGCCGGCCGGCCGCCCCGGTCACGGCCCGCACCGGGCCCAGCAGGTGCACCAGGGCCGAGAGGTAGTACGGGCCCATGTCCAGCAGCGGGCCGCCACCGGCCGTGTAGTAGAAGTCGGGGTGGGGGTGCCAGCGTTCGTGGCCCGGGGTGACCATCACGGCCGAGGCGAACTGGGGGCGGCCGACGGAGCCCGCCTCCACGGCCGCCCGGGCCGTCTGAACTCCCGTGCCCAGCACGGTGTCCGGCGCGCACCCCACCCGCACGCCCGCCCGCGCGGCGGCCGTCATGACGGTCCGGGCGTCCTCCAGGCCCGCCGCGAGGGGCTTCTCCCCGTAGACGTGCTTGCCGTGGGCGATCGCCCCGAGGGCGATCCCGGCGTGGGCCGCCGGCGTGGTGAGGTTCAGGACCGTGTCGACGTCCGGGCTGCTCAGCAACTCCTCGACGGTCAGCGCCCGGGCGTCCGGCAGCGCGGCGGCTGCCGCGGCCGCCCGGGCGGCGTCGAGATCGGCGACCGCGGTGACGCGCACGGCGGGATGGCCCGCGAGCGTGTCCAGATAGGCGCCGGAGATGACGCCAAGCCCTACGACGCCGACGCGGTGCGCGTCGCCCACAGCATGCCCCTCTCGATGATGGTGCGGACACAGGGGTGCTCCAGCACGTCGAGGCTGTGCCCCGGGGTGGTCACCACGATCCGCCCGGCTCCCCAGTGGCGCGTCCAGACCGCCGGCGAGGTGACCGGCCGGTGCCAGGGCTGCCACGGCCGGACCGGATGCGTGGTCGTCGCCAGGACGTCGACGAGGTCGTCGTGCAGTACCCAGTACTGCTCGGTGTGCAGGTCGAAGTCCTCGATGCCCGCCGTCACCGGATGGGTGCGGCCGGCCTCGGTGAGACGGATGGTGTGCGGCAGGAAGTTGTCCGCCGCCTCGCCCCGCCGCTCGCACGGCTCCTTGCCGGGATGGGTGGCGAACTGGCCGCCCACCAGGTGGAGATAGTCGGCCGAGGCACGGAACGAGTCGGCGATGCCGCCGTGCCAGCCGGTGAACCCGGTGCCGGCGACGACCGCCGCACTCAGTCCGGCGAGCTGCTCGGGCGTGATCTGCGACATCGTCACGCACTGCACGACGAGGTCGGTGCGGGCCATCTCGGCGGTGTCGGCGTAGACATCGGTCGATTCCTCGACCCGGACGGCGTATCCGTTGTCCCGGAGGAAGGGCAGGAACAGCTCCGTCGCCTTGACCGGCTCGTGGCCTTCCCAACCGCCTCGGACAACCAGCGCTCTCTTCTGCGTCATCGTGACCTCACTATGCGCAGGGCGCCCCGGCTCCGAAAAGGGGGCAGCGCCTCACGAAAGTTTCGCGGGGACGGCCCGGGCGCGGACCTCCCAGCAGGCCGCGGTGAAACGGACGTCCGGACCCTCGACGAACGGCTCGAACGCCGGGCGCACCGTGGCGACGACACGTGCCCGGGTCCGCTCGTCCGCCCCGGACAGGACCATGCCGAGGGGCCCGAGCCGGGTGACGTAGCGTTCGAGTTCGCTCTCGGGCAGGGTGCAGACGGCGTCGACCGGCCGGATCTCGATCCCGGCCCAGCCGGCGGCCGCCAGGAAGCGGCGGACCCGCTCCGGGTCGGCGAAGGCGAACTGGCCCGGCTGGTCGGGGCTGCGCGGCGCGAGCTCCGGCACGAAGGGCGCCGCGGCCCGCTCGGCCGTCGTCATGAACGGGTTCTCCTCGGGGCCGCGCCACACCACGAGCCGCAGGGCGCCACCGTCCTGGACGGCGCCGCGCAGATTCGTGAACGCGCGGACGGGATCGCGGAAGAACATGACACCGAAGCGTGAGACGACGGCGTCGAAGCCGGCCCGTCCGAACGCGTGCTCCTGCGCGTCGCCCCGCACGAACACCGCCGGTACGCCCTCCCGTTCGGCCTGTTCCCGGGCGGCGTCGATCATCGGCTCGGAGAGGTCGATGCCGACACAGTGACCGACGCGCCGCGCGACGGCCCGGGTGACTCCGCCCGTGCCGCACCCCACGTCGAGCACCCTGGCCGCACCCTGTGCCGCCACGGCCTCCACGAGCAGTTCCTCGAAGGGCCGGAACATCCCGTCCAGCACCTCCTGGAGATCCAGCCACGCCTGTCCCGCGGGCCCGTTCCAGCGGGCGGTCTGCTCGTCGTCGCTCCTGCGCGGGTCGTTCATGGCTGTGGCTCCTTCTGCTCGCCCCTGCTTGCCGCTGCTTGCCGTCATCGGACGGGAATGACAGCGTTCTACTTCAAGTCGACTTGAAGTCAAGGCAATGACGGAGCGGGACGGCAATGACGGAGCTGGACATCGCCGAGGTGGCGCAGCGCGCCGGGGTCCCGGCCTCGACCCTGCGGTACTACGAGGAGAAGGGGCTGATCGCCTCGACCGGCCGGCGGGGCTTGCGCCGCCAGTACGACCCGGGCGTGCTGGAGCGGCTGGCGCTGATCGCGCTGGGCCGCACGGCCGGGTTCTCGCTCGACGAGATCGGCCGCATGCTCGCGCCGGACGGCCGGCCGCACATCGACCGGCGGATGCTCACGGACAAGGCGGAGGAACTGGACCGCAGGATCCGCGAACTGGGCGCACTGCGCGACTCCCTGCGGCATGCCGCCGCGTGCCCGGCGCCCAGTCACCTGGAATGCCCCACCTTCCGCCGCCTCCTGGAGCAGGCGACCGCACCCGGACGGCACGCGCCCGGCCGCTGACGGACCGCCGCGCACCGGGGCCTCGCCTCGCCCCGGGGCACACCCTGATCCGCGCCCGGCGAAAAACGTTCCACGTTATACTTGCGGCGCCCGGAAAGGTCACCGTCGTGCCTGCTCGCACGGCCGCAACAGCGAGGGGGTGGACGCCATTCCGGCACGCCCCGCCCGCATCCAGGACGTCGCGGCCGCCGCCGGCGTCTCGGTGTCCACGGTGTCGAACGTGCTGAACCGGCCCGAGCGCGTCAACGCCCGCACCGCCGAGCGCGTCCGCGTCGCCGTCGCCGAACTCGACTACGTCCCCCACCCCGGAGCCGCCGGACTGCGCACCGGACGGGCCAGCGCGATCGGTCTGGTGCTGCCCGACGTCACCAACTCCTTCTACGCGCGCATCGCCCGGGGCGCGGCGGACGCGGCCTACGACCACGGCTACTCGCTCGTGCTGTGCCACAGCGGGGACGACCCGGAGCGCGAACAGGGCTACTTCGGCATGCTGGTCGGGCAACGGGCCGTCGGCGTGGTCGTCGTGCCGCTCGGCGCCGACCCGGGCCGGCTGGCCCGGCTGCGGGAACGGGGCATCCCGCTGGTCCTCGCCGACCGCGCCATGCCCGACCGGGACGGCTGCTCGGCCTCCGTCGACGACATCGCCGGCGGCCGCATCGCCGTCCAGCACCTCCTCGACAGCGGGGCGCGCGACATCCTCGTCGTCAACGGCGAGCGCGGCATACGCCAGTGCGCCGACCGCTACCAGGGCGCCCGGCAGGCCGTGCGCAGCCGGCGCGAGGCGCGGCTGGACCAGGTCGTCGCCGAGCGGATGACCGTCGCGTACGGCACGGAGATCGCCCGCGGCCTGAAGGAACTGCCCGACGGGGTGTTCTGCACCAACGACTTCCTCGCCGCCGGCCTGTGCCGGGGCCTGACCGAACGGGGCGTGCGCATCCCCGAGGACGTCCAGGTCGTCGGCTACGGCGACCTCGACATCGCCGACTTCGGGGCGACGACCCTGACGACGGTCCGGCAGCCGGTCGAGGATCTCGGCCGGGCGGCCGTGGAGATGCTGCTCGACGAGATCGAGGCCAGCGCGGACCACGTCCACGAGACCCGCGTCTTCGCCCCCGGCCTCGTCCTGCGCGACTCGACCCGCCCGCCCGGCGAACGGCCCTAGGGTCTGTCGTTTGGATCAGGTCGCAGATGTGCGTGCCGGACCGCGCGTCTGCGGCGTGATCCAAGCGACAGGCCCTAGGTGTATTGACCCGCAGCGTTGTTCACGCGGCTGATCGGTGGGTGGCCGCCGAGTGCGGTGTGGCAGCGGTGGTGGTTGTAGGTGTGCAGGAAGTCT
>NZ_JBITSK010000013.1:0-242390 GCF_044540565.1 Streptomyces sp. NPDC085931
GCTGCGCGTCCCTCACAACCTGCGTGCTACGCACGCAAGTTGATGCCCCGTTCGCTGCGCTCCCGGTGCAGAGCGGGGCTGCGCCCCCGCACTAGGTCTGACCGCGCTGCGCGCGGTCAGACAACGGGCCTACGGCCCGAGCAGCAACGAACGGAGCCGGGAGCGTGGTTGATGCAGCATGTAGCTTTGGTGGAACCGACCCTCCCCCTCCCCCCAGGTTTCAAAGCGGGCGCCCCGATTAGTTCTGGAATGGCCCTGTGGCCCCGTCAGACTGCGTGCCCTCTTCTTCCTGAAAATGTTGCCCGGCCTTTAGCCGATTCACCCCGTACGCCAATCCGGGCGCGCCAGCGTCCGGGCGCGGAGGCTCCGCCGACGCGTCATCAAAGCTGTGGGCCCCGATCCCCGATGCCGTCGCGCCGCCTGTACCCGCCCCCACTCTCTTTTCTCATTTCGGGCAGGGAGAGCGGCAGCAGAGGGGATGTCAGCAGTCCGACCGGCGGGGAATGCCGGGCTGAGCTGTGGATCTCGCGAGGCGGTCCCGTTGGCGGTGCAACACCCTGACGCAACCTCATAGCGCAACACCCAAACGCAACGTCATGGAGCAACACCCAGGCGCAACACGTGCGGTCAGCAGCCTTCCATCCGACGCCTCACCCTACTATTATTAAGAGTCCTGGGGGAGGCGACCTCCAGGAACCGCAGCGTGACCAACGAAGGGGAGAAACGTGGAAATCCAGATCTCTGGTGGAATCGTGCGGCGGGTGCGCGGTGGGCAGAACGCCCCTGTCAACGGCCTTGCCATTCAGGCCCGCACGGTCGCGAACTTTCTTCCGCTGATGTGCCAGCGAGCGGGGGCGAAAATCGTGCACAACATCGACGCGAACTACACCGGAATTCGTTTCGACACCAAGGTGGGCCCGGTAGTTCTCGAAATGCCGAAGGGTGACCAGCCGTACCGGATCGTCCACGAGTTCATCGAGCCGGACGAGACCGGGCGCACCGAAGTCGAGATGCGGAGGTTTCCGCAGATCTACAAGCCGCAGGGGATCGCGCTCATGACGTCTGAGTTCCTGCGGTCGCGCGGGTTCCTGAAGTAGTGCACTCCGGGGGCGCCCCTCCGGGGCGCCCCCTTCCGTCTGGCAACGGCACGAGGGAAGGGAAGTCATGGAGGGTACGCGGATCGCGGAGCAGGTCGAGGAAGCCGGGGCCCCGCTCACGGCAGCGGAGCGGGAGCAGGCCGGTTACGCGCTGCGGGAACTGGCGAGCAGCGGCCCGGACGCGCAGCGGGTGCCGCATGAGCAACTGGAGATGGTGCGGCCGTTCTTCGAGCTGGGTTGGGCGATGGGTGTGCGCACCGGGCACACGGGCCCGGCTCTGGCCGATGTGCCGGTAGACCGGGGGACGGTCGCGCGCGCGTTCGTCCTGCTGATGGCCGAGCGGATGGCCGATCCAGTGCTTATCGCCGTGGCGCGGAGTCTGGACCCGCAGCACGTCGGGCCGGTGCTGTGGCAGAAGGTGGACTATCACGGCAATCTGACCAGTTGTCACGGCAGCTACTGGGTATGCGCCATTCACGCGCACGCCGACCCATTCAGCGAGGTACCCGAACTCCGCTACGACCTGTGCGAGATGCGCGGAGGCATCCTCGCCACGGTAGTGAAGAACGTGCGCCGGGTGAGCATCACCCCGCAACCCGAGTACCGCAGGATGGAGTAAGGCGCAGGTCAGAGGGGGATTCACACTCTCCCAAACCCTACTATTATTTTGTGCATCGGGGGGCGGTGGCCCCGCCCCCCGACCCGCAAAGACCACTGCAAAGGGGAGAGCATGACTCAGCAGTTCGCCGAGCGCGCCGTGAACGTCGCCGCCCCGACCGGGGCCCGGAACGCCGGTCTGGCCGATCTGGCCCGGATCCTGGAGGACCAGAACCGCCGCAAGCTGGACGTGATCGCTCCGGCCGCCGCGCTGCGCTTCCGTGAGGGCAACCTGCACGTGCAGGGTGTGGAGTCGCTGATCACCGAGGACGGTGTGACGGACGTGGACGGCGTCTACCGGCCCACCGCCGTCGCCGACGAGGGCATCGCCGACAAGCTCAAGATCCCGCTCGCCTACCTGCGCCGCATGCGCACCGACAACGTCCCGCTGCTGGACGAGAACGTCAACGCGTGGCTGCGCACCGCCCCCGAGCGGCGTTTCATGCTCCGTGCGTTCCGGGGTGAGCACGGCCCCGGGATGCGGCCGGCCGAGGGCGTGGCCCGTGCGCTGCTGTCCGACAGCTACAAGCTGATGGACAACCTCGACATGCTGCTGGCCGCGCTGGACGGGGTGAAGCAGTCCGGGCACCCCACCCAGGTCACCGGTTGCGACCTGACTGACCGGCGCATGTACGTGCGGGTGGAGTCCGAAGCGGTCGCCGTGCAGGCCCGTAGCCTGCTGCGCGGCTACCGTTCCCCGTTCGACGAGCGCAGCGGTGATGAGCTGCCGCTGATCTCCGCCGGGTTCGTCATCACCAACAGCGAGGTAGGCGGCGGTGCCTACACAATCACCCCGCGCGCGGTCGTCCAGGTCTGCCGCAACGGCATGACCATGACCCGGGACGTCATGCGGGCCGTCCACCTCGGCGGCAAGCAGGATGAGGGCGTGGTGTCCTGGTCCGGGCAGACCCAGCGCAAGACGCTGGAGCTGATCACGTCCAAGACCGCCGACGCTGTGCGCACGTTCCTGTCCCGGGAGTACGTCGAGGCGAAGGTGCGTGAGATGGAGGACGCGGCCGGTAAGCCGCTGGCCGACCCGACGAAGACGATCGAGCACGTCACCAAGACGCTCAGCATCGGCGCCGAGGCCAAGGAAACCATCCTGGCCCACTTCATCCGGGGCGGGCAGATCACGGCCGGGGGCGTCATGCAGGCCGTCACGTCGACCGCGCAGACCCTCACCGACGCCGATCAGGCCGCCGCCCTGGAAGCGCTCGCGCTCCCGGCCCTCACGGCCGCCGCCGCACACGGCTAACCGTCCAGCCCCCGCGCGGGCCGGGGCATCCCCCCGCCCTCCCCTCCCCGGCCCGCGCGGGCCCAGCGCGCAGCGCCCCACCCCAGCAGGGGCGCGCAGCGCGCCCGCCCCCTCCCTGCCGCACCACGCGGCTGCGCAGCAGCCCGCCCGCCGGTCCCCGGAAGCGCAGCGCAGGGGACCCCACCCCCGGCAAGCGCAGCGAGCCGCCCCCACTGCACCGGGCGCAGCCCGGGGCCACCCGCTGCGGGGGGGGGGGAGAGAGAGAGAGAACGCCTCTGCTGCGCCCCGACCCACCGTGGAGTGACACGCCATGTCTGCACGCCCGGAGCTTGTCCGTCCCGACGACGCCGCCACCGAAGCCGCCATGGACCGCACGATGACCGCCCTTGCCGCCGTGTTCGAGGCACTCGGGGACGGCACGCACACGCTCAACTTCGCGGCCGAGCGCACCGACGACGCGTTCGTCACGGGCCGCGCCGACTTCAGTCTCAACACCGACCCGGCCCGCCTGGCCGTCGTCGACGACGCCGAGTTCTACGCCCTCAGCGCGCTGCTGGTGTTCGCCCTGGAGGGCAGCACCGTTAGGCGCGCTGTGCTCATCGCTACGACGGCCGCCGAGCCGCGCCCCCGGGCGTGCGGCTGGACCGTGCGTGACGGATGGCTGCACCCCATGAACCTGGACGACGTCCGCCGCGCCGTCACCCCCTGCCCGGGCGTCAACGCCGTCCAGCGCGAGGTCTACCCGGCCCCGCCCCTGCCTCAGATCACCGACACCGACGAGGAGAGCCGCCACGGGTGAGGAGCCCACCGTCACCAGCGCACACCGAGCGAAAGGCCCTGCCGCTCATGGACACCACAGTCAGCGATGAAATGCACCTGCGGCTCATTCTGGCCGGTGAATCTTCCCTACCTGTCCAGACCGGTCTGCGATATGACACGGCCGACCCCTACGCCGTGCACGCCACCTTCCACCTCGGAGCCGAGGAAACCATCACGTGGGTATTCGCTCGCGACCTCCTCGCCGAAGGACTTCACCGCCCCACGGGCACCGGTGACGTCCGCGTCTGGCCGTCGCGCAGTCACGGTCAGGGCGTCGTGTGCATCACCCTGAGCTCGCCGGAGGGCGAGGCTCTGCTGGAGGCCCCGGCGCGGGCCCTGGAGTCCTTCCTGAAGCGCACCGACGCCGCTGTGCCGCCCGGCACGGAACACGACTACCTGTGTCTCGACGAGCAGCTCTCGCGCCTTCTGACGGAGAGCTAAGGCAAGACGGCCGCCCGTTCCGTCGCCGCAGGGTGACGGAACGGGCCGCCCAACAGCACGCCAGCGCCCCCGCCCCCTCCGCACCTGCCCCGACTCTGCTCGGGGCCGGTGCAGGAAGCCCACCCCGGAACGTATAGGAGACAGCGCCCATGACCGGTCCGAGCCTGACCGTAGAGACGCCCGCCGGCCGCGTGCACGCCACCGCCGGTCCCCTCCAGGACGACGCCATCGTGTTCGAGCTGGGTGGAGCGATGCGCGGCAGCGTGTACGTCACCGGCACCCACGACCCCCACCACTGGGACCGGTTCACCGCCGTGCGTGCGTGTCTGGGGCCGGTGAACTCCTTCCGGGACACCGCCCCCGCCGAGGACCTGCCGCGGCTTGCCCGCAGCCGCACCGGCTACCGGGGCAGCCTGACCCTCTACCGGGACGACCTCAACCACCCGCAGGTGGCGGTGTATCCGATGGAGTCCGCCGCCGGGCACGAGCCGTCACCGAAGACCGAGGCGACGCTCACCGCCGTCCTGCGCGGCTGCGCCGAGCACGTCGCCCAGCGCGAGGACCTGTTCGTGATCCTGGAGGGCGCCCGGCGCCGGGACACCCCGGCCATGCTGCGCTTCCTGACGTGGTCGGTCGCCCACCACCAGGCCGAAGCCGCCCGCCTGGAGGATCAGGCCCGGGCCGCGATGCCCGCACGGCGTGCCGCCGTGGCCGCGTGGTGGACCGCGGCACGCTGGTTCATTGCCTGCCCGCACCCGGCACTGCTGCTGGTGCTGGCCGACTACCCCGGCTCCCTGTCCCGCGCTGTCGCAGTGGAGCAGTGGCGGGGCCCGTACTGCCGCACCGCAGCCGTGCGCGAGCGCGAGTACGCCCGCCGTGCCCAGGCCGAGGCCGACTCCCTGCGCGCCGCCCAAACCCGGCCCAGCAGCCGCCGACCGGCCCCGCACGGTGCCGGGCCCGAAGGGGCGGAGCGCGCCTACTTCGTGGTCGGTCAGTGGAAGGGAGGCGGAGAAGTGGAGATCTGGCACATCGAGGAGGCCCCGGCCGACCCGGCCGCCCGGGCCGAGGCCCACGACCAGCACGCCTGCGACGCCGAAGACTCCTTCGGCAGCGTCGACGTCGTCTACGCCACCAGCCCCGAGGCCGCCGCCGAGCAGGCCCGCCGCGAGGCACGCCAGACCAGCGAACGCATCCACCGCGACCTCACCCACCCCTGACCCTCCCCGGGGGGGTGGCCCCCACCGGGCCACCCCCAGGCGCCCCCGGCACGCATCGATGAGAAAGGATCTGATCATGGGTTGGCTGATGAGTCTCGGCGAGCGTACCCGCCCCGACGTCCCCCGGTTCGCCGAGTGCCCCGCTCCCCACGAGGCCCGCGCGCTGGCCCTGGTCGACGACTTCGGCCAGCTGCTGTTCATCCTGCGCCAGTGGCGCCAGGTCTACGGCGAGGAACTGACCGCGTGGACAGCCCGGGTGGAGGCCGACGACATCAGTGCTCTTCCCGCGGAGTTGCTCGCGGTATGGGAGCACGAGGGAGACATCATCCGCCTGGACACCGAGCCCGGCGGCTACGTGCGCGTGTCCGACTACCGCGACATGCCGGCATTCCCGAGCGTCACCGCCCACACCGCCACCGGCCTTCAGGTGTGGACCACCACCCATTGAACCGAGAGGTGAAGCCGTGACCGGCCAGCCGCGCCCGTGGCGCCCCGAGGACTTCGACGACCACTGCGAAACGTGCGGCGCCGCACCGGGCGAGCTGTGCAAGCCGTGGTGCGACACCGGTTACACCGCCGACGACTACCGCCGCGACGCCCAGCGCCGCGAGAACAACGCCCCCGCCCACCGCCCCGGCACGGGGCCGACCACCCGCCCGAGGACGTAGAGGAGCCGCCGCCATGGCGCAGCAGTTGACCACGCAGAACGAGATGGACGCGTTCGCCGAACAGGTGGCGCGCGAACTGGGCACGCACTGCCGCACCCGCCCCGGCTATCCGCACAAGCTGGGACGGATCATCATCGACGACGAGAACCGGGGCCTGCGCCTCTACCAGTACGACCCCCGGCGCCCCGACCGGCTGCAGATCTACGCCGGACTGCCGGACGAGACCCAGGTTCAGGCGCCGTCGATCAAGGTAACGGCCATCAGCCCGGCCCACGTGGCCCGCGAAATCTCCCGGCGGCTGTACCCCTTGCACGCCCAGGCTCTGGAACAGGTCACCCAGCTCACGGCCCGTCAGCAGGCCGAGGAACGCGCCCGCCGCACCGTCGCGGAGGCCATCGCCGCCCACCTGCCCGGCGCCCGCGTCGAGGAGCAGCACCGGCGTACCCGGATCATCTGGCAGCCCACCCCCGCGCCTACCGGACAACACGCCCCCGCCCAGGTCGACAGTCTCTCCGTCACGGTCGGTGCTTCTGGGGAACGGGTCCACGTCGAGGCCGGCGGCCCTCCCCACGCGGTACTCCCCATGATCACCGCCCTCATCCGGGCACCCCAGGAGTAAAAGAGCAGTTCAGGGGCGGGTTCACACCAACCATTAACACACTATTATTAGCAATGCGAGAGGGGGTAGCCCTCCCCCGCCCGACCCCCTCTCGCACTTTCATGACGGCGGCAACCGCCCTCCCCTTTCGCGGATTCAGCCCTCCCTGCTTAGGAGTTGCCATGCTGCGATCGCTGCGCCGGGCCCTGCGACCGACCCGCTTGCGCATCCCCACCCGCCGCTTCGACGCCGGAATCGCCGCCCTGCCGCCCACCGCCCGCGAAGCGTTCGGCACCACCGCGAGCGCCGCAGAGGCCGTCGCCTACAACCGCAGCCGGGTCGCCAGCGCCACCGCCGTCGCCCTCTACCGCAGCGGCTACCGGCTGCCGATCCCCGACGACCACCTGAACGACGCTGTGCGCGCCCTGGAGTTCCAGTACTCCGCGCCCAGCCCGGAGACCCGCGCCGCCATCCGCGCCGCGCTCGCCGTCCTCGACACCGACTACACCGTCACCGTCACCCACTGACAGGCCATAGCCATAGGGCCGCCCCACGCGGGCGGCCCGCAGTTCCCGAAGGAGACCCGTGTTCCTGGTCGTACTGGATCCCGCTCACGGGCTTGTCGCCGCCCCCCAGTCCTCCTGTGACCTCACACCTGCCACCACGCAGTACCTCACGTGCCAGGGGTTCGCCTGGAACGACGACATCGAGGCGTATACCCGTCGGACCGACCAGACCCCCGCAGCCGCAGACCGCATCGCGGGCGTGCTGCGCGACCTCGGTCACTACGTCTTCTGCGCCCACCGGCCGCCGCCCACCCGCTGAGCACGGCGCCCGCCCCAGCCAGGCAACTACCCCTACTTCGACTGCACCGACGGAGGTCCGCCATGTCCCGGCACCACCGCCCCAAGCCGCCCGTCCGGTACGCCACCGCCGAGCGCGCGGGAGCGCACCAGGTCGTGGACCAGCTCCACGGGTACGCGCTCAGCAGCCACACCACCCCCGAGGCCGCCGAGGCCGCGGCGCGCGAGCTGGCCGCCGACCCTGCCGCCGCCATCGCCGCCGTGGAGGCACTCGACGCCGCCCAGAGCGGCCCCGCGGCCGCCGAGCGGCGCATCCTGCGCCGGTACGGCTACGCCTGGAGCCTGCGCCAGGACGAGATGCTGGATCTGATGCCGGAGTTCGACTACCACCGCCTGGAAGCCCTGGTCTCCGCCGGCCACCTGGCTCTGGTGTTCAGCCGGGCCGGGCAGCCGTACTACACCACGCCCGAGCGCTACAAGCAGTTGTCGCCGCGCTGGATCCGCGACGGGCAGGAGTCCTTCCCGACCGCCGAGCTGGACCGCCTGGAACGCCCCCGCCCCGCACGGGAGGCCCTGCCCCGGCGCGAGCGCTACACGCCGTGCGAGCTGCACGGAATCACGTTATGGCGCTGCATGCTGTGCGCGCCGCGCGAGCGCTTCGAGTGCAAGTGGGGCGCCTGCACCGCCAACCGCATCACCGTCTACTGCGAGCAGTGCGCACGAACGGCCCCCTGGCGTACCTTCCCGCTACCGCCGCGCCACGACCACGACTAGCGGCAAAACCGCAGGTCAGATGGGGGTTCACACCTACCACATCCATACTATTATTGACATTGTTGAGAACGCGGAGCCCCGACGACGGGCACCGCCCCACCTCACGCGAGGAGGACACCACCCGTGAAGCCGATGGAACTGGCCGGACTGCTGGCCGCGCCGACCGAGCAGCCGATGCGGGACGCCCTGCGTCGCATGCCACCCAGGAGCCTGGACGCGCTGATCATCGAAGCACTCGCGGCCACCGAAGAGGCCTGGCGGCAGGTCGTGGTGGACCGGGTCGCCGCGTTCGCGGCCGGACAGGAGGGGGCCCGCCCGGCGGTGGCCGCGTACTTCGCTCCAATCGAGCGGACGACGGAGGGTTTGGGAGTCGGCTGGAGCCCGTTCATCGCAGCACTCACCAGCAGCGAGGACATCCCCGACCTGCGGCACGCCACCACCACGGTCACCCGCGTACCGGTAGGCGAAGCGGCGATGACCGAGGAGATGTTCGCCGACCCGGAACTGGCCGCCGCACTCAACCGGCTCGCGGCGCTGGACCCGCCGGGCCACGAGGACGTCCTGCGCGTTCACCTGCCCACCCGTCAGGTCACCCGCCTGACCCTCTGACCTTCAGCCAGCGTTTCCGCAGCTCAAGAGGCATCTAGACCCCAACGCAAATCAAACCATTATTAGCAGTACGGCAAGGGTGCGCACCCCCGCAGCCGCCCTGTTCCGCCGACGAGGCAAGGAGAAGGAGAGCCCCATGGCTACCGCCGTCTCGACCCCGACCGAATCGCCCGCTCCTCCCGAGGAGAACACCACGCAGGTGGTGTGGCTGGACGCCGCGCTGCTGGTGCGTGACGAGTGCAACGCCCGTGAGCACGACACCGAGCCGGACGAGAAGCTGATCGCTTCCGTAAAGGAGATCGGCGTCGAGGAGCCCATCAGCGTCCGGCCCAAGCCCGACGGCACCTTCGGGGTGTTCAAGGGCTGGCGGCGCGCGCAGGCCCAGCAGGTCGCCAACGCCACCGCCGAGGCGGAGGGCCGCCCGGTGCGAGCCGTGAAGGCGTATGTGCGTGAGGACCTGGTGGGCCGCGACGGCTGGACGCGGTTCCTGTCCCTGGTGGAGAACGACCACCGCGAGGGCATGAGCGAGCGCGACACCCTCAAGGCGCAAGAACTGGCGCTGATCGGCATGGACGAGGTCGACCGCCGCAGGGCCGCCAAGGCGCTGGGGGTCGGCAAGAACGCGGCCAAGCAGGCGAAGGCGGCGCAGAAGCTGGACGACGCGGCGCTGCGCCGGGCGGCGGCCGGTGGGATGGATCTGGAGCAGACCGCCCAGCTGGCCGAGGTCCAGGACGTGCCGAACGCCGAGCGGCGGCTGCTGCGGGCGCTGGAGCGCGACCAGGCGGAGGGCAGTGGCGGGCGCGGTCACTGGGACCAGGAAATGGCGCTGCTGAAAGCCGAGCAGGCCGACGCCGCGAAGCGGGCCAAGGTGATGGCGGAGCTGGAGGAGGCGGGTATCCCGCTGCTGACGCGGCCGTTCTACGGTCAGAAGGACCCCTCCCATCCGCTGTCCGAACTCACCACCGGTCTGGGCAACCCGCTCACCGAGGACAAACACAAGGGCTGCCCCGGCCACAGTGCCCGGCTGGATGACGAGCACCGGCCCGTGTGGCACTGCGCCGACCCGGCCCAGTACGGCCACAAGGTCCGCCCCAAGCCGAAGAAGCCGCGCAGCGAGCAGGACGAGAAGGCGGCCGAGGAGCGCCGGAAGGTCATCGCCTGCAACCGGGCGTGGAAGGCCGCTGTCGGGCCGCGCCAGGACTTCGTCACCCGGCTGGTGCGCATGAAGACCCTGCCGGACGCCGCGCGCGTCTTCGCGCAGGAAGTGCTGCTCACGCTGCCCTACTACTACAGCTCCTGGACCGACAAGCAGGAGTCGCAGACCCTCGCGCGGTTCCTGGGCATCAAGGAGCCAGAGAAGGCCGACCTGGCCGAGACGGCGGCGCAACTTCCCAAGGCCCGCCTTGCCAACGCCCTGTTCGCGCAGGTCGCCGCCGCCTGCGAGTACGGCATCCGCGAGCCCAAGACCTGGTCGCACCTCACCCCCTGGCAGGCCCGCTACCTGCTCCTGCTGGAGTCCCTGGGCAAGGCCGACAACGGCAGCTACCAGCTCTCCGAGGTCGAGCAACAGGCCGTGGCCAGCCACCGGCCCACCAACGACAGCAACACCGACGGCGACTCCAGCGCCGACGCCTGACGCTCCCTCACCTGTCCGAAGGCTCCGGCCGGGCACGCCCGGTGCCCGGCCGGTCCCCTTCCCCTCAGAGAGGAAGAACCACCATGTCCATCGGTATCGACGACGTGCGCACCTTCATCCGGCAGCTGCCGGATGCGGCCGCCGTCGCACAGGTACAGGAGGCCGCCGCCCGGCGGCTCGGCGAGATCGACAAGGCCGCCTACAGCGGCATCGTGGCCGGTCGCCGCGCCCGCATCAACGACTCGCTGCGCCCCGCCTTCCTGCGCCGCCTGACCAGCACCGTGCAGGAGCGCAACCGCACCGGCAGCCGGGCGGGCTTCCTGCTGGACGAGGAGTCCACCCGGCTGCTGCGCACCGACCCGCGCAACAACCGCTACCGCATCCCGGAGGGGACGACACGCTACCGGCTGCCCGGCAGCGGCATCCCGATCTCCTGCCTGGACCTGATCGAGGACTGACCGGTTCCCGCGCTCGCCGGGCAGGGCACGGCGCACGGCCCTGTCCTGCCCGGCGGCCCCAACAGCCGCCAGAGCGCGGCCGTTCCTTCCCTCAGACGTACGAGAAGCCGGAGAGCGACCATGGCCATCTCCTTGCGCACCGTTGCAGCCGCCCGGGCCTACGCCCGCGAGATGAGCGGCGCGCCCGTGCCCGAGCCGCCGAGCACCGAGGCGGACGACGGCCCGCCGAAGCCGGCACACGAAGCGGCCTACTACCTCGCAGTGGCCGAGACGTTCCGCATCCTCACCCGCCCCGGCCAGCCCGCCAGGCCGGACACCAAGCAGCTGCGTGCGGCCGTGCGAACCACCCCCGGCGTCGGCACCTGGTTCCGCCGCGGTGACGAGGCAGCCCGGCGGATCATCGCCTCCAACGACCGCATCCGCCGACTGCCCCAGGATCCCGACCAACTGTGGGCGCTGCTGGCCGACGTGCTCCAAGCCCTGGACCAGTTCGGCCAAGCCCCGCAGCTGGACGGCAGCAATCTGCGCCGCGACCACCTCCCCGGCCACCATGCAGCGATCCGCCGCACCTGTCCGATCGGCGGCTGGGGCCCGGTGCGGGTGACGTGGAATCCGGACGGCGCCCGCCGCTGGACCGACCTCCACCACGGCACCTGGCAGTGGCCCGTCCCGACAACCAACCCGGCCGCGCCAACACCGGCGACGCCCCGCCCCTGACCGCCCGCCCCGTCTGGGACAGCTCCGTGCGTCCAACCGCCCACAACTGCCCGGCACCACGGTGGTGATGCTGTCCCGCGATGCCGAGGGCAACTCCTTCTCGCCGTTCACCACCTTCGGCCACGGCCGCTACCTGCGGACCGAAACCGGCCAGAGCGGCGCCATCTACCCGCTGGCCGAGCGTCTGGAGCAGGACCAGCAGCTGCGCGAGCTGTATGCGCGCCGCATCCCCGACAGCGCCGTCCGGGCCCTGGTGCTCTACCCGCTCGGCTGACCGACCGGCAACAAGGGCGGGATGCCCACGCGGTTCGTCCCGCCCCGCCGGCCTGGTCCAGGTTCATCTCTGGCGACGAGGAAAGCGATGTGTACCGCCATGCCCAACTCAGCTCCAGCGCCTGCGGCGCGAGCGTGGACGCCGGTGCTGGTCATCAGCGACAGCCCAGACGACGACCCGCTCGGTCTGCTGCCCTGCGCGGTTCCGCTGCGAACCCTTCCCACCCCGCTGTTCAACGCCGAGGAGTACCGGCTCGCCCCGCTCGTGATCCTGGACGACCGCAACTACAACGCCTTCACGCTGCGCCACATGCCCCACCGTCCCGGCCTGATCCTCGCCCTCGCCGACCCCGGCGACGACACCGTCCACTCCAGGGCCGCGGCCATCGGCGCTGAAGCCGTCCTGCGCACCGGGCAGGGCCTGGCTTGGCTGCACCTGCGCCTGCACGAGGCAACCGGATGCCACTACGTCCGCTGGGAGGACCTCCTGACCGACCCTCCGACGCCCGGCACCTGACGCCCCGTAGCCCGTTCCTCGAACCGATAGGAGAAGACAGATGCACGCGATACCGCAGCGCTGTGCGCGCCGGCCGCTTGCGGGCGGGCTGGTCGTGCCGTGGGTGTCCCTGATCCACGGCGGGCACGCCGCCTTCGGCAGCCTGGACGCCGACCGGGCGCGCACCGCCTTCCTGCGGCACCTGTGCCAGATCTGCGGCGAGGCTCTCAACGAGCGGTGCTACCTGGTCGTCCGCCCGGCCGACGCCGCCCGAGGGCACGCCCCCGAACCGGCGCTGCACCCCGAGTGCCTGCCCTACACGGCCGCGCACTGCCCCATGCTCAACGGCACCGCCACCCACTACCGGCGCACCTCCGTCCTGGCCACCCACCCCGCCGGACGCCCCTGCACCGACCCGGCCTGCCCATGCCCGGCCCGCACCCCCGACGACGGCCACACCGCCCGCAGCGGCCGCCCCGCCGACCGCTACGAGGCATTGATGATCCACACCTCCAGCTACCGCATCGTCTTCGCGCCCGACCGGCCCGATGCGCCCATCGGCATCAGCACCGACGTGCCCGTCCTGCGCCGGCGTCTGCTGCGCACCGCCACCCTCACCCCCCACCAGCAGCACGCGATGGACCTGCTCAACACCCTGTTCAACGAGTCCTGACCGCCCCCTGCACCCATGAAAGGAGACTCCCGTGCGGATCACACCGGACGCCGCCACGCCCGAGGGCGCGGCCATCCTCGAACTGGCCGAACTCATGGACAACCTCCAACTGCGCACCGGCGAATGGCCGGGCGCGGACACCGCCGACATCCTCAGTGAGTGGTTCAGCCACTTCAACTTCGCGACCTCCAAGGATGTCGCGGTACAGGTGACCGGCCGGGCGTGGGTGCTGCACCAGTGGGACCGGCACGGCGACGACATCACGCTGTGGGCCGACCACGCCTCCGCCCTGGCCTCCCTCGCGCAGCACGTGCGCGGCTCCTGGGACAACGTCAGCGACCAGGACGGTGTCCCCTACCGCCCTCCGGCCGACGACCAGACGGCGGTGGACCTCTACTACGGCAACGATCGGCACCGCGGCAACGAGGGCTACACCCTCTACACCGACGACATCTCTCGCCACATCAGCACACCCTCCCCTCTCGACCTCACCGACCCCGAGGACTGTGCCAGGGCCAACAGCGAGGCCGTCTTCCACTCCATGGCCGGCCCCGACGACGAAGGCCTGCCGTGCCTCGAACTCGCCGGGATCCTCGTCTTCGCCTACCTCGACCCCGACATGCGCGCCGTCCGCGTCTCCGTACACCTGGACACCACCCACGAGCAGCTCCTGAGGCCCAACGGCACGATGCCGCTCCAGGTGGAAGTCGAGGACGCCACCGTCTTCAGCACCCTCGGAGCGCGGCCGATCCCGGCCCGCGTCCCTGCCTGGAAGGCCCGCCTTCGGCGGCTCGCCAACCGCACGGCCATCACGATGCAGCGCAAGGGGGGTTGACCCCACCCCGATCCACACTATTATTTAACTTAGGAGGTGTTCGCATGGCCCCGTCCGTCACCCACGTGTCCGGCACCGTGACCGGCAGCGTGGAAGTCCGCTTCACCGACTCCGGTGTCGCCGTCTGCCGCTTCCGCCTCACCCAGACCACCACCCAGTGGGACGCAGCCGCCCAGCAGTGGCGCGACGGGACTCCCATCCGCTACGTGTGCACCGCCTGGCGGGACCTGGCCCGCAACGCCACCGAGTCCCTCGTCGACGGCGTGCGCGTGCTGGTCACCGGACGCGTCACCGAGATCCGGGACAACGCCGTCTACCTGAGCGTCGACGACCTCGGCATCAGCCTGCGCCAGCGCATCGCCTACACCGAAACCAGCCTGCCCAGCCCGGCCGCCGCCGCCCCCATCTCCCCCACCACGCCGGTCGCTTCGGTCGCTGCCCCGACGGCCACGCAACCCGCCGCAACCGGTGCCCGCGGCCCGGCCGTGCACCAGGCGGGCGGTCCGCCCGCCTGGTGGGAGCAGCGGCGTTCCGCCGGATGGCACCGCACCACCGCCCGTACCCCGGCCGATGCCGTCTCCCCGAACGCCGGCCGCTGACAGCCCACTCCCTCTGCGCCGCGCCATCCGGTGCGGGACCGGTTCGCCTGCCGGGACCGCACCGCCTCTTCTCCCCCTTTCACCCGCACCACCTCGCGGGGCGCTGGTTCGCCTGCCAGCGCCCCGCAGCCTCACCCTGTCCTGCCCGGCCCTGCCGTGTTCGTCCCCGCCGGTTCACCGCCGGCGTGGCCTTCCGTCTGAGAGACCCCGTCATGCCTGCTGCCCGCACCCCGTCCGAGCGGTCCGCGCTCGCCGCGCTCGCCGCCCACTTCGCCCCCGAGGAAGTTGCCGAGGACCTCGCCGCGCACAGCGCCGCCGACGTGTGGCAGCAGCGCGTGCAAGCCGACGCCAGCGGGCGCCTGGCCCGCTACCGGCCCGAGGAAGAACTCAACAGGTCCCTGCTGTATTGCCAGTTCATCACCCGCTCCGACGAGGGCTGGCCCACCGCCCTCACCGTGCTGGGTGAACGCCAGCCGCTGGGGCTGTGGGTACTGGGCCGCGACCACCTGCCCGAGCTGACCGCCAGCACGGTGGCCGTCACCGGCAACCGCAACGCCACCGCCCACGCCCTGACCACCACCCAGGACTACGCCCGCGCCATCGCCGAAGCCGGACACACCGTCACCGCCACCCTCGCCTTCGGTGTGGACGCCGCCGCCCACCAGGCGGCCGCGCTCACCGGACGGGCAACCTTGGCCGTCCTGCCCCGCGGCCTGGACCGCGCCCACCCCCACGCCCACGCCTCCCTGATGAAACGCATCCCCACCGGCGGCGGCGCCGTGATCAGCCTCTACCCGCCCGGCACCCCCGCCAGCGGCGCCACCCACCAAGCCAGCGCCCACCTCCTGGCCACCCTGTCCAAAGCCGTGCTCCTCATCGAAGCCCTGGACCACCACCACACCCTGCGCACCGCCCAGGCCGCACTCGACCTGCGCCGCCCGCTGCTCACCACCCCGCCCGCCGAAGACGACATCCGTGCCGGCGGCACCACACGCCTGATCGCCGAACAGCGCGCGGTGCTCTGTCCGCACCCCGCCCACGCGCTCGCCCTGCTCTGACACCCCCGACCGCCTGAACCCCCAAGGGCCGAGGCCACTCCCCCCTCACCACTGCCCCCCTGCTCACAGCCCGACCGGGCAGGAAGGAACTCACCCATGTCCCAGCTCACCCCGCAGGGCGCACGCGCCCTGAACCAGAACGACAACGGCGTCATCTCCGGCCACCCCGCCACGATGGCCAAGCTGGTGGCTGACGGCATGGTCGTCCCCCACACGGGCGACAGCGGCACCCACCGGATGACCGAGCAGGGTTGGTCCGCGCTGGAGGAGTGGCGGCAGCAGCACGACCGCACGCCGGACACCCCATCCGCCGAGCCGATCCTGCCGACGCTCCCCCGGGTGCAGCACGAAGCCGTCGTGACGGCTGCCGGACGGCCCGACCAGCGCGTGCCCGGCCGCGACGACCACGACGTGTACTGGGCTGGGGAGAAGTGGTTCCGCGCACCCACGCTGCGCGCGGTCCGGGCCGCCGGGTACGCCACCACCTACGGCCGATCCATCTCGCTGCACCTCACCCCGGCCGGCCGGATGTATGCCCGCCAGCACGGCGGCATCGACGTGCAGCGGCGACGGCTCGTCATCATCGCGTGCGGGAATGAGAAGAAGCCGCACCCGGGCTTCAACGACTACGGCAACGTCAACGCCGGCTACCCCGCTGGGGAGCTGTACACCGGCCTGTACCACCGGTCGCTGCGCCTGGCGGCCGACGCCCTCACCGACCCCTCGCTGATCCGGATCATGTCCGCACTGCACGGCCTGGTGGACCTCAAGCGTCCGCTGCTGCCATACGACGTGAGGATCGGCGACAAGCGGGCCGTCACCCCAGAGCGGATCGCCGACCACGCCGCGGGACTCGGCACCCACGACGCCGACGTGATCTTCCTCGGCGGTCAGGACTACGCCGAACTGCTGCTCCCCGCCATCCCCCACCTGCACACACCCCTGTCGGGCGGCATGGGCGAGCACCGCGGCCTGTGCAAACAGGCCCGCGAAGATCCTGCGCTGCGCGAGGCGTGGTGGGCGGCGGCCGCCGAACTGCACGAGAGGCACGCCGCAAGGTGACCGCCGCCCGTCCCCGCCCGGTCATCCGCCGTGGCCCGCCGACGACCAGGTCCTCGTCATCCCCGCCCACCGCCTGCCCGAGCACACCGCGAAGGAGGGAACAACCGCCATGCCCGCCGCCCACACGCCGCCGCTGCCCGGCCTGAGCCAGGACGAGGAGGTGGACACCGTCATCAACTGGGGCCTCGGCGTAGACTCCACCGCCTACCTCGCCCGCATGCTCACCGACCCCGCCGCGCACGGCATCGACCTGGAGCGCACCGTGGTGCTGTACATGGCCACCGGCAGCGAGTGGCCCGAGACCCGGATGCTGGTCGAGGAGTTCATGCTGCCGTTGCTGCGCGAGCACGGGGTGCGCCTCGTGCAGCTGTCCCGCTCCGGGCAGCTGAAAGCGGCCGGCATCACGGTCCTGGACGACTCCCGACATCCTCAGCGGCTCTTCACCCGCGGGCCCTGGACGCTGTGGGACGAACTGGAGTCCGTCGGCACCGTCCCCCAGCAGGCCGGCACCCGCAAATGCAGCCTGCGCGCCAAGGGCGAAGTCGGTGACCGCTGGCTCATTCCGGTGATGGGCGGGCGCCCGTTCCGGCAGATCATGGGCTTCAACGCCGACGAGCCCGGGCGCTGCTTCGGTGACGCGGCCGCCTCGAAGATCCCCGGGCGCACCGGGGTCTACCCGCTCCTCGACTGGGGCTGGCACCGCTGGCAGTGCGAGGACTACCTGCTGCAGCGGTTCGGCGTGCACTGGCCGAAGTCGTACTGCACCTTCTGCTGCTTCCCCATCTCCATGGGCTCGCTGCCCGCCCACCTCGAGCGCATGCGCGCTCACCCCGACATCGCCGGTGAGGTCCTGCGCCTGGAGTACACCGCGATGAGCCTGAATCCCAACGCCAAGCTGTACGGCAAGCGCAGCCTGCTCGAACTCCTCGATGCCGACCGGCCCGAGGACCGTGCCTGCCTGGAGGCCTTCCAGCGCGAGCTCGATATGCCCTGGGCGCTGTACCACGTGCGCCGCCTGTTCCTGCTGTCCGAGACCGGCAAGCGCCGCCCCGTCATGCGCTCCACCGAACGCGTCGACCTCGGCCGCCCGCACCAGCTGGCCCAGCGGCTGATCACCGTCTCCGAGCGGCACGGCATCGACGTCGAGCACGACCCGCTCTACGAACGCGCCCGCGCCTGGCTCCGCCCCCGCCGCGAGAACTGGCCCATGGCGGAGGAACTGTTCGTCACCGCCCCCGCCCGGGTGATCGACAAGCAGGACGCCGCCTTCGAACGCGAATGGCACGCCCTGCTCTCCGGCACCGCCACCCGGCTCCCCCTCACCTGAGCTTCCCGGCCGCCCGCCCGGCCGGGCCGGCCCGACAAGGACCGCGCTGTTCTTGGCCGCGCCCCTGCCCCTCTGTCTGGAGATGACGCATGACGACCCTCCCGCGCCTTGCAGGCGCAACGACGACCACGTCCGCAACCACCGTTCAGCTCCGCCTGCGCGCATCCTGCGCGCGGCCGCAAGCAACCGCAGGGTGGAGGGAGCGGTGATGCCCGCGATTCAGCAGGAGTTGCCGTTCGACGACCTCCCGGAGGTGCCGACCTCGGCACCCTGGTGCCAGCGATGGCGTGAGCGCGCGCACTCCTGGCGGCACGTCAGCGAAGGAGGCTTCGACGCTCGCCACTACGAGGTGGAGCCAATCAGCGAGAAGGACGCCGAAGCGTTCGTCCGCACGCATCACTACTCCGCCTCCTACCCGGCAGCCGTGCGCAGGTTCGGCCTGTACGACGTCTCGGCCGGTGAGCGACGGCTGAGCGGCGTGGCGGTGTTCGGCGTACCGGTGAACCAAGCCGTGCTCACCAAGGCACTGCCGGACCTGGCCCCCGTCACGGAAGCGCTCGAATGCTCGCGGTTCGTACTCCTGGACGAGTGCCCGGGCAACTCCGAGAGCTGGTTCCTGGCCCGCTGCCACACCGAGCTGCTCGCCGCGGGTGTGCGCGGAGTGGTGTCCTTCGCCGACCCCGTCCCCCGGCGCACCGCCGCCGGCAATTTGATCATGCCGGGACATTGCGGCCGGATCTACCAGGCCACGAACGGGATCTACGCCGGCAGGGCGACCGCGCGGACCCTGAAGGTCCTGCGCGACGGCACGGTGCTCAACGACCGGGCAGCGCAGAAGGTCCGCCGCCAGGAGCAAGGTCACCAGTACGTCGAGTCCCGGCTGATCGCGTTGGGCGCTGCCGTGCCGCGGGCCGGGTGCGATCCGGCGGTGTGGCTGCGAGAGGCCCTGGAGGCGGTCGGCGCCCGTGCCGTTCGCCACCGCGGCTGTCACAGGTACGTCTTCCCGCTCGGCCGCAACCGGCGACAACGCGCCCGCATCAAGATCGGCTTCGATGCGCGACCGGCCTACCCGCGCCGTCCCGACCCCGAACCAGCCGCCCGGTGACAGCCACCCACTCCCTCCCCCGGACCTTCCCTGGAGCAGTCATGCCCGCTTTGCCCACCGTCTGCCCCTCCCCCACCCCCGACCTGGCCGCCTACGACCTGCTCGCACCGCAGCTGTCCGGCGGCAAGGACAGCAGCGTCATGCTGTGGTCCTTCATGCAGGACGCCGCGGCGGCCGGGGTCACCGACCGGGGGGTCCACACCCACCGGGCTTCCCAACTCTGCCGCGCAGCGGCCCCGCACCGCGTGGCGAACGTGTTCGTTACGATCCATGTCATGAGTGCGAGAAGAGAGCCGGTCAGCCGGCGGGAGCGTCCAGCGAAGCCCGCCCTGTCCCGGCGCTGGATCGTGGACACGGCCGTGCGGATCATGCGGACCGAAGGGCTGGAAAAGGTCACGATGCGCCGCCTGGCGCAGGAACTGGACACCGGCCCCGCCTCCCTGTACGTCTACGTCGCCAACACCGCCGAACTGCACGCGGCCGTCCTGGACGCGCTGCTGGGCGAGGTGGACCTGAGCGGCCGGGGCGCCGGTGACACCAACGGTGACTGGCGGGACCAGCTCCGTGCCGTCGTGACGTCGTACACGCTGGTGCTGTTCGAGCACCCGCAACTCGCCCGGTCCGCGCTCGTGGCCAGGCCGAGCGGTGAGAACTACCTGCGGCTGGTGGAACGAATCCTCGACCTGCTCGCGCGCAGCGGCGCCCCTCGCGCCCAGGTCGCCTGGGGGGTGGACAAGCTGCTTCAGGACGCCACGGCCACCGCCGCTGAGCATGCGACGCACGAGCACGACCCCACCTCCCAGGACGACTGGAACGCCACCGTGCACGCCCTGCACGCCGTCGACGAGGCCACGCATCCGGCGATCACCGCGCACATGCCGGACCTGATTGGCGGCACGGTCCGGGACCGGATGCGCTGGAGTTTCGACGTCCTTGTCAACGGCATTACCCAGACTCCGGTACCCGACCGGGCTGACTGAGCCCTCTGCCCGGTCCCTGGGGACGGCGCGCGCCGGACCGGAAACCCGACCGCGGCGACGTATACCCGTTGACGAATTTGTTCGTAGCGAACATGTTCGTTACGGTGGGAGCGGCTGGAGAGACCGCTGCGCCAGGACTGCACAGCAGCACGCCTCCCGGCCGTACACACGCCCCCACTTCCGCAAAGAGGTAAATGATGAGCAACACCCACCATCCCTACGCGATCATCGGTGGCGGTCTGGGCGGTCTGACCGCTGCCCGCGTCCTGCACGTCCACGGCATCGAGTCCGCGGTCTTCGACCTGGAGGCGGGGCCGGAGACCCGCACGCAGGGCGGCATGCTCGACATCCACGAGGAGAACGGGCAGAAGGCCCTGCAGGCCGCCGGCCTCCACGACGACTTCCTCAAGCTCGTCCATGAGGGCGGGCAGGCCATGCGCCTGCTGGGCCCCGACGGCACGGTGCACGTCGCCGAGGAGGACGACGGCACCGGCAACCGCCCCGAGATCGACCGCGGCGAGCTGCGCGACCTGCTGCTGAACTCCCTGCCCGACCGCACCGTCCGCTGGGGCCGCAAGGTCACCGGCGCCCGGCCCCTGGGCGACGGCCGCCACGAGGTCGCCTTCGCCGACGGCTCGGTCATCACCACCGAGGTCCTCATCGGCGCCGACGGCGCCTGGTCCCGCGTGCGGCCGCTGCTCTCCGACGCCAGGCCCGCCTACACCGGCATCTCCTTCGTCGAGACCGACCTGTACGAGGCCGACACCCGTCACCCTCGCAGCGCCGCGATCATCGGCGGCGGATTCTTCATCGCCCTGGGGAACGAGCGCGGCTTCCTCGCCCACCGGGAACCCGACGGCAGCCTTCACGTGTATTGCGCTCTGAAGACCCACGAGGGGTGGATCGACACCATCGACTTCAGTGACCATGCCACTGCCAAGGCCGCAGTCCTCGCCCATTTCGACGGCTGGGACGAAGGGCTGCGCGGTCTGGTCGCCGATGCGGAGACCATCACCCCGCGCCGCATCCACGCCCTGCCCGTCGGCCACCGCTGGGACCACGTCCCCGGCGTCACCCTGCTCGGCGACGCCGCCCACGTCATGTCCCCGTTCGCGGGCGAGGGCGCCAACCTCGCCATGTACGACGGAGCCGAACTCGCCCTCGCCCTCGCCACCCACCCAGGCGACACCGAGGCCGCCCTGACCGCCTACGAGGAAGCCCTCTTCCCCCGCAGCGAAGCCTCCGCCAACGAGTCCGCCACCAGCCTGGACACCATGTTCAGCACGGACGGCCTGGAGCGGATGGTCGAGTTCTTCACCACCACCCCGGCCGTCCAGTAGGACCACGGCGCCCACCGACGCCCGGCCAGGAAGAACCCTGCGACCTCACCGACTCTCCCCCTCCGGCGCACCGTCCAGGCCAGGCCCGGTCTCGACCTGCGCCTGCACGAGGCAGGCCAGGGCAGCCCGGTCCTCGTCCTGCACGGCGGCCCCGGCCCCGGCAGTCGCACACCCCTGGTCGGCCACCTCGCAACCCACCACCGAGTGGTAGCGCCCACTCACCCGGGCCGGGACGGCACCGCACGGCCCGACGAACTGGACAGCATCCCGACACTCGCCGCCCTCTGCCTGAACCCGCTCGCCCACCTCAGCCTGCACGACGTCACGGTGCTCGCCACGTCCTTCGGCGGCTGGGTCGCCGCGCAGACGGTCCTGGACGACCACGAAGGCCGGATCTCCCGCCTCGTCCTCATGAACGCCATCGGCCCGGTCGTGCCCGGTCAGCAGGTCACCGTGCCCACCGGGCCGCCGCCCTCAGGGCACGCCGACGGCGGCGGCTCCGCCCCCCAGGGCGGGACCGACCGCGCAGTCGATGGCCGCCCGACGGTCCTACGCGGACCGGCCATGGCCGCCGCCAACCTGCCGCCCCGCCTCTCCGCCGCCACCCTCCCGGTGCTGATGATCTGGGGCGACAACACGGTCGTCACACCCGACTTCGGCCGCGCCTACGCCGCCCCCTTCCCCCACCTGCGGTTCGAACTCGTCCCCGGCGCCGGCCACCTGCCCCTGCGCGAGGAACCCGAGACGGTCTCGCCCTCGTCGACTCCTTCCTCCCCGGGAACACCACCGCACCTCACTGCCCCCCCCGCCCTCAAGAACGCCCTCAACCGCGTCTACGCCAAGTGGAACAACACGGCCGTCGCCTTCGTCTCCTACGGTGTCAACGGCGGCGTGCACGCCGCCGAGGCACTGCGCCCCGTCGCCGGCGCGCTGCAACTCGCCGACGTCTCCGCGGCAGTCACGCTGAACCCGCGCACCGACTTCGCCGCATGCCGATCATCTCCAGCGCCTGGACACCCCTGGTGCAGAGCCTGCGCCGCGAGCTCGGCCGGCCCGTACGCACCCTCAAGGTCCTGGGCCTGAGCGCCGACGAAAGCCGCAACCGGACCCACCATCCCGCCTACCGCAACGTCTTCACCAACAGCGCCCGCATCGTCAAGGACTGGCCCACCGCCGCCGTCCTCGAATGGCACCAGGACGCCTCCCCGCCCTACCACTGGACCTACGACTCCCACCCGGGCGCGGACGACTGGCGGAAGACCAGCCGGTGTTCGTGCTCGCTGCGCGTGTTCGCCTCCAAGCGGGACCTACTGCTGGCCAACGCCCGCCGGCCCCGGCTCGCCGCACTGTATGCCGAGGTCGAATCCACCCACGGCGACAGCTTCCGCCCCGACTAGTGCATCACCGACCTGATCGAAGCCAGCCGCCAACCCCACCGCCCCCAACCCCGGCATCGTCCTGCCCGACGACGGCCCCGACATGGACCTGCTGGAGCAGCAAGTGCGCCGTGCCCTGCAGAAGCCGCCCCGCAAGGCCGTCCACCTGGCGGCCCGACACCGATCGGCATGCGATGGCTGCACCTGAACGGTGCCCTTCCCCACCGCCCTCAAGGAGAGATACTGCTCGTGATGACGACTACCACCCAGCGCCTCCTCGACCTGGCAGCAGCCGCTCGGGACAGCCATGACGCCGATCTGCTGCTGCTTCTGCGCGAGGCCAACGAGCTGTATCAGGCGGGCTTTCACGAGGTGCGGCAGAGCATCGAGGCTCGCTTCGGTGTCCTGCCCACTGCGGACCTCGTGGCCGCTGCGGCCGCGGCCGGCATGCCGGGTGATGAGTGCTCCGAGCGCAAGGAACTGCTGTTGCTGCTGACGCTGGCCGAGTGGGAACTGACGCCGGCGGCCATGGCCTACTCGCAGATCGCCGAGGACGCCGCGCGCCGCGGCGTGTGCCTGATCCCCGAGGCCTGAAAGAGACCTTCCAGAGAAGCAATCAGGGCCACGAGCTGGACCCCACCTCAGCCTCCTGCCATTATGTGGATTGCGGGCCGGGCGGGCCGGCCCGTCTTCCGACAGGACGGACGCCTTTGTCATGACCTCGGGCCGCGAGTCCCGCCTGGCCGACGCTGCCGAGATCGCGGCTGAGCAGGGCCTGTCACCCGCGCGCATCAGCATGCTCTACAACGAGCGCGCCAAAAACGGATTCCCCGAGATCGCCGACATGCGGGGCCGTGCCCGACTGTGGGACCGCGCCCAGGTGACTGAGTGGTTCGCCCGTCGCCAGGGGGCGCGGCTGCAGCAGCACAAGCCGCCGAAGCTCGACCCGGAGGAACTGCTCAATGCGGCGCAGGCCTCACGGTTCCTGGGTTACAAGAACCCCAACCAGGTCACCACGTACGTCCGCGACCACCCCGGCTACTTCCCCGAGCCGGACGTCATCGAGGAACTGGGCACCGCCGAAAGCCCCTACCGGCGGCAGCTGTGGAAAGTGCAGACCTTGCTGGACTGGATGGCCACGCGGCCCGGCCGCGGCAAGCGCGCCGGCGCCAAGCGGGCAGCGCCTGCGCTGCCGGACGTCCCCGTCGACGGCGACCCCAACGAGTTGCTGGGCGCCACCCAGGCCGCCGCTCTGCTGGGGTTCAAGAGCCTGAACTCCTTCTCCAGCAGCCTGGCCCAGGGCAACCTGCCCCTGCTGGCGACCCCCGACGCACTCACGGAGAAAGGCGGCCGCCGACGCTGGACACGCCAGCGAATCCTCGAGCAGGCCGCCCAGCGAAACATCAGGAAGTAACCCCGGCGGCGAGCTCATTTCCGCTCACCGCCCCCTATACGCGGCGTCCGGTTACGGTTGTTGGTCCCTTGCGGGCCGGGCGCCGCAACGATGGTCGGCATGACGTGGCTCGCCACCACGTCCCGCAGCAGCTGACGCTGCTGCGGACCGACCATCGCCATCTCCTCAGGGCCCCATGCCCCTCCCGTTGCATCCTGCACGGCGGTCACACGCCGCATGAGACCTGTGGTCGCCCCATAGACGCTGACCTCGGCCTGGGCCGCGGGGATGTTCTGAGTTCGTGACCGTGGTCGGGGCCTCATGGTTGGGAACTTGGTCGAGGGCAGTCGGTCTCCTTGTCCCCCACCGAGGTTGTGATGAGGATGACCATGACCATGCCTGCCCCAAGCGCTGACGTGACCAGCCCGCCCCGAAGCCGGGTTGAGCCGCTGCGTCACCAGGTTCTAGCCGCGCTCGCCCAGCACCGCATCGCCACCACCGCCCAACTGCGCCAGATGCTGCGCCCAGACGGCACACGACAACTGATCTCCCGCGCTCTGAACAAGCTGCGCGCCGACGGCCTCGTCGACCACAGGGTGCTACCGGGCTCCGACCGCTCCCGTACCCGAGCCTGGTACCTCACCCCTGATGGCGCGAGGCTGACCCGGGACCTGCCTGCTCTGCGAGGGCGGCCGCCCTATCCGATCACCTCGACGACCGCGGCTTCGCTGAAGACGGCGCACACCCTGACCGTGGTGCGTACCCATCTGGCGTTCGCGGCTGATGCCCGCCGGCTCGGGCACGAGCACGGCCCCTGGGACTGGACACCGGAGGTGTCACACGCCATCGGTGAAGGCGAGCGGGTGGTGGCCGACGCCGTCCTGTACTACACGGCCGTCGAGGGCGACCAACGGCGAAAGCTGCGCGCCTTCGTGGAGGTCGACCGCGCCACCATGAGCGGTGAACGCCTGGCAGTGAAGCTCATCGAGTACGCGCGGCTGCATCAGTACGAGGCCCAGCCGGTCGGCCGGCGTAGGTACGCCGCCGCGGAGCCCGGCTGGATGCGCTGGTACCCGGTCTTCCCTCGCCTATTGTTCGTTCTGACCGGCGCCCCGCGTACCAGGCTGGAGGGCAGGATCAGCGACCTGCAGGCGATGGCCGCCCAGCATCCCCTGGTCGCCGCCCTCGCCCGGGAGGTGCCACTCGGGGCGGCCGTGCTCGAGGACCTCGAACAGCAAGGCCCCGCCGCGGAGGTGTGGACGCCTCTGGCCGGCGGCGAACCCCGCCCCTGGACCGACCTGTGACGATCTCGCTGCGCTGGCACAGCCAGTGCGGCAGGACCACCCCGGCGCCCCGGGCAGGGCCCGGGGCGCCGAGGTGTTCGCCGCGTCAGCCGTTGGTCGCGACTGCGGGTGCTCCGGGGAAGCGGTGTCACGGCGTGGTCAGTGAGCGCAGCCGGTCGGCGATGTCGTAGACGGTCAGGCGCAGGGCGCGGATGTCGGTGATCAGGTCGCGCCACGGGCTGTAGGAGTCGTCGACGGTTTCGCCGGAGGCCCGGATGTAGGCGATGGCGACGCCGTAGGCGAAGTACTCGTTGCGTGCCGGCAGCGGCCGCAGGAGCACGATCTGCTCCAGGAGAGCGGCCGCGCGCCAGAAGGCGTCCGGCGCGCCGACCTCGATGCTCGGGGTGTTGACGCGGTGGCGGGCGACGGCGGCGACGAGGCCTGAGTAGTCGCGCACGGTGAGCTGTTTGCCGAGCAGGTCCTCCTGCCGGTTAAGGAGCCAGCGGATGTCGATGTGCAGGTCCAAGATCAGGCCGCCCGGTGTGCGCTGTCGACGCCCTCGGGCAGCCCTCCGAAGTCACGGTCGAAGGCCTCGGCGATGCCGGGCCGGGCGACCACCTCACGGAACGCCGCGGTGGCATCGGCCAGACGCAGCTGGTTCTCCTCCTGGACCGCGAGGTCCGCCAGGAGCGCCCTCACACTCGTGCCCCGGGCGGCCGCAATGTTGGCCAGCCGGTCCCTGGTCTCCGTGTCGATCTTCACCGTCGTGTCTGCCATATCCCTGAGTATGCACCCGGGACTACCTTTATGAATACCTTTCGCGGCGCGGGACGCGTGCTCATGCCGGGGGCCGTCCTTCTGGCCGGCGAATGCCCGGGGGAGTGGATTTGTGCGGCTGGATGCTCGAGATCGGAGGTCGAGAGACGATCTCAGGCGTTCCACCACTCGTCGGTGCCGCAGCCGACCTCGTAGTGCCACCAGCCTTCTTCCTGGCCTTGCTGTAGAAGGGCCTTGATCCCGACGAAATCCGCGCCGGCCGGGGCGGTGAAGGCCACCATGGGGAAGTCCTCACTGAAGACCTCGCCTGCGAGGTTGAACGCCGACAGACGCTGATACACCGCATGCGGACTGCGCCCCAGAGGGCCGGTGGGCACGGGCACCACACGGATCGTGCAGTTGCCAAAAGAACGGACCCGCCCGACAGCCCAGTGCAGCCCGTCGGAGTCGGTCCGGAACCGCACCACATCACCCTCGGCCACCCCGTCCTGTAGGAAAGGCGCGTTGTGCACACGGGCCGTGTCATCGCCGAGCCTCGTCGCCCACAGCCCCTCGGTGTCCTGCGGGAACCACCCCTCACGAGGGACGAACCGCAACCAGACCTTGATCTTCTCGACCGTGCTCTCCATGACGGCCATCATGCGCCGACCGGCAACCCCCCCCCCCACCGGGCCGGGCCCGGCCCGGTCCATCAGCCGTAGCTGTCACGCCGACGCCAGAGGACAACAGGCAAGCTCAGCCCCGTCCTGCAGCGCTCGCGCGCATCAAAACCGCGCTGCCGGCCGATGCCGAGGCGCAGGTGGTACAGCAGCCGTGGCCACCGGGGTGGCACGCCGGGACATGGGGCCGGGGGGAGGTGCAGCAGCCGTCGTCGCCGAGGCGGGCGCACCGGGGCGCGGGGCCAGGGCAGGCGCGGCAGCGCGGCCAGCCCAGGCAGGCCAGGCAGAGGTCCTCGCCGGGCGCCGTCACGGGCACCCCGCAGCCAGCGCACTCCACGAGCGCCTGCGGCAGCGGGGCGGCAAGCCTTCGTGCCATCAGTGCACAACGTACGACAGTCAGTGGCGACCCGAGTCCTCTCACTTTCACCGTGCTGGTGACCTGAGTAGACCTTCGGGCCCGGGCGCTCTCACCGTTCCAATGGGAGGGCGACCCCGCCGGTGTGCGTAGGATTCTCGGCCTCGTCGAGCATGGCTGCGGCTACGGTGGCACGGCTGACGCGAGCGGGGAAGAGACGGCTGGAGGAGTCGCGCAGGCCGATGGTGCGGCGGGTTGGGCTGAGGGGGCCGTTGGTCAGCGGGCCCGCGTGGAAGACGGTGCCGCCCGCGTCGAGGATGATGCCTTCCGCGGTGACTTTGTCGTTCAGGTCGCCGAGCAGCCTCAGCAGGGTGCGGGTGAGCGGTCCGGCCGCTTGAGCGGACGGGCCGGTGCCGTACGCGCCGAGCCAGACGACGTGCTGCGGGCGGGCGGCGGCCACGGCCTGGGCGCCGGCGGTGAGCGCGCCAGGATTGTCGCGGCCGGCGACGCCGAGGCCGGAGAGCACGGTCCCGCGTCCTTCGAGGGCGCCGGCGATCGTGTCCGGAACCAGCACGTCGGCGGCGACGCGGGTGAGGCGCGGGGAGTTGGGGACGGTGATGCGGTCCGTGTTCCGCGCGATCGCGACGACTGTGTGCCCGCGGCCCAGGGCCTGTCGGGTCAGTTCGAGTCCAGTGGCGCCGGAGGCGGCGAGAATGGTGAGTTCCATGAGGTTTCCGGTCATTTGAGCGGGCGGAGGACGTTGAGAGCGGCGGCGTGTACTCCGGGAGCAGCCGCCAGGTAGGCGTCGCTGGTGATCTGCCAGGGTTCGCCTTCGAGGTCGGTGACGGTGGCCCCGGCTTCCTGGGTGAGCAGTACCGGCGCGATGTGTGAGCGCAGGTTTTCGAACTGCCAGTGCGCGTCCATGCGGCCGGCGGCCACCTGGGAGAGCTGGTGGCCGACTGGCACGGAGGCACGGACGTACAGGGCGTGCTGCATCATCGCGGCGACGGCGGCGCCGACGCGCTCGGCGTTGGCGGCGTCACGGTTGAGTTTGGCCTGGCCGGTGCCGGTGAGCGCCAGCGCCAGGTCGGTCTTGGCCGAGGCTCGTAGGGGCACGCCGTTGAGGAACGCACCGCCGCCGGCGATCGCGGTGAACGTCTCATCGGCCGCGCCGGCGTACAGGACGGCCAGCACCGGGCGGTTGTCGCGGACGAGGCTGACGCCGATGTTCCAGTCGGACATGCCCTGCACCGCGTTCATATTGCCGCCGACGGGATCGACGACCCACCAGTCGCCGTCGGGCATCGGGCCCGAAGCGTGTTCGTCCTGCGTCCATCGCGAGCCGGGCAGCGCACCGGTCAGCGCCGGCTGGAGGATGTCGCTGACGGCCTTGTCGTTGGCGCCGAGCGCCGCGAACAGTTCCGCAGATGTCGTGGGTGTCTGCGCCGCGCGGGTGACGCGTGCCGCCGCCGTGTGGACGGCTGTCGTCGCGGTGGCCAGGAGCTGCTGGTGCTGGTGCTGCTGTGGGGTCATGGAGCAACCATCAGCTCTGCCCATAATGAAGTCCAGTGCAACTTTGTAAGGCTAGAGTTTACTGTCGTGCAACTGGATCTGAACCTGCTGACTGTGCTGGACGCCTTGCTGGAGGAGGGGAGCGTGAGCGGTGCCGCACGGCGGCTGCGGCTGTCCTCACCGGCGGTTAGCCGCAGCCTGGGCCGGCTGCGGAAGCTGACCGGCGACGACATCCTGGTGCGTACCGGCCGCACGATGACGCCGACGCCTTACGCGCTCGCCGTCCGCGAACAGGTCGGCATACTGCTGCGCCAGACCCGGGAGGTCCTCACACCGCGCCGTGACCTCGACCTGGCCGGCCTCGACCGGGTCTTCAGCTTGCAGTGTCATGACGCGCTGGCCACCGCGCTGGCGCCGCCCCTGCTGGCCGCAATGGCCGCGCAGGCACCCAGAGCGCGCCTGCGTTTCCTGGCCGAACCGGCGCTTGACACCGACGACCTGCGGCACGGCCGTGTCGACCTGGAGATCGGCGCCGCCGTACCGGCCCTGCCCGAGATCCGGCGGGAAAGCGTCGGGGCCGACCGCCTCGTTGTGGTCATGCGCCGCGAACACCCGTGCGCGCGCGGGTTGGACCTTGCCGCGTACGCCGCACAGGCGCACGTGTTGGTCTCACGCCGGGGCCGCCTTACCGACCCGGTCGACGCCGTCCTCGCAACGCACGGCCTGAGCCGCCGTGTCCTCGCCGCTGTCGCCACCTCCGCGACCGCTGCACACCTCATCGCCGGCAGTGACCTCGTCCTGACCGTGCCGCAACTGACCTGGCGCCCGCTGCTCCAGGCGTTCGCACTGGTCGCCGTCCCTCTGCCGATCCCCTCACCCCCCACGCCGATCATCTGCGGCTGGCATCAGCGCTACGACACCGACCCGGCCCACGCCTGGCTTCGCTCGCAGGTCCGCAGCGCCTTCGACACGGTCCTCACCAACCCTGCAGGGCCCAGCGCCCCGTGAGAGGCCGACGCCGTGTTCTGGCCTCGCCACGTCGTTGTGTCAGGCCATACGGGTCGGGCGGGTCAGTGTCGACTGATCCGGCACGGCTTGTCTTCCCTACCGATACGTGGACTCTGGCAGCCACACACAGGCCGCAACCGAACACCGGATCAGTACGTCCCTTACGTCTGCGGCACGAGGGAACACCCCCGCGTCGGCGGGAGGACGCGACCAGATTGACAGAGTCGACGACGCCGGTCGGAGCACCCCCGCGTCGGCGGGAGGACGCGCGTTGTGACCCAGATCCTGATGCCCTTGTCGGAGCACCCCCGCGTCGGCGGGGAGGAGCGAATCGTGGCGTGACCGGCTCGTCCAGGCCGCGGAGCACCCCCGCGTCGGCGGGGAGGACGGCCGCGCCTACTCGGTGCGCGACATCGCAGCCGGAGCACCCCCGCGTCAGCGGGGAGGACGAACGCAGCATGACCCAGACCTACACGGTGCGCGGAGCACCCCCGCGTCAGCGGGGAGGACAACGCCATCCGCAGCGCGAGGGCCTCGGCGCACGGAGCACCCCCGCGTCAGCGGGGAGGACGGCAGGGGTGGCAGCGGGCTCGACGCGCAGGTCGGAGCACCCCCGCGTCAGCGGGGAGGACGTGCGCTCGACGAGCCGCATCTGCTCCGACGCCGGAGCACCCCCGCGTCAGCGGGGAGGACCACATGCGGCCCGTCGGGCTGGTCGAGGGACGGAGCACCCCCGCGTCAGCGGGGAGGACCTGGACCAGGTCCAGCAGTCCATCGTCTCCTTCGGAGCACCCCCGCGTCAGCGGGGAGGACGCTGAACGACCACGAGACGCTCATGCCGCGGGCGGAGCACCCCCGCGTCAGCGGGGAGGACGCTGAACGACCACGAGACGCTCATGCCGCGGGCGGAGCACCCCCGCGTCAGCGGGGAGGACATCCTCCTCCACCCCGACGGCATCACCCAGCCCGGAGCACCCCCGCGTCAGCGGGGAGGACGTCTTGCCGGGCGCCAGCAGCTTTTTGATGTGCGGAGCACCCCCGCGTCAGCGGGGAGGACGTGGAGCCGCACACGTACCACGTCCGGTACACCGGAGCACCCCCGCGTCAGCGGGGAGGACAGGCGGAGGTCGTCGGCGTAGGCCTGCTTGGACGGAGCACCCCCGCGTCAGCGGGGAGGACCGCTCGGGGTCGGGCATGCGGACGACGTCGTTCGGAGCACCCCCGCGTCAGCGGGGAGGACACTTCCTGACCTGGACCCTAAGAGGGACTTTGCCTTTCTTTTTACTATCGGTGCAGCAGTCATGCGGATCAAGGTAAGGCCGTCGAAGTCGTCGGGGATCCGGCGTCGGGTTCCTGCAGTGCGGATGGCATAGCCCTGTTCCGTAGGGGCGGGGTGGACAAGGACGGCGGCACCGTTGCCTACGACTTCGGTGACGGCGCGCCAGAGTTGATCGCGGACGCGGGCTGAGACGCTGCCGATGAAGATGCCGGGTACTACTTCGCTGGTCCATCGGCTCAGGGCGCCACGCAGGTGGTCGGGGACGGCGGTGGTGGCGATGACGACCATGGAGGGCATCAGGTGTCTCCGTTGGCGTAGTTGACGCCTGCTGGGAGGATTCCGCTCTTGGGGTCCCAGAGGTGGACCATCTGGACGTCACGTCGTTCGGAGCGTTCCTCGTCGGCGTCGATGTCGGCTGTGGTCGCCTGGGGGTGGGACGAGGTCAGTAGGGCCTGGACGTCCTGGACGATACGGGGCAGGAGGCGCAGGAGTCGGAGGTCTTCGCGGAAGCGGCGGCGGGCTTGTTGTTCGGGGTTGTCGGAGTTGTGGAGGGCGAAGGCAAGGGGCAGGGTGACGTCGGCTTTGTAAAGATCGGCGACGTCGTAGACGAAGGCGTGCTGGGTGCCGGTGTGGACGTAGCCGAGGGCTGGGGAGAGGCCGAGGGCAAGCAGGGCGGCGTGGACCACGCCGTACAGGCAGGTGTTGGCGGCGGACAGGGCGAGGTTGACGGGGTCTTGGCTGTCCCATTGGTCGGGCCGGTAGTTGCGGCGGAAGCGTCCGATGCCGTGCTGTTGCGCGAGGATCTTGTAGAAGGCTTTCATGCGCTGGCCTTCCAACCCGCGGAGTTGTTCCAGGGTGACGATTGGGGCACCTCGGCGTCCTTGAAGCGCATCCGGTACATGCGGACGGCGATCTCGAGGCGCCGCGTGGGGTCAGCCCATGTTGCGACCTGTTGTTCGAGCCAGTGGGTGGTGAGGGAGTCGGGGAGAATGCCCGCGTAGGCGCGGACGCCGCCCGCTCCGACGCAGACGACGCTGGTGCCGTGGCGGGCGAGGGTGGTCAACGCTGGGGTGGTGATGGAGACGCCGGGGCCCAGGAGCAGGCAGGACAGGGCTGCGGTGGGGATGTAGACGAGGTCGGTGCGGTGCTCGTCGATCTGGATCTGCGCGCACACTCCGGTGTCGTCCTGCACCACACGGACCATGTCCAGGTACAAAAAGGACAGCGAGTCAGAGTCCTCCCCGCCGACGCGGGGGTGTGCCGTCGTCCTGCTCGTCCGTGAGCTGGAGGGCCGAGTCCTCCCCCACCACTGGGGTGCTCTGCCGACCAGCGACGCCGTCCCCTTGGCACTGCGGTCCTCCCCGCCGATGCGGGGGTGTGCCGTCGTCCACTCGTACGAGTTCGCGCCGTAGGGGTCCTCCTTACCCACGTGGGGGGATCCTCTTTCCCACGGGTCGCCCTCGGCACCGGCGGGGAGGACGGCGGACCGGCTGAGCGATCCACATGCGGGGTCCGGACATCCTTCCTTCGGCGAGAAGGACGCCGAAGCAAACGAAGTACAGGAAGTCTGCGACGCCGGAGAGAGCAAGGCCAGGGCCGTCGCGGCCAGGCGCTTACGCGTCTGGCCGCCGTCCGAGGGTGGGCTCATACGGTCGCGCGGGCAAGGCTAAGCAGTCCAGCGCCGTAAGACTTGGCCCGCCCGATGCCGACCAGCACGGCCTCGGCCAGGGCGTCGGGGTCGGTGACGGTGGCGGTGCCGTCGTAGCGCACCAGGTGGTGCCGCACGGCGGCGGCGCCGTCGCGGCTGCCGTGCACCGCAGCAACCAGGGTGGGAAGCGCTGTCGTCAGGTGCAATCCGGCCTCGTGGGCGCGGCGTGTCCACCACTGGTCGGCGTCCGGTCCGGTGAGCGCGATGCGTTTGCCACGTCGGCCCTTGTTCTCCAGTGGCAGGCGTTCGGTTTTTACCGGGTTGACGACGATGCGGTAGCGGACGGCGAGGCCCTTCTGAAGGGCGTTGAACACGGGGGTGAGGTCTTTGACGTCGGCGCGGCCGTAATCGTCGGGCAGGCGTGTCGGGTCGAGGGTGGCGGCCTGGACCAGGAGGGTGCTGAAGGTGTCGGTTACGTCGAGGCGGTACAGGAGCCCGGCCGCCTGCCGGGGACTGCCGCCCAGGCCGTCGGGGACCAGACGCATAAGGGTGCGGTGCATGTCGGTAGCGTTGCGCAGGTCGCGCTGGACGGCGCGGCTGTGGGGATTGAGGCGGATGCGGGCGAGAGCCGCGCGGGGGCTCATGCGGCGGCCTCCTTCATGGCGTAGTGGACCAGCTTCGTTGGCAAGGTGTGAGGCCGGTAGCCAGGTGCCGTGAGTAGCATTCCCTGATGCGGTGGAGCTGGCGTCAGGCGTAATTGCAGCCGTGCAGGGCGAGGCAGAGGGGAATGGCGTACGCGGTGTGCACGTCTGCTTCGCCGGCCGCCTGGCCGGTCCACCCGGACGGTGAACTCCAGAGCCTCGTGCCGGTCGAGTGCGCCTGTGTGCTGGTGGGTGATGCCCTGCGCCGCGGCAAGCGTGCCGAGTAGCGCGGAGCGTCTGGGGAGCGGGGCGGTGTCTCCGTCGGGGGTGAACGCCTTGCGTTCGCCTCGGGACTGCATCGGGCCGGCCAGCCGGAGTACGGGCCTGTTCGCGCCCGCGCTGTGGCGGAGCAGGCAGCGTCGATGGGGGTGTAGCCGGAGTCGTACGCCGCTTGGAGCGTGCTGGGGAACATCTGCACCATGCGCTGGCGCAGTCGGATGCCTTGCACATTGCCGCTCAGTTCGGCGGGTTTCGCGAGAGCAGGGCACGATGGGGTCCGGCCATGCAGTCACCGGGTGCTCCTTTCCGCCGTCGCGAAGTGGGTGTCGATGTAGCTCTGGAGCGTCTCCAGGTAGCCGGTGCCGAAGCCTTTGTAGGCGGCGTCCGGTAGGTGCACGGCACGCCGGTACAGCGGCCGAGGCCGGTACTGGCGTGCCAGTGGTGCGAATGACATGGGCTCGTCGGTGACCTCGCCGCTGTGGTGATCCCCGTCGCCCTTGTCGGGGGCGTCGGAGTTCACGGGGAGCGCACCGAGCGGTCTGTCGCCGTAGAACTCAACCGGCTGTCGGCCGGTGCGCGGCCTCTTGGCAGCTAAAGGCAGCTGTACCAGGTGGCGCAGCGGATCTTCCCCGTAGCCCAGCAGGATCGGGCCTTCCGGCGGGCATGACCGGCGGCCGAGGAAGAGCGGCCAGTACGGGTCACGCAGGGCGGCGGCGCAGGCATGTAGCAGCGCTTCATCATCGGACGTCAGCGCGAGGGTGAAAGCAGCGTCGGCTAGGTACTGGCGTCTGGATACCAGAGTGCCCTTACCCTCGGGGCGGTGTTTTCCGTCGACGGTGATCACTGTCTCATCGGCGGGCAGTCCACCGCCGACGGTGTGGAAGTCGGACAGCACGACACCGGGTCGGTCGACACGTACGGTCATCGACAGCTTCGTAAGGTCGTCCAAGGGCGCCTGGCGCCCTCGTCCGAGAGCTGCGGCTAGCATGCCCACGATGCCCGACCGGGTGGGGAATCGGGCTGTGTCACGTCGCGCGTACTTGCTGTGCGTGCCCCAGGACTGGAGTGGGCCTGCAAGACGCAACAGCAGACCTCGGGAGGGGCGGTCGGTCACTGCGGGGCCTCGGCGAGAGCGTAGTCGACGGTTGCGGTGACGAGAGCCTTGAAGGACGAGTGGCGCTCGCCGAGGTGCTCGAGCTTGTCGAACTGGAGGGAAGCATGTGCCGCGTGCAGAACTCGGTCGGGGCCGAGGAGAGTGTTCGCGGCCTTGGCGTACGCATCGATGCTTTCCACGGAGCGCGCGACGAAGCCGCCGTGTCCGGCTGATCGTACGGGTTCTTCGAAGGCTGCGGCGAACGACAGCGGCCGGTCGGAGCGGACCGCCACGTGGACCAGATGCGGGATGGTGTGCGGGGCGGTGGAGTTCTTTTTCGCTTGCGGCAGGGACTCGATGAAGGAGAGCAGGAACTGGCCGGCGAGCTCGCGGGCAGCATCGAGTGCGATGTCACTGTCCTCGCTCAGATTCTTGATGAGTTCGTTGAGATCGACGGTGGCGAACCGGTAGAAGGTGCCGGTGCTGAATTCGGCAGTGCCCATGTGGCCACTGCCCGTTTCATCATCGTTGGCTTCGGTGACATCGTCGACAGCTGCGAAGTAGTCGAGTTCGACTTCAGTGGTGTGTGTGGTGAAGGCGTGCGCGACCTGGACGGCACCGTCGACATTGGCCTGGTCGACCTCGGTGAGCATGCGGCCGAAGAGGTTGATGACCCCGTTCCTTTTGACAAGGATCTTGTCGATCTTCCCTTTCAGGGCGCTTTCGGGCTTGTTCTTCCCTTTGCCGGTGAAGTCGGTCGTGAGCGCGTCCTTGTTGGCTTCGGCGATGTCGGCCAAGTCCTCGACAGCGTCTTCGGGAAGATAGACGAGCGCGTTGGTCAGGACCTTGTTCGTGATGGGTTGTTTGTCCTTCCCCTTGGCCACCTCCCACTTGATGCTGCTCCCCGCCGCAACATGCGCGCCCGCGCGTTCGGCCAGCGCCTTGTCCCACCCACGCTCGCGAAGCACCTCGGCGACCCGCTCGCCGATACGGCGGGTGCGCAGCGCGTTCTCGCCGAGCGTGTCCTGGAAGTGCTTGCGGGTGGCCCGCTTCCAGGACTGGCTGGAGATGCGGGTACGCAGGGCGTCGCCATAGAGCATGCTTTTCACCGAATTGGTGTCGTCCCGGTTCAGGTTCGCGTAGGGGACTGGTTGGACGACGTGGATGTCGATGAAGCGTGGCTTGAGGTTCATCGGGGATCTCCTGTGGGTGAGGGTCAGTCCTGGTCGGCGCCGGCCGTGATCCGGTAGAAGTCCTGCAGCCAGCGGCGGCTGATACGCCCCGACTGGTACGGCCAGTCGACGAGGTCTGCCAGCAACTGTTCCCAGTCGATGGAGGCGTCGGTGGTGCGTACCTGATTCACCGCCGCAGGGAGGTGCAGGTGGATACCGCGCAGGCTCTGCCGCGTCAGGAGGTTGATACGGCTTTCTGCGGCGCTCATCCGCATCGAGGTGCCCTTTGCGGTGACGGCTTTGCCCAGGGTGGCACCGAATGAGGAGCCATACGGGGTCGGCCCGGGCGGAGTTCCCTTCTCGTCCGGTTTTCCCTCCTCCCGTGGAGCCTGCTTCTTTGCCGCCTCGTGTTCGTCTGCGGTGTCTTCGTCGTCTCCCGGGGCGGGTGAGAAGGCGTGTCGGGGCTGAGCCGCGATCAGCGAGGCTACTGTGTAGTGAGCCTGCGCTGTCTTGTCGTCGCACCCTTCCGGCAGTCGCGGCGTCAGTAGCCGGTGCATGGGGCGTGTGCGCGGGTGGTCCAGGTCGCGGCGCAGGCCCGCGCGCAGCGCCGCACGGGCACCGGGGTCTGTGCGGCACAGATGTTCAATGTGTGCGGTGAATGCGGCGTACGTGGCGCGATTCCTCTGCCGCTTGCTCGCTTCGGAAGCTTGGAAGGTCACAGCTTGTCCTCGGGTCGGCGGGCGACGGTCACGACTTCTTGGCCGCACTTTTCGTCGCCGGTTGCTCCATCGCTTTGTGCGGGTCTTTCAGGGCGGCGAGAATGATGGCCTTCGCCTTGGTGACGGCCTTGGCGCCTCGTGGTGTGCGCGTCACTGAGTCGGTCACTGCCTCGTAGGCGTCGAGGGCGTGCCGTCCGAAGGCTCGGCACGCGGCCTCGAAGTCGAATCCGGTGGCCATGGGGCCGCCGCAGCGTGTCAACCGCCGGAAGCGCGACCAGAACTCGTCCTCCGCCGACGGCCAGTACCGTGCCGCGACCGCGTCCAGCCAGGCCCCCGGATCGTTCTTCTTGTCGTCCGTGTACTTCAGCCAGGCTTCCTTGGTGGCCTGCTCCAGCCGGTGCCCGAAGAGCTCGCCGAGTTCGCGGAGCTGGCGTACGGGCCGCTCGGTGCTCGCCGCATCCTCTTCCACTCGGGAGAGGAGCACCGGGGTCACGGAGTCGACGTACTGGTGGTTGGCTGCCTGGCTGGCGTCCTGTTCGAAGCCGAGGGCGCGTACCCGTAAGTACTCGCTGACGTCGAAGGCATGGTCCATGACCTTCGGCTGGATGGGGTTTGCGTCGTCCAGTTGCTTGAGCAGGAGGGCGTCGATGTCGCGCCACAGAGAACGGGAGGAGCATGCGAGCCGGGGGGCTGTCTTCCCGTCCTTGGCGATGTCCCAGATCAGGTAGTCGTCTTCCGGCCGGATCCGCTCGGCGTCATAAGCCCAGGTGATGTACGCGTCGGCCGTATGCTCGCCGTCCGGGGCGGGGATGAGACAGAGTGCGTGCTGTGAACAGGCGGTGAGCCGTGAGCAGGGGCCCTGCGGCTCGGGCATCGGCTTGAGCGGGTCTGGGAGGTCTTCGCGCTCCCATGGGCACAGGTCCGTGTGCCGGCTGACGTCGCCGTCCGGCGGTGTGAGACCGGCCAGCAGCGTCAGGAGCAGGTTGTCGCACTGCGGGTGGTACGACAGCGCGGCTCGCAGTGGTGAAGCTTTCGCATAGTGGCTCCTCACGTGCCCGACCGCACGTCTCGAAAGGGCGCCGGGGTCTCCCCAGTAATGCCAGGTCAGCAGCGATAATGCCGTCTGCGAAAGATCGAGGGGCACGGGAGTGTCGTGGCTCCAGTGCTCGAACCATGAGTGGTTGTTGCCCGCTGCCCGGCTCATGACCAGCTTGTGGACGCCAGCAGTGTTGTTCCTGTCGCACTGGTCAGGGAGGCGGGGGTCCTGGAGCCACGGACGATCGCTGTCGAACAGGTTGAAGCGGTGGCTCCACTGACCGAAGTAGCCTTCGATGCCGGCTTTGCGGCCGTCAGCCAGGTCGATGCTCTGCTCAGGAAACCCTTGTTCAAGGACGTGTTCCCGCCGGTCGCCCCAGCTTCCGGGACCTGCCTCGTCCAGAGCGGTGATCCGGGCGGTCAGCGCGTACAGCACGCGCAGCAGCGCCGAGTGAGCCGGAGCCTCCGGGATCAGCAGAGTGCGGATCTCTCGGGCGTGCACAAACAGATCCCTGAGCCCTACTTCAGGTGGGCCCGACTGCCCCTTCACCCATGCGATCGGAATCCATGGCTGGTCGATCAGATTCGACGCAGACGTGTTCACGCCCCTCCCCCCCCATCGTTGCGCGTCACCAGATCCTAGAAGGACAACCGGGGAGGATGTGGGCCGTTACGGCAACCGGTCGACCATCAGGCCCAGTTCGTCTGATTGGAACCGGTGCCCCTCGCCGGTTCGCACCCACGTGCCGTCTTCCCAGGTCATGTTCAGCCGGAGGACAGTCTTGAGGGCGGCCATGTCGCGCCAGACGCTGTTTGCATCGCCCGCCACGCCGTCGACGAGTCGCTGCGGTACTGGGATCAGGTAGGGGACAAGCTGGCCCGGCTTCGGTCTGCGCTTGGAATCGCGTGCAAGCTTCTCCGTGAGGGCCCCGTCCTCCAGCAGAGACCCCGGGTACAGGCACACCACATGCACCATCTCCTCGCCGAGCACGGAGGCGAGCAGTTCGGGCTCCATACCGGGGTGGTCGCGGCTCAGCAAGCCGAGGTCGCCATCAAGCTCCCGCGGCCCCGGCACCTGCAGCCAACCTGCAGTACCGGTGGCCCTTCGTTCTCGGACCGTCCGCCGGTTGTCCAGCTGCTGAAGCTCACGCGCCGCAGCCTCCCCCAGCTTGTCGACGAGTTCGTCGGCGTAGACCTCATCCAACAGCAGGGGCACTTCCTCCGGCATCGAAATCGTCCTGCCGGCCCCCAGAACTGTGTCAGTACGCCGCACCAGGGCGACGTCGTCCAGTTCGAACTTGTTGTCCGCTCGGAGCACCACGAGCCGCGGCTGATCACCCGCGCCCTGTGCCGCACGGGCCAGCAGGTCCGCAAGCGGCGCCGGCCCCGATACGACGAGGTCGAATCGCAGACCTCTGACGTGCTGCAGCATCGGCGTCGTCACCAGCGCGGAAGGGCCGCCGATGCCGCCGTCGGGAGAGAAGGTCTTCCGGCAGGCCGCGAGACGCCGCCATCGGTCCTTGTTGCGCATCTGTTCATGAACCAGGGTCACATCGAGGCCGGGCAGGTCCTGCGAGAGCTGACGGAACGTACGGATGGCTTCCGCGGGCGTGGTCCGGTAGACGACGGCCCGGCCGTTGCCGGCCTCGACCAGGGGCCCAAGAGCCGCCTGGATCTCGTCGTACGGTGCACCATCAACGACCTTGATTTCGAGCGTGCCGGCGCGAACGGCTTGCGCAGGCTGCCGAGGCAGATGCCCGCCTGCGGAGTGGGCATCCACGAACGACCACGCCGGCAGCCGGCGAGGCTGCACCATCGGCTCATTGCCCCCTCCAGCGCCACGGCGATAGGCCGCCAACATCGCATCAACCGACTTGTCCGCCGACATCGCAGCCAGGACAACTGGAATCCGCAGCGCAGCGGCCCACTCCAGAAACCGGAGCATCAGCTTCTGCCCCCAGGCACCGCGGGCATGGGCCTCGTCCACCACGACGACCTTGCCGGAGAAGGCAAAGAGTCGCATCACGTTGAACCTCACCGGCAAGACCGCCTGGAGAAGTTCATCCACCGTCCCCGTGCCCAGCGCAGCAAGCAGTGCGCGGTGATGGGAGTTGAGCCAGCTGTTCGCTGCCAGGACCCACTCCTCACCAGGCTCCGCGCTGACGTCACCGGCCGCATGGGCCTGCGCCCACTGCTTCGCGGCTTCCGCCGGCTTCAACCGCGAAGAGCTGTGAAGCAGAAGCGACCGCCAGGGTCCCGTCAGGGCCCGCTCAGCGAAAGCACGCACCTGCGCCATGTGGCTGTCGGCCGATGAACCGGTCGGCAGCGCATAGAAAAGACCGCGCGCGCCCGCTGCATGCCCGAGGACCGCCGCTGCGCGAAGAGCCGCTTCCGTACGCTCCTCCGACGGCGAAGACGTCACCACCACCAAGCCCGGACCGTGTTCGGTCACCACATCAGGCAACTGGCCCTCGATGCTGGCCATAAGGCTGGTCTCCCCCGCACACTGAACCGGATTCGGCCGGGCGAAACCCGTCCCGAGCAGGTCGGTCTTGTGCACCAGACGCAATGCCGCTTCGCGGGCGATCTGCCAGTAAGCGTCCAGGTCTTCAGGAGCCCCAGCCCATCCCTCCTCCCTGAGCCTGGCCCGGATCTCCCCTTCGATGCTGGCCAGCCAGTCCGACAGGGTCACCAACCCCGTCAGAACGACAGCCGCTCCCGGCGTCATCCGCCCTTGCGGAACCGAGGTCGCCCCTGTCACTCTGCGCACCTCATCGAAGTGGATGCGCCGCTGCTCCTCCCAACTACCCGTGCCCAGACCGGGGTGACGGGCGACCGGGCACCTGTAATCCTTGCCGTAGACGGCCGGGTGGTAGCGACCGCCGTGCCCACCGAGCATTTGGGCCACCGCGTGACTGAGCTGGGACTGCGGACGCCGCTTCGACGACGGATAGCCGATCTCCTCGAAAATCCCCGTCAGCCACCAGTGCGCCGCCGCCTCATGCGACAGCCTGTCCTGCGCGGCGTCAGCCGCGAATCCGTACCCCTGCTCACCACCCAACTCCTGCGCCAGCAGCACTCCATCCGCGCTCTTCGGGCCGCCGCGGTGGAGCTGGAACGGCACACTGATCTTGCCGATGTCGTGCAGACCCGCCCAGAACGCCGCGAGCGCCCGCACCTCCTCGTCCGGAACCTGCAGCGCCCCGACCACCATGCTCCGCTGGTGCGAGGTCAGCAGTTCATCCCAGACGACCTCTGCGACGGCTGCCGTATCCAGCAGATGACAGATCAAAGGGTGCGTGCGGTGAGCCCCGCGGGCGTTCTTGCCCAGCCCGGCAGCCTTGCCCCACAGGCGGGGGTCCAGGGACATGGGGTGCTCCTTGTCGCGGATGCAGTGCAGGCGTCCTCAAAAGGTCGCGGCAAAAACGACTTGACCACAACTCCCCCCATCCTGCTGCACCTCTTTGAAGACCGGAGGGGGGAAATTCATCAAGCACTGCCACGCCAACGTGTATCCGCCGTAGAGTACATACCGCTGCACGCCTCCCTGGGAGGTGCGCGGAACCTCATTGACTCTTCAGGCGACGACAACGCCGAGACGAACGCACGACCCTCTCGAGGGATGTGGCGCAACCTCGGCTCAGTCTGCGCTCTGGAGATGCAATGTCCCGGTTCCTGCACAAGTTCGTCCTGCGCCGTGAGGTACTTCTCGGTACGTCACGCGTAGTGGTCAGCGCGGTGATCCGTGCTCTGATCAACGAACTCGTCAGCTGGCTCTTCTGAGCCAACGGTGACGGACCCCAGGGGTCCGTCACCCCTTCTTATGTGCAAACACTCCCGCTAGCCGACCACATCCTGCGCAGCCGGGTTACGCCTTAAAACGGGGCGCCCGGTTACAAGCGGACGATGCCGACTCCACGCGAGCGGAAGTGATCCGGCCCTCGCTGCTGCGCTGGACGGCACCCGTCGCCCCGACCGTGTCGACGAATGAGGGCGTAGGCGTGCAGCAAGACCCCAACAACACGCTCGTGCCCCACTTCAACACGCTGTCCAGAGGGCCCGCCCCGCAACACTTGTCCTCCCCGCCGACGAAGGTGTTCCCTGTGGCATGCAGAACGTGGACACCGGATAGAAGGCGTCCTTCCCGCCACCGCGGAGGTGATCCGCGGTCCGGGCGACGGCCCAAGTTCCTCCCGCTCATCTCCCTGCCAACGGAGGGCGTTCCGGCCTGCCCACGCCACCAGTCCCCAGCCATGCCCCCCGACGCGAGGGTGTTCCGCAACGGGCCCCACCAGCAAGTACGGACAGCGGCTGGCCCTCCCCTGCCACAGCACGGGCCGACAGCCAACCGATAGAGTCACAACCAGCGAGCCCCGCATCGCACGCACCTTGACTCCACAACACACGGTGCAGTCCACCGTCGATCAGGCCGCCGCTTCCCTCCCCACCGACTTAGAGGTGCCCCGTAATGGAGCACGTCATTATCGGCTCGGCCCACATCCTTTCCGCCGACGCGGGGGTGTTCCGGCCAAGGGCATGGAGTCGCCGCGCGTCCGGATGTCCTCCCCGCCAACGCGGGAGTGCTCCGTTCCGCCCGGCAGACGTTCCCCAGGGAGAGGGGTCCTCCCCGCCGACGCGGGGGTGTTCCGCCAGACCAGCCACGACGCGAGGGCCGTCGTCCGTCCTCCCCGCCGACGCGGGGGTGCTCCGAAGCGGATGTTCGCCACCTGCTGGGGAGCGGCATCCTCCCCGCCGACGCAGGGGTGTTCCGCCCGGATCGCTGCACGACGCTATCGCCGCGCCGGGTCTCGCCGCCAAGGGCGGGGGTGCTCCGTTCTTCCGCAAGGCCGGCTCCGCCACCAGGCGGTCCTCCCCGCCAACGCGGGAGTGCTCCGTCGTCCAGCCAGTCCAGGAGGTAGACGCCGTCGTCTTCCCTGCCTACGTGGGGGTGCTCCGTCGAGCTCGCCAGCGGCGAAGCGGACATCGTCGTCCTCTCCGCCGACGCGGGGGTGTTCCGTGGGCCGGCATACGCCCCGACGCCGCATACACGTCCTCCCCGCCGACGCGGGGGTGTTCCGCCCGCAGCCATGTACACCTACGGAGGCCAGTGGTCCACCCCGCCGACGCGGGGGTGTTCCGCCGCCGGAGAACCAGGCGAACCAGATGCGGAAGTCCTCCCCGCCGACGCGGGGGTGTTCCGGCGGTCACGATGGCCGGGCCACGGTCGGTCTGGTCCTCCCCGCCGACGCGGGGGTGTTCCGACGCTGTCCGACGTCGGTGTGCTGCTGACGATGTCCTCCCCGCTGACGCGGGGGTGTTCCGGCCCCTACCGCGCACGCGATGTCGCCGAGCAGGTCCTCCCCGCCGACGCGGGGGTGTTCCGGCACACGTGTCTCACCACAACCCGCAGGCACAGTCCTCCCCGCCGACGCGGGGGTGTTCCGTCCAGCCCGCAGCGCGAGATAGAGATGGTCGCGTCCTCCCCGCCGACGCGGGGGTGTTCCATGGCGGGAGCCTGCATCTCGGTCTCGACGTAGGTCCTCCCCGCCGACGCGGGGGTGTTCCGTCCGCGGCAGCGCTGGACATCGATTTTGGAGAGTCCTCCCCGCCGACGCGGGGGTGCTCCGGTGCGGCGGCAGGAGCCGGACAAGGCCCAGCATTCCTCTCCGCGACCCGGAGGTGCTACGGCTCACCGAGCTAAAGCGAGCGGAGGCCGGCGTCCTCCGCGCCGACGCGAGGGTGCTCCGCGCATGGAGGCGGCCCGGACCCGCCCGGAGTGGTCCTCCTCCCCGCCGACGCGGGGGTGCCCCGAACGCCCGGGCACGCACACGGATGGACGTACTGTCCTCCCGAGTACTCCGATCGGACTTCTCGGCCCTGCGGCCGTAGCAGCGTCCTCTCCGTCGACGCGGGGGTGCTCCGCCGAAGATGTTCTGGAAGGGCTTGCACCTCCGCGTCCTCCCCGCTGACGCGAGGGTGCTCCGAAGGGCTGCCCGACGTTCCGGGGCTTCGATGTGGCCTCCCCTCCGAAGCGGGGGTGATCCGCCGTTCGCGCACGGGCGCCCGTCATCGTCCGTGTCCTCCCCGCCAACGCGGGGTACTCCGACGGCCCGCTTCATCACCCAGCCCCTGCAGGAGCCTTCCCCGCCGACGCGGGGATGTTCCGCTCACGGTCGACCTCTTCGAGCTGAGCCAGGAGTCCTCCTGGCCGACGCGGGGGTGTTCCGCTGGTACCCACCCGCCGGTGGCTGATCGGAGCGTCCTCCCCGCCGACGCGGGGATGTTCCTCCGGTCAGGGCGGGGTGGACGAGGGAGCTCGGGTCCTCCCCGCCGACGCGGGGGTGTTTCGACCGGCCAGTCCTGGGAGCTGTCGATCACCATGTCGTCCCCGCCGACGCGGGGTTATTCCGGACTTCGGGAGGAGGACGCCGAAGTACGTCGTCCTTCCCGCCGACGTGGGGGTGCTCCGCAGGTCCGCGCGGCGTCCACGAAGCTGGGCGGAGTCCTCCCCGCCGACGCGGGGGTGCTCCGCTGTACCTGGACCGCATCTCCGAGCGGACGGGGTCCTCCCCGCCGACGCGGGGGTGCTCCGCTGAGGTAGAGCTGGGCGAGGTGGTAGCCCTGGTCCTCCCTGCCGACGCGGGGGTGTCCCGCTGATCGCGGCGACCCACTCGTTCGGGTCGGCGTCCTCCCCGCCGACGCGGGGGTGTTCCGTACGAGGTCGACGGCGAGCCCGGCCTGGCCCGGTCCTCCCCGCCGACGCGTGGGTGTTCCGGTGTGGTCGAGGTCGACGCCGAAGTTGGTGCCGTCCTCCCCGCCGACGCGGGGGTCTTCCGTCCCCGAGGATCTGCAGCTTCACCGCCGGGGCGTCCTCCCCGCCGGCGCGGGGTCTTCCGCACATCTTGCCCGTGCCGAGCAGAATGAGCGCGTCCTCCCCGCCGACGCGGGGGTGCTCCGAAGTTCGAGTCCATGCCTGCCGCACAGCTGCGGTCCTCCCCACCGACGCAGGGGTGCTCCGTCGAATCGGTGTCCGTACGTGAGTAGGAACTGGTCCTCCCCGCTGACGCGGGGGTGTCCCGTCCGGGGCGATGCCGCCAACGCGGGGTTGCTCCGCTGGAGTTGCCCCCGTTGCCGCCGTCGGTGGCGTCCTTCCCGCCGACGCGGGGTGCTCCAGCCGACCAGTGGGCGCGGCCGTCCTTGGAGACGTCCTCCCCGCCGACGCGGGGATGCTCCGGCCTAGTTCGGCGCGGCGCCGGTCTCCGGTCGGTCCTCCCCGCCAACGCCGGGGTGTTCCGTTCTGCACGTAGGTGGCACCCTGCTCGATGTGGTCCTCCCCGCCGACGCGGGAGTGTTCCGTGGAAGGCCGCTCACGCCGTCCGAGCTCGGCGGTTCTCCCCGCCGACGCGGGGGTGTTCCGAGCGCTTCGATTTCCCCGCGGGTGGTGAGGGCGTCCTCCCCGCCGACACGGGGGTGCTCCGAAGCACGTCCTGGAGCCGCTCACCGTCGCCGCGTCCTCCCCGCCGACGCGGGGGTGCTCCGTTGCCGCGGATCTGGATGTCCGTGCCGCCTTGGTCCTCCCCCCGACGCGGATGTTCCGCCGAGCCGCTCGTGCGTGAAGGACGCGACGTGGTCCTCCCCGCCCACGCGGGGGTGCTCCGACGCTGGAGATGTTCATGGGCGCCATGGAGCTGTCCTCCCCGCCAAGGTGGGGGTGCTCCGCTGTCGGCGGATAAGCGACAGGCCGAGGTCACGTCCTTCCCGCCGATGCGAGGGTGCTCCGCGGCCGCGAAGCGGCTCGGCCTGGCAGCCTCCTTCTCCCCGCCGACGCGGGGGTTCTCCGAGTGCCGGGAGGGCGACCTCGGCTTCGAGCTTGTTGTCCAGGGCCCGCAGCAGCACCGCGTCCATGGCGAGCGCCCGCCGCCCGTGCGGGGGGGGCGGGACCGGGTCGAGGCCCTCGCGCAGGGCGGCGGCGATGGCCCGGCTGGCCGCTGTGCGGCGGCGAAGCTGTAGCCGGTGGCGGGACAGGTCGCGCCGCCCGCGGTCCCGATCCCATGGCGTGCTACGAGGACCTGACGCAGGCACAGATAGCAGAACGGACCGGTCTGCCCCTGGGCACGGTCAAGAGCCACGCCCGCCGCGGCCTGCCTCCCCGCCGTCGCGGGGGTGCTCCGTCGAATCGGTGTCCGTACGTGAGCAGGAACTGGTCCTCCCCGCCGACGCGGGGGCGTGCCGATGGCGAGTCCTGTGTAAAACTGGATGCGCGCGTCCTCCCCACCGACCCGGGGGGGTCCTTTGTCGCCATCAAGGACGACGAACCAAAAGGCTTCCTCCCCGCCGACGCGGGGGTGTTCCGTACAAAGTGCGCGTCACCACGGAGGCGATCGTGTCCTCCCCGCCGACGCGGGGGTGTTCCGCACTAACTCGCTGTCGGTCGTTACTGCGCTCCGTCCTCCCCGCCGACGCGGGGGTGTTCCGGCCAGCAGCAGCTTCGGAGACGTCCTGACGGCGTCCTCCCCGCCGACGCGGGGGTGTTCCGCAGCCGAAGACGTGGGCCAGGCCGTCGAGGGCGTCCTCCCCGCCGACGCGGGGGTGTTCCGACTGGCCGGGTTGCCGCCACCGCCCCCGGGGAGTCCTCCCCGCCGACGCGGGGGTGTTCCGACCGACGGCTGCGCCCGCTACATGGTGAGCCAGTCCTCCCCGCCGACGCGGGGGTGTTCCCCTGAGCACACCTACACGTACCTGTTCTGCGACGTCCTCCCCGCCGACGCGGGGGTGTTCCGGCCCTTGGCGGCCCCGCCGATTGCCTTGGTGAGTCCTCCCCGCCGACGCGGGAGTGTTCCGCCCGTCCCGCAGAGCAGCGTCGACCGCTACCTGTCCTCCCCGACGCGGGAGTGTTCCGCGGCCCAGGTCGCCGTCGAGCTGCGGGGTGCGGTCCTCCCCGCCGACGCGGGGGTGTTCCGGAAGGACAAGCGGCGCATCCTCGGCGGCGCTTGTCCTCCCCGCCGACGCGAAGGTGTTCCGCTGGCCGTACACCTCCTCGGTCGCGAACCGGAGTCCTCCCCGCTTACGCGGGGGTGTTCCGACGCCAGCCAGCACTGGCCGGCCTACATCCGCGTCCCCCTCGCCGACACGGGGTGCTCCGGTCGTGAGTTCCCAGCCCGTCGTCGGGACCAGGTTCCCCCCCCGCCGGCGCGGGGGTGTTTCGTGTACCGCGACTCCAGGGCCGTCTTCCCCTGTGCACCGCGCGCTACAGGGGAAGGTCGCTGCCCCCCCGACCTCGACCACGCCGAGTTGGAGCCTGACCCCGGGGTTCCGCCGGGCCGTTCAGTCGCTTCTGTCACACAGGGTGCTCCGAGGGCCGTTCGCTTGCCTTTGCCCAGTAATTCGGTTCGAGCATCTCGCCGGGCCAGGCAGGCTGTCGGAGAGGGCCACGAGGCCCCATCTGTTCGAAGTACGGTGCCAAGTCGATCACGGGCGTTCCGTCTACAGCGTCGAGATCGGTGACCACGAGGTCCCGTCCCTTGACCTTGAGCAGCCGCGGGTAGCTGATCGCTAGTTGATTGGGACGCCGATGGTTGCGGTGGACGAAGGTACCGGTCGGCGGCCAGTCCGGATTCCCGCGAGGGCTGCGTGCGTGGAGCTGAACGTCTTCCGGTCGCGCCAAATGGAAGAACCAGGTCACCGTCAGGTGGGAAAACTCTTCGATTCCCTGCAGCGTCTCAAGGGGGTATGCCTCGTTGAGTCGGATGACCGACTCAACTCCGCCTTGGTAATCGTCCTGCACGCGGGTGTGGCCCCCGACCACCGTTGCGATCGATTCGACCTCGTACGTTGCCATCTGTACTCGTTCCTCTCTAACGGGGTCGCATGTTCAGCAACTGCCGTCATTAGCTGCGGGCCTGCCCTGTAGTCAGCTTATGGCGCGCAGCATTTCCCGTGCTCGGCGGTCCAGTTCGGCGACGTGGCGGCCTCCGCGTTGGCGGACGGGAGACAGGTCTCTCTGCATGCGAACAATGACGTCGCGGGCTCGGCCGGACTGGACGCCGGCCATGGCGTCGAGAGCTTGTGCCCAGGTGCCGCATGCTTCGTCGAGATGTCCTTGCTGGACTTGGACGGCACCGGGGTAGCCGAGGGTCACGCTGTGAGTGCGAGCGTACTGCTGCTGGCGACGGGTGGCGACGCTGCGCTGGAAGTGGATTTCCGCATCGATGGGGTTGCCCAGGTCTCGCAAAGCGCAGGCGGTCTCGTGTGCGAGGGAGGCTTTCTGGAAGAAGCTGACGCGGCCGGGAGCGTCCTGATTATCGGCGCGGGCAAGGTCCCGCTCCGCGCGGCTGATGGCGGCGATGGTGCCGGGGCGGTCGCCGTCGGCGGCCAGGGCTCGGGCGTGGACGATCGAGAGCAGGGCCTTCTCGCGCGAGCTGGCCTGGCCGTAATGGGTGCGGGTCATGGAGGCGTCGGCCAGGTCGAGGGCCCTGCGTGAGTGCCCGAGGTCGACTGCTTGGTGGGCGAGGGCGCGCAGGATGTGGCCGCCCAGTGGTCCATCTGCTGCTTCGGCCGCGATGCGTGCGGCGAGGTTGAGGTAGCGCTGGGCGGTGCGGTGCTCGGAGGCATCGAACGCCATCCAGCCAGCGAGGTAGGTCATCTCGGCCACGGCCGAGTACGTATCACGGCGGAGGCGTTCCGTTCGAAACCTGCTGCCCAAGAGCGGCACCGCTTCGTCGCGAAGATGGCCGGCTAGGGCCGAGCGCCCCGAGGCTCCACCACGCTGCTGGTCCCGCGCGGAGTACAAGGCCGTCAGGTGGCGGACGTCGTCGATGTCGGCCTGGGTCACCAGCCGTGGGGAGACTGCTGGGCGCGATGCCGCCGCGGACGAGGCGGCCGCCCAACACCTGTGGGGGGGGGCAGAGCGAGGCCAGCGGCCGAATACGCGGTGGTCGCCAGCAGTCTGCGTCGGTGCATACCCAGATCGTTGCTTCCCAGCTCAGCCACGGCCGGACGGGCGGCACCTCCTCCCTTAACCCGCCAGCACCTGCTCCACGGCGTCTTCGGCCTGATTGCTGGTCACCCGTGACGGCATCGCCACATAAAGACCCCTCAGTCCGAAACGGCGCACCAGGGTGGCCGTCCTAGCAGCGCGGCTTTCGTCTTCCCCTCCCCCCCCCGTCGGAGTAGCCACGACCACAATCCCCGGCCCCAGCTCCGGCTCCTTCCCGCCGACGCGGGGGTGCTCTGACTGGCTGGGCCGACGTCCGCCTCGGCGCCCTCCAGGATCTCCATAGACTTGTCGGGGATCTCCTAGTCGGTCATCTCGGCCGTCTCAGCGACTGCCGCATTCAGTCGATAACCCGATGTCGGTATCGCTATAGCGACATCCGAATGGGTCCACATTCGCTTGGCAGAGGCACAGACGCGGCCGCCAAGGCCTCTGCATCTTGATCGACGTCCGGCTCGCCGAGATGAGAGGTAAGCGCCGCAGGTAAGGACCGGCAGCAAATGGATCTAGCATCACGATCGGGCAGGGTGAGTCAGGCACCGAGTGAGTCGATCAGGTGGTCGTCGAGGTCGGCGAACCAGTCCTCCCGCCGCCAGGGCTTCAAGTTGGCGCGGGTGCGTCGCAGCCGGATCGCTGTGACCCGGCCGCCAGTCTGCGACGCGGCATCGATGCAGCCGTGCAGCAGCTCGGCGGCCGCTTGGGGCTCGTGGAGCCGGATTCGGGCGAGTGCTTGATCGGTGACGATAATCGCTCGCTGCACTCGCTCGCGCGGTGCTGTAAGGGCCTGTGCCGCGTCGGCGAAAAAGTCGTGTGCCTTGCCCGGGTCACCTACGTACAGCGAAGTTACGCCCTCAAATCCTTGCAGGTGTGCGGGCGAGAATGAGGTTGAAGCCGGGTCGGCATCGCGGTTGCTGTCGAGGTCATACCAGGCCAAGGCGAGCGCTGCCTTGGCGGGCCGCGCGGCGCCCGTGCGGGCTGCGATCTCTGCCTGGAGGGCGTGTGCTCGGGCGCGCACCGTGATGCTCTCGGCTGTATGGGCATCGCGCACGGCGGCGTCGACCAGCCTTTGTGCCGCCGCGATGCCGGGCGTTGAGTACAGGGTGACCAGGGCGTGGCTCATGTGGACGACGGCTCGGTGCCAAGAGGAGCCGGTCCTTCCTGCGGCAGCGGTCGCTTCGGCGTACAGCGCCCGTGCGGCCACGTCGTCGCGCGTCTCGAAGGCGGCTCTGCCAGCGAGGGTGTACGCCTGTGCTGCGATTTCGTGCAGGCCGGGCAGGAGCGCCTCGGGGACAGCGATGGCGAGGAGCCGACGGCACGACTCGACGATCGGCGCGAGCAACAGTTGGACTCGCACGAACGGCAAGGTTCCGATCTGTTCGTTCACGTCGCTGACGGCGCGGCGCAGTTCGGTGAGCAGTTCCTCGTCAAAGCGGGAAGGCTCGGTGAGAGCAGCGGTCAGGGCGTGTTGCGCGGAACGGCCGAGCAGTGCGAGCAGTCCACCGCCTGTGTCAGTCGTGGTGCGTACCAGCAGGGTGCGCAGTTCGTCTAGACGGCGCTCGCTCGCGCCGAGGTGGGCGAGAGCATCGAGTAGTTCGCCGAAATCGCTGCCGCCGCCTAGCGAGGTCTGTCCGTCGGTGCCCCTGGCGTACAGGTGGGCGAGCAGGAGTTGGTACCGCTCGCCGGGCAGAATCGGCCGTGTGCTGGATTCCCATCGTGCGACAGACCGCTGCACACTGGCGCTGCTCGCATCGAGCGGCTGTGCGAGCCGCCTCGCTTGACTGATGATGGCTCGGGCGGTGTCGGCGAGGGACCATCCGCGGGCGAGCCGTAACCGCTTGAGTGTGGCGGCGCCGACTCGCTTGTCGTGCGCGTTCATAGTTCCCATGATGCACGCTGTGTGTCTCAAACGGGCACGATCAGACGCGGTTTTCCCTGTGTCGCGCCGTAGTTGATTGTCTGCCAGGTTCCCGAGGCTCCCTCGGGCCCGTGCAGCGGGAACCCGATCACCAACTGCGCGCGGTCGACCATGTACCGGTTCCTTGCGTGATAGGCCTGGGTGTGCAGTTCGGTAGCGCTGAGCTCGACAACCTCGGCGATCCGGTGCTGGCAGCGCTCGATCGCCTGCTGCGCTTGTACCGGCTGCTGCAGGACAGTCCCCGGTACGACAACGTTGATTCGCGACGAAGTCTCTTGCGCCAGCCACAGCAGCGCCAGGCTGTCAATCCCGCGCGCGCCACCAACGTAGAACTGAGCGTCGGGTGTTGCCCATGGTTTGAGGTAGGTGCTGAATATTTCGCCCAGCCGTGTTGGTGTGAGGTGATCTGTCTGCCGCGTGCCGGTAATCGCTGCAGCTATGCGCATTGATCATCTCCGTGTCATAGGTTGTCAGATCCCACCCCAGCATCCCGGGTGGTGGGATCAAGGCATGGACGCGATGACCACACAGGCCAGTGTGCCGCAGATTTTCGCAGCCCATGGCCTCACAGATAAGAGGCTGCGGGAAGAGGTCGAGCGCTCGGTCCCGACCGTGCAGCGTCCCCTGTGCCTCGTGTACGACAGCGGTGTCGCCCACGGTGCCGACACCGCAGTCCTGCACCAGCGGCTCGACAATCATCTGGCGCAACGCTGGCGGGAACCCGACGACGGCATCTGGGAGATACGCGGGGCACGCCGGCACTTCGTCCACTCCGCGGTGATGGCCAGCGTGGCGCTCGACACCGCGCCATCAGCGTCGAACTGCGGGCGACGATCCACCACACGGTCTGCGCCCAGGGCTACGACCCGCTGCGCAACACCTACCACTGACGAGGTTTCTCCATGCCTGACAGTGTGTTCTCGCCACGATCGGTCCCGGTCGGTCACCGCAGACGGCGGCCTCCGATCGACGTGCGTACGCTGCACCGTGCCCGCCGCGCCGTGGCACTTCCCCTGCTGCTGCTTGCCACGCTACTGAGCGCTGCCTTCTCCTTCTGGTCGATGTCCGCGATAGGACACGTCTGGCTCCTGGCCGGCCTGGTGTCCGGATTGGCTGGTCTCGCCACGTTGGCGGCTCGCGGAGCACGCACGGTCGCAGCAGGCGTGCAGACGGCTGTGGAGGAGGCCCAGGCAGCGGCATTGGCGGCGGTCGCGGGGGCAGCGGCGGCAGTGGAGAAGTCGGTGCTGTGGTCGGCGGACGAACTCTGCCGCGGGGGACGGCCGTCGTTACCGGACCTGCAGGAGCCGCCATCGGCCAGTTTGAACGCCGAGATCAACCAGGCAATGAGCGTATTGCAGGCGCAGGCCATCACGTCGCTGGTACGCGTGCACGACGAGTCTCAGTCCGTCGTGCTTCTGGAAGTGCTGCGCCGTCTGGCCATGCGCGAACACGCGCTGGTCGGCAAGGCCCTTCAGGCACTGAGCAAGCTGGAGATGCTGACCGACGACCCGGAGCTGCTGGCCAAGATCTTTGAGATCGATCACCTCGTGACGCGGATGCGTCGCCAGGTCGAGAGCACGGCGGTGCTAGGCGGGCAGTCCCTGCGCAGTGTGCGCCGGCCTGTTCCCGTCGCGACCGCGCTGCGCGGCGCTGTCTCCGAGGTCGTGCAGTATCCGCGTGTGGCCGTCGCGGCCGGGTCGGTGGGCGCCGAGGTGGGTCTGCCCGGGCATGTAGGTCCGGACCTGACGCACCTGCTGGCGGAACTGATCGAGAACGCCTGTGAGTGTTCCGACCCGGCGACGAAGGTGATGGTGCGGGCGCAGCGGGTGGCGAATGGGCTGGCGATCGAGGTCGAGGACCGGGCCATCCCCATGCATCCGCAGACACGCGCACAGATGAACCAGCTCCTCAAAGCCCCCGACGAGGTCGATGTCAGCGGTCAAGTCCGAGCCGGCCAGCTCGGCTTGCTGGTCGCCGCGAAGATCGCCCAGTCGCACGGGCTGTTCGTGCTCCTGCAGGAGAATGTGACGGGAGGCACCACTGCCCTGGTCGTCATTCCGGCACGGCTCCTTGTAGCGATTCCTCCCGTGGACGGTGCGGGCGCGCCGTCCAGGGACCCCCGCCCCTGCGTATCGCAGCCGCAGCAGGTTGCCGCGGCTCCAGCCACCCCGAGGACAGAGCGGGCGGCGCCCCCCGGCACGGCAGGGGCGCCGGGAGGCGCAGAGGCAGGTCACTGTGCTGCGCCCGCTCTTCCCACGCGTAGACGTCAGACCGGCTCGTTCCGTTCACCGCACCAGCGGGAGCAAACCCCAGTGAGCGCGGCGACGCCAGGGCTCGCAGCCGCCTTCCGCAAGGGCTTCCAAGCCGGGGAAACTGCTGGATCTTCTCCGCCCGCGGCGCAGCAGCCCAAGCCCTGACCCTTGCCCCTCCCCCCTTCTGGAGCGATCTTTATGAGCACCCACCCTGAAATGAACCACGCGGCCAGTGCCCCGCCCGCATCCCAGACGACCGCAAGCGGACAGCGGGAGCACATGGCCTGGCTGCTGCGGCAGTTCGCCTCCGACGTCACGGGCGTCACGCACGCCGTGCTGCTGTCGCGGGACGGGCTGCGGCTGCTGGACAGCGACGTCGACAAAGACTGGGCGGACGAATTGTCGGCTGCGTTCAGCGGAATTGCCTCCCTTGCGGCCAACATCACCGGTCCCAGCCACAAGAAGCGGCCGACCAGGCAGGTCATCATCGAGCGAGACGACTGTCTGTTCTTCGTCCAGAGCGCCGGGCGCAGCGCCGCCTTCGAAAGCCACCCCGGCAACGAACGGGGTGTGGTGGACACCGTTCTCGCTGTCATCGCCACCACGGACGCCGACGCGGGCGCCGTCGGATACGAGACGGGCCGGCTGGTGGGAAAGTTCGCCCCCTACATGCATATCCCCGTCCGCCTCAGCACGGGCGCTGAAGTCCAGTGACCACACACGGCCGCACGGCCGAAGAGTTGATGTTCGTGCGGACCTACACCCTGACGCGCGGGCGCACCAAGCCGCGGCACCTGCTTGCTCTGGACACCGTGCTGGACGCCGGACCGGGGCGGCCCGGACCGGCGCAGGCCGAGGAATGCACGCAGATCCTCGCCCTGTGCCGAGAGCAACGGCGTTCAGTGACCGAGCTTGCGGGCCGAATCGGCCGCCCCGTCACCGCGGTGAAAATCCTCGTCTCGGACCTCCTGGACGCTGATGCCCTGATCGTCTCCGTCACCGACGCCTACGCCGCCTCCGGCACAGACGCCGATGGACGTCCCACCACCCACCTATTGGCCGCCCTCTCCGTGGGCCTGAAGAGGAAGTGGCCCGATGCCATCGCCTATCCCCAGGCCGGGTGACCCGACTGTGGCGCTGCAGAGTCCATCGCGCCTGCAGGCCGGTGCACCGACGGTGCTGAAGATCGTGATCGCCGGGGGCTTCGGCGCAGGAAAGACCACGGCCGTGGGCTCCGTCAGTGAGATCACGCCGCTGAGTACGGAGGAGTACCTGACCGAAGCGAGCGCAGGCGTGGACAGTCTGGCGGGCATCGAGTCCAAGAGCACCACGACGGTCGCCTTCGACTTCGGCCGGCTCAGCCTGCCCGACGCACCCGTACCGCTGGAGCTGTTCCTGTTCGGCACGCCCGGCCAGGACCGGTTCGTCGACCTCTGGTACGACCTTTCCCGGGGAGCCGTCGGCGCGGTCGTCCTGGTCGACACCCGCCGCCTTGAGAGCAGCTTCACCCCCATCAGCTTCTTCGAAGACATCGGCCTGCCCTTCATCGTCGCCATCAACCAGTTCGACGGAGCGCACCGCTACCACCCCGAGCAGGTCCGCACCGCCCTCGAACTGTCCACCTCCATACCGGTGGTCACGTGTGACGCCCGGGACCCCAACCACGTCGCAGGTGTCCTGCTGACTCTCGTCGACCACGCGGTGACGAACACTTCCGCCAGGCGCGTTCGCCACAAGCCCCCTATCACCCTCCAGGACGCCTGATGTCACAGCACTCCAACTACCCCTACCTCACTCCGTCGCCCACCCCACCCACGCTGCCCCTGCCGCGCCGCAACCTGCGGGGCGCCGCCCGCGGGCCGTCCGCCCCGGCCAACACCACCGTCACCGGCCTCCAATCCCAGCAAGCAACCGAGCTGGCGCAGCGGTATGAGCTGTTGAAGGACCTGGGCGTTCCCACCGCGGCGAGCGAGGACTTCGACGAGCTGGCCCGCGACATGGCCACGCAGGCCGGGTTCCTCTACGGGTTTGTCAATCTCTTTCTTGAGGAGCAGACCTTCGTCGGTCTGCATCAACCCCCGGTGGACAGCGGGTACGTCATCGTCGGCCGCACCATGAGCCGCGACCACGGATGGTGCCCGGAGGTCATGGCGCGCAAGAAAGCCCTCCCGCTGCACGACGTGCACGCTTCCCCTCGCTTCAGCGGCAACCATGTGGTCGACGCGGTCGGGATCCGTTCCTACTTCGGCGCCCCGCTCATCCACGACAGCGGCACCGTGCTCGGAACGGTGTGCGTGATCGACCCCGAGAAGCGGTCCCTGGACGAGGCGCGACGGCTGAGGGACATCGTCATCAACGCCGGCGCGCAGGTGATGGACCACATCGCTCACGCTCCGGCCCGCTAGCCATTCCGCCACCCCCACCCGGGAGCCGCAGGCGATCCCCGGCCGCTCCGCATTGCGACCTCCACCCAGGGAGAGGGAGACCATGTCCGCCACACCCAGCACACCGCCACCGGCGCTGCGTCCCTACCTCACCGCCCGCCACCACCTGCTGTGGGACGAAGCGGACGCCTTCGCAGCCGAGTACGTCGCGCCGCGCGTCGCCCGTATGGAGGCCGCTCCGGGCAGGGTGGAACGGAAGGTCGCCGACCTGATGGCCGCACGGCGCTGGTTCGCCGTCACCGTCCCGTCCGCCTTCGGCGGGCTGGGCGCCGGACACGTGGCCAAGACGATCCTGGTCCACCGCATTGCGCGGGTCTCTGCCGCTGCCGCGGCCATCTTGCAGGCCACCTTGATCCCTGTCGGCGCCCTACTGCACTTCGCCACCCATGAACAGAAGCGCCGCTGGTTGCCCAGGGTGGCGGACGGTTCCCTGCTGTTGTCGATCGCCGTGACCGAACCGCTCGCCGGCGGACACATCGGCGGCATCCAGACCGTCGCCGAACGCGCAGGCGGCGAGTGGATAATCACCGGCAGCAAAACGCATATCGGCAACAGCCATCTCGCGGGCGCCCACCTCGTCGTTGCCCGCACCGCCGAAGCGGGCGTGAGCGCCTCTCAGGCCCTGACCGCGTTCATGGTCGAATCCGACCGTCCCGGGCTCTCCGTCCCCGACCACCGTCCGGGCCTTGGCCTGCACGGTTTTGGCGCCGGCCGCCTCGACCTCAACCACGTCCGCGTTCCAAAGGACCACGTGGTCGGCGAGATCGGCCAAGGGCTGAGCGTGGCCCAGAGCAGCAGCATCCTCTACGGCCGCCCCAACCTGGCCGCCGTCAGCCTCGGCATTCACGAGGCGATCGTCGCCACCACCACCGCCCGTCTCAAGACCCGCCCCCGCTACCGAGGCACCCTGTCCGACCTGCCCGTACTGCGCGACCGCATCGGCGACATGGAAGCCCGCCTGCGCGCCGCCCGGATACTCGCCTACCAGTGCGTCCACCTGCTCGACCAGGGCCTGCCCTGCGACGCCGACCTGATCAACGCCAAGTACCTCGGCCACCAGTGGGCCGCCCAGTCGGCCCAGGACGCCATGGAACTGCACGGCGCCCACGCCCTCGACCACGACGGCGGCCTCCAGCGCCTGTGGCGCGACATCCAGCACACCTACCCACCGGCCGGAACCGGCGAAGTCCAGCGTATCCGCCTGGCCGACGCCGCCTTCGGCGAGGACCACATCCAGTGGTCCGAACGCCTCGCCGCCGAAGCCAGCCGGGCACGCCCCGACCCCACGGCCGCATAAGCCCCCGTGCGCGGCGCCCGCGGATCCACAGACCGCCGCGCACGGGCCCGTGCCGCCGGCCCCCCCCTCACCCCCGCGGGGACCGGCGGCACCCCTCCCCATGCCCATCCACTCAGCGGAGAAAGAGACACCGTGACCCCGTCCGTGACGACCAGCGCACCGATCACCCCCTTGACGCCGACCCTGCAGCGCCTCGCCCAGCACCCCGCCGACGGCCTCACACCCTCGGAGGTCGCCACACGCACCGGACTGTCGGCCGTGACCGTCCGCCAGTACGTGCGTCACATCCGCGAAAGCCTCCACTGCCCGCCCCGCTGCAAGCGCCCGGTGATCGTGCACCGCCTGATCAGCGAGCAGCAGGTCGCCCCGCCCACGGCGGACAGGCCGGCGCCGGAACTCAGCTCGGACCAACTGCTGCTCCTTCGAGCCGTCGCCGAGCACAGCGACACCCGCGACATCGCCCTCGCCGCCAAACTCGCCCCGGCCGACCTGCGCGCCGCGCTCACCCAGCTCCTGGACGACACGGGCGCACAGGACACCACCCAGCTGGTGATTCTGGCCCATGGCTGGAACCTGCTGACGGCCGAGCAGGCCCAGCCGGCCCGGAGCGGAGCCAGCCGGTGAGCAGGCCCCCAACTCCCGTAGCCCGCGGGGAGCAACAGCCTGCGGCGTCGGCCGCCCCGGCGCCCCTGGCCGCCGCATACGAGATGCGCACATTACACACGGACACCGAACGTGGAGAGGCAGCCGCCCTTGTACAGGACCGGCAGCGCTGGCTCACCCTGCGCCGTCTCCCCGTAGCCGCCGGAGCCGACATCCCGGCCCTCTTCCGCAACCCGCGGACGCAGCCGGCCGGGCTGTTCGAGGACGGCAGGCTACTCGCCTGCATGATCCCCAAGCGCGAGCCCAACCCCGGATGGGGCAAGGGCCCCTGCCTCTTCCTCGACGGTGTCCACACCCTGCCCGACCAGCCCGACGACATCACCCGGCTGATCACCCTGTGGGCATCCGACTTCGCCGCCCGGCTCGGCCTCCCCCTCGTACGGGCCGAGGCACTGGCCCGCCACACCCTCGACGCCGAACCCATCGCCGCCCTCCTGCGTCGGCTCACCAACATGGGCTGGGAGGTACAGGGATCCGGCCCAGGGCAAGAAGGGGACCGAGTCGCCCGCCTCGAGATCCCCGCCGAGCGTCGGTCCGGGCTGAGCCCACTGATCGGCTGCCGCGTCCACGAGCCACACACCGCCACCCCCGAAGAACGGGGCAACACGTGACGACCGCTCAACCCCAACAGCCTGACCTCGCTCGCGAGCTGATCGCCCGCGCCCAGGCCTCGGCCACGCACCGGACCCAACGCGTGCGCAACCAGCTCGACGCCGTCCAACTCGGCCAGAGCCGTCACGCCGATCACGCCAACACCAAGGTGCTGCGCCGCATCCTGGCCGAACACGACTGGCCCGGCCACCGCCTCGTCGGCCCGGTCGCCGCCCGCGCCGCCTGGAGCATCGCCCTGCACAGCGACGACGAACCCGACTTCCAGCGCGCCGCCACCACCCTGCTGCAACGCGCCGTCCACGCCGGCGACGCGCTCATCCAGCACTGGGCACACCTGCACGACCGCGCCCTCATCACCAGCGGGCACGAGCAGGAGTACGGAACCCAGCTCCTCCTGCGAGCAGACGGCATCGAACTGTGCCCACTGCGCGCACCGGAATCACTGGACGAGCGAAGAGGCAGCGTCGGGCTGCCGCCCATCGCGGTCGCCCTCAACACGGTGCGACGTAGGTACACCTCGGTGCCGCATGTCGAAAGCACGCTGGCCGACGCGCTCCCGGAAGCCGCATGAACGAAGCCGCTGCCTGCTCACCATCCGAATGCTCCTCCACGCTCCCACTCCAGTAAAAGGACCGTTCACGCATGAAACTCACTACCGCCGTCATCGCTACCGGTGTCGCCGTGTCCCTCACCACCGCCGTGGTCGCAACCGCCCGGCTCAGGCAGGAGGCGCGGCACCAGGCCGAGCGCAACGATGCAGTCCTCACACAGAACCAGCTCGGCTGGCTCGCGCACATGTCCACCAATCCCGACATCGCCAAGCTCTGGACGCCCCAGGACATGGACGTCGAGGAGTACATGCAGCTGCTGAAGGCCAACCAGCTCATCTGCATGCTCAGTCTGCGCGACCGCCTCGGCTTCGTCCCTGCCGGCCATCTGCCGTGGTACGCCGCCCAGCTGATGGACAGCGACGTCTGCCGGCGCTACTGGGCCCGCTTCGGCGACCTCCGCGCCCAGGAGGCCGAGGGAAACGAGCGCGCCGAGCACTTCACCCGGGTACTGGCCCAGGCCGCGAAGAACCGCCCGCACGCGCAGGCCGCCCCGGCCTGACCGCACCACACACCGGCTCCCAGGCGCGCGACCGCTTCCGGCGACTTCGCTGCTCGTCGCCGTCTGGTAGCAGACACCGGAGCCCGACCGGGCCTCGGCACCCCGCATCACCACATCTAGGAGGCACGCATGACCGCCATCCAGGCCGAGAGGCCGACCGCTCCCGCGCAGGCGGACCCCGTGAAGTCCGATGACGACCCGTTCGGGCTCGACATCACCTTCATCGAGGGCACGCCGGCGACCGAGACAGTCCTGATGTGCAGCACGGGCGACACCTGCGGCAGCTCCTGCCCCAGCGCCTGCACCACTTCGTAAGCCGGATTACCCCGGCAGCGTCGGCCGGACGGGGCTCTCCCCGTCCGGCCCACCCCGCCCGTCACACCACATGATGAGGAGCCCTGATGACACGGCACCGGCCCAGCCTGTACGAGGCCGCGGGGCAGGCCATGCTGCGCGCCGCGGTCCACACGACCGGGCCCGTCATGCCACTCTGGCCGACGGCCACGGCGCCCTCGGACGAGTGGCGCACATGGCTGAGCACGGTGTGGTCCGATACCGACTTTCGCCGGTCCATGTCGCAGGCAAGCCCTCACCTAGCCGAGCAGGTGCAGGCCATCATCGACGGTCGCACACCGAAGGTGCGCCGGATGCGCCGGGCGGCATTGTCCACCGCCCGCTACGCGATCCGCTACGCACGCCGCTCCACGCCTTACGGCCTGTTCGCCGGAGTCGCGCAGCTCGGTTTCGCCCAGAGCACGTCCATCCGCATCGGCGACGAGCACCAGGCCGTCAACCGCCCCGACCCGGTCGGGCTCGACGAAGTGCTCAGCACCTGGGAGAGCGACGCCGCACGCATGGCCGACGTCGACGTCTGCGTCAACACTCTGATTCGACAGCGCGGCCAACACATCCACGTACCGTCCGAGGGCGACGCCGAGTTCCGCCTCGCTCTCAGCCCCGCACTGCGTCTCATACTCGGCCTGGCCCGATCGCCGATCGCGTACCGCCAGTTGTCCGACAAGCTGGCCGCGGAGTTCCCCGCCGTGAGCGGCACAACGCGCGACCGGCTGCTCGGTGAACTGCTGCGGGTGCGGTTGCTGCGCTCCTCGCTGCGCGCGCCCGCCACCGTCACCGACCCCACCGACGGCTTACCGCCCGCGGCGCGCGCTCAAGCAGTCGGCCTGCGGGCCGCGTGCGACCTGCGGTTGGATGCCGACGTGTGGCTGCCTGAACAAATGCTCACCGAGGTAGGGACGACAGCCACCGTGCTGGCCCGCCTGGCCACTCATCCGAACGGGACATGGACCTGGCGTCGGTGGATCGAGCAATTCACCGAGCGCTACGGCGAGAACGTCCCCATTCCGGTGGAGGTGGCCACGGACTGCGACCGGGGCGTGGGCTTTCCGGAAGGGTTCGTCACCGTGAGCGAACCGCCCCGGCCGATGTCCCGGCGCGACCGCCTGTTGCTGGAGCTGGCCGGCACCGCCGCCGCCGAGGGCAGGCGCACGGTGGCCCTGACGGGCGCAATGATCGAGGAGCTGGAAGCCGCGGCCGGCGAGAAGCCACACCATCCGGCGCCCCATCTCGAACTGGCCGCTCAAGTGCACGCCTCCTCCGTCCAGGCCCTCAACCGGGGGGACTTCCGGCTGCGGGTCCTGACCGTCTCCCGCTCAGCCGGTTCGATGACCGGACGGTTCTGGCACCTCTTCCCCGGCACCGAGGCAACGTACGCACACCTGCCCACCATAGATGCGGAGGCGGAGCTGGCACAGCTGTCCTTCCACGCCGGACGTGTGCCGGCCGACCTGCTCACCCGCGCGCCCCAGGCCCTGCCCCGCGTCGTCAGCGTCGGCGAATTCCGCCGCCCCGCCCCGCACGTCCTGTTCCCCCGCGACCTGTCGGTCACCGTCGCCGACGGCCGCCCCCAGCTGGTGGAGTCCGCGACGGGCAAGCCGCTGGAGCTGCTGGCCCCCACCGCCATCAACTTCCTCTGGAACAACTACACCCCGCCGATGGCCCGCTTCCTCGGCGAGATCAGCCGGGCCGCATCCCCGCAGGTGACCTGGTTCGACTGGGGCGCCGCCTGGACCCTGCCCTTCACCCCGGCCCTCACCTACCGACGCACCATCCTCACCGCCGCCCGGTGGAAAATCCGCAGCCGCACGCTGCCCGCCCGCACCGCACCACTCCAGCAGTGGGCAGACCAACTCCACGCCTGGCGTGCCCGGTTCCGCGTGCCGGAGCGGGTCCTGCTCGCCGAGGACGACCAGCAGCTGCCCCTCGACCTCACCCGCGACCTCGACCTGGACCTCCTGCGCGCGCACCTGGACGCCAGCCCCTTCGGCATCGCCACCCTGCACGACGCGCCCCCGCCGGACGCCGACGGGTGGATCGGCGGCCGGGCCCACAGCATCGTCGTCCCCCTGGCCAGGCGCTCATGACCACGACGACCGTGCCCCGTACGCAGGACCTGTCCGAAGGCGCCCTGGGGATGGCCCTGCTCGACATCGAGCGCCGTGACCTGGCCACCGCCCGCCGCCACCTCGCCCAGGCCACCGTCCGAGGGGTGAGCACCGGCAGCAACGCCAGCCTCTTCCACGGCGCACCCGCCCTGGAGTTCGTCCTCGCCCGCGCCCACGGGGCCGGCGACGACGTCCGCGCGGCCGTCGACCGCGTCGTGGACGCCCGGCTCGCCGCCGCCCACCGCCGTCAGGCGGCCGGCGCGCTGCCCCACCTCGCCGAATGGGACCTCATCCGCGGCCTGACCGGACTCGCCGCACTGCTGCTGTCCCGCCGCCCGATCGCGCCCCGGCTGCCCGACCTGCTCGCCTGCCTCATCGCGCTCGCCCACCCCGCCCATGGTGAAGGCCGGATCCTGCCCGGGTGGTGGTCGCCGGTCGGCCCCGACGGGAAGACGATGGCCGGCGGCCACGGCAACAACGGCATGGCCCACGGCATCGCGGGGCCACTGGCCGTGCTCTCCCTCGCCCTGCGCGCCGGAGTCAGCGTCCCCGGGCAGGAGGAGGCCGTCGGCACATTCGCCACCTGGCTCGACCGGCACGGCGCCCACTACTGGTCCACCGCAGCACACCTGGAGGCCGACCAGCCGCCCGCAGCGGAACCGGCCCGCCAGTCCTGGTGCTACGGCCAGCCCGGCATCGCCCGCGCCCAGCAGCTCGCCGCGCTCGCCCTCGGCGACACCGCCCGGCGCCAAGCGGCCGAGGACATCGTCGAGACCATCCTGACCGACCCGCTGCGGCTCGCCCGCATCACCGACTCGACCCTCTGCCACGGCTGGGCCGGCCTGCTGACCCTCACCCGCGCGGTCGCCGCCGACAGCCCCGCACCCGCACGCTTCACCCCGATCGTCCAGGACCTGCACCGACGGCTGGCCGCCGACTGGGAGCGCCTGCCCAAACACGGATTCATGGAAGGCCGCGCCGGAGCCCAACTCGCCCTGAACGCCACCGACACCACCGGCTGGACCCGCGTCCTCCTGCTCACTTGATCCTCTCCCCGCCGCCTCGCAAGGAGTTTTCTGCCCATGACCTTCGACGACGAGAACCTGCCGATCCCCCCGGACACGTCCTGGTGGCACGCCTCCGTGGCCTTCCCCGACCAGCACGCGGACGCCGCCCAGGCCCTGGCGACCGCGCTGTCCGGGCGCCGCTTCCACTTCCTGCGCAAGGACGCCGGCGTGCGTCTGCGCACCGAACAGCCCGCCACCGGCCTGCTGGACCAGCTCGTCGCCGCCCGCGTGATCACCGGCTGGACGGGCGGGATCTACGAGCCAGAGATCCATGCCTTCGGCGGCCCCGAGGGCATGGAGGTCGCGCACGACGTGTTCTGCGCCGACAGCCCGGCCGCGCTCGCCGAGACTGGCACCCCCGGCGCCCGTGAGCGCAGCGTGATGCTGCTGTCCGCCATGATCCGCGAGGCGGGACTGGACCCGTTCGAAGCCGGAGATGCATGGGCCCGGTGGGCTGCCCTGCGGCCCCCCGTCACCCCGCCCCAGGGGCCCGCGCTGGAGAGAGCCGTCTCCGCGATGCGGCGGCTGATGAACGCGGACGCTTCCCTGCGCCCAGACGCGGAAGCGGGCTGGGTCGAGCGCGTCGCCGCGTTTGAGGACGCCGGCCGCCGCCTGCGCCGACTCGCCGCTGACGGCCGACTGATACGCGGAATCCGGGGCGTCATCGCCCATCACGCGATCTTCACGTTCAACCGCGCAGGCGTGCCTGCCGAAGCGCAGGCCGCCACCGCGTGGCTCGGCCGTCACGTCGCCTTCTCCACCGGAGAAGGAGCTGCCGTGTCCACCCGCAAGTCCGCCCCGGCGGACCCTAGCCTCCCTCGAATGGAGACCACCATGACACCCGTCACCGACCCCAACCAGCTGCCCGAATCCCTCGCCCAGCGACTCGTCGACAGCGGCCACCTGCGCAGCAAGGCGGCCATCGACGCCTTCCGCACCACCGACCGGCACGCCTTCCTGCCCGGCGTCGACCTGGAGAGCGCGTACAAAGAAGACGCGGTCCCGATCAAGCACGACGAGCACGGGGAGATGATCTCCTGCATCTCCGCGCCGTGCATCGTCGCCACCCAGCTCGAACAGCTCGGCGCCCAGCCCGGCCACAAGGTCCTGGAGGCTGGAGCCGCCACCGGCTACAACGCCGCCCTCCTCGGCAAAATCGTCTCCCCCGGCGGGCAGGTGTGGACCCTCGACGTCGACCAGGACCTCGTCGCCGGCGCGAGCCAGCACCTCGCCGAGGCAGGCGTCGACAACGCCACCGCGGTGATGGCCGACGGCGCGGCCGGGCTGCCCGAGCACGCCCCCTACGACCGGATCATCTTCACCGTCGGCGCCGGCGACGTCCCCGTGAAGATCCTCGACCAGCTCGCCCCCGGCGGGCGCCTGGTCCTGCCGATGCGCATCCGCGGCAGCATCTCCCGCTCCTTCGCCTTCGAACGCGACGGCGACACGTGGAAGACCGTCTCCTGCGAGATGGCCACCTTCATCCCCCTGCGCAAGGGCGTCTGCGACGACGTGTACACCCTCGTGCCGATGGCCGGCGAGGGTAACGTGCGCCTGGAGACGTTCAGCGAGCAGGACGTCGACCGCGATGCCCTGCGCACGGTCCTCGACGAGCAGCAGACCAAGCTCTACACCGGGGTGAAGTTCCGGCAGGGCTCGGCGTGGGAGTGGCTGTACCTGTACCTGGCCTGCGTGCTGCCCAACGGCCTCTCCCGCCTGCCGGGCCAGCGCCCCGGATTCACCCCGCACTTCGGGTGGGGCTCCATGGCCGCCCTTGACGCCGGGTCGCTCGCGTACCTGACCATCCGCGAGGGCGAGGACGACAAGGGCCGGTACTGGGAGGTCGGCGTGATCGGCCACGGCGAGGGCGGCGCCGACCTCGCCGAGCGCGTCGTGAGCGAGATCCGCGCCTGGGACGCGACCGGCGGCAACGACGCCCCCGAGCCAGGCTTCCGCATGGCCGTCGCGGACTTGCGTGACCGGCTGACGGCGGACGACGCCCGCTTCGTCGTCGACAAGCCCTACAGCCGACTGGTCGTCGACTGGGCGCGCAAGGGCTGAGCCGATGATTCCCGCGATAGCCAGCCGCATCCCCCTGGCCCGCCGCACCAAGGCGCCCGCGCTCCCCTTGGAGGAGCGCATCAACCACCTCACCGGGCTGACCGTCGCGCCCGCAGGTGCGAGCCACCATGACCTGGTGGCCCGCGCCTGCGGGGTCCTCAACTACGCCGCGCTCATCGCCTCCGACGTCGGCCTGCCCGACCTGGCCGAGGATCTGTGCTGGCGCCAGCACCAGGTCTTCACCAACGCCGGACGCCTCAGCGGACGGGTCGCCGTCATGTCGCTGATGCCGCTCGTCAACCTCTCCCGATTGCAGACTCGCGCCGGCCACGGCGAACTCGCCTACGGCTTGTTGTGCTGCCTCAACGACGCTGCCCGGCATCGGAACAAGGCTGACATCGACGGCCGCACCGTCGACCTGTCTGCTCTGACCGGCACGGACGAGGACCACCGCACGGTGTGCCAGGAGCTGTACGTCACCCTGCTCGTGGACGGCGCCCGCGCCCTCGCCCAGATCGGGCGGTGGACCGACGCGGCCGACGCCATGGCCCAGCATCGCGGCATTGGCAACCGGCTCCTCGACGGCCGCCAGATCAAGATCATGGCCCTGATGGAGCAGGGCCTGGACCAGCAGGCCCGCGACCTGATCGACACCACCCAGCCCACGGAGCCTTGGGAGAGAGCCATCGCCCTCCTCCTGCACGCCCACTGCCGGCCCGAAGACACCCCCGTCCCTGAACCCGACCTCAACCGTACCGTTGATGCAGCCGTCCAGCTCCTCAACCATCCCGATCCGCCGACCGCCGCCTTCCAGACCCGGACGGGCCTGTCAGCCCTGGAACTGGACCGCACCGGACGCCATGTCGCCCGCGTACTCGACTCCCTCGTCAGCGTTGCCCGACTCGACGCCTACGCCGCACGAGACGCACTGCACCACCCCGTCGCCGCGCCCGCCCTGGACGATCGGGCGGCAGACGCGCTGAACGCGCTGATCGCCGCGGCCGGACTGGGATCCGGCGTCCTGTCCGCCCACCACCATGAGGCTCTGACGGGCGCGGTCGGCCACGCCGAGACAGAGCTGGAAAGGCTGCTGCAGGCCGAACCAGATCCCAGCTAGAGAAGGCGACCGGGATGGGCCGGCCGTACTGCCCACGCTGTTTGGCGGTGTCGGCGTTTTGGCCATTTCCTGCCCGCGGCCGCTCCAAGCCAGACCAGGGCTCCCGCGCCCGCGAGGTCCCTGACGCAGGAAATAGCGGGCTCCCCAGCACGACCGAATGACGTGTGTTCGATATCGCAGCCGTGTCGTTAGACCTCGCGACTCTGCCGCAGCGACCGTCCTAGGGGGAACGATGACCTCGGCCATTACGCAGGACCAGCCACCACAACCGCAAAAGGGGGCCGCGCCGGACGACGAAGCGCAGGAGGCCGGTGTTCGAGAGGAGGAATACCTCTACCGCGACGAGTCGAGGCTGAAGGCTGGCTCCCAGCTGACCTCCCGCACCATGGCGCGTCGCCTGCCCTCACTCGTGTGGCGCTCGGTGCAGATGGCCTGGCGCGTGGACCGCGGCGCGGCCATCGGCCTGCTGGTATGCCAGATCGCAACCGGCGTCCTCGCGGCTCTCGGCCTCCTGGCCGTCACGGGCACGATCACCGCACTGATCTCCTCGGGCGACATCACCGAGCGGCTGTGGGATGCCGCCCCGCAGCTGGCCGTGATCGCCGCCGCCACCGGCCTGCGCGCGCTGCTGGGCATCACCGTCGTCTGGCTGACCGGCCGTCTTCGCCCCGTGCTCGGCCGGGCGGCGGAGCTGACGATGATCGAGGCCGCGCTCGGCGCGGAACTGGCCGCCAACAACAAGCCCGGCTACAACGACGCCTACGACATCGCCGACCGCGGCGCCCAGGTCACCCCCGACCTCGTCGAAGAAGCGCAGGACGTCCTCGCGGCGACCGCCACGCTCGCGGCCGGCGCCACCGTCCTGACCGTCCTTCACCCGCTGCTCCTACCTCTGCTTTTCCTCGCGTGCCTTCCGCAGGCTGCCGCCTACGTGCGCTCCGCACGCGTGCTCTACCTGGCCGGGCTGGAGACCTCCGGGCGGCGCCGGATGCTGGGCAAACTCCGCTGGCACATGGCCTATCAGGAGTCCAGTGAGGAGATGCGCGCCTGCCTGGCCGGGCCCTTCCTGATCGGCAGGTACCGGCGGCTGGCCGCCTCGGTCAACGCGGCCGAACGCAAGGCCGCGAACACCGGTGCCTGGATGGGGCTGGCCGGAGCCGTGGCCGGCGGGATCGCCTCGACCGCGGTGTGGGCGGCGCTGCTGTGGCTCCTGGCCTCCGGGCGGATCAGCCTGGCGGCCGGTGGCGGCGCCGTCTTCGCCCTCCAGACCGCCACCGGCTCGGTGCGCGGCATCATCAACGGCAGGGCACGCCTGGTACGCACCGGCTGGTACGTACAGGACTGGCAGAACTTCCTCGACAACGCCCACGGCCAGGCCATGACCGACTCCCGCGGCACCACGCCCGTGACCGCTGCCCCAGAGCGTTTCGAGGTCCGCAACGTCACCTACCGCTACGACGGCTCCCCGAAGAACAGCCTGAGCAACGTCTCCCTGCACGTGCGCCGCGGGGAGATCGTGGCGCTGGTCGGAGAGAACGGCTCCGGCAAGACGACCCTCTCACGCCTGCTGTGCGGGCTGCTGCTGCCCACCGAGGGCGACGTGGCCTGGGACCACGCCTCCACCGCGGACCTGGACCCGTGGGGGTCGTGGGAGCATGTCGCGCTGGTGCCGCAGAAGTTCACGTACCTGCCGCTGACGATGCGCGACAACATCACGTTCGGGCAGGGCGACACCAGCGACGCCGCCCTGCTCGCCGCGTGCGAGGCGTCTGGCGCCGCGGAAATGCTGCCGGGCCTGCGCTCTGGCCTGAACACCCTGCTGACCAGTGAGTGGTTCGGCGGACAGCAGCTCTCCGGCGGGCAGTGGCAGCGCCTGGTCCTCACCCGCGCGTTCCACCGGCAGGCGGCGCTGCTGGTCATGGATGAACCCACGGCCGCCCTCGATGCCCGCGCGGAGCACCGGATCTTCGCCGGCCTGCGCGAACTGGCCAAGGACCGCGCCATCCTGCTGATCACGCACCGCCTCACCAACGTGGCCATCGCCGACCGGATCGTGGTCCTGAACGAAGGGCGGATCGTCCAGGAAGGCACCTACGCCCAGCTCACCCGGGAGCCAGGTCTGTTCCGGACCCTGTGGGAATTGCAGCACCAGATGAGCGGCGACAGTCCCTGACGCCCTGTCCGCCAAGGGGCCACCGTTCTGCCAGGCCGAGATACCGGGCCCCTCCCAATGTTCCCTACGCCGCCCGACGGCTAAGTGATCACTCTCTTTCCGCCCGCGGGCTGCAGGCCGACCTACTCGAAGCCGCCTTGCGTCAGCCGCGGGCGGGTCGCGTCGCACGTCCGTCTTCCAGGGGCTCCCACAAGCGTCAAAACCCTGGGGACCCAGCGACGTCTTCCGCCGCTCCGAGGCCACATAGCCCGCCCTCCACACTTCCCGGGGGGCATCCCCGGCACGAAGGCACAGCCGTTGAGGTGTATGTGCCGGGGCGTCGCGGAAAGGCGTCCATCCCCCTGCCATGCAGGGGCGGCGGAGTGCGTCGCTGCACCGTTCAGCGTCCTGGGGTGAGTCGGCCCAGTGGGGGCAGGAGGCTGTCGCCAGGCCAGAAAGGCCGCTCAGCGGCGAGGCTGTTCAGGAACAGGCTGACCTTGTCCAATGCCGCAGCGCGTTCAGCGGGGCCGTAGGTGACGAGGTCGTCGGCTGCGGCGTCGTGAACGCGTAGCTGACTGTGTGGCCCGGTGCAGAGCAGGGCGCGGGGGATCTGGGGCAGACCCAGGCTGAGGGCGTCGCATCGGCCGGTGTGGACGAGCTGGATCAGGTCGGTGGTGACGCCTTCCCAGTCGCCGATGCTGGGCCAGTCGGCGCCTCCGTTGAGTTCGTGGGTGAGGGTGGCCAGGGGGATGATCTCGGCCGGCTGGCGTCCCTGCGTGAGTAAGTCGTGGATCTTCACGCCGTCGGGCTGGCGTACGTGCGGGTGCAGCAGTGAGTCGGCGGCCACCACGGTGGTGTTGATTTCGCGGGTGTCGGGGCCGGGGTAGTACGGCTCGTGGGCGAAGAGCAGGTAGACGTCGCGGGTGCGGGCGGCCGGGCCGAACTCGGGCTCAGACTTGGGCATGGGGTCAGTTCCCTTCAGCGGTGGTGTGTGCGGCGTGGAGCGCGGTGTGTTGGGCGGACGCCCAGCGGGACACGGGGCGGTCTGCCTGCAGGTGGTGGGTGGGGGTGGAGGCGCAGGTGGTGCATCGGCCGTCGCTGTGGGGGTGTGCGCGCCGGGGTGTGGGGCCGGGGCAGGTGCGGCAGGGCGGCCAGTTGAGGCAGGCCGGGCAGAGGTTTTCGCCTGGTGCGGTGCCGGGGACGCCGCAGCCGGCGCATTCGACCAGGGCCCGGTAAGCGAGTGCTTCGGACACGGTGCGTGCGGCGGAGGAGGTGGTTGAGTGTGCTCCCACCGGGTCACTGGCCGGGGTGGTGTGGTGTTCGGTCACGGTGGCCGGTGGTGGGTAGGCCTGTGCGGTACGGAGTCGGGCGGCGATGATGGCGCCGAGCGTGGTGCGGATCGGGCTCGGCAAAGGGCGAGCGCTGATGACGTGGTTGAGCTGCTCGCGTGTCCAGCCGGCCTTCAGCATCGCGGACACGGCTGCGCCCTGATCCGCCAGTGCGCGGCCGGTCAGCAGGAGTTCGGGACGCTGTGTGCCGATCTGAAGCAGCAGGCGTACTCCGGGTGTGAGGTCTGCCGATGCTGGCACGGTCCGTGGTGGCGGTGCTGGGTTGGGTGATCGTGGAGAGTGGGCGGCGGGAGGGAGGGCTCTGGTCTTCTGCTGAGTGGTCTTCTTTCTGTTGGTGTTCTTAAGGGGCCGGTCAGCCAACGTAGGGTCATCCACGCGTGGATAACCGGACTCTGGCTGTGACCTGCTGGACCGCGCAGCGGGCAGGTCGGTGATGACGTAGGCGGCGGCGCCCAGAGTGCCGTGCGGGCCGCGTTCGCGTTCCCGCACGAGGAAGCCGCAGCTGTGCAAGTCCTTCAAACCGCTTCTCACGGCGGATTCGCCGTCCCTGCCCGCACGGGCCATATCGGCGACGGTCATGCGCCAGCCCTCCCGGTGGGTGGAGAGCAAGCCGAACAACCCCTTGGCCTTGAAACTCAACGTGCCCTCGCGGAACAAAGCGTTGGCGATCTGAGTGAACTGATCGGCTGCCATCACCCCACGGCGGATCCCCGCCCGCCGCCCATCAGCGTGACCGGCGAGCGGGGAGGCGGCCTGCGTGCTGGCCTCGGTCCGTGCAGGGTCCAGCGTGGCGGGGCGGTCGGTGATGCAGTAGATGATCTCGCCCAGGGTTCCGTCGGGGCGCCGCAGACGTTCCCGGATCAGATACCGGTGTCTTTCCAGCTCTTGCAGGCCGGTGCGGACCGCTTCACGCCCGTCCGGGCCCACACGCACCAGGTCAGCGACGGTTACCTGCCAGCCGCTGCGGTGTGTGCTGAGGTAACCGAAGATCCCCTTCGCCTTGAACGACAACCGCCCATCGCGAAAGAGGGCATTGGCCACCTGCGTGAACTGATCCGCGCTCATCACGCCGCGGCGGATCCCCGCCCCGAAGCGGCTCACCACCACTCCTCCGGCGATGACCGCCTACGCCGGGCACACCGGCGCACCCGGCCGGCCAAGGCGAGGCTGCTGCTGCACGATCGGCAGATGCGTAGGGGTGCCATGCCGACAGCCCAACCGCCGCCCCTGACCAAGCCGGCAGCCATCACTCCCGACCATGGATCACGATCGGGCAACACCGTCAACACACCGGCGTGGTCGCTCCCATGGCCCGGACCGAGGCACGCACCCCGTCGACGCGGCGCGCACGCGATACGCGGGACGAAGGACAAGTGCGCAAGGGTCTGCGCAGTCGCTTGTGTGCGGGAAGGCTGCGCAACCCGACCGAGGGCGTCTCTACTGCGCAGGTTCGTACGCCAACTGCACAGGCTCCGTCGCGACACGAGGGCCATGCAGTGTGTGCGCAGCCGCCTGCCGGTCACATGCCGCGCTCCAGGGCTGGAGACCGGTTTTGACGGACGGGTGAGCCGTGGTCGGCACGCCCGCGCCCGGTGGTCGGACTCGTGGTCGGGCTGTCCACCACGGTGACCACGGATGTCGTGTCCGCATCGTGATCGTGGTCGGGGCTTCGTGGTCGGTGGTCAGGTCAGACCCGGTCGCTTATGTCGAGGGCGCAAGCGTCCGTTCTGACCTGGGAGTTCGACCATGTCCCCTGGCAAGCCGGCTTCGCGCGGCGAGGCCGTTGCTCCGATGGCGGCAGGCGCCCGGCTGGAGGCGATGCGGCGCCGGGTGCGCGTGTCACGCCTGGCGGTGTGGACCGTCATCGCGGCCGGCCCGATCGCCCTCGGCATCACCCTCACCTCCACCCCCACCACGGTCGAGGCAGCGTCCTCGGCCACGCCGACCACCGCACGCACCACGACGGTGGCAGCCGACCCGGCCGGCTATGCGCAGCTGTTCCTCCACACATGGCTGCGCAGCAGCACCAACGACGAGGCCAGTGCGCAGACCCGGCATGCGCAGTCGATGGCGCCCGGCGTCGATCTGCCCGAGCCGGCCGACGGTGCGCAGCCGGCACCGCAGGTGGTGACGGCGGTGCGCACTGCGCAGCGCGCGCAGGGGGTGTGGTCGGTGACGGTGGCTGCGCAGTACGCCGACGCCTCGGTGCGCTATTACGCCGTGCCGGTGGCCACCGACCGCACGGGCGCCTCGTTCACGGTCACCGGGGCACCGGGCGTCGTGGCCGGGCCGGCCCGAATGGAGATGCCGGCATCGCCGTACCGGGTGAACGTGCCGGAAGGTGATCTGTCCTCCACCATCGAGCAGTTCCTCGCTGCCTACCTCACCGGTGCCGGAGAGGTGGACCGCTACCTCGCCCCCGGCGTGAAGCTGCTCCCGGTTACTCCCGCTCCCTACCGGGCGGTCACGGTGCGGCAGATCTCCGCCATCGAGGAAGCGGCCGCCACGGTGACTGTGCCGGCCGATGGCACCAAGGCCCGCGTCCTGGCGCAGGTGGAAGCCCGCGGTGAGGACGGCCGGTGGCCGCTGGCCTACGAGTTCACGCTCGCGGCCCGCTCGGGCAGGTGGGAGATCACCGCGCTCGGCACGGGAACCGCCATGGGAGGTGCCCGGTGAACACGGTGCACCACACGGTCCTGGCCGGTCAGCTGGACGACCTGGGCGACTCGTGGATCAGCATGTTCCAGGACTGGGCCACCAAAGGGCTGCAGGCGGGTCTGCTGGTCCTGGTCGTCGTGATCATGATCCAGAAGGTCAGCCTGAAGGCCGGCATCGGCGCCCTGCTGCTGATGATCGTCGCGCTGGGGTTGTACAACTCCCGCGAGGACCTCTCGAACATGTTCGAGGACGAGGTCAACAACCCCGCCAAGGGCGCACCCGCCGTTCCCGGCACCGTCCACGACGCTGGTCCGGGGGCGCGCGCATACTCTGCCGGTACTGGGGGCGGGCTGTGACCGCGACCTCCACCGCGGGCCGGGTGGGGCGTTTTTATACCGCCGCCCGGCGTCATCCCTGGGTCCTCGGCAAAGTCGCAGACTGGAAGATCCCGCTCGGCCCCTACACACCCGCCCAGATCGCGGTCGCCGTCGGCGGCGGTTTCACTCTGGTCAAGTCCATCACCTGGTGGTCATGGATGGGGCCGATCCCGATCGCGGCCTGGCTGCTGGCGATCTGGGCGGTCCGGCGCCCCAGGATCGGTGGGCGTGCCCCGATGCAGGCGGCGCTGGGGTGGGCGCTGCTCGTCGGGCAGCCCTCGGGCGGACGCATCGCAGGGCGCGCTGCCCGTGACCGCGCTGCCCGCCCGCTGCTCGGCGGCTTCACGATCGAGGAACCACCCGCACCCGGCCGCGCGACCGAGCGACTTCGGGTTCGGAAGCGGCGCACCGGCCGGGTGGCCCATGCCAGCCCGGCCGCAGCCCACTCGTCCCCGGGCCGCCGCAGGCAGGCGGCATCTGCCCGGTCGGCGGGGCCGGTGTCGGGTGTCCAGGCACTGCTCGCGCTCGCCGAGCAAGGCGGTGGACGGTGAAGGTTCCGATCCGTCACATCGCCGGGCACCTCATCTGGTCGACGCACGGCAGCGTGTGGGCCGTATATCGCCTGCACCCCGACCCGGACGACGCTTCAGGACACCACCAGGAGACCGTCTCGGGAACCTACGCGCCCGCCCAGGTACGCGACGAGCAACTCGCCAAGATCACACATTTGGTCCGGTCGTTGTCCGGGGCTCCGCGACTCTTCGGGCTGTGCGCGCAGGTCGATCCCGGCGAGATCGCCCTGCGCATGATCGAAGGCGTCGAGCCGGCCGAAACCGCTGCGCAGGCAGGCCCGCACCCGTGGGTGGAGAACGTCGAAGCGACCCTGGACCTGCTGGAGGGCGAGGAGATGCACCGCCGCACCCTGTGGCTGGCCGTTCCCCTGCACACCGAGACCGCTGGCCTTCAGGTGTCGGCGTTTGTGGGCACAGCATGGGCGGAGGTGGCAGCGATGCTGGGCATGCGGCCGGCGCCGGTGACCCGGCGGGAGGTGACCGCCTACCGCGAGCAGGCCTCCCACGTGGAGGCCGCACTCGCCGGCGGCATCGCCTTTCGCCCCGCCCGCCCGGCGGAGATCGTGTGGATGATCCAGCACGCCCTCCACCGCGGCCTAGTCGAACCGCTGCTGACCGAGGCCGAAATCAGCGGCCTGTACGGCGGGCAGCTGCGTGAGGGGGTACTGCGCTCACCCAGCTACGCCGATCTCGGCCAGGTGCGCCTGCAGGAAGGTGGTATCGACCCTGACCTCGACGACGCCGGCACACTCAAGAGCGCAGGAAGTGTCACCCGCTCGGGGCGCACGGCCTGGTGGCGCTTGAACACCGGCTCGCCGCTGGGGCGGCGCTGGCTGCAAGTCGAATCCGAGACCGGGGTCGGCTACCAGGCGCAGCTCGCTCTCGCGGAGTGCCCGCCCGCCGTCGCCCAGGACGCCGCTGATCTGTTCGCCCAGCTGGAGATGCTGGACTTCCCCGTCGACTACACCATCGACCTCACCCTCGTGCCCGCGGAGAAGGCGCGCGAGCAGGTGCGGCGCAAGAAGAACGAACTCATCGACCAGGCCGACCAGTACGACGCCCGCCCCACCGGCATGCCCGCCTCGCTGACGGAGGCCGCCCGCGACCTGGGCGAGCTGGACGCCCGCCTGTCGCGCACGTCGGTCGAAGTCGAGGTGCAGTCCGTCACCGTGCTGACGGTGTGGGGGCCGACTGCCGCTGTGTGTGACGCCCGGGCCCGGGCGCTCGCGGCGCTGCTCGGGGGCGCGGACTACCGGGCCGTGCGCCCGGCCGGCCTGCAGCAGGCCCTGTTCTTCCTGGGTCTGCCCGGCACCACTCGCAACGGTGCGGTGCGGGAGTTCACCCAGCACCAAATCTCCGAGGACTGGGCGTTGGGCGGGGCCTTCACCAAGACGGAGGTGGGCGACCCGAACGGCATGTTCCTGGGCATCGACCTCGACTGCGGCACCACCCGCCCCGTGATGATCAACGTCGCGGATGCGCCCAAGGTCGACGCCTCCGCCTCCATGGGCATCGTCGGGGACCTGGGCGCGGGCAAAAGCGTGCTGCAAAAGCTCATCGCGGAGGCGGTGTGGGCGCGCGGCGGCTGCGCGATCTGCATCGACCGCACCCCCATACGCGAGTGGGCAAGCTTTGCGCGCACCGCGGCCCAGGGCCGCGTCCAGATCATCGGTGCCGCGCAGGCCGAGGTCTCCATCGACCCCTTGCGGATGTTCCAAGGCCCCGAGGGCCGCCACTACGCCCTGTCCTACCTGACCCTGCAGCTGGGCATCGGCCCGATGAGCACCAGCGGCGAGGTGCTGCACCACGCCGTCGAGCAGGCCGCTGCCGGCGATCGGCCATCCATGCACCGCGTGCTGGAGGTCCTTCAGGAGATGGCCACGAGCGAGGTGGGAAAGCGGCAGGACGCGGCCGCCGGCCTCGCCGGGCTCATCCGCGTCGTGGCCACCAACCCCCTGGCCCGGATGGTGTTCGACCCCACGCTGCCGCCCGTGCAGCTGGACGCCTCCAGCGCCTGCGACATGATCGTGATCACGACAGCCGGACTGAAACTTCCGCCCAAGGCGGCCTTCGGCAATCCCGAGGTCCTGCACCAGCAGCCGCTGGAGGCGCTGATCGGGCGCGCGGCGCTCTACCTGATCGCTGCGCTCGCACGGCAAAGCGCGTTCGAGGACCCCGAAAGGTTCACCGCACTCGTGCTGGACGAGCTGTACTGGCTCACCTCCTCGACCGAGGGCACCGCACTGGTCCACGAAATCCTCCACGACGGCCGCAAGCACGGCGCCGGCCTGATCGCCGGATCCCACGACGCCGAAGAACTCGGCCCCGACCGGGGTCTGATGGCCTATCGGGCGCTCGCCCGCACCACCGACCGTGACCGGGCCCGGCGCGGCCTGGAGTTCGTCGGCCTGGACGCCAACGACCCGGAGCTGCTGCGCCTGGTGACCACAGGTCTGTCTCCTGTCGGTCAAAAGGGCCGGGAGGGCGAATTCCTGCTGACGTGCCCGCGGCAGAACACCGGCCGGGTCAAAGCCGTCATCCCCCGCATCGAGCGCATCGCCTCGTCCGTCACCACCACTCCAGGACGCCGCAGCACCGCTCCCGCATCCGCACCACCTGCGCGTACCGCCGCTGCGGAGCGTCCCGGTGCCCGTCCAGAGGAACGCTTCGCATGAGCTCCTTCTCCCCCAGCCGCTCCCGGCGCATCGCCGCCGCCGCGAGCATCCTCACTGCCGTCAGCGTGCTTGCCGGCGTGCTCGTCCTGGCGCTGTCAGCGAGGCCGCCGCAGGCATGGTGGCCACGCACCGGGCACGCCTTCGCACCCGAGGACTGCCCCGGCCCGCACCCCCCGGTCCCTGAGGCCACCAAGGAGCGCTGCGATCGCGGCCTCCCGGCCTACATCACACGTCGTGACACCGCAGGTGCGGTGCTGAGGCTGGTGCCCGCCGGGGCCGGCTTGGCTGCGTTGCTGATCTGGCGGCAGCGGGCCGCCAGCGGACGAGGACGGGCCGACGCCCGGCGGGGGCGAGGCTGACATGCTGCGTGCAGACCGCGGCACACTGCGCTCGGCCGGCTTCGTGCTCCTGCTCACGACCGTGTTCGTGATGGTCAACAGCACGGTCGTGTATGCGGCAAGCAGCAACACTGACAGCAGTGACCTGCTCGCCCCGCTGAACATTCCCTCCTCCGAGGGAGTGCCCATCGACGGCTACGAGCTGAACGCACAGGGCGGATCCATCGTCGCGTTCAAGACGCAGGCCTTGGCCTTTGCTCTGTCCGGGCTGTTCACTCTGCTCCGGCTCCTGGTGGGGCTCGCCGGCTGGGCCCTCGAGGTCGCCTTCCGGTTTCCTCTGTTGAAGATCCTCACCGGTCCCGCGCAGAAGGTGGCCGACGCCTACAACAACATCGTCGTCGACGCCCTCGGGCTGAAAGGGCTGCTGCTGGCGTGGGCGTTCGTCTTCGCCGGTTTCATGCTCGTGCGCGGCCGCATCGGCCGCGGCCTGGGCGAGATCTTCCTGACTCTGCTGATAGCAGCGTTCGCCGCCTCCACATTCGTCCGCCCCGATTACCTCCTTGCCCAAGATGGACCGCTCGGCCAGGGCCAGGCAGTGGCTGCCGAAGTGGCCCAAGGCAGCGTCAATGCGTATGACTGGGGCGGCAAGATCGCCAGCCGCGGGCCGTGTGACGGCATGGTCGGCAACGCGGAGCGGAAGTGCCTTGAGCATGACGCTGCAGCTCCCGTGTCCGCGGAGGATGTGGCGCGGCCGTTGCAGGACTCGATCACCAACGCGCTGGTGGTCAAGCCGTACATGCTGCTGCAGTACGGGCGCGTCCTCGACCCCGGCAGGGAATCCGACCGGAAGGCCTACGCCGTCCACGTGAAATGGATCACCGGAGGCTACAAGGCCCCCGAGGAAGGCGGCACCGGGAACAGCGGCTGCGACCAGCTCGCCCCAGCAGCCCGGCCCTACTGCGAGGAGCAAAACGACAAGAAGGACAACTGCCGCCTGATCCGAGGCCCGGCCAGAGACTACTGCGAACAAGACACAGACCGCGGCAACCGCAGGCCGAGCCGCATGCGCGAACTGACCCCCGGCGGGGAACTGCTGAACACCTACCAGGCGATCGTCTCCGAGGAAGACCGCGAGTTCGACGCCTTCCTCACGGATCTACGCAAAGCCGGCGATGTGGGCAAGGCCTGCGCCGCCTACGCCGAGCAACCCACCTGGTGGCGCGTCGGCGGAGCCGCACTGCTACTGATCGCCGCCCTGTTCATCTGCGGCATGTTCCTCTCCAGCGCCATCGTCCTGCTCGGCACCCAAGGTATCTGCGCCGCGGCAGCCGCCGCAGGCGGCGTCACCTTCATCGCGGGCATGCTGCCCGGCCCGGCCCGGCAAAGTGTGTGGAAGTGGCTGTCGCTGTGGGGCATCGCGCTTCTCGCTCTGGTCGCGGTCTGCGCGTTCATTCCGTTCTTCGGGATCGCCGTCGACGCGGTCGTCACCGACGGCCCCGGCCTGATGGTCGAGCGAATCCTGTTGCTGGACGTCCTGGCCATCGCCGGTGCGGCCGCGCATCGTCGCCTGCTGACCGGTATCGCCTCCTTCGGCCGGCGCATGGCCATGCGGATGCGCTACGCCAAGGTCGGCGGCACCCACCTGCCCGGCGACACCTCCGAACTCGGCGCCGCCCTCGCCATGCACCACCCCGCCGCGCCCGGCGGCTCCGGCCGCGGACTGCGCCCCTTCATCGCAGGCGGCAGTGGCCGGTTCCCTTGGCTCGGCACCCGTCGGCGACTGACGGGCGCGCTGTCCTCGCTGGCCGACGGCACAGGACTGCCGGCCGACACCAGTGGCATCCTCACCGACGCCACGGCCGAAGCCGGGCGGGGACTGGCCCCCCTCACTGCGGCCACGGCCGTGGGCGGGCTGGGAGCCCGGCTTGCAGCCAAGGGCGCCTACGGGCTGCTGATCGGCCGGCGGCCAGACCCGGAGCAGTTGGCCACCTGGCGCAAGCCCACCGCAGAAGGCGACCCAGGAACTGAAGGCCCCAGTGGCTCGCCTGGTGCGCCGTCGCCGGGTACCGGCCCAGGCGGTTCAAGGCCGTGGCGTCCCGGCGGGCCCGCGGACCGGTACCGCAACGAAGCAGGACAGATCGTCAACCCCGCCACGGGTCAGGTGCTGCACGACCAGAACACCGACCGCACCCTGCTCTCCACCCGTGCCCACAACCGGCTGGTGCGGCTGCGCGGATACCGCATCCTCAACCGCGGCGGCCGGGCCGCCTACGCAGCAACCTACGGGCTTCCGGCCAGCGTCCAACGGGCCCGGGCCCGCGGATCGCACTACGCCCAAGACGCCCGCCAGCAGGTACGCGTGTGGGGCAACACGCTGCGCGAGGATGGCCGCGCCTGGAGCGACACCACACGCCACGTGACACAGGTCCTGGCCGAGAACACCGGTGACAGCGGCGGGCCCGGCCCATTCACCGGCCGCCGCCTGCCGACCACGTCACCGTCCACCACCCGCCCCACCACAGCCCCGGCCCCGAACATCCCCCGCGACAGCGCGGTACCTACGGCGCACCGGCCAGGCGGGAAATCCGCCCCGCCTGGTGCACGCACCAGTGCACCGGCCCCACGGGCCGGGGCGACCGCACCACCCCGGCTCACGCCACCACCACGACGGCCGCTTTCAACCGACTCACAAACCCCCCGGCACAGCGGTGAGGGCAACCAGCCCCTCCCCCACAACGACACCGGCCCGGGCAATAGAGGTGGTCGCAGCGTGGGCCAGGCCCGGATGAGCGAGTTGATGCGCCAGGCCGCGGTGCTGCGCGACATGCGCGAGCGGTGGCAGCGCGAGGACAGCGGTGAGGACGCATGAGCCGGCCAACGCCCCGCCGTTGGGGCCAGTGGGGATGTGTCGGGGCGCTGCTGCTGTTCGCCGCCGTCTGCTGCGCCGCACCGATAGCAGGAACGATCAACGCCTACCTGGCGGTGACGACGGGTGCCCAGGGGGAAGACGGGAATGCTGAGGGCGGCAGCGCCGCGGATATCCCGCCCCGGATGCTGACCGCCTACAAAAAGGCCGCCCAGCAGGTTGGCCGGCACGTGCCGAGGTGCCGGGGCATGCGCTGGCCGATCCTCGCCGGCATCGCCAAGGTCGAGTCCAACCACGCCACGGGCCGCACCATCGCCTCCAACGCAGACATCCGCCCCAAGATCTACGGGGTGCTCCTCAACGGCTCCGGAGCCGGAGGCAACACCACCGTCTTCCCCGACACCGACGGCGGCCGCTTCGACGGCACCGCGCACGGCGAGCGCGCCGTGGGGCCGTTTCAGTTCCTGCCCTCCACCTGGCAAAGCGTCGGTGAAGACGCGAACGGCGATCATGTCGCTGATCCGCACAATGGCGACGATGCCGCCCTCGGCGCCGCAATCTACTTGTGCGGCAACGGCCGCGACCTGACCAAGCGGACCCAGTTGCGGTCGGCTATCTTCCAGTACAACCGCTCCGACGCGTACGTCGCGAACGTGCTGGGCTTCATCGAGCAGTACACGGCAGCCGCCAAGGCTCCGGCCCTGAACACCGTCTCCGGCAACGTCCGCACCGTCATCGAGGCAGCCCTGTACCAGCGCGGAGTCCCGTACTCGTGGGGCGGCGGCAACGCCAGCGGCGCCACGTTCGGGATCTGCTGCTCGCCGAGCGGCAAGAGCGGGGCCTCCATCAAGGGCTTCGACTGCTCGGGGCTGACGACGTACGCCTTCGCCAAGGTCGGCATCCGGCTGCCGCGCGTGGCCGCCACCCAAGCCGGTATGGGTCGGCGCATTCCCGCCCGCCTCGGCACCAGCGCACTCAAACCAGGCGACCTGGTGTTCTACGCCTACGCCCCCGGCCGGGACTCGACGATCTACCACGTCGGCATCTACCTCGGAAACGGTCAGATGGTCAACGCTCCCCGCCCCGGCGCCGTCGTACGGCTGGACCCCATCAGCGCCATGCCCGGCTACGCGGGAGGAGCCCGGCTGCTATGAGCACACCCACCTCCCGCGCACCCTCCTGGCTCCTGGCAGCGGCCTTGGCGCTGGCCGTGGCCGGTGTGATCCTGTTGATGCAACCGGGCATGCCCGGGACAGCACCGGTGAACACGCCGGCGGACAACCGAACGCTCAGCCGCTCGTCACCGCCCGCCGGCACGCAGACCACCCTCCCCAGTCCCCGCGCGTCACAGACGACGACGCCCGCAGCATCCGGGCCCAGAACCGTCTCGGCCCTGCCGCCGCACGGCGACGGAGCGGACGGCGATCGGGTCATTCAGCAGGCCCTGGAGGACGCCTGGCCCGCTGATCTGCCGCCCGCGGACGAGGCGCAGCTGCGCGCGACGGGCCGTGAGCTGCTACGCGCGGACGCCACCGGAATCGGCCGCAGCCGATGGCCCGCCTTCTTCGGCCCGTCGGCTCGGGCGATCACGCCGGCGTTCGCCACTGCCCGCTTCCGCATTCAGGCCGTCATCGCCCGCCGTGACGGCGCCGCGCACCGGGCGGTGGTGCATCTGGTGTGGGCCGGCACCGACCGCGGCGGCACGCACAGCGACGGCCGCATCAGCGACCTGTACTTCGCCCGCATCATGAAGAAGGGACAGCCGACATGGGCCCCGCGGCCTCGCACCTGACGCATTCGGCCCCCGGCCACAGCCCCGGACCGGTACTCACCCTGATGTCCGGGCTTGTCGGAGCCGTCGACTGGCTGTGGGATCACTGGTATCTGCCCGCCGGTGCCATCGCCCTGCTGTTCGGGGCGGCCGAGATGGTGATGCGCCACCTGGCGGAGCGGGCCCTAACCCAGCGGATGGCCCTGGAACTCATCCCCAGCCCGCACTTCGAGCCGGGTCTGGAGGAAATCTTCCGCCGCGGGGTCCAGCTCGCCCGCGCCTCAACGGCCATGCCCTGGTGGGCTCCCCGCAGGGCGAAGAGTGTGCAGATCCGGCTACGCGCCGACGGCTCCACTCCGCTGCGCTACCGCATCGAAGGCCCCGCGGGCGGCGAACGGCTGCTTTCCATCACCCCCTTCGGCCCCCACGTCACCGTCCACCGGGCCCGGCCCATCGCGGATCCGCCACGCCGGCACGTGGTGCGGGCAGAGTTCCTCCTGCGCGGCAAACCCACCGCGCCTCTGCGCGAGGTTCCCCTCGATCCCGACCCGCTGCAGCCTCTGGTCGATGCCGTGTCCGACCTGCGCGCCGAAGTGGGCGACCTGGCCGAAGTCCGCCTCAACATCCAGCGCGCTCCCAAGTGGGCTTTGCGCGCGCGCCGGGTGCAGCTCCTGCAGGCCGCACGCCGCCAGGAACACCGGGAAGCGCAGCGCGCGGCACGCTGGATGCGCCAGGACGCCACTGGCATGGACGACTCCCTCGTCTGGACTCTGAAAGGGCTGATCACCGGCAAGGACGGCTCACGGCGGCGGTTGGTGATGCCTCCGGCGCCGCGGCGGGTGGAGGCAGAGGAGGCGTTGGGCAAGCTCGCCGACGACGATCACCTCGTGCGGGTGCAGCTGCTGGTGCTGTGCGCCTCGAACATTGAAGGCCGCGCCGAAGCGCGTCTGGCCCAGCTGCAGGCCGCCTTCGATGTGTTCGGCGGCCGCTCTAGGTGGGCGATGCGCGGCTGGCACCTGGGCCCCTGGCGGCTGGGCGCCGACCAGTGGCCCACCCGGCGCAGCTTCGAGCGCCGCTGGCACCTCGGGCTGTGCCGGCCGCCCCGAACCAACTGGGTGCAGTTGCCGGAGTTGACCGGGCTGCTCAAGCCGCCCACCGTGCACTGCCGGCTGCCCCTACTCGCCGGCGATTTACCGTCCTTTGAGTACGCCAACCCCGAGCTGCTGCTCCAGGGCATCTACCGCACACCCGACGGACGCCGGCGGCTGGTCGCCACCTATACCGCCGAGACGCTGTTCGAGTGCGCGGTGGGCAAGGCCGGCGGCGGCAAAACCGAACGCGCCCTGGCCCAGGCCATCGGATACGCCCACGCCGGTGGCGGATTGCTGTTCCTCGACCCGCACCGTGACTCCTGGCCCCGCGCCGCCCCGTTCCTCGCCCACGACCACCTCATGCGCCGGATCGCACTGATCGATCTGAACGCCGCCGGCCCGGCATCACTCATGAGTTCGTGGAATCCCATCGCCATGCACCACGGCGCGGCCGCGCACGATGTGGTCGAGGCCGTCACCGACGCGTTCGCCTCCATCCTCGGCTGGGACGACGCCACCGCTCCTCGGGCGCTCACCATCCTCACCTCCTGCCTGACCGTGCTGGTCGCGGTCAACCAGGCCGCCTGCCAGGCCGGACGCCCCAAGGACCAGGCCACGATCTTCCACGTCCGGCCCCTGCTGTCCGATGCGGGCTTTCGCCACGCGGCACTGGCCGCCACCGCACACCAGCTGGATGAGGAGACCCGCTCCTGGTGGCGGACGGTCTTTCCCACCTTCACCCCGGACGCCTTCGCCGTCATCCTCAACCCGCTCGCCCGCCTGGCCGCCAACCCCACCACCCGCGCCTTCCTCGGCCAAGCCCTCGGCGTCTACAACAGCCGCGCCGCCATGGACAACGCGATGATCGTGTGGGTGTGCCCGGCCGGCAACGGACCCACCGACCGACTGCTGACCGCGCTCATCGCACGCGACCTCCTGCGCGCCGTCCGCTCACGCCGCGACACACCCGCCAACCAACGCCGCCCGTTCCGCCTGTACTTCGACGAACTCATCACCTTGACCGGCGCGGCCCCGGAAACCATCGCCTCCATGTTCGAGGACTTCCGCAAATACCGCGTCAGCGTGCACGGCATGACCCAGCTCCTGGGCCGCCTGCCCGCCCCGGTACGCATGTCGCTGACCCAGAACGCCTCCACCCTCGCCTCCACGGCAGGATCAAAGACCGCCATCACCGCGATCACCGCCGAATGGGCAGACCAGCCCAGCGCTGACGAAGTCGCCGCACTCGACCGCTACAAGCACTACATGTCGCTCACCGTCCACGGCCGCCGCATCGGACCCGTCCGCATCACCGGCCCGCACCTGGACGACGTCTTCGCCGACCAGGCGCGGCCCGGAAACATCACCGCCCTGCAGCACGCGGCCCTGGCCAATGCCGGCGCAGCGCCACTGGACGAATTGCTTGCTGCAGCCGCCGTCCAACAGGGCCGTGTCACCGACTTCCTTACCCAGCACGCAGCCACCACACGGCCAGGCCTGAACAAGGACACGCAGGGATACCAATGACCTTCTCCAGCCATCCCCGCTTCCCGGCAGGACAGCTCCCCGCCGAGCACCTGGCGTCCCCGCGCCGAGGTGGGGCCGGCCGTCCCGGCCTTCCCCGGCCGCCGGCACGACCCGCGCACCAGCCTGCACAATCCCGCGGGTCCCCTACGTTGGACAACCCTCATCCGCCCCGCTCATCCGCCCCGCAGACTCCGCACCCCATGGCGTGTGCACAAGGGAACACTCAGGTTCCACATGGCCGATGAGGCGGCGGCGCGTGCAGCAGGGCGCCCGGTCGTCGCTTCGTCGCATGACCGACCGGACACAGCCGCTGTCGCCGGCACGCCTTGCGACCCGGTGGTCCACTGCGGCTGGTGAGTCCAGAGCAGAAACTGCCCGCTTCTCCATGGACATCACACAGCAGCGACCGTACAGCGTGGCCGAAATCATCCGCCCGAGAGGCGACACGCCGGAAGACCGATCATAACCCCTTGAGATTTGCATAGGCGAACAATAGATTGCTGTGGCAACGACCCACGGGCACCGCAGGTTCCTCACGTCACAGACCATCGACAGGAAGGCACGGCCATGCCCCGCACAGCCGTTCACCCACCCCAAACCCCGCCGCAGGCCTGCCGACCGGCCCGCACCCGCTCCATCACCCACATGAACAACGCATTCGTCTTCCACTCCTACGGCGACGACTTCGACACCGACGACTTAGAGCTCGTACGCCGCCATTTCCCCGGCCGACACGTCACCCTCGACGGCGACACCATCACCGTCTGGCCCCGCCCGCAGGAGACGCGATGACCCCCATACCCCACCGTCGGCGTTCCGCCGCCTTACCGCCCACCCCCGTTCTGCAGCCCCGGCCGCCTGCCACAACGCCTCGACAGTGCATAGCCGCTCCCCTCACACCCGCGCACCGGATCGGCCGGCTCCCCGGGGCCTGGCTCTGTGTCACGTGGGCGCACAAGACGCAGATCCTCACCCGGCGGCGTGGCAGTGCCGCTCCGGGCCGCGGAGCCGGGCGCGCCAACGAAGCTCGCATCCGCCGCCTTGTTACGCCGCTCGTGGTTGCCGGACTGCTGGCCGGCCTCACCGCCTGCTCCGACGCACCAAACCCTCACCCGGTCGGTGCCACCCAGCAACGGCCCGCAGCCAAGGCCTCCTCTTCGGCCAAAGCTCCTTCCCAGCCCTTGGCCACCCTTCACGGCCCGCGCCACCTGAAGCTGGTCATCAGCTCCGCCCTGCGTGACACCGGCGGGTTCGTCACCGTGCGCGGCACCCTCACCAACACCGGCACCAAGACCCAAGTCGTGCCCGCCCATCTCTCAGGCGATGAGCCCGACATCATCAAACACGGCCCCTCACTCGGCGGAGCCACCCTCATCGACTTCGCCGGCGGCAAGCGCTACTACGTGCTGCGCGACACCGAAGGCCGCCCCTTGACCACCACCGCCCTGACCATCGTCAAAGCCGGCGAGCGCCTGCCCGTCTTCATGCAGTTCCCAGCCCCACCCACCCGCACACGGCAGGTCACCCTTCAGCTCCCCCAGTTCGACACCGCCCCCCTGCCCCTCTCCCGGTGAGCCATGCCCATGACGCCCACGCCCCACGGCCGGAACACGGCGCAGCGCCTCGCCGTCCTGTCGACCGTTCTCATCGCGGTCACCACCGGCATCCCGCCAGCCCACGCCGTCCATAGCGGCCCTGCCACTGCCCCCTCCTCACCCTCGCCATCACCACGCGCGAGCGTCGATGCGCACGATCCCGATCTGCAACTGCCCGCATACACACGACTGGCCAAGCCGAAAGTCCTCACCCTCGATCAGCGCAAGCTCGGCCTCACTCACATCGTCACCAACGGCACCGCCAGCCCTCCACCCCAGCCGCGCCCCTTCCCCACCCAGCGCCCGGCCCACCCTCGCGAACCCGGCCGCAGCAGCTCCGCCCCCACCCCCTCACCCACCGGCACGCACGACTTACCTCAGCCGACGGCCACCTCTGGAGCCGACGGCCAAGCCACACCGGCACCGGCAGCACAACAGCATCACCGGCCGCTCCTTCACACCGCACTCGGCCTTCTCGCCCTCCTAGCCGCCCTCGTCCTCGGCAGGCTCGCGCTACGCACCCGGCGGCGCGGCCACAAAGATCAGCCCAGCCCTCGCACGCCCGCCGCGCCCGCAGCACAGCCGCCGACCACCCCACCTCACGGAGCAGCACGCCTGGACAGTGCCTTGCGCACCCTGGCCCACCACGCGGGCGAGGCAGGACGGGATCTGCCGCGGCTGCGGGCCGCACGTATCACCGCCGACAGCCTGGCTGTGCTGCCCGGCGACGAAGCTCTCGCACCCCCGTCGCCCTTCACCCGCGGCGACGACGGCTGGTGGCACCTGCCCGCCGACGCCGACCTGGGGGAAGAAGACACCGCCCACACCCTGCCCGCCCCCTACCCCGCTCTCGCCACCATCGGCACCACCAGCCTCGACGGCCACGAGGCGCTGCTGCTGCTCAACCTCGCCGACCCGCAGGCCGTGCTCCTCGAGGGACACCCCACCGATGTCGAAGAAGTCCTCACCGCGTTGACGGTCGAACTGATCACCAGCCCCCGGAACAACGCCGCCGAGATCATTACCACCGGATTCGGCCAGGACCTGCCCCACTCATCACCCGGACCCCGCGCCACCTACCTGTCCCAAGCAGCCGACGCCGTGCAAGAGATGAGCGAACGGCTCCTCGAAGCCGCCCAGCTCCCCCACCCCGAACTGCGCCCTCACCTGCTGCTCAGCACCCATCCCCTGCACGACGAGCTCGCCGCCCGCACCGCAGAACTGGCCCACAAAGCCGCACCCCTACCCCTGACTCTCATCGCCCCGACCGACACCGGCACTACCAGGCACTTCCCGCAGGCCACCGTGCTCAACGCCTCACACCACGGACCCCAGCACGTGGATCGCCTCGCCACCAGCGTGACGCTGCAGCGCCTCACCAGAAGCGACTACCTGCAGGCCATCACCGCGCTCACCACCTTGCACAAGACAGACCTGACGGAGAACGATGCGCCTTCCGGGGCGGACGACAGCGCGACCCCTAGGGCGAACCCTGCCCCGCACCAACCAGCCGCCACCGCAATCACCAACGCCGCCGACCGTCCGGCACCAGGGCACACCAACCGTGCAGCGCACACAGCCAGCACAGTTTTCCCCGCCCTGCTCGCCCACGGCGCCCATCCCCCAACACCCGAGACGCCAACTGCCGATCCTGCGAACGCTTCCGACCACGAGACGAACTTCCCCGCGCCGGCCACCAGCATCAAGCACCGCGGTGCAGTGGATCCGATACCGGAAGAGCAGGCCACGACCAGCACGAACACACCAACCAGACGGCACGACACCAGCACGACTGAAACCGGCGCACACGAGCAGGGCCCGGAAATCCGCGTCCTGGGGCCCGTGGAGGTCACCGGCGTCCACCCAAGCGGTCACGGCCCCCGAATCGCTCAGCTCGCCGCGCTGCTCTACTTCAAACCCGGCCGCAGCGCGGACGAACTGTGCACCCACATGGACCCCACCACCCCCTGGACCTCCGCCACCCTCAACGCGCGCCTTCACGGTTTACGCCGCGCTCTCGGCGACGACCCACAAGGCCGCCCCTACGTACCCCGCCGCAGCGCCAGCGACACCCCCTACCGCCTCTCCCCCGCCGTGCGCTGCGACTGGACCCACTTCCACAGCCTCACCCAACACCCCCTGCATCACGCGCCCGCCGACCTGCACGACCTCGAGCAGGCCCTCACCCTCGTGCGCGGCAAACCCTTCGGCGGCCGGCCCTTGCCCTGGGCCGAGCCCCTCGCCCAGGAGATGACCACCCGGATCGTCGAAGTAGCCCACACCATCGCCGTTCACCGCACCACCCCCGGCCCCCACCACGACCTGTCCAAAGCCCGCCGGGCCATCGCCTGCGCCCTCGACATCGACGACACCGCAGAACTGCTCTACCGCGACTGGCTCCGCCTGGAAGCAACCGCCTCCAACCGCTCCGGGATCCACACCGTCATCACCCGCCTGCAGCACCTCACCCACACCCTCAACGCGCCCCTCGAACCCGAAACGGAGCAACTCATCAACGAGTTACTCCACACCACCACACCCCCACAGGCCCGCATCCCATGAAGTCCCCCACCACGCACACCACCCCAAGAACGGGCACCGGCCCCGCACACGACGCCGCGCCCACATCGCCCGCGCGCCGCCCTCACCGGCAGCACACACACCAAAACCACACACCCCCCAGCGCGAGAGCCGGTGCTCCCCATCACAGCCAAGCGCAGCGCCGACTCATCACCACCGTCATCACCGGTGCCGTAATCATCGCCGCAATCGGCTTCGCCGGCTCCTACACCGCCGTCCAACAACTCGCCCTCGACAAAGGATTCGGCACCTTCTCCTACCTCTTCCCCATCGGCATCGACGCCGGCATCTGCATCACCCTCGCCCTCGACCTCCTTCTCACCTGGATCCACATCCCCTTCCCCCTCCTGCGCCACACCGCCTGGCTCCTCACCACAGCCACGATCGCCTTCAACGCCGCAGCAGCCTGGCCCGACCCCCTCGGCGTTGCCATGCACGCCGTCATCCCCCTCCTGTTCGTCGTCACCGTCGAAGCCGCCCGCCACGCCATCGGCCGCATCGCTGACATCACCGCCGACACACACATCGAACCCATCCGCCCCACCCGATGGCTCCTCGCACCAGCCCGCACATTCCTGCTCTGGCGACGCATGAAACTCTGGGAACTCCGCTCCTACCAACACGTCATCAAACTCGAGCAGGAACGCCTCATCTATCAGACGCGACTACGCATTCAGTACGGACGCCGCTGGCGACGCAAAGCACCTGCACAAACCCTCATACCGCTGAAACTGGCCCGCTACGGTATCCCCATTCCGCGCCCAGAACCCCCTGGCTCGGCAGCCGCAAACTCCGGCATCAACACCCCGCAGCAGCCTCTCGGCCCGGCACCCCACAAAACACCGACATCAGCCGCGTCAATAAATGCCCCGCACAGTACGACGACGACCGAAGCCGTAACCACAGCACGAAATCCAAGCGAAATTCACCCCACTCAATTCAGGGCCGAATCTAGCGAAGCGCGTATATCGATGCACGAAGGTCACGGAAAATACCCTGAGCTCTCCGACGGGCTCACCGCACATACCTCCGGCCATTTGGACAGAACCGCACAACACACACAGCACGGCGAGCAAACGCAATCTACCCGCAAGACAATCGAACCAACGCCTCGCCAATCGCCAGAGCGCACCAAAAACGACCGACGCACGCCCACGACACCCGACCTCGACAAAGATCGCTCAACGCACCGGTCAACACGCCCTCACCGCCAATCTCATCGTCGCGACAAGCCGGCACCCCAGCGATTCGAACAGCAATTGACGACCAAGTCAGCCACAGGAAGCAAGCAGCCCGAGACGATACCTAACGGCGGCACCGATGCCCCACCTGCACAGGCGGACCCTGCTGCCCATAGACCAACAGGCCTCAGCAAAGTCGACCACTATTACCTAGCCTGGGTCAGCTATCAAAAGGAACACGGCACAGAACCCACCGGTCAACAACTCGCCCTCTACCTCGCCACAAAAGGACTACGCGGACAGAACGAAAGACCGATCAGCCCAGCCACCTTACGCCGCTATCTCCTCTCCTATCGCATATACACCGTCTGGGCCGAACACCGAGCCCACAGCCCACACCCTTCCCCCGCCCAAATAATCCACGAATGCGCCACCCGAGGAATAACAGCCCAATACAATACCCCCATTACCGCTCACCACATCACTAAAAACGCCGTGCACTTCGAACGGCGCTGGCGAACCCTGCACCCCCAGCACCCCCGCAAGACACCGAGCACCGACCTCCCCGCAAGCAGACCTCAGTCCGACGAAATCGACACGGCGGTGGCCACTGATCAGACCGGAAGCATGCCAAGCGAACGGGCAGTCACCCATCCAAAAATTGAAGAAAAAGCCGATCCTCACGCCGCATGATGCCCGCGTTTGAGATCTCACACGGGAGGGACCGGTCGGTGACTCGCCTCCTGAACCGTGACCTCTCCCTTGAGGAGCGTGAGCGCGACCGCTGGTCCGCCCCACCGGGCGGCGAAATCCGGCCGCTCGCGACCGCCCGTGAACTTCGGCGCAAGCCTATCCGCGGCCTGACGGTCGAGGACATGCGGCGGCTGATCAGGCAGGACCTGGGCCCTGCCTAAATCGCCGCTGACGATCGAGGTCCTTCGAACCAACCCACTGGCGCAAGGCGACATGTACGAGGGCGATCTGCCGGCTGCCATGCTCACCAAGAGCGGGCAGGTCTGGAGCGAGTTCCCCGAACTCGAGCGGGAGATCCGCCTACTGCTCTCGGAGGTGGTCGACGTGCCGCCTGCCCACTGAAGCGCAAGGTCGAGGAAATCTTGGCTTTGTAGCTCACCGACAGCAGCTGCCGTCGTCGAGGGGCCGACGGGTTGTCTACGAGGATTGCCACACGGGCGGTCGCGGCCCCGGGGCGCGTCGCACCACGCCCCCGGATCCGATGGGCCATGATGCCGATCATGGCCCATCGGATCATCTTCGCCGAGTACGCCGGGCTAGGGTCCGTCTTCAAACGGATCTTGCCCAGAGCAGAAACGACGCGAGCGTGACCGCCGCTTCGTAGGAAGTGGCGGTCTTCTCGTATCTGGTGGCGATCCCGCGGAAGCCCTTGAGCCGGTTGAAGCAGCGCTCGATCGTGTTGCGCCGTCGGTAGGTCTCCTGGTCGAATCCTGGCGGTCGGCCGCCGTGGCAACCGCGCCTCAGGCGGTGCCGCCGCTGGTCGGTCTTCTCGGGGATGGTGTGGGCAATGCCGCGTTTTCGCAGGTAGGCGCGGAAGCTGCGGGAGCTGTAGGCCTTGTCCGCGATGACCTGGTCGGGCCTGCACCGAGGTCGGCCAGTGCGGGCGCGGGGGACGCGGATCCGTTCCAGCAGAGGGCGTGCGCAGACGCTGTCGTGGCGTTGGCCAGGCGTCACCAGGATCGCGAGCGGGCGGCCCTTGCCGTCGCAGGCGAGGTGGATTTTGGTGGTCAGTCCTCCTCGGGATCGGCCGAGGGCGTGATCGTCCGGTTCGTCCGGCCGGTGCCGCCCCCTTTTCGGCCGGTGGCGGCGGCGTGCTGGTGGGCGCGGACGATGGTGAAGTCGATTTGGACCAGCCAATCGATGTCGCCGGTTGCGTCGGCCCGGGCCTGGATCTGCTGCAGGGCCCGGGTGAACACCCCGTCCAGGGCGTAGCGACGGAAGCGGGTGTACACGGTCTTCCACGCCCCGTAGCGTTCCGGCAGGTCACGCCAGGAGATCCCGGTGCGGATCTTGTAGACCATCCCGTTGATGACCCGCCGGTCCTCCACCCGGGGCCGGCCCGTCGCGGCCCGCGGTATCAGCGGAGCGAGCAACTCCCACTCCTGGTCGGTGAGTTCATGACGACGTACCACAGCACCATGATTCACCACCCCGGATGATGTTTGAAGACGGACCCTAGCAGAGGGCGTGCGCAGACGCTGTCGTGGCGTTGGCCGGGCGTCACCAGGATCGCGAGCGGGCGGCCCTTGCCGTCGCAGGAGAGGTGGATTTTGGTGGTCAGTCCTCCTCGGGATCGGCCGAGGGCGTGATCGTCCGGTTCGTCCGGCCGGTGCCGCCCCTTTTTCGGCCGGTGGCGGCGGCGTGCTGGTGGGCGGGGACGATGGTGGAGTCGATCTGGACCAGCCAATCGATGTCGCCGGTTGCGTCGGCCTGGGCCTGGATCTGCTGCAGGGCCCGGGTGAACACCCCGTCCAGGGCGTAGCGACGGAAGCGGGTGTACACGGTCTTCCACGCCCCGTAGCGTTCCGGCAGGTCACGCCAGGAGATCCCGGTGCGGATCTTGTAGACCATCCCGTTGATGACCCGCCGGTCCTCCACCCGGGGCCGGCCCGTCGCGGCCCGCGGTATCAGCGGAGCGAGCAACTCCCACTCCTGGTCGGTGGGTTCATGACGACGTACCACAGCACCATGATTCACCACCCGGATGATCTTTGAAGACGGACCCTAGGGGTTGAACTGCATGTAGCCTCCGATACCCGCGTCACCGCTCTGGCTTCGACGGATGCACTCCAGTTGGACCACAGGCTCGGGCCCGGTATTACCCATCCATGTCCAGAGGTTGTATGTGGAGTCGATGTACCTCACATCGAAGCGCCCTCCGTTGACGATGATGCGACAGGCCTCCCCACCGGCCGCATGGTTGTTGACCAGAAGATGAGCGCTGGGAGAGCCATCGGGGAGCCACACCTTCTCAGCGGGGAAATCGCTTGACGTCCAGCTGCAGACTGTCCACGTGTCTGCCGACCCGCAGTAGAACGTCGTCTTCAACGAGTCCTGGGAACGGGCGAGTTGGAGCGCATCCGCCCCTCCGGTCGCCGCCTGCGCTCCAGGAGCCGTTGCCAATAATGTGGTGGCGACAGCCGTGATGAACAAACTGCCGATGAACTTCTTCATTGCTTTCCTCCTACGACCTTTCCGTGCACACATCATCACCTGGACGCACCGAAGTTGACCCCACACGGCGGGAACATCCGCTGCACACGCTGACTGAAGGGGAGCGAACCAAAGCTGAAGAGCTGACCGCACTCGGCTCGGCCGGGTCTCGCGCACCACGGTGCAGCGCATGCGCCTGGCCTACCGCAAGCAAGGCAGGTGGGGGCTCCTCGACCACCGCACCACCCGAGCCTCCAGCTCCACCGGGCGGGTGGTGAAGGCGGATTGACGGCCGTCCCCATGGCCTCGCTGATGTCGCTTGAGCCGTAGAGCTGAGGCTCCGTCAGCACGGTACGCCTAGTGCCTGGGAAGTAGTACGGAGCAATGAGCTTCTTCAGCGTTGCAGCTCCAGGGTGAGGACGGCCTTGGCGATTGACGTCATGCGGTTGGGACTGCATCGGGACCTGCGGAAGATCCGCCAGGACTTCAGGCGGGCGAACTGGAGGACGATGAGACTGCCGCTGGCGCGAGGAGATCCGGCCGGTTCAAAGTTCAGAGCAGCTTCTCGCCGATCCTGCCGTTCGGGTACAGGGCAGCGGCACGTGCAGCCAGTTGATCAGCCCTTAAGTGACCCAGGCCAGGCGGCCTGGCGGGACCACGGCGCACGCCAGCAGCTGATCGTGCCCCTGACATCTGTCAGGGTCGCAACGTCCGGGTCCGCCCCTACAGTTCGAGGCGCCGGCTGGGCGTCCCCTGCACCGCTACGGCGGCTGAAGCGGGGGACCAGTGAGAAAAGGACAGTGGATGACCAGGACCAGGAAGTATCTCTCCCTCTGGATGGCAGCCCTCGCCCTGACGGCGGGCGGTGTGATCGCCGCCCCTTCGGCCAGTGCCGCTGCCAGCGCCGAGTGCGGAGTTCGGGCGAGCGACGGCCGGCTGTGGTGCGGGAACGGAGCCCCCGCCATTCTGCGCTCGGGCGCCTATCACGAAGCGAACATAACGGGGCAGCTCTATTCCACCTTCAGCTGGTTCGACTGCTGGACCTATGGTGGACTGCACGGCGGCGGCAACACCACCTGGTACCACACCAAGGGTGACTGGACCGCTCCTGGCTACGACGGGTGGGGCTACGTCCCGGCGGACTGGGTCAACACACCGTCCTCGTTCGACGCCGATCCGAGCGCGCGCGGTCTGCGGCACTGCTGAGAGCAGCACTGCCGAGCTCGCCGGACCACCTCCTTGATGCCGTCGGCCTCGTCCACGAGACCGACGGCATCGTCGTCGTGGCGCCCCATGCCGGCGACCCATTCCCTCCCGTTAACGGTGCCTGACGGATCAGTTCCGGGTCACTAGTTGCGCCAACCACAACACGGGCGCACGCGCGGACGGAGTCACGCAGCACGGCACCGGCACCGCAGGCGGAAACCTCGCCGGACTCCCGATCGGATCCCCGCTGAACCAGTGCGGCGGCGCCGATCTGTTCATCCCTGATATACCAGTGAACCTCAACTTGTGATCACGGTGCGTCCAGGAGGCTCCGCCCTTGGGGCCGACGGCTAGAGACAGGAAGCCGTCGATGCCTCCGGCCCAGGCCGAGGACGGACGCTCCCGGCAGGACGGCTGCAACAGCAGCCCCACGAGCAAGGGCGGGTGTTCATCATGTACTCGCCTTGATGCGTTATTCGGGTTGGTTCTCGCTGGTGCCGGTCTGTAGGTGCCGCTGCAGGGCCGCTTGCAGTTCCTGGTCAACCGGCGGCGGCAAAGGCTCCTCGCGCAGGGCGCCCTCGATGACTGCTTCGGCGACCGTGTGCAGTTTGGTGTTGGTGCGCTGGGACACCTCGCGCAGTACGTCGAAGCCGGCCGTGGGCTCAAGCCGGTGCACGGTGAGCAGGACGCCTATGGCCTGGTCGACCCTGGCGTGGGATTTAACCGCATGGCGCAGCTGCGCGTTCTCCCGCTCCAGCCGGGCCACCACGTCCTCACAACCGTTCACGGGCATGTGGTGCTGTGGGCGGGAAGTCGTCATCGCCGGGGTCTCCATCGTGGGGGCGAGATCCTGTTTCCAGTACGCCTGCCCGGTAGTGGAGCTGCAAGACCTGCCGTCTGCGCGAAGATCGCATGCAGGGCGTGAGGGTTCTTCGCCGGCCGTGCCATCCGGCCGGCGAAGAATCCGAGAGGCTACGTCCCAACCCCTCACCTGCCGAGTCACCCTCAGCGGTGCGCCGACACGCGTGTGCGAGGAGGAAGCGCGGTCTGGCTGTGAAGATCCAGTGCGTGGCCGTGCCACGCCGCTTGGGCGGGTCGTTGAACGGGGCGTCGCGCCATGAATGTCCGCTCCCCCCGTTGCGGATGCGCGAACAAGGGTGTCCGTCCTTGCCTCGGTCCGGACCCCGGCACGGCGCCCGGACCCCATCGCCCGTGGGGTTCGGGCGCCAGCTGCAGGAACGCTTAGTCCACGATGCCGAGCGCCGTGTCCGGCCGGCACTTCGTGCACGCCGTTACCTGCTGGCGCAGGGCCTCGACGGCCTGCTCCCTTGTCGCGGGTTTCACCCGCTTGCCCGGGTCCCAGCACTCACCCGTGTGCAGGGCGACGATGTTCGCGCGGTCCAGGCCGCGCTCGACCAGAAACGCGGGGGCCGGCGGGCGGCGGGCCTCGCCGACGCGCCGCTTGGTCTGTCGGCGTTCCTCGTCGGCGATCCATCGGCGGGTGCGGGACAGGTCGCGCTCCTGGACGCGCTCCAGGAAGCGGAGGAGGCGCGAGCCGCGACGACTCTGTATCGTTCATGTGTTCGATTCTATGATCGGGGGGCCGCGCAGCCCACCTTCCCACTTCGGCTCCCCAGCCCACCCGGCGGGCAGGGCAGGGCTGTCCACCGCCACGGTGAGCATCGGTTGGGGCAAGGTCCAGTACGGCCAGCCGGTCAGGTCCCTCTCGCCTTGGTGGAGCAGGTCGAAGGCGACGTAGTGGGCTGGCCACTGGCCCGCGGCCTGGCTCGCGCCCGTGCCGCGGCGGGCCAGGCGCTGCTGCAGCCGCTCGAACGCCAGCCTGTCGGCCTCCCACACCACCAGCTCGCCATCGAGGCCGGTGTCGGCCGGCAACTGTGTGAGGGCCGCCGACCGGATCTCAGGAAACGAGCCGGTCAGCGGCGGCGCGCAGCTCTCGAAGCACTGTTCGCCGAGCGGGGCCTGGCCGGGCCGCTGACGTTGTGCCCGTCGACCACCGACCCAACCGTCGCTGAGCAGTGGCTTCAGTGGACGGCGGCCGGGCTGGAGGGCCTGTGCTTCAAGAGGCTGGACGAGCCGTACCGGCCGGTGCGCTCGTGGAGGAAGTACAAGATCAGGGTGACCACCGAAGCCATCGTGGGGGCGGTCACCGGCTCGCTGGCCGCGCCACGCACGGTCCTGCTGGGCCGCTACGACCACGCCGGGCGCCTGCAGTACACCGGCCGCAGCACCGCCCTGTCCCAGGCCGCCGGCCGCGCCCTCGCGCAGCTGCTCACCCCACCCCCGGCCGCGCACCCGTGGCAGGGGTGGACGTTCAGCGCGGGGTGGGGCACACAGCGCACCCTCGATGTGCACCTGGTGCAGCCCAACGTCGTCATGGAAGTGGCCGTCGACGTCGCCCGGGACGCGGCCGGCCGGTGGCGCCATCCCGTCCGGCCACACCGCATCCGCACAGATCTCGACGCCGCCCGGGTACCACTCTTCGGCGAGTGACGAGGGCACCTGTCAGCCGGACGGTAGGTGCTAGCGGCGCCACACGTTGACCTTCTCTGTCGACAGCAGCGGCGCACCCTGTGGGCCCTTCACATGGGACGGGACCCACGTCTGGCGCCGCAAGGACTGTCCGGGGCCGTACGCCTGGTTGCGCCAGTGCCCGGATACGACCCAGCGGTGCTTGTAGTGCCGGCCGGTCGTCTCCTGCGTCGGGTCCTGGTCCTGCGGCGTGTACTGGCGGCGCAGGTCGACCACGGTCACGTCCGGTGTGGGCAGTCCGTCCCGTGCGTAGGCGCGTGCGGTGGGCTTGTCGGCCCGCTCCCGGGACTGGTCAATGAGGAGCGGCTGCTGCATGAGCAGCCAGGCCGATGCCAGCGCAGCGACGACCGGCCGGGGAAGCTGGGGGTCGAGGTCCATCATCGACAGTGGTTCGTCCGTGACCGGGATCGTGCCGCCGTAGATCGGCATCAGCGGCGGGATGCGGGACTCGTCCAGCGTGAACGTCTCGGCGAGTGGAGCCATCTCTGCGACCAGCCGGGCCCGGGACATCAGCAGCCAGACCAGCAGCTCTCCGTTATGCGGGCCCCACGCGCACGCCTCAACGGGGATCTGCACGCCCTGGGCGTCCATGTGGCCGATGCCGTCCTGCCAGTACAGCAGCCCGCACGGGGCCGGCCGGTCGGCGGTCGCCCAGCGCGCAGCAGCCAGTTGCTCCCCCGCGTGCATCGCAAGGGCAGCCATATCCTGCTGAACCCAAAACAGGTCCCCGGTCTCCAGGATGGAAGCGAGAGCGTCCAGTCCAGGCGCGACTTCCGGGCTGGTCTTGGACCGAACAGACGAAGACGGCTCCCGAAGGTGCCGCAGCGTCTGCCGTCGCATCTTCGCGAGCTGGGAGGGGCGCAGAGACACTCGCCGTCCTTCACGTCGGCTGTCCCCGCCTGGGCCAGGAGCGCGCGGCCCTTGTCGGCGATGGTCTTCACGGTCGGCTCCTTCAGGTCGATGCGGCACGCCAGCAGGGCCTGCTCTCCACGCCCCCGTGAGTCGATCATCTTGGCGAAGGCGACCTGTCGGCGTCGGGTGGCCTGCTGGTAGTTCTCCTCGGCCTTGATGAACTCCTCGTGCGCCCATTCGGCGTCGATCAGGCGGGCGTTGTTGTTGCCGGCAGCACCGTCGTAGACCTGCTTGGCGCGCTGGGCGGGGACACCTTCGACGTCGGACTCGTCCCAGAGGGGTAGTTCCTCGCCGTCCTCGTCGTAGGAGGGCATGGCGGTGGCACCGCGCACCCACTCCTCGTAGGCGGCGATGGCCTCGTCGAGGTCGTCGGTGTCCTGGCAGTCGTACTCGGTGGGGCCGTAATCGAAGACAGCCCAACGGTGCTCGCCGTTGGGGTCGGTGTAGGGCAGGAGCACGAGGTGGTACTCCTTCTGGCCGATCTCGTCGCAGCTGAAGGTGCCAGTGCACGGGGCAGGGCGAAGGCCGGGCAAGGACGACGCGAGGGAGTTGCGGGTCGCGCCGGTGAACACGGTGGTCCGCCCGTCGGGGGCGTCGAGACGCAAGAGGCGTGTGGCGGCGAGATGCGTCGGTCCTCCAGCGCATGACGTCTTGCGCCTCTGACTTGACAGCGCCGGTCGCAATCTGTCCTGGCTCCCCGTGTCACTCACGATGCGAATTTGCTTTTTTGGGAAAAGTGTAGGCAATCGCTCCTTTGACACTTCGCGAGACACGCACACAGCCGGAAAGCAAGCACCTTTGAGAAAAACCGGAATTCTGGAGGCACACAGGCGACGTACGCCTGTCAAGTGCGAAAACGCCACATGGCTGCCGTCCAGGAGGGCATCGGTTCAGGCGTCGCAGTGGTGCTAAAGTTCCGATTCGTATCGCGCTGGCCGACCCTCTCAACTAGTGTGCGATGCACGGCGTTGACACCCTCCCAGCCCCATTGCTTTCAGTCTCGGGCCTATTCGGAAAACAATTTCAGGGAAATTGAACTCCTTGTTTTATTCTCGATGCCCGGGCTCCTCATTTCTTTTTCTGGAGTTGTATTCATGTCCACTGCAGGTACGTCTGTCGCCGATTCCATGCCCCGGGGGGCGCCCTCGGGGGGACGTCACCTGGGCCTGGCGCTGATCGTGATCGCCTCGGCGCAGTTGATGCTGATCCTGGACGGCACGATCACGAACATCGCGCTTCCGAACATCCAGACGGACCTGGGTGTGTCCGATGCGAATCTCGCGTGGATCGTGAATGCCTACGCGCTGGCCTTCGGCGGGCTGCTGCTGCTCGGCGGGCGGGCCGGTGACCTGTTCGGGCGCCGGCGGATGTTCCAGGCGGGCATCGCACTCTTCACGCTCGCTTCCCTGCTGGGGGGTCTGGCCCCGAACGAGGAACTGCTGATCGGTGCGCGGGTGCTGCAGGGCATCGGTGCGGCACTGGCCGCCCCCAGCGCGCTGGCGTTGATCACGACGACGTTCCCGGAGGGCAAGCCGCGCAATACCGCGATGGGCGTGTACGCGGCGATGGCCGGCATCGGCTCGACGGTTGGTCTCCTGCTGGGCGGGATCCTGACCGAGGCACTGGACTGGCGGTGGGTGTTCTTCGTCAACATCCCCATCGGCATCGCCATCCTGGCCGAAACCCGCATCCTCGTGGAGGCCGAACGGCACGCCGGGCGGCTGGACGTTCCCGGTGCGGTCACCGGCACGGGCGGTCTACTCGCCCTGGTCTACGCCATCACTCGCGGCGGTGAGCATGGCTGGGACAACAGCCTCACCCTCGCCTCGTTCGCCGTCTCCGCGGTGCTGCTCAGCGTGTTCCTGCTCATCCAGAGCCGAAGCGATGACCCGATGCTGCCGCTGAACCTGTTCCGGGACCGTAACCGGTCGGGGTCCTACGCCACGATGCTGTTCATCGGCGCGGGCATGATCGCCACGTTCTACTTCCTGACGCTGTACATGCAGCTGGTCCTGGGCTACGGAGCGGTCAGCACCGGCTTCGCCTACCTCCCTTTCAGTGTGGGCATGGGTGTTGCGGCCGCTGTCAGTTCCAAGCTGATCGCCCGGTTCGCTCCCCGCCTGATCGCCGGTCCCGGACTGGTGGGCGCCGCGGCGGGCATGTTCTGGTTCGCCACCCTTGAGCCCGACTCCTCCTACGCCGGGCACCTCATGCCAGCCATGTTCCTGACCGCTCTGGGGTTGGGGATGTGTTTCGTCCCGATGACGCTGGGAGCGGTCAGCGGTGTGCAGGACCAGGAGACGGGCATCACCGCGGCGCTGTTGAACACCGCGCAGCAGGTCGGCGCCGCGCTGGGCCTGGCCGTCCTGGCGACGATCTCCACGTCCTTCGCCGACGACAAGCTGCCCGACGCCGCGCAGTCCCTGTACCGGGGTCTGGGTACCAAGGACGCCGCCTTGATCGACAAGGCCAGTTCAGCGCTGACGCACGGCTACACCATGGCCTTCGTCGCCGCCGGAGTTATGTTCCTGGCCGCCCTGCTCATCACAGTGATCGCCGTCAATGCCCGCAGGCAGGACAACACCGAGGCCACCGCCCTCGTCCACATGGGCTGACGGCCGCCCCCGGCTGGCTCTCGTGCCCGGCGCGCACCAGCGCGTCGGGCCACAGCCACACCACGAATTGCCACCGCACCTGCCGCCGTCTTGCGCCGGCGGTGCCACCTGCACGTCACTGCAGGCCGATGGGGTGAGGAAGGACGAAGGCATGAACGACACCGGTGCAAAGGCAACACGGTCAAAGGCCCGTACCGGCAGGCCGCCGCAGACACCGCCCGCGGGGACAGCCGGCACGCCGCGCGGCCGCTGGCTCTTCCTCACCGGGGCGGCCGTCTTCCTGGCTGGGCTCCTTGGCTACGGAGTCTTCGAGGACCGGCAGCAGCATCAGGCCGAACAGGAACGCAGAGCGGCCGGGGCAAAGAAGCACGTGCGCGGCGAGCAGACCTGGGACGCCGAAGAACTCACCTACCGGCACGTCAAGGGGAAGGTCGCCTACCGGGTGAACCCGCCGGTCGGCGGCGATCACAGTACGCTGTGGATGAACTGCGACGGCGACGTCTACACCGAGGCCATCCGCAAGGAGAACGCTGTCCACTCCCTGGAGCACGGCGCCGTCTGGATCACCTACAACGCCCAGGCCGACGCCGCCTCGGTGCGAGCCCTGGCAGGCAAGGTCGCCTCCATGCCGTACACGCTGATGAGCCCGGTCAGCACACAGCCCGGCAGGATCATGCTGACCGCCTGGGGCCACCAGCTGAGCCTCGACACCGCCCATGACCCGCGGATCGCGGAGTTCCTCACCACCTATGTCCAGGGCCCGCAGACACCTGAGCCGGGGGCGCCCTGCACCGGCGGGAGGGCCACGCCGTAACCGATAGCTGAGCCGGGTCGGGCGAGGCGTCAGTCCTTGTCCGACGCAGTGCCTGTGCGGTGTTGGCTCGGGCTGATGCCCCGCGCCTTTTTGAACGCGGTGCTCAGGGAGAAGGCGCTGGAGAATCCCACGCGCGCGGCGACCGTACCGATCGTCGTCTCGGGCTCGCGCAGCAGGTCGGCCGCCAGGGCGAGCCGCTGCTCGCGCAGGTAGGTCATGGGAGGTTGTCCAACCAGTTCGGTGAACGTCCGAGCCAGGGTCGCACGGGAGACGCCCGTCGCGGCGGCCAGAGAGGTGACTGTCCACGGGTGGGCGAGGTCGGCGTGCAGCAGCCGCAGGGCCGATCCGATCACCGGGTCGCTGTGGGCTCGGTACCAGGCGGGAAGCGGGGCGCCGGGGCGGGTGAACCAGGCGCGCAGTGCGGTGATCAGCATCAAATCCAGCATCCGGTCCAAGAGCACCTGCCGGCCGGGAGCCAGACAGAACATGTCCTCGAAGGCTTCTGGGTTCACTGGGCAGGTGCCCTGGTGCGCGGGGACGACGGCGAGCGGGGGCAGAGCCGCGAGCAGACGGCCGGGGGTGGCACTCGGCAGGGTGTAGAGACCGTTCAGCAGGACAGTGCCGCCCGTGTTGGTGACACGCGCAGGGCCCAAGTCGTGGGTGAGGTGCTCGGTGCCGTCGGGCGCGGTGCAGCGTCCGCCGGGGCGGATGGTCACGTCCGGGGCGGCGGACGGGTCGCCCGCGATCGTGTACGGGGTGCCGCCGCTGAGTACCGCGACGTCGCCCGGGTCGAGACGGACCGGCTCATCGTTTTCAAGGACAGCCCAGGCAGGTCCGGTCATGGGCACGGCCAGGGCGAGCGGGGAGCCGTCCTCGAAACGGACCGCCCAGGTACCGGACAGTGCGGAGCGGTTGAAGACCGCGCCGGTGGTCCGCACGCCATCGAGCAGGTCCGTCAGCGGATCCGTACCGGCCGGCGTCAGGGCGTCCATGCTGGTCAGCGTAGACGAACGCGTATGCATGTGAGCGGGCCCGCCATGGCTCGGAGCGCAGTCGTCCGCTTGGCTTGCTGACATGAGCAACGAGACGATTCTGGTGACCGGCGCCACCGGCAAGACCGGCCGCCGCGTGATGCAGCAGCTGACGGACCGCGGAGTTGCAGCGCGGGCGGCATCCCGCTCCGGCGAGGTGCGCTTCGACTGGGCGGATCGCACTAGCTGGGAGTCGGCCCTGCACGGGGTGGACGGGATGTACCTGGTCGCCCCTGATCTCGGCAGCCCGCAGGCGGCAGACGACATCACCGCCTTCGCCCGTCAGGCCGCCGCGACCGGGGTGCGGCGTGCGGTGCTGGTCTCCTTCCCCGACACCGGTGCTCCGGGTCTGGAGCACGCTGTGGCGGCCGAGCAGTCGCTGGGCGAGGCGGGCCTGGAGAGCACGGTGCTCCGGCTGCGGTGGTTGTCCCAGAACTTCAGCGAGGACTTCCTGCACGACGCCGTCCTGTCCGGTGATGTGCGGCTGCCGGCCGGAGCAGGCACGGAGGCGTTCGTCGACGCCGAGGACATCGCCGCCGTCGCCGCAATCACCCTGACCGAGACCGGGCACGCCGGAGCGACCTACGAACTGAGCGGCCCGCAGGCGATGTCATTCGCCGACGCCGTCGCACATATCGCCGACGCCACCGGCCGCGACATCCGCTACACCCCGCTGACGCCCGAGGAGTACGCCGCTGAGCAGCGCGCGCACGGCGTGCCCGAGCAATGGGTGCAGCTGACTGTCGACCTGTACGCCCAGGTCCGCGCCGGCGCTCTCGCCTCGGTCACCGATGACGTGGCGAAGGTGCTGGGCCGCCCGCCCCGCACTTTCGCCCAGTACGCTCGATCAGCCGCCACACAGGGCGCCTGGAACGCCTGATACACCACAGGGGTTACTGCCGTCCCGCTGCCCTACGCGGTCAAAGATTAAGCTGTGCCCGCCGCGGAATAGCGCAAGGTTGAAACACTGCCTCTTCGCCAGTAAAGCGGGTCCGGTAGCCAGCGCGCTGGCGTCTCTATGGGAAGCTGGGCGCGGTCCGTGCCGAACGTAGTCGGCGCGGACCGCCCGGGACGTATGGATGAGCGGGGCTTCCCCGCCCTGGGTGACTGCGACGCGGGCCTGCTGGCGTTGCGCGGGCGGCTCTATGGGCGGTCAGCCCGCCGCGCGCAACGGCAGACGGCGGCCGAAGACAGCGTCGAAGGAGTGCGCCTGGCGGGTGCTGACCAGGCGGTAGGCGCCGTCGTGCCGGCGCTCGGCGTGGCCGGTGTAGTAGAGGACCTCAACCGGGGTCAAAACGCGCAGGTCCCCGAACACGTAGTACAGCGGGGTCGGCCGGTTGGCGGCGATGAACTGCAGGCCGGCGTGGACGGCTTCGTCGGCGACGGCGTACCGGCCGGAGGAGTTGCTGGGCAGGCAGTCCTTCGCGTCGATGGTGACGACCTCGCCGGCGCGGGCGGCGATCAGGTCCGGGAACCAGCGCAGCGCCGAGGTGGTGCAGGCCAGGGCCTGTTGGATCGCGGGTGGGTAGGTGCCCTGCCCGCAGCGTTCGACCGTCCACCCCTGCGCTGTGAGCGCTGATGCGACGCGCTGCTCGTGTGCGTCCCCGACCGCCTTACGCTCCTGCCACGTCGTCACCACGGCCGTCCCCTCCCACACCTTCACCCCTGGGTGATACGAACGTTCTCCTTATTCGTACTACGTGCTCAACGCTATGATGCCCTTCATGGCGGCATACGCAGACCCACGTTTTCGTCCCACGCTTTGGCCGGGGACGCCGGTTCCCCTGCCGGAGATGACACCTATGCACGGGGTCCGGGCCGAGGGTGACTGGATCGTGTGGACTGTCCAGGATCTCGACCGGGCCGTCGAAAGGACGTCGTTGCCGGACGACTTCTACCTGCGCGAGTTGATGGAGGTGGATCCGGCAGACCTGGCCACCGTGGCCGGCTGGATGAACCAGTACGGGCACCTGGGCGGCAGCATCGAGGCCGGCAGCTGGGACTACGAAGAGCACAGCCGCCTGCAGGAACTCCAGGAGCGTGAGCATCCCCGCTATGGCCCCTTTTCACTGCACGGCGAGCTCGTGCGCCTCCACATCAGCGAGGCCCAGGGCGCCATCGCCACGTGGTTGGCATGCCGGCGCCCCGGCGGCCTGGACGAACTCGTCGAATCGGAAGTCACCGAACAGCACCTGGCCGACATCGCAGCCGAGAACGACCACGACGACAGCGGCTACCCCACAACCCTGGACGAGCTCCGATCCACCACCCTCGGCCTGCGGCTGGCCCTGCTCCGGTCGGCCCTGCGCTACAACCTCGCCCCCTTCAGCGTCGGTCTGGGCAGCCTCACCGACCGCCAGCCGTCCATCCTCTCCGCCGCCTTCCTCCAGCTGTACAACCACCTCGCCGAGGACGCCACCATCCGCACCTGCGCGAACGAGACCTGCGGGCGGGACTTCGTCCGCCAACGCGGCCGCGCCGAATACGGCCAGAACCGCACCAGCGGCATCAAGTACTGCACCCGCGAATGCGCCCGCGCCCAAGCCCAACGCGAACACCGACGCCGCAAGGCCGCCACGGCTCGGCCGACCGTCGCCGCAGAGGAGCGGCTCGGATGATCCACCTCCGCGAGCACCAGGTGACCGCGCTCGCCGCAATCCGCGCCTGGGCCGGCCGCCCCGAACGCGCCCCCGTTCCCACCCGGGGCGCCCGCGGCACCCTCGTCTCGGCGACCGGATCGGGCAAAACCATCACCGCCGCCTGGGGAGCACGAGACTGCTTCCCCAACGGCCGGATCCTCGTCACCGTCCCGACCCTGGACCTGCTCGTGCAGACAGCCCAGGCCTGGCGTCTGGTGGGCCACACCGCGCCGATGGTCGCGGTGTGCTCGCTGGAGAACGACCCGGTGCTGAACTCGCTGCGGGTGCGCACCACCACCAACCCCATCCAGCTCGCGCTTTGGGCCGGGTCCGGGCCTGTGGTCGTGTTCGCCACCTACGCCTCTCTCGTGGACCGAGAGGACATCGACGCACCCGAGGGCCAGCGGATGGTTCGCGGACCGTTGGAGGCCGCTCTGGCGGGCGGGGAGCGGCTGTACGGCCAGCGCATGGCGGGCTTCGACCTCGCCATCGTGGACGAGGCCCACTCAACCGCCGGTGACCTTGGTCGACCGTGGGCGGCGATCCACGACAACCAGCGGATCCCGGCGGACTTCCGGCTCTACCTGACCGCCACACCACGGATCCTCGCCGCGGCCCGGCCGCAGAAGGGCGCGGAGGGCCGTGAGCTTGAGATCGCCAGCATGGAGGATGACCCGGAGGGAACCTACGGCGCGTGGCTCGCCGAGCTCGGACTGTCGGAGGCGATCGAGCGGGAGATCCTCGCCGGGTTCGAGATCGACGTCCTGGAGATCCGCGACCCCTCCCCCGTCCTTGGGGAGTCGGAGGAGGCGCGGCGGGGCCGGCGTCTGGCGCTGCTACAGACGGCGCTCCTGGAGCACGCCGCCGCGTGGAATCTGCGCACTGTCATGACATTCCACCAGAAGGTGGAGGAGGCCGCCGCGTTCGCGGAGAAGTTGCCCGAGACGGCGGCTGCGCTGTACATGAACGATGCCTCGGATGAGGACCTGGCCGCTGCGGACAAGCTGCCGAAGTCCTCCATCGACGCGGAGTTCTACGAACTCGAGGCCGGCCGCCACGTACCCCCGGACCGGGTGTGGTCGGCGTGGCTGTGCGGCGACCACCTCGTCACCGAACGACGCGAGACCCTGCGGCAGTTCGCCAACGGCATCGACGCCGCCGGGCGCCGGGTCCACCGGGCCTTCCTCGCCAGCGTTCGCGTCCTCGGGGAAGGCGTCGACATCACCGGCGAGCGCGGAGTCGAGGCCGTCTGCTTCGCCGACACCCGCGGCTCCCAGGTCGAGATCGTGCAGAACATCGGCCGCGCGCTCAGGCCGAACCCGGACGGCAGCACGAAGGTCGCGCGGATCATCGTGCCGGTGTTCCTGGAGCCCGGCGAGGACCCGACCGACATGGTCGCCAGCGCCTCGTTCCGCCCTCTTGTAGCGGTCCTCCAAGGACTCCGCAGTCATGATGAACGACTCGTGGAGCAGCTCGCCTCCCGCGCCCTCACCCACGGCAAGCGCAAGGTCCACATCCGTCGCGACGAAGAAGGGCGGATCGTCGGAGCTGGCGGCGAGGAAGGCGAGGACCAGGAGCACGACGACGGCGCCGATGCAGCTGTTGAGTCGGCCCTGCTGCACTTCTCCAGCCCGCGCGACGCCACCACGATCGCCGCATTCCTGCGTACCCGGGTGTACCGGCCCGAGTCCCTGGTCTGGCTGGAGGGCTACCAAGCCCTGCTGCGGTGGCGCAGGGAGAACGAGATCACCGGCCTCTACGCAGTCCCGTATGACGTCGAGGTCGAGGTCGGGGCGACGAAGGCGTTCCCGCTTGGGCGATGGGTGCATCAGCAGCGAAAGGCGCTGCGGGCCGGGGAGCTGGAGGAGCGGCGCAAGACGCTGCTGGACGCGCCGGAGGCCGGGATGGTGTGGGAGCCGGGCGAGGAGGCATGGGAGAACAAGCTCGCCGCGCTCAGGTCCTACCGGCGGGCGAAGGGCCAGGGAAACACGCAGCAGGCGTTCCAGCGGGGCCTGGTGGCCCTCGCGCAGTGGGTGGAACGGGAAGGCCAGCGGCCCGTACCCCGGAAGGCGGTGGAGACCTTGCCCGACGGGTCCGAAACCAAGCTCGGCATCTTGGTACAGCAACACCAAGGCCAGGCGGGACAAGCTCACCGAAGAACAGCTGGTCGCGCTCCGGAAGTTGGGCGTCGAATGGGCGTAAGACAGGACGGGAGGAAGCCGGTCGTGGAGCGCCAGGCGGCCTGCCTCTCCTTGTCATCTGGGCCGTCAGCTCTCGGGTTCGCCGATGTAGGTGTTCGGCATAATGATCTGTTCGATGCCAGGGGAGAGACGTGGTACTGGTACGGCCTGCGTGGAAATCACCTGTGCGCCGGTGGCTTGGGCGGCATCGGCAATGTCACGGAGAACTTCGTGAACGACGTCGCTTGCGATTCCCTGCTGAAAGGGGTTGTCGAGCATGAGGAGTCCCGGGTAAGGGCAGTCGTCCCCTAGGTCCCTGGCCAGGAAAAGTAGGGCCCTGCTGTAGGCGAGGAAGAACAGCACTCGGGCCTCGGCTCCGAGAACTTGGTTCCAGGGGCGGGTCCCGACGTAGAAGGTCAGGTCGTCCGCGCTGATCGCCACATTCCCTGCCACCCAGACATCATCGCGGTGGCGGTTGAGGAATTCGTTCATCCGGTCAGCGAACAGGGCGCAGCGGTCGATGGGCGTTCTCCCTGTGGTGGGGGTTTCATCGAGTTGCTGCTTCAGTCGGTTCAGTCTGTCTTGGGCCGCCTGGCTCGTCTGCGTGGCGGCAGTCTTGCGGGTGAGCATCTGCTCGATGGCGGGCAGCGCCATGAGTTTTTGTTCCAGGGTGGCTGTCTGAGCGGCCATCTCTTCGAGTCTGGTCATGAACGGTGCGAGGCGGGCGGCCCGGTCGACGTTCAGCTGCCTGGCGATGTCTTGATGGGTGCTCTGGGCGTGCCGGTGGTCGGCTTTTGCTTGGTCGAGGTCGCGGCTGGTTCGGGCGATGACTTCCTGGAGGTCGTCGGCCTCTGCGGCCAGGGACCGCTTCTCTAGTTCTCCGCGTCGTCTGCGCTGGTCCTCTGTCACTGGCTGGGTGCAGACGTAGCAGGTGCCCTCTGGGTGATCGCGGTGGATGTCGATCTTCTGCTCGCAGGCAGGACACAGGCGCACCGGCAGGCTGTCGAAGATGTCGACGGAGGCTAGAAGGCGTTCCATGCGGGCGATCTCTGCCCGGACCGTGTTGTGAGACTGCATGTGGGCAGTCAGGTCCTGCTCGAGGCCGGCGACGGTCTCGGCGGTGCTCGTGAGGCTCTGGGTCGCCTGCTCGTACTGCTGCGACAGGGTGGCGTCGTAGCCATGGCTCACTGCCCCGGCATCGCCTTCTTGGCGTCTTCCGGCAACAAGCTGCTCCACTTCGCGGGTCAGCTGGGAACGCTGCCTGACAACCACGTCGAGCTCGGCCCGCAAGTCGGTTCTGATGGAGTTGACCTGCTGCTCGCTCCTGGGTGTGGGCAGCTGCAGGTTCTCGCAGACGGCTGCGACGGCTCGGTCTGTGCTGTCATGCACCTCTCGTTCGGCCGCCTGCGCCTGTGCGAGTCGGCGTTGTGCTGCCGCAAGCTCGAAGTCGTGGTTGCTGTACCTGGTCGGGGCGAAACCCAGGAGGTAGCTGATGACGGCTCGCCTCAGGAACTCTTGTTCCTGGTCAGCGAACTGAGTCCACGAGTCCTCGTTGCGGTAGATGTGGCGCAGCACGCTGCGGAACGTCAGAGGTGTGAGCTCGGTTGCGGTGGCGGCCCGGATGCCTTTGGGAATGCTAAGGATCGGCCAGCCAAGCTTGTGCAGGATACGGTCGGAGAATTCGCCGACAGGGAATTCGTCGCCGTCCAGTACGACCTTGTTCTGGCGCCCGTACTGGAGGCTGCGCCGGATCTCCGTTGGAGCGCCGTCTAGGGTCAGTTCGATGCTGACCTCTACGTACTCGTCGGCCACGGCCGCCTTCAGGGCCTTGGTTGGGCTGTCCCCATTGCCCAGACAGTAGTCGATGGCCTTGAGCGTGGTGGTCTTCGAGCTGTTCCTGACGCCAGACAGAACGCTGAGGCCGGCGGTGTTGAACGCGTACGTATCCATCTCGCCCGACGTGTGCACCAGCGTGACCGACTCGACTCGCAGCCCTTTGCGGGAGGGTGTCGGGGGCGTCGTCATGGCCTGATCTCCTGGTGGTAGGCGAGGTCCGCCACTTCCTCGGGGAAGAGTTGGTAGACAAGGTTCTTCAGGTCGGTCCCGGACCACTGCGCCAGGTTGTCCTTCATGGCGCGGCATCGAGTGACGATGGGCTGGAATTCGTCCATGTCCGCCAGCGCTGCGGCCGCTCGCTTTCCTCCCGAGGTCAAGCGGACTCGCTCCGGTCTGTGGCTGGTGGTGATGGTGATGAGGCCGCGGGCCATGAGGAAGGCCAGAAACTGGCGGTAGCGGGGGTCCCAGGGACCGAACCGGTACCGGATCATCGGGGCCTCTACCTCTTCGGGCATCGATGCGCGAAAAGCGTCCTGTCCGCTCAGCGCGTCGGCGAGTTCCGTGTGTGCGCGCTCGAGGAAAGCCGGGTAGCGCAGGAAGAAGTCGAGCTTCGCGAGCTTGGTGCGGCCGGCGATATGAGGACCGGGGGCGCTGCCGCACTCGGCAACCAGGAGCAGTAGCCGCGAGGCGTGAAAGTCTGGCGAGTCGTCGGGGTCCCATGGCCGGTGGGGCGGCGGGACGGCGCTCGCGCCGATGTTATGAAGCATCGGCGTACCGGTTCTGACAGCGGGCGGTGATGTCCGCAAGGACGGCGTGAGCTCGGGCGAGGGACACGGTGCCGCTACTCACCGCGGGGAGACCTTCTACGCGGGTCAGGGTCTCGAAGTATGCCTCTGAGCCGGCGGGGATGCGTCCGGCGCGTCGTTCTGCCATGACGCGTGAGCAGATGGCGTGGACTTCGTCGGCGAAGGCGTCCATCGCCTCGCGGGCTGGACCGAGGCTGGCACGCCAGGCCCGACGGTACTTCAGCGCGTTGTCCAGGTGCCCTACCGCCTCGTCTGCCGGGATTCCGGCGACCGCGAGCTTGTCAGTGAGTTTCGTGAGAGGCGCAGTGCTTCCGTCCGGCCTTCGCCCGGTGGCCCGTGTGATCGCTTCGTGGAGCATGTCTTGGAAGTCGCTGGGGCACACTTTGCGTGGCACTGGAGCAAGCGCGTCGCGTGCGATGCGAACTCCGAGCCAGATCAGGACGTCTTCGATGTCAGTGGTCAAGGGCGGCTGCCCCAGAACCTTCGTCACGATCGGTCCGAGCCGACGTAGGGCCCTGTCCTCAACCTGCTCGATCGTGCGGCCCTCAACAAGGACCTCTAGACGGTCGACGCACCAGCCGATGTCGCGGGCATCGGGAAGATCCACGCCTTTGAGCCGAACAATGATGTCGTCACGAATCTTCGACGGGATAGGACCACGCTGCTGTCCGCGATCGACGACGAACGCATGGAAGTCGGCGTGCGGACTCTCGTTGACGATGAAGGTGAACCGAGTCTCGGGTGGGAGAGGTTTCCCGAGAAAGAGCTTTCCCAAGTAGCTCGTCTCTGGCTTCTTCGGAATGTCCGGTGTACACACGTTGGCGACACTGTGCCGCTTGCCGGCTTCTTCGATGGTCTTCACCTGGCGGTACGCGGGCGCGTCGCCATTTCTGCAGACGATGTCTTCCAGGTCCTCCCAGGAGACCTGAGTCCACATGCCCTCATGCATGTCGAGGCAGTCCAGAAGCGTCACCGCGTCTTGGTAGGCGAAGCCGCGCCGACTTCGGCGTCCGCCGTCAGCCGGCGCTGCAGACATCGGCGTTCCGATGAGTCAGGCGCCCGTAAGGCGAGACAGAACTGGCTGACGACCCTGTGGCTCGCACCCACACCCCCTAGATCATCCAAGGCGGCCAAGTACACCACCGAGTAACGGAGGGTGGCAATACGCTTGACGCTCAGCGACAGAGTTACCCACTCCACCGCCCTTGATGGGGCTCGGCGCCGGGGGGACAGCACCGAGGCGCCGGCGACTTCCGTCCCGGCCTCCGCCGCCGGGCTGACGGCGGCGAGACGCGGCGGCCCCGGCCGACGCGCAGGATGTTGCCCGTCGGGTTCTCGCTGAGCATCTCCGTGAACTTCCGGATGAGGACACCGACCAGCGCCGTGCACTGGTGTGGCGGGGGCGCCACCCATTCGGGGATTCATATCTGGCGACCGACGCGCCTCTTCCAGCGCCAGCTCGCCACCCCGTGCGGTTCCGACACCTGACCCCAAGCTGCGCATCACGGCATGACGTGGTCCTTGCCTCAGCCGATGCTGACCGTGGCCGTGGACAACCCGACGCTGCCTGCCGGGTGGGCAGCGGAGCCGAAGTGGGACGGCTACCGCGCGCAGCTCGCCCTCCACACCGACGGCCGGGTGCTGCTGCGCTCCCGGCAGGGAACGGACATGACCGGCTCGTTCCCCGAGATCCGGGCCGCCGCCCTCGCGCAACTGCCAGCCGACACCGGCCTGGACGGCGTTATGTGACCTCTTGGTGTGTCTCACCAGGCCGCTGTCTCGTTCCGATCCCACCACCTACACCTTCAGGTCGTTCGGTGGTGGAGCGCAGCCGGTCGAAGGGGAGTCCCATTCCCGGCGCTTCAGCGCCAGCGCGGGCATGCCCGATCGGCTAAAACGTGGACCGTTTCATCACGTGGTCGTGATCGAGCAAGGACACGGCCATCCACTTGTACGCAGCGAGAAATGCGGCGTGCCGCCTGGAGCCGTCCTGTCTGACCTTCGCGTAGAAGATCACGCGTCACACACGGGGCGGAATGGTGTTGCGTCTGGCCGGTCGGGCCAGCACAGAGCGACGGCATGGTCCAGTCAGCAACTGACCGGGCTATCCGGCGGCTGCCGCCGCTCGATTGCCGAGATGGTGACCCAGAGCCCGGTAGGCATCGAACTGGGCGTGTTCAAACCACTGGTCCGCCGTGGTCTGACGCGGGAATGCCTTCTCCTCCATTGCGTAGCTCAGCAACTCGTACGGTACGTCCGGGGTGAGACTGGCCTTTGCGAAAATGATCGTCCCCTCGCGCACTTCACCGGCGCCGTCGCCGAAGTTGACTGCCTCCGGGTAGAGGATGCTTCCCAGCAGGACACAGTCCGCTGAGAGCCGGGCGTTGAGCGCAGCCAGGGGATCTTCAGGGGCGAGTTTTTCGGCGCTGCCTGGCACGAGGCGGAGCGCCTCCTGCTGGTTGAATGTGATCTCGACACCCAAGTCCTCGTACGCGAGGGTGACGGCCTGGGCGAGGGTGGTAGCCAGCGGGGGCGAGTCTCCTGCGGAGTCGATGACGTAGATCGTCCGGCAGCGTAGCCGCAGGAGTTCGATGAGCCCGAGATTGTCAAAGTGTCCGCCGTCGGTGCAAAGGAGCATAGGGCTCGTGTCGGAGTATCTGCCCACGAGTTCCTGGAGCTGATACCGGAGCCGTCGCACACGAGGCAGTCGTGGCGTGGTCCACGACGGGTTATTGCGTGCCACCTCCGCGAGGTATGCGGGGTTGGGTACCCATGTACCCAGGCGCAGGTTCGACAGGGTGAACAGCCGTTGAACCGCCGAAGTCTGGGTGCCCATCGTGGAAGCGAAGGCTGCCCCGGACACCGCCATGGCCGCCTGTACGGTGAGGTCACGCTGAATCAGGGGGTGGGCTGTCTCTTCCATGGTGGTGGTCTTCACCCAGCCGACGTCCGGCCCTCCTACGTAGTCTGATGCGAAAGTGAAGGGGACGGCTGGCCGTCCCGGCGCGGTGCGGTTGCGGCCCGACAGGGCCGCAGACGCCGCGAAGATGACCTGAGGAAATCCCTCCGTCCTCTTGGCGTGAGTGCTGAGCTTGGTGAGTTCGTTGTAGTCGTACGGGAGGCTGCCCACCGAGCCGTCGTTCATCACCGCACGCCGCACTGCGAAGGCACCGGCCAGTCGCTGCCGGTAGAACGGATGCAGACTGAAGGCGGTCTGGTCAAGGAGCACGGCAAGCGTGACCAAGGCGCCGACCAGACCCAGCTCAAGACGCCAGTCCCAGCGGTCCGCCGAGACGGTGACCCAGAAGAGGATGAAAAAGTAGACGAAGGAAAGCGCGAGCAGCACCAGCCAGACCACGATCCGCACCACCCAGCCTGTGCCGACCGTCTGAAAGATCTTGTTGCTGCCCTTTGAGAAGAATCCCGGCTTCTCACCATCAGGCTTGACCTTCACCACCCGCCGGAAGCCCGCAGCGAAAAGGGCGCCCAGCCAGGCGAGCCCGGCCGTGACCGTCCCGAGGACGGATACTCCCCCACCGTCGTCCGGAATCACCGTCCGGTCGTGGGTCAACCAGGCCATAAGCCACAGCAGCGCGGGAATGAGCACCCCGAACACGGTGACCAAAACTGCCAGCCAGACAACTGATCTCAAGGCATTGCGCAGCCACGCAGGACGCGACTCACCGGTCACGACCCTGCGGACAGCATCGATGAGAGAAACCAAAGCAGCCAGCGCCAACAACGCCACGATGGGGATCTCCACATGCTGGTGCAGGCGCAGCCCCGGTAGTCCACCACGGGGAGGCGAGCACGCAAGATTGAGGTCGAAGCCCGGACGCAGACATCGCAGGTCGATAACTGTCGGGAACAGGCCGTACAACGACTGAAGAAACTGACCCATCACGATGACGATCAGCGTTAGCATGCCAAGGGAGAGCAGCACGCCACGCAGCACCGTGCCAACGGCACGCACCACCTCGCCCGGACTATCGGCAAGATACCTCGCGTGTCGGCGGATGTGATCCTCTTCCGGGCTGCCCGGTGCGAACGCGTCCGCAGCGGTGGCGAGGTTAGCCGGCCGTGTCGAGGAGTTCTCAAGGCCTGGGGGCACGCGGTCGCTGATAGCCAACTGAAAGGCGCCAGCAGTGTAGCCGCCACCCGACACGGACACCAGATAGCGGGCACGTTGCAATACGCCGCGCTCACGTAGGGCCTGGAGAGCACCGAGTGTGACAGAGGCCGAGCGAATCCCGCCGCCGGACACACAGATGCCCACCGGTGCCGCCTCGCGGCCTGGCAGGCGCACCGCCCGCGACCGCCACCGAGACCGCGCACTGGCTCTCTTCTGCTGCTCCGATGCACGAGGAGTGGACCACTCAAGCAGCGGCATGGCCGGGTCTGGGGCGACCAGCGGAGCAATGACGTCCGCAGCACTCGCGACCGGGCCCTGCTTTGTGACCGCCCAGGCGGAGATCACATGGGGCCAGCCTTTGATGTCCTCCCCGGCCTTGTTGTGAACCGTGGCTACCATGCCCATCCAGCCAAGCACCCTGCGGGCAAGCAGAGTGGAGGCCACCCAAATCGCCGCACCGAAGAGCAGCACCAACACCGGCCACTTGACGAGGGCAAAGCAAGACGCCAGCTTGAAGAAGCTGTCAGGCTGCTTGCCATCGAGCGCAAGCCACAGCCACAGGTTCTCGGCCTGGTCCACGACCATCACCACCGGGGTGGCTACCAGGCCCCAGAGGGCGAACCGCCGTGACAGGGGGCGGTAGAGATAAAGGACGCCGTACCCGAACACAGCTGCAAGAAGCAGACCGTAACCCTGGATCAGCCACTTACTGTCATTGCCGATAGCCGTTTGAAGCGCCTTGATCGCACCCTTCCCGTCCTGGAGCCGGCAACCCTCCTTCACGGCATTGATGACTTCGCCTGCGGTCTTGGTGTCGCCCGCGAGCTGCAGTGTCAACTCACGGTTGCCCAAGCATCCGGACCGCCCGCACGCATAGAGCCCAACCAAAACAGCTACGGCGATCAGCCCAAGCGCGCACAGCGCTGAGAAGAACTTCGGGTCGCGCCAGAGCCCGCGGAAATCACTGTCACGCCAGAACCAGGCCATCAACTCAGCGTAATCGCCAAGCCTCGTCCTGTGAGAGAGCGGCACGGCCTGAGCATGGCTGTGTCACTTTGTGAGGGAGTCATTTGGAGGCGGTTCCGGGAGTCGCCTCGTATAGCTCAGCAAGATCGATGTCAGTGAGTTTTGATGTCACTGACCCGCCGTGGAAGACGGCCGAGACACGTGTTCGTCGCAAGCGAAGACGGTCGTGGTGCAAGGCCGCCGCTGCCAGGGTGTGCTCATGAATACGACACCGGATGGACGGCCGATCCCGCCCGCGCATGCCGACGAGCGCACCATGCTGGAAGCATGGCTGGACTTTCACCGTGCGACTCTCGCCCTGAAGTGTTCGGGCCTCAAAGACGATCAATTACGGCTTGCTGCGGCGTCACCGTCGTCGATGACGCTGCTCGGTCTCGTTCAGCACATGGCCGAGGTGGAGCGCAACTGGTTCCAGCGTGTGTTCGCAGGTCTGACCGTGTCGCCTGTCTTCGGGGAGGACAACCCCGACGGCTTCGCCCTTCAGCCGGAACGAGGACTCGACAAGGCGACGGCTGCCTGGCAAGCGGAGGTCGCCCGAGGGCGCGAGCTGATCGCTGACGCATCGCTGGACGACTCCGGCCAGCTGTCCGAGCAGGAAGCGGGTCACGTCGGCGATCAGGGAGTGTCCCTGCGCTGGATCATGGTGCACATGATCGAGGAATACGCACGTCACAACGGTCATGCTGATCTCATCCGCGAGCAGGTCGACGGAGTCACCGGCGCGTGAGACGTGCTGGCGCGGTCGAAAGGACCGCGCCAGCACTCGGCATTTCCTCTCAGCCGGCGGCGGCCTGCTCGGCCAGGGCCTTGGTGTGGGCGAGGCGGTAGGACTAAGGTGCCGGTTGGATGATCGCACCGTTGAAGGTGAGACGGTCGACGATGGCAGCGCAGAGCCGGGGATCGGTGAAGGTCTTCGTCCAGCCGCTGAAGGATTCGTTGGAGGCGATGGCGACGCTGTTCTTCTCCTCGCGTTCGGTCAGCACCTGGAACAGCAGCTCAGCGCCCCTCCGGTCGAGTTCCATGTAGCCGAGTTCGTCGATGCAGAGAAGGTCGACGCGGCCGTAGCGGGCGATCGTCTTGGACAGCTGCTTCTCGTCGGCAGCCTCGACCAGCTCGTTGACGAGCTTGGTGGCCAGCGCGTAGCGGACGCGGAAGCCCTGCATGGCGGCTTCGGTGCCCAGGGCTATCAGCAGGTGGGACTTGCCGGTGCCTGAGTCGCCGATCAGGCAAAGCGGTTCCCCCTTCTTGACCCATTCGCAGGTCGCGAGGGTGTTGACGGTGGCCGGGTCGACGTTGGGGTTGGCGTCGAAGTCGAAGGCCCGCAGGCTCTTCTCCCGGGGGAAGGCCGCGGCCCGGATACGGCGTTCGGACCGGCGCCGGGCCCGATCGTCGCATTCCGCCATCAGCAGCTCTGCCAGGAAAGCCCGGTAGGACATCTGCTCACGGGCGGCGCCGTCGGCCTGGTCCTTGAACTGCTGGCGGATGGTGGGCAGCCGCAGCATGCGGCATGCCTGGTCGATGGAGGCGGTGGCGGCTTCTTCGGTCAGCCCGCGCTTGCGTGGACTCATGATCCTTCTTTCTCGCCTGCCGTGCGGCCAGGCCGTTTGAGGAGCTGGTCGTAGTGGGCCACCGAGGGAAGCGGCCGGGTGTCGGGCGGGAGATGGGACAGCTTCCAGTCGGCGAGGAAGGTCACCGACGCGGTCGGTCCCTCGTCCTTCGTCGCCTGTTCTGTCCCGGGACGGGCCGGTGGGACCGGGTCACCGTCCGACTCGGCGAGCTTGCGTGCCTCCAATGCGACCGCGTCGGCGGTTAGGGCTCCGGCCCGGTAGGCGGCGGCCAGACCGGCCACGACCTGCTCGTGGTCCATGTGCCGGGCCAGCAGCAGTACCTCGATCAGTGCACGGGTGCCGACCGCGTCACCGTGGGCAGCCTTCGCCGCGGCCCACCACTTGTCGTGGACAGGGGTGAAGCGGCCCGCGGAGCGGGCCTGTTCCAGCGCAGTCGATCCAGGAAAGGCTCCCGGCTTGCGCAGCAGGGCTTCCAGATAGTGGTCGAGGACCAGGCGGGAGCCGTGCCGGCCGCCCAGACGCTCGTGCCGTGTGATCACGGTGCGACCGTCGTAGACGACGAGGTCGTTGGCGTGGAGGAGCACTCGCAGCTGACGCCCGATGAAGCGGACCGGTACCGAGTAGGCGTTGCCGCGAACACTGATCTGGCTGAACCGGTTGACCCTCGGGGTGAACCAGCGTCCCGTCTCGAACGGCTCTGTGGGCAGCGGCCGCAGCAAGTGCTGTTCCTGTGCGAAGTAGTCGCCGATGGTGCGGGTCCGGCCCCGCAGCCTGCGTGCTTCGTCGTCCTGGTCCCACTGGTCGACCATCGCGTTCAGCTCGGTGAGCGAGGCGACCTTGGGCACGGGGACGAAATGGTTGCGGCGGTAGTAGCCGATCTGCCCCTCGACTCCGCCCTTCTCGTGGGCGCCCTCGAGGCCGGGCCGACAGTAGAACGGCTCGATGCCCCAGTGCGAGCGGAATGCCGTCCAGCGGTCCGTCTCCACCCGGCCCCGGTAGAAGCCCAGCACCCGTTCGACTGCGGCCCGCAGGTTGTCGTAGCGGATGTGCGCTCGCGGAATGCCGCCCAGGACCCGGAAGGCGTGCACATGGCCTTCGAAGAACGCCTCCTGACCTGCGGTGGCGAACACCCGGTGCACGGCCTTGCCGGAGTACGACAACCGCAGCGAGAACAGATAGAGCCGGGTCAGCTCGCCCGCCAGGAGCACGTGTACCTCGCCGAAGTCGACCTCCGCTTCCGCGCCGGGCAGGTGGGTCTGTGGCACGAACATCGCCTGCGGGCCGATGCCCGCATCTCGCCGAATCTCCGGCCGCCGGTCCTTCACGTAGGTGCGGACCATGGGGTAGGAGATGTCGTCGGCACCGTGCTCCTCCACCAGCCGGTCGAAGATCCGCTGCGCGGTATGCCGTTGCTTGGTCGGCGCGTCCAGATCCGCCTGCAGAATTCCGTCGATCAGCGGCTTGTAGGGGTCCAGCCGAGACTCCCGGCGGCGGTGCTGTTTGCGGGGCTCCGGCCACTGACCGTCCAGGGCCCTCCGCACCGTCCGCCAGGTGACGTTGTACTTGCGCTGCAGAGCCCGCTGTGACATGCCACCGCGGTGGTCACGGCGGATCGCGGCGTACAGATCGACCTTCGACTGCGACTTCCCCATAGGGCCCCCTGTGGCAGAAGCACACTCCACCGTCGCACTGCAAGACCCTGGGTGACGTCAAAACAAACCGACATCGCAAACTCGGTCAGAAGGTGACTCCCACAGTCACCTCGAAACGACTCCCCCACTGAGATACAGAGCCACTCGGGTGTCTGCGCTGCCACATCGCACGCAGAACGCTTTCTGGGTCTTCATGGTTCTGGTGTACAGCAGATCCGCGGCATCGTTCCCCCCGCTCCGATCCGAGGTGCCGGCGGGCGCGGAGCACGCGGCCCGGGGACGCGGGCCGGGCCCCGGAGGACACTGATGCCCGGGGCCCGTGGCGTGCCGGGTCAGGGTCGCCGACGGAACCAGCCGCGGCCCCGCCCTGGCTCGGGGTCGTCCTCCGGCGCCGGCGGCGCGGCGGCCTCGAGGCGGGCGGCTTCAACGGCGGCCTCCTGGCGGGCGACGTCGTCAGCGTGGCACGGGCTGCACACCGACTTGTCCCCGGCCCGTACGGCGGTGCGGTGCACGGTGATCTCCTCCCAGCGCTCGTCGGTGAACTTCCGCCCGCAACGCTTGCACACTGGGCGCTCCGCCTCCCGCTGGGCGGCGCGGCGCTGCTAGTCCTCCGCGTCGGCGCGGGCCTCCTGGGCAAGGTAGAGGGCGTGGCCGTCGGGGTTGTCGAGCGCGTCCGTCAGCGTCTGTTCCCCGGTGCGTCCCAGCCGCCGCCACACCGCCGCGCCGGCGCCGTGCTCCTGGAGTTGTTCCAGGGTGGTGACGACGACGGGCACGGCCTGGCGGTAGTCCCGCGCGGTGACTGCCTTCGGGTAGAGGGTGTCGTACCGGCGCGGTGCCCAGTAGCGGTGGCCGGCTTCCTCCAGCACGGCGACCGTGTTGGCGACCTTCGCCTCGGTGGTGTCCGCGAACACGAACGCAAGCGGCACCAAGCCCTCCCGGCCGGTCGGCGGATAGACCCGCCGCCACAGCCGCAGCTCGTGGCCGACGTCCTCGATCGCACCTGGCCGGGAGCGGACCAGGTCCACGGTGCGCTTGGCCGCGTCCTTCGGGAGCCACCGGCCCCACTCCCAGTACCGGCACATCTTCTGCACCAGGTCGTGCGCGTCCTCGGAGCGGCGGTCGATCTCCAGCAGCATCACCGGCACCCCGGCCTCCGGCGCCCGCACCACCAGGTCCGCCCGCTGCACGTACCCGTCCGCGAGCCGGTGCCCGATCTCGGTCTGGAAGCCGAGCCGGTGACCGATCCCGGCACGGTGAAGTTCGGCGGCCGTCGAGGTGACCGCCGCCGCGTGGTCGTCGTAGCTGGCACCGAGCAGTTTCCCGGTGACCGGGTCGTACTTCTTTTCGCGCAGCGCCGAGATACGTATGCCCTTCGGCTCCAGCAGCTTCTTCGCCTCGCGATGTCCTCGCTTGGTCAGCACCCACACCTGCCGCTGGTCCTCCCGAACCGCTTCGATCCTCACCAGGTCGTGGTCCTCCAAATCCAGGAGGGTGTCCCGCACGAGCTTGTCGTGCTGGTTGCCCGGCCGGGTCAGCTTCCACAACTGGTCAGGCGTAGACCTCTGGAAGATCCCCAGCGCTTGCAGCAGCTCCCTCCGCCGGGGCCCTGTCGAGTTCCTCCTGTGCTTGGGACGCCGTGCTACATCTGCACGAGGGTTGTCGGACCTGCGCCGCCCCCCTGTCCGCCGCGCCTGACCTGCAAAAACGCCCGGCTGCTGAGTGCGGGGCGCGGAGGGGGTGATGGAGGGGTCCACGGAGGAGGGCTTTTCGGTCCGGTCAAGGGGCTGCTCGGGATCGCCGGCGGTTGCCAAGGGATGCTCCTGGAAGTGGGGCGGGCCTATCCCGCCATTCACCTTGTACAGGTCCGGTCTTCGGCCTTCGTGTGACGCCCACCTCGGAAAACAACTCCGTCGTGACCGCATCGTGATCAACCCTGGGGGAAAGTTTTCCCCCCTCAGCGGCCGGACTTTGTCGACAGGACCTCAAGCCGAGCATCGGTTACGAGGCCGCCGCGATCCGCGGGGCGGCCCGTACGTGAGGAGCCGACATCCCCACACCACGCCGCTCACCCCGATGCCCCCCCACGCGGCGATCAGCGCCTTCAACTACCTCCGTGCCGTCCAGGCCGACGACGTCGACACCGCCCGCGAGTTCGCCGGCGCCGAACCGCAGATGCCCGAGCTGCTCGTCGACGTCGCCGAACGCATCGTCGTCCCGGTCACCGCGCTGCCCGGCCCGGAGGCCGGCGAGCCGTGCGCGGACACCTTCGCCCTGGAGGCCCTCGGGCGCGTCTTCGTGACCTCGATGCGGACCTCCCGGGCGACCCGCCAGTCCGGCACGTCGATCCAGGGCGAACATGCACCCCGCGGCGGGAACCGGCAGCTGAAACGGGCGATGTTCCTCTACGCGTTCGCGGCCCTGCATGATCCCGCCTCCCGGGCCTACTACGGCCGCTGCCGGGCCCTCGGCAAGACTCACACCCAGGCACTCCTCCGCCTCGCCCGCCACCGCATCAGCGTCCTGTTCGCCATGCTCCACGACGGAACCTTCTACCAGCCGAGAAGCCCACAGCTCGCTTGACGAAGGACATAGAAGCCCCCCGGCAAACCGCCCGTCAGCGAAGGTCCACCGCCGGCCAGTACACGTGTCGAGGAACTCCTGGCCGCCTTCAAGGACGCACTCGGCTTCGTGCGCATCCCCCGCCCTCACCCGCCCGCCGATGCCTCGCCGCCCCCATCCCCGGCGCCACCCACTGGAGCGGCCGCTGCCCCAGAGAGCCTTCGCAGCGGCACCCGGCCTCCGGGCGCGCTGCGAAGGCGGCTGCAGTGCCGGGTGTGACTACACCTGGGTGTCTGGCTGCCTCTCGGGACGCCGGACGACCTGTCGCAGCCGCTTTTCCACCTCGTACCGGTTGAGGCCTTTCGACCTCTCGTAGTGGGTCACGGCAGCTCGTATGGCCACAGCGGCGTCGCGCCATACTCGGCGCTGCTGGTCGCGCTCCTCGTGGTCATCGCGGATCGCTGTCACCGGGCTAGTGCCCCGCGGCCGCCGGGCGAGCACCTGCTGCACCGCCTGGCCATCGCGGACGTCGGGATCACCCTGGAGCGGGTAGGCGGGGCTCTCCGAGCGGGAGGTCCACCCGCGCCCGGCGCTGGCCACAGAGTTGCTCGCCCGGCAGCTCCAGGGCGGCCCCCGGCCTGAACGGAGCGTAGGTCCACGGCGCCGCCCAGGACGCGGGCCTATGTCCACCGGGCGAGCCCTTAACCGGGAGCCGCCGGGCATCTTAGTGTGCAGCCGTTCACCCTCGAGCACGGCATGCGTATCTGAAGAACTGGCGGGCCTTGGCCCGACACCTCGGTCGCCGAGAGCACATCAGCGACACCGTCCCAACCGCCGCCAGCCTGCTGTCTCACCAACACATCGCGGACCTGCACCCGGCACCGCAGGCGTAAATACAGGCCACCGCGAAACTCTCGATGCCTCACCACTTACCGTGCACGAGCTCGTTAGTGGCGCTGGTGGTCACGCCGGGCTAGCAAGTAGTGCTCCACACCAACACTGTAAGTAATGCGATCGCTTTGCGCCTGCATTCGCCGTTCCTGCTCGACGAGGAGCCCGTCGGCATTCTCCGTCCTGCGATTCCCTCGCCTTAACAAAATGAAGGTCAACGCCAATACTACCGCCGCCAATAGGCCGAACAGAATGGCAAGCTCAGTCATGAAAATCCCCTGGAGTGCGCGCTGGCGATACCAAACAGTCAGGTTAGTGATCGATCTAAAGCTGGTTCACATTATTCCCCCGACTCCTGGTCAGTAACCTGCTAAGTCATCTCAACGGCTTACCTTGGTCGTTGAGTGGTCGTTTCTTGCTCGGGGCGGGCGACCCTCACAGGCGGTCCGGAACGCGTTCAGGCCGTCTTGGCAGCGCACTGGTACAGCGCTTGCAGTCCTTCCGAGGACCGGGGAGGCACCCGGGCGGCTTGTGCGTTACACGGCCGTGGACGACCCAACCCAGGCGGTACCCCGCGTGGGTTGGGTCGTCTCGCAAGCGGTCGGTGTGAGGGAGGTAGCCATGCTAGGCAGTGGCCAGCGAGGTTATCCGCCTCATTCACACCCAATCGGGCATTGCCGAACAGCTCTCAGCAGACGGACGGGCGTCCGTTCGGAATCACCTTCCACGTCGGCGCTGAGCAATTGCTGGCGGTCAAGAACCGGTGGTCTGCCTACCTCTTTCCCAGACCGAACCTGTTCGTCAGCAGAGAGATTCCTGCCAGGCCCAGCGCTGCTGCGGCGACGTACATCCACACGTTTCCACCGGCCGCAATCACCAGTAAGACACCCACGATGATGCAGGCCACTGCCAGCATTACGAGGGGTAGCGACCTATTGTTCGTGTCTGACACTGCAACTCCCGAGAGACCGGCTGCGGGGCGACTTCGAGTCACGCCCGCAGGTACTTGCTATTCCATCGTCACGAAGGACACGACACCGGCTGCAGCCCCGACAGCACCGCAACCGGCACCGACGGGCGTCGGCCCAGCGACTACCGTGCAGACACCAGCGCCCGCCGCGACGCCTGTCGCCCCCTTGTTGACTTTCTTCTTCACTTCCTTCGATGCGCACACCACGCCGCCGGTAGCCTTCCCGAAGGCGTTGTCGCAGAAGCCCAGGCCAGACGGATCAGCATGGTTGACAGGGTCCCCGGCGGCGTAGAGGTACGGGTTCGTCTCCTGCCCCGACGGGTCGGGCTGGGTGAAGCGGCCGAGGGACGGGTCGTAGTAGCGGTGGCCCATCTTGTAGAGGCCGGTCGGGTCGAGGTAGGCGCCGGTGTAGCGGTGGGGCTGGGGGGCTGCCTCTGTGGTGGTGCCGCGAGGCAGGCCTGTGGGGCCGTAGGCGTAGGTGTGCGTGCGCTTGCCCGTGTCGTCGGTGAGGCCGAGGACGTTGCCCGTGGCGTCGGTGAGGTAGTAGTAGGACTTCCCCCCAGTCGTCATGGAGTTCAAGGTGCCCGCCGGTTCGCGGATGAATCCGGTGTCCACGCCGTTCGTCGTCGTGGAGGCCAGGCCCAGTGCGGTGTGGTGGAACCAGGTCGAACCCAGCTTCGTGCGCTCGGAGTTGTCCGTGCCCGCGTGGACCAGGTCGTAGCTCTTGCCGCCTGCGGTGATGGCGGAGAGCTGGCTGTAGTCCGTCCAGGTTTCGTTCGTGCGGGCGGTGGTGCTCGCGGCCGCCGTCTCGTTGCCGAGCTTGTCGTAGGACCAGCCGGTGGTGGAGCCGTTCTTGCCGGTCAGTTCGCTGGCGTCGTCGTAGGTGTAGGTGGTGCCGCCGGGGCAGGCGTTCTTGCTGCCGTCCTGGCTGGTGAGGTTGCCGGCCTTGTCCCAGCAGTACAGCCACGACGCCTTGCGGGCTCCGGCGGAGTCGGCTTCCAGGGCGTAGCGCAGGCGGTCCTGGGAGTCGTAGTCGTAGGTGGTCCTGTACTTGGTGAGGTTGTCGGTGCGGGTGCGGATCTTGGTGGTGTCCTTGCCCGCGGTGTTCTTGTAGTCGTAGGTCAGGTCGATCAGGGTGGTCGTGCCCGAGGTGGTCTTGACGGCCTCGGGGCGGCCGTTGTCGTCGATCGTCACCGACTGCGTCGTGCCGCCCGGGTAGACGGTCTTGGTGCGCTTGTCGTTGTTGTCGTAGTCGAAGTCGGTCTTCTTGCCGTCCGGGGCGGTCAGGTAGTCCAGGCGGCCGGCCTTGTCCCAGGTGTAGTCGGTCTTGCCGGTGGGGTCGGTGTAGTGGTCGACCTCGCCGCCCGGCGTGTAGGCCAGCGCCGTCTGAGCGCCGTTCTGCAGGGTGCGGACGCTTTCGCGGTTGAGCTTGTCGTAGGTCCAGCCGGTGGTGCCGGAGGCGTCCGTACGGGACTTGACGTTGCCATCACCGTCGTAGGAGTAGGTGACCGTGGCATTGGTGGAGGACACCTTCGTCACGCGGTCGCGGTTGTCGTAGACGTAGACGGTCTTGATGCCGCGTCCGTCGGTGACGGTCTCCACCCGGCCGAGCGCGTCGTAGGTGTAGGTCGTCTCGCCGAGCGGGGCGGGCGGGGTGACCTTCTTGAGGTTGCCCTTGGTGTCGTACTCGAAGGAGGTGACCTTGCCGTTCGCGTCCTTGGCGGTGCAGCGCTGGCCCTCGAAGCCGCCGCAGGTCGGGGTGTCCTTGTTGTAGGTGTACTCGCGGGTGCCGCCGGCCGTGCCGGAGGTGGTGACCGACATCGTGTTGCCGTTGGTGTCGTACTTGAAGGTGTCCTTGCGGCCGTCCGCCGTGGTGAAGTCGTTGGGCAGGTCGGTGCCGGCGACGGTCTGGTACGCCGTCACCGACGCCGTGGCGCCGAGCGGGAGCTTCTGGGAGAGGGCGTTGTTGCGGCCGTCCCAGCCGTAGGTGGTGGTGTTGCCGCCGGTGCCGTCCGCGCCCGTGCCCATCGCGTCGGTGGCGGTCTGCAGCAGGTGGCCCGTGTACTTGGCGTGGCGGGAGTGGTCCAGCGCGTCGGTGACCTTGGTGACCTCGCCGTCCGCGTTGTGCAGGTACGTGGTGGCGTCGCCGTCGGGATCGGTGACCGTGGTGGTGCCCGCGTCGGAGGGGGTGGCGGCCGTGTAGTCGTAGCGCCAGGTCGGACCGGTGTGGCCGGTGCTCGTCACCTCGGTGGCCCGCTGCATCGACCTGACGCGGTTGTGGGCGTCGTAGGTGAACAGCGTGACGGTGCCCTCGGGGGTGGTCACCTTGGTCAGGCGGCGTGAGGAGTCGTACGCGTAGGCCGTGGCCTTGCCGTCGGTGTCGGTGACCTTGGCCAGGTTGCCCGCCGGGTCCAGGTCGAACAGGGCCGTGCGGCCGGTGTGGTCCTTGGCCTGCCACTGGTTCGGGTAGGTCTTGACCAGGTCGATCCAGCGGCCCGAGCGGGTCTCGGTCAGCTTGAAGCCCTTGTGCTCGCCGCCCTCGTCGTGCTGGTCGACGGTGATCGTGCCGTCGTTGTTGTCCGTGACCTTGGTCAGCGTGCCGTGCTCGTCGTAGGTGTCCTTCGTACTCGACTTGCGGTCGGTCAGGGTGTAGGTGCCGTCCGCGTTCTTCTTCAGGTCCTTGGAGTAGCCGGTGGGCGTGGTGTAGCCGCCGGTGGACGTCTGCTTGAAGCGGAGGGCGTCGCCGGTGGAGTCGTAGACGACCACCTCCCCGTCACCGAACTGGAGGTAACGCTCGTACGCCTGCCACCAGCGCTGCGACACCTTCCCCCAGGGCGCCTCCAGGGAGTTGTACGTCCGCGTCAGCTGGAGCTTCTGGCCCACGCCGGCGATGTCGAAGTCCGTCGCGGCGAGCATCAGGTTGCCGTTGGAGAGGTTCACCCGTGCCACGAGGGCGTCGTTCAGGCGCGTGTCGGTGATCCGGTGCCAGGGCACCTCGCCCTGGCCCTCCGGAACGAACGAGGTGGCCTCGGCCGTGGCCCTCGCCCGCTCGGCACCGGCTTTGCCGCCCGCGGTACGGGCCCGCTGCGCCGCCCGCCACGCGGCGACCTCCGCCGACGGCTCGGCCTCCGCCTGGGACTCGGGTGCCTTCACCGACCCGGCCGGTGTTGCGGGCGCCTCGACCTTCGTCGGTCTCGTCCAAGGGCTCTCCGGCTCCGGTAACTCCGGCTTCGGCGGCGCCGCCAGACCCGGTGCCGCCGAGAGCACCACGGCAGCGGCCGTGAGCGCGGACAGGAGAGCGGTTCTGTGTGTTCTTCGGGCACGCCACAGGGACGTGCTCTGCGCACGTGAATGCATCAGCTTCCCCCACGGAAGTCAGACAGACAGTCAGAACAGGTGACTCATACGGTCACCTGGGCCACACAAGCTGTCACAAGAAGCACACAAAGCGACGGGCCGTTCCCTGTATCTGCCGTCCCATGCCAGCCGGAATCAGCCCCACCTCTTCGACGGGATGAAGGCGTGCATACCGCAGTAACTCGCCGCCTCGGCAGGAGGAGATTGCGCGATCCACTGCGATCCCGGGGGATCATACTGACTGGAACCTTCGCCTTTCGCGGGCACCGCACGCGACCGTGCTGCAGAAGGCAGCCTGTGCAGATCCCGTGCGTAGGCGTGACGCGCTGTCCCACCCGTAGTTGACCAGGCCATCGCGCCAAGAGCGTCCGTCCCCCGAGCGGATACGCGAACAGGGTGTCCGGCCTTGCCTCGGTCCGGACTCTCCTGGCACAGCGCCCGGCTCCACCCGCCAGCGTGGAGCCGGGCGCACCCTGCCGGCCAGATCCGTACTCGCATCCTCGGCCCGGTGGTCGATCTCCAGCAGCACCGGCACACCCACCGCCCGTACAGGCGGGCGGCTCGGCGTCCTTCGAACGGGTGAAGGTCCGCATCTCGCGCAACCACCGGACCCGGCATGAGTGTCGTGCACCAGCGACACCACCCGCTCGACTATGAGGAGCCCGCTCTTGCTCAAGAGCCTCGTCACGGCGGCCGCTGTTGCGGCCGGCACCCTGACCGCCCTGTCTGTCGTTCCCGCGCACGCCGCCGAGTACAGCTCGGCGCTGAAGATCCGCGGAGTCCAGTACGACGCACCGGGCCGGGACTCCAACAGCTGCTCCTCGGGCAACACCGACCAGGAGTACCTGACGGTAAAGAACTACTCCCCCCGGACGACGATCAACCTCAAGGGCTACGTCGTCAAGGACGCCACCGGCAACCGCTTCACCTTCACCGCCAACCACTACCTGCAGCCCGGCGACTACGTGAAGCTGCGCGGCGGCCACGGCACCGACTCCGACACCCACAACGTCGTCTACCGCGACAACTGCAACTTCCTGTGGAACAACGACAAGGACACCATCTACCTCTACAAGCCCTCAGGAAGCCGCGCAGACGTCCACACCTACACCAAATCCAGCAACGACCCCGACGGCAACGGCTACATCCACTTCCACAGCTGACTGAGGCCATGCTGCGCCGGGCCGGCTGCCCAGCCCGCCCCGGGGCTAGATGTATTGGCCCGCAGCGTTGTTCACGCGGCTGAACGGTGGGTGGCCGCCGAGTGCGGTGTGGCAGCGGTGGTGGTTGTAGGTGTGCAGGAAGTCTGCCAGGGCTGCTGTTCGTTCGTTGTTGCTGGTGTAGGGCCGCAGGTAGGCCCATTCGTCGAGCAGGGTGCGGTTGGTCTTCGCCATGATCAAGCCCGGCAACCGTTAACAACGCTCGTGATCAATACATCTAGGGCGAGTTCCTGGAGAAGTGAGCGCGGACGGCGTGACGAAAGGGCCGGGCCGGACCGACCGGCATTCCGGTCGGTATCCGAGGTGAGTTCGCCCTACAGGTAGGGATAGTCGGTGTAGCCGTGGTGGTCACCGCCGTAGAAGGTGGCGGGGTCCGGGGTGTTGAAGGGCCCCTGGGCTGCCAGGCGGGCGGGCAGGTCGGGGTTGGCGAGGAACAGTGCTCCGAAGGCGACCATGTCCGCGGTGCCGTCCTGGACGAGGCCGAGTGCGTCCGGACCGGTCGGGTCCGGGTAGGTGAACGGGTTGAGGATGAACGTGGAGGGCCAGGTCTTGCGCAGGCGGGTGGTCAGTTCCCGGTCGCTTCCCTCGATCATGTGCAGGTAGGCGAGATCCAGTTCGCCGAGCTTCGTGACCAGCGTGGTGTAGGTGTTCTCCACGTCCACCGCGTCCTGCTCGGCGATGTCGTTGTAGGGGTTCGCGGGCGAGATGCGGAACCCGGTGCGGTGGCCGCCGATCGCCTCGGCGACAGCGGTGGCCACCTCCAGGGCGAAGCGGACCCGGCCGGCGGCGTCGCCACCCCAGCCGTCGGTGCGCCGGTTGGTGTTGGGGGCGAGGAACTGGTGGATCAGATAGCCGTTCGCGCCGTGGATCTCCACACCGTCGAAGCCGGCCGCGACCGCGTTGCGTGCCGCGTCGGCGAAGTCGGCGACGGTACGGGCGATGCCGTCGGCGTCGAGTTCCTGCGGGGTGACGAAGTCCACCGGCCCCTGGTGGGTGTACACCTGGCCCTTCGCCGCGACGGGCGAGGGCGCGACCGGGTGCAGCCCGGGAGGCAGCAGGCTGGGGTGGCCGATGCGCCCGGTGTGCATCAGCTGCGCGAAGATCACCCCACCCTCGGCGTGAACGGCGTCGGTGACCTTGCGCCAGGCCGCCACCTGCTCCGGCGTGTGCAGGCCCGGCGTGTCGGGGTAGCCCTGGCCGACCGGCGAGGGCTGGATCCCTTCGGTGACGATGAGGCCGGCGCTCGCTCGCTGGCTGTAGTAGGTCGCCATCAGATCGGTCGCGGTGGCGCCCGGCCCGTAGGCCCGGCTGCGGGTCATCGGCGCCATCACGATGCGGTTGGCCATGGACCGGCCGGCCACCTCGATCGGGGCGAAAGCGTTCGTCATGGGAATCTCCTTGATGTCGCGGAACGGATGGAGGAGAGGAAGAGCCGGCTGCTGCCGGCCGGCCAGTGAGTCGTTCCGGTGCGCCGGTCATGGGCGGCGATGCGGGGCTGCGGTGCCGGGCGGCTGCGCCGCGCCGACGGAGGGCTGCACGAGGGCAGGACAAACCGCACCCTCGCTCCGCACAGGGCAGGGCGGAGCCGGACAGCACGAGAAGCTGTCCGCCCGCCGATCGGGACGGGTCTCCGTCTGTGCTTACTCGGCCGGAGACTGCCGGCTGCGGTCCCTGATCGCCTTCTCGATCGTCCACGCACACGCGGTGAACATGTCGACCTGATTAGCAGTCAGATCGCGTACGGAAATCTGCTCGAGGGACCGCCACATGTCGGCGATGGGTTCCTTCAGGGCGCGGCCGGCATCGGTGAGGCGGACCACCATGACCCGCCGGTCGTGCGGGGCCGGCTCCCGGGTGAGCAGCCCTGCCTCCTGCATACGCCGCAGGGACTTGGAGACGGTGGAGTGGTCGAGGCCGACCCGCTCCAGGAGTTCCGCCTGGGTCAGGCCGTCGTGGTCGAAGAGCTGCATGAGCAGCAGTTCCTGCCCCGGGTGCAGGTTCATGGCGCGCAGCATGCCGGCGGCATGGCCCCGGTGGGCGCGGGCGAGTTGGAAGATGGCGTAGCTCAAGGGCCCTTCGCCCGCCGCGTCCGGCAGCTCCGCTGAGGTGGTGTCCGACATTGCTGCTCCCTGTTCGTGCGGAGAGTGGTGTGATGGTTCAGTCGACGGTGAGGACGATCTTGCCTCGGTTGTGGCCCGCGTCGCTGGCCTGCTGGGCCCTGGCCGCCTCGGCGAGCGGATAGGCGGCGCTGATCGTGGTGACCAGTGTGCCGTCCGCGGCCAGCTGGGCGAGTTCGGCGAGACGGGCGGCGGAGCGGCGCTGAGGGCCCTCGGCGAAGACGATGCCGAGTTCGGCGGCGCGGAAGTCGGCGGTGGTGACGATCCGGTCGGTGCCGCCGCGCAGGGTGATGGAGTCCTCCAGCGCGCCCTTGCCTGCGGCGTCGAACACGGCGTCCACCCCGTCGGGGGCGACGGCACGGACCCGCTCGACCAGGTTGTCCCCGTAGACCAGCGCGGTCGCGCCGAGCGAGGTGACGTACTCCTGGTTGGCCGGTCCGGCGGTGCCGATGACGCGGGCACCGCGGGCTACGGCCAGCTGGACGGCGATGGTGCCGAGCGCGCCGGACGCGCCGTGGATCAGCAGTGTCTCGCCGGAGGTGACGCCGAGCAGGTCCAGGACCCGCTCGGCGCCGTCGGTCGCCACGGGCAGGGCGGCGGCGTTCTTCCAGTCCAGACCGGCCGGCTTGGGTGCGAGGACGGCCTCGGACGCCAGGGCGTACTGCGCGTAGGAGCCGGTGTCGGACCAGCCCAGCACCTCGTCCCCCACCTTCAGCCGCTCGACGCCCTCGCCGACGGCGTCGACCACACCGGCGATCTCCCCACCTGGCACGGCGGGCAGCGTCGTCGGGAAGATGGCCTCCATCCCGCCGGACCGGATCTTGCCGTCCACCGGGTTGACGCCGACGGCCCGCACGCGAACCCGGACCTGGCCGGGGCCGGGCTGGGGAACGTCGATCTCCGCCTCGTGCAGGACCTCGATGCCGCCGAACGTGTCGAAAACGATGGCCTTCATGACTGCTCTCCTCGGAGTGAGATGCCACACCGACCACATTCTGTGGCCGACCACATAAACGTAGCACCGTTTATGTGGCTAGCCAAGTAATTGTTGAGAAGGGCTCCCGCGCATGTTGATCCGCCCTTCGTCCAGAAGGGTCCTCAGAGCACTCCCTCGTCCTCCCAGCCGTACTCGGGGCACGGCAGGGGGTCCGTGACCCAGCCCGCTGTCAGCACCAAGCGCGTGTGGCGATGCAGGGCGAGGAAGCCGAAGGGCCGGTCGAAGACGGCACTGATCCGGGTGGTGACGTAGCGGAGGTCGGGTAGGCCCCCGGCGACCGCGCTGAACGCCGTCACCGCGGCAGCCTCAAAACCCGACGCGCCGAACTTGGCCCGTGTGTTCTGCTCGGCCGACCCGATGGCGAGCGGGAAGCCGCTGATGCCGGGGAAGTGTCCGCGCGAACGGTCCCGAGCCGTCGTGAGACCGAACAACCGGTGCAGCTTCAGCAGATCGTGGCTCGCGTTCATGTCGTACGCAACGGTCGTCACCTCCAGCCACGGCGGCTCGGGCCGGGTGTTGCGCAGCTTCTCCACGCGCAGGCCGGGGCCGACGTCCCCATAGGGCAACAGCGGTCCCGGCACGACCGGGTACCGGCCCGCGAGGATGCCGACCCCGGCTTCCAGCACCTGCCGCGGCTTCATGTTCTCCTCGCCGAGCAGCAGGTGCACGTCCAGGGCGTTGTTCCCCAGCACCTTCAGTTCGGTGACGTATCCGCCGGGTGTGTCCGCCACCCCGATCCGGTCCAGTACGGCACTTGAGCGCTGCAGCCCCAGCCTCGGTTCGGCGGCCCAGGGCTCGTACGCCGTCTCCAACGGCACCTCGGTGAACGGGCTCAGCCACTGTGTGCGCATGGTCAGCGCACTCGCCAGCACCATCTCCGTGTCCTCGGTCAGCGTGACCGGCATACGGTCGATCAGCCCACCGGTACGCTTCGCCGTCCACGCGTCCAGCGCTCGATGGTCGGCCGCGCGGTCCCCGGTGAGCACCCCGTGGACGTCGGCCGACAGGCCCGCCTCCCACTCCTCCCGCAGCTCCAGCGTGCGCTTCGTCCACAGCCCCAGCGCCGTGTCCAGACCTCGCATGGCGCCCATCGCGGCAAGCAACTCGCGTGCGGCGCCGGCTGCCTGCCCGGCGTCGATCCCGAGAGCCTCCGCCAGTTCTGTCCGCGCCTCGCCCGCGGCCCCGTCCGCCAGGTGGGCCAGCAGCGGCCACACACCCGCCGCCGAGAACACCGTGCCGCCCTCCGGCACACCCGCCCACCGCGCGGTCAACTCGTTCACCGCGCGGACCGTCGCCGTCGCGACTCCCATGACACTCCCGTCGTCACCACGCCCACGGTGCGCAGTCCCACTTCTGCACCGGCGTCGCCGCCATCCGCCCGCCTGGAAGCACGGTACCTGTCCCCCCACCTCCGCCTTCGGGCTAGCGCGTGTCTCTTTGATGGGTTGGTCAGTTGATCAGATGTGCCTGTCCGATTAGTGATCACTGATGCGATGTGGGACCGGATCGCGCCGCTAATGCCGGCCGATCCGGCCTGCGGCAGGCGGTGGGCAGACCATCGCCGCACGCTTGAGGCCATCGCGTGGAAATACCGCACCAACTCGCCATGGCGGGACCTACCCGACGAGCTCGGCTCATTCCAGACCGCCCACAAACGGCTGATCAGATGGGCCATCGACGGCACCTGGGAGATGATCCTTGCCGCCGTCCTGGCGGCGGCGGACGCCGATGACGACATCGACTGGACGGTGTCAGTGGACTCCACGGTCGTCCGGGCTCACCAGCACGCCGCCGGAGCGCTCAAAAAGGGGCGGCCCACCGCGGCGAGCCGGCCAATCACGCGCTCGGACGCTCCCGCGGCGGGCTGAGCACCAAGGTCCACCTGGCCGCAGATGGCCACGCACGGCCCCTCGCCTTCGTCGTCACCGCAGGCCAGGCGGGTGACGCGCCCGCCTTCGAGACGGTGATGTCCCGCATCCGCGTGCCCCGCGCTGGCCCCGGTAGGCCCCGGACCCGGCCCGTGGCCGTTCTGGCCGACCGCGCGTATTCCTCACGTGCCATCCGCAGCCACTTGCGGCGCCGGCGCATCCGCGCGGTCATCCCGCAGCCGTCCGACCAAGTCGGCCACCGCCTGCGGCGAGGCCGACTCGGTGGCCGCCCGCCCGGCTTCGACCGCGAGGCCTACAAGCAGCGGAACACCGTCGAGCGGTGCATCAACCGCTTCAAGCAGTGGCGCGGCCTGGCCACACGAACCGACAAACTGGCAATCGCCTACCAGGCCGCACTCCACCTCGCAGGCATCCTCATCGGGACCCGACGCTGACCAAAGAGACAGAACCTAGCCGGGCAGCTGCACGTGGTGCTGGAGGATCGGGTCGTAAAACAGGACGGGCTGGTCGACGCGGGCTGACAGCTCCGCCCGGTAGGCGGTGCCGTCGTCGACAGCATCGTGCACGGCAAGGAGCTCGGGGAGGTGCCCGTTGAGGTCGCCGAAAGCGTGCTGTGCGGCCCGGGCGCCGTCCCACAGCTTCCCTGACGCCTTGGCCTGCGGGACGGACACCTGGTGAACCCGGTTTCCGTGCGCGGTCAGCTAGCCGCCCGCGCGCAGGAGCCGCGAAGAACCGTGGCAGTCTTCGGCTACGCGTACGACACGGGCCCGGTCGGCTGGCCTTCAGTTGTGGAGAGGTTGTCGGACTCAGCGACGGCGGAGTTCCCCGGACCATTCCCGGAGCCGGTCTTCGAGGGTGAGGTTGTCACCCCGGGCCACGGTCTGCAGCAGTTGGGCGCACACGGTCGCTTCGGCGGCGAGGCCGGCCGGGCTGCCCAGGATGGGGAAGGCTGCACGGACGCGGGCGGCGACGTTCGGCTGGAGCAGCGAGTATGCGTAGAGCATGGCGGCGTCGAACCCCTCGGGGGCCTGCCCCCAACCTTCCCAGTCGAGAAGCCGCAGAGGCTTGGTGAGGTTCGCCCAGTGCAGGTCGGCGTGGGCGGTGGTCCAGTTGGTCACGGCGGGGGTCGGGATGCCGACGAATTCGGGGATGGCCCGGTCCATGTACTGCTGACGTACGGCGACACGGTCGGTGACGGTTGCCGACACTTTCTCCAGTGTCTTGGTCAGGTCGGCCCACCAGGAGCGGGGCAGCTGGAGGTCGTGCTGGAGGATCGGGTCGTCGGACAGGACGGGCTGGTCGAGGCGGGCTGACAGCTCCGCGCGGTAGGCGGTGCCGTCGTCGACGGCGTCGTGCACGGCCAGGAGCTCGGGCCGGTGCCCGTCGAGGTCGCCGAAAGCGTGCTGTGCGGCCCGGGCGCCGTCCCACAGCTTCCCTGATGCCTTGTCCGCCGGTGCGGACACCAGCCGTAGCCACGCCGGGGCGCCGGCCGCGGTGCGGGCCGGGGCGCCCAGGGTGCGTCCGGCCCACCCCCAGAACTCGCCGTCCGGCTCGACTCGGACGTCCAGGGCCTTCGCGGCGCGGGCGTGGTGGGTGCGCATGCGCTGTTCGGTGTCCGGGTCAGGGGGAGGCGAGTACATGAGTGATCTCCCGCAACTTGGCTGCGGTCAGGTAGGGTTGGGCGACGGCGTCGGCCGCGTCCCTCCAGTGTGGCGTACTGGAAGCGGCGATGAGGACGTCCGTCACTCCTGGGCATGACGCGACGGTGAGAAGGCACGCCTGGGCGGGGGTGAGGCCGGGCTGGATGAGGTCGGCGAGCTCCTGGTCTGCCATGCCGGGGAGCTCGCCGCCGTGCAGCGGCGCGGAGGCCATCACCCGCAGCCCCGCGTCGGCGGCGACCGGGAGCGGGCCACGGCCCTCCAGGGCTTGGACGATCGGCGTCATCATCACCAGGCTGACCGGCATCTGGACCGCGACCAGGTGGTGCTCCGGCCCGCCGGCGGCTGCGGCGGCCAGGGCGAGCAGCTCCCCCACCGTGAACGCTTCTTCTTCCAGCCCCGCCCAGGTGGCGATCCCGTACCCGGCCACGTTCCCGGCCGCCACCTCCTCTTCCAGGATCACGAAGGCGTCCCGCATCGCCGGGTGCAGGGCGAGACGGTCGCCGGGGTGTGCGCGTTCCGGGTTGTGCAGCAGGACCAGGTCCAGCCGCTCACGTCCGAGCTGCTCGCGGTTGCGGCTGATCTGCCAGCGCACGTAGTCCGGGGCGAGGCCGTGCCCGGTCATCGCCTGGTCGGCGGTGAGGACACCGGCGTTCACGGCGTCGGTGCCGGTGGCCGCTGTGAAGTACCCCGCTTTCGTGGAGACCCGCAGGGACGGGTGGGTGGCCAGGACCGGAGCCAGCACGTCTTGGGCGCGGCCCGCGGCGTAGTTGGGGGCGGTGTCGATCCACTGTGCGCCGGAGGCGGCCGCGCGGGCAGCCGCCTCCGGGATCGCCCGGCACCGGTAGGTGCCCAGAGCGAGCTCTGCTGTCACAACAGGCTCCCCACCACGGCGGCCTGCCCTGTGACGAGCTCCTGGATCAGCCCGGCGACGTCCTCCAGGGCGAGGCCGGCCGTGTCGGCGAGCGTGGCCAGGTCCACGGTGCGGCCGCCGACCAGCGGACGCAGCACCGCCTCTGCCTCGAGGGTGAAGTCGTACACGGTGCCGGCGGCGGACAGAGTCACGATGTCGTCGCCGACGTCCAGCACGGCGCGGGCGGTGGTCAGCCGCACCCGCAGGTGCGGGTCCGCCGGGATGCCGTCGATGTATGGCAGGCTCGGCATCATGCGGCCGACGGCCTGGCCGTCCATCGCGGTCCGGTAGCGGGCGAGCAGCCTCGGGTCGTCCAGCAGTTCGGCAAGCCGCTTGCGCATCCCGTCCACGGCGTCGGCCTGGACGTCCGGCCCGGCGTGCAGCGGCAGGTCGCGGCGCCAGTCCTCGTGGGTGAGCAGCTGCTCGGACACCCACGCCATCAGGTCCGTCGCGGTGTGGGTCTGCAGTCCGCAGGTGACGTGCAGGGACCGGGTGCCCTGGTCGGCGGAGACCGCGTGCCACACACCGCGCGGCACATAGAGCACGTCCCCGGGGTGCAGGACCAGGTCGGCCACCGGCTCGGTGGGTGCCTCGTCCGGGTCCTCGATGTCCCGGTAGAGGGGGAACGGGCGGGTGGTGCCGTAGATCCTCCACCGCTTCGCGCCGTCCAACTGGACCACGATCGTGTCGTGGTCGTCCCAGTGGACCCCGAACCCCTCGGTGCTGGTCCACGAGGCGTAGAGGTTGGCCTGTACGCGGGTGCGCAGGTCTCGCTCGATCGCTTCGGCGAGGCGGGCGAGGGGCGGGTGGAGTTCGTCGACGCTGTCCAGGGCGAGGGAGGCGCCCTCGAGGAGGCGGGTGTGCAGTTCGGCGGGGTGCAGGCGGTGCCACACGGTGTGCCGGCGCGTGGCCACCGGGGTGGTGTACCCGCCGACCAGCAGCGTCTCGCCGTCGCGGGAGAGCCGCATGCGCGGCGGCTCCAGGCGGTGGGCGGCCAGGATGTTGTTGAGGTCGTCCCAGGTCATCAGCCCGGCGACGTCGAGCGCGCCAGGTGTGTGGCGGTGTTCGCGGTGCAGTGCCTGGGCGAGGAAGTCCTCGCCCAGGCATGCCGCGATGGACAGATCCGTCATCGCGTCAGGGCTCCCGATCGTCAGTCGTTGCCGTCGCTGCGGCCGGTGCCGCCGCCGTCCGAGGGGATGGCGTTGCGGTTGCGGGCGGCGATGATCCGCTGCCGAGAGCGGAGCAGGCCGCTGGACTGCGGCCCGGGCGTGGCGGGTGGGGGCGGGACGGGACTGGGCATGAGGACCCTCCTCCTGATCGGTCGGCCGGGCCCTGGACAGCCGCGGCCGCGACACCCGTCAGTACAGCCACGGCAATGGCTGGCGATAACCCCGTGGCGGGGCCCCCACGGTGGGTATGGTCGTTGGGCTGTCATTCCACGAAGTTCAGGGGGACTTGTGGACGACTTACCGCCGTCACCCGCTCAAGTGCCGCGCAGTCTGCTGGCCGACCCGGCGTTCGTCCGGGCTCTGCGCGAGCGGGACTTCACCACGGTGTTCGCCATGGCCCATGACGCGGGGCTCTCCTTCAACCGGATCGCCGAAGCGTGCGCGCTCAAAGCCGATCGCGTCAGCCAGATCGCCCGGGGCACCGCAGCGGTCACCGCGCTGGCCACTGTCGAGCGGATCTCCGGCGGTCTGCGCATTCCCGGTGCCTTCCTGGGGCTGGCTGCGCAACCCTGGGAGGACACCGCCGTTCTCAGCACCGAGTCCCACCATGGAGTTGATCCGATGAAGCGCCGCAACCTGCTGCGCGGCGCGCTGGCCGCCGGCCTCACCGCTCCGGCCCTCGCCGCGCTCACCGCCGCCCGGACCGACGTCGACCAGACCCTCTCCCCCGACGCTCCCGAGGCCCTGGCCGACCTGGAGGCCGCTGCCGAGAGCTACGGGTACGGCTACCACGGCCAAGCGCCCACCCGTGTCCTGGCCGATCTGGTCGCCGACTTCACGACCCTGCGTCCGCTGCTCACCGTCCCGCAGCCCGCCCCGGTCCGGGCCAGGTTGTGCCGCACGGCCGGGCAGATGGCCGGGATGACCGCGATCGTCTTACACGACCTGGGCAGCCGTAAGGAATCCCGGGCCTGGTTTGCCACCGCCGCCCGGGCCGCCGCCGAATCCGGCGATCCCCAGCTGCACGCCTGGGTCCTCGCCCGGGAGGCCATGGTGCCGCTCAACTACGGCGCTCCGAAGGCGGCGGCCCGCCTCGCCGAGCAGGCCCGCCAGGCTGCCGGCACCCGGCCGACGGCCGCTGCGGTGCTGGCGGCCGCGGTCGCCGCTCGCGCCTATGCCCTCAACCACCAAAGCGAGCAGGCCCGCGCCGCACTCGCCTCCGCCGACGCCCTCACGGAACGGCTCCCCGACAGCGAGCGGCCGGACACCTGGCTGACGTACAGCGAGCAGAAACACCACGTCCACCTCAGCCACGCCTACACCACCCTCGGAGACACCCGCCGCGCGAACGAGAGCCAGCAGCGCGCCTTGGAACTGTCCGCGCCGACCAGCACCATGACGCGCACCCTGCTGCACATCGACGCCGCCGCCTGCTCCCATCACGACGGCGACACCGAACAGGCGTGCCGCCGCACGATCGCCGCCCTGACGGCCCTGCCCGCGGACTACCGCAGCGGCCTGGTCCGCCGGCGCGCCCTGGACCTGTACGAGGCGATCCCCGCCCAGCACCACCAGGAGCGTGGTGTGCGCGAGTTGCGGGAGGTCCTGGCCGCTTGATCCGGACCAGCTTTCCATCGCCGGGCCGCCGTCGGCGTGGGTGGCGGCCGCGTCCCTTCCGATTCGCACTCCTCCGGGGGGGGGACAGTTGCCCAGATCGTCATGGCGTGGATCGCAGAAGATCACGCACAGCACCGTCGTGTGAACGGGCGTGGGCGGGCGTGCACAGGCGGCGGCGGTCGAGGAGGAATCGCATGAGGACCTCCCTCTGGCCGGGCTTGTGGGGCTGCTCCGGGGGGATGTGCGTCCAGGCATGGGCGAGGGCTGCCTCGCGGAAGGCCGAGGCGGATTCGGCGTCGGGAGCCGCAGACTGGACCAGGACGTGGTCCGGGTCGGGTGTTCGGGTGCGGCGGGCGGCCACCTCGTCATCTTCGACAGGGCGGGCCGGCAGGGGGTCCGCGGAGGGGTCGGCGAACTCGTCGTCCGGGTCGGTGAGGGCTGCGAGGATGATCTGCAGCATCTCGGCGAAGTAGGGGCCGGGGGCGGGGATTTCGACGTCGGGGTGGCGGCGGTAGCCGTCGGTGACGGCTGCGGTGGTGTAGGACATGACGGCGAGGGTGGTGTCGCTGTAGGTGCGGTCGCTGTCGGCGGTCAGCTGGGCGACCATGCGCAGGACGGTGGCGGTGCTGGCCGCGCAGCCGTCTTCGGGGGTGGGGTCGGCGTTGTCGGTGGTCTGGTCGAGCCAGAAGTCGGCTGTCTGGTCGTCGCCTTGTGCCCGGTGGTGCAGGACCAGGCAGTAGCTGGCGCCGCGCTCTCCGGCCCCGGCGGCGTACTGCCACCAGTAGCGCGCTCCGTCTTGGGCGCCGGCCAGGTGCAGCAGGCAGCCCAGGATCCAGGCTCCTTCGGGGCTGGGGAGCTGTTCGGTGATGAAGTCGGTGATCTGGGGTGTGCTGGCGTGGGTGACGGCGACTTCGCACAGGGAGCGCAGGTGCTCGGCGGCGGTGTCGTCGGCGAGGGTGTCGTCGCCGAGAATTCGGCCTTCGTCGGGCGGGGAGGCGTCCTCGGGACGGGTGGTGAGGCAGGGGACGGTGTCGGTGGGGATGCGGGGGTTCTTCAGCAGGGCTGAGCGGGTGAGGAGGTCGTCGATGGCACTCATGTCGGGGTGATCACTCCCGGGCTGTGGGACGGTGGTGGAGGTGTTCGAGGGCTCCTCGTGCGTGGTGGTCGAGGGTGTGGACGTGCGCCGGGGACAGGCCGGTGGCCTCCTGGACCTCGTCGGGGGTGAACTCGCACAGGTAGCGCAGGACGACGACGTCGAACTGGTCGGGGGGCAGGTGGCTGATCGTGTCGAAGAAGTCGGCGATCTCGCTGATCTCGACGAATCGGGCCACCGGGTCCTCGATCCGGCTCTGTGCGACGGTCAGGAACGCGGCCGGGCGCAGGTCGGGGCGGCCGTCCGGGTGCCGCCTGACGCGCAGCAGCACCCGTGAGCGCAGCAGCCGCCAGGCGTAGCGGGGGAGGTTGGGGCCGGCGGCCGCTTCTGCTTCGTCCCAGCCGGCCCACAGGATGTCGAAGGCCTCGGCCACGATCCGCTCGGGCCGCTCGATGTGCAGCAGGGCCCGGGCGTAGGCGGTGTAGTAGTGCTCCATTCGCAGGATGAAGCCGCGGTGCTCCACGGGCCGCTCCTCGGGCCCCAGCGACCGGACGGCCGCGATGCGTTGGGTGATCCACGTGGTGGACTTGGCGGCCTCATACGCTCCTGCGGTCCACAGGCGGCACAGAGGCCAGGGCGGCAGGCCCAAGGCGTGGATGACGCTGTAGGTGAGCTCCCAGCTGGGGTAGTACTCGATGCCGCGCAGGAGAGCGGAGATGCGGGTCTTGGAGAAGCCGGTGATCCGGGCGAGCTCGTCGAGGGTGATGCCGCGCTCGGATATCCGGTGGCGCAGCCGCTCCAGCAGCGCCTGGTGGCTGGGTCCGATGTTCTCGGCCATCGGTTCGGCGCGCCGGCCCCTGCGCCCGGGCCCCAGCGGAGCGGGAGCTACCGAGAAGGGGGCGTCCGGCACGTCATCGGCCGCGGGCAGGCCGTCCTGAGGGGTGGAGGTCATCGCTGCGCCTCCTCGGGCCCGGCCGGCTCCGGCGCCGGCGCCCGTGCGGGCGCGGCGCCGGGGCCGTGGGCGGCGGCGGTGAGCTGCTGCACGAGCAGGCCGAGCGAGGGCAGCAGCGCCACGACCGCGGCGAGGTGTCCCAGCACGGTCATCACCGTGCTCCACGCGAGGACCACCGCCAGCACAGCGATGATCCACACCTTTCGACTGGGCATTTCACCTTCTCCGTATCGGAGTTCACACGTCTGGAAGGCCTCCCGGCCTGGCGGTGCTCAAGCGCCGGGCCGGGAGGTGGTGCACAGCATTGCGGGCACCACAGCCGACACTCAACGTGATCAAGGAGTCACGGAACAAATACGTTCGATGAGCCCCTCCTCGGACAGGAAAGGGACAACTTGCGTCCCACTGGAGCTGAAACCGCAGGGGATCGCTCGGTTTCGATCACCATGCATGCAATTGCACAGCCGCTGCCCGGGGGACGGGCACCATGAAGGGGACGCCTGGGCGTCACACCTTCCCGTCTGGAAGGCGCGCGGGTTCCCTCGTGCTCAAGGAACCCCAGGAGGGCCCCGTGCTGCTCCCGTCCGGCACCTCGAAGCTGCCGGACGGGAGCCAACACTCCGCCGGCCCCTGAACATCACCTCGCCCCGCATCCGATCTTGCCGAGGTACCGAGTCCGCTTCCTGACGAGCGGGGTTGCAGCACCCCAAGGCCCGCCGAAAGGCGGTCGGGCAGAGCCAGTGCTGTAATTGGAAACAGCGCTTCTCACCTTCGGAGGGCGCCATGTGCCCTTCAGCATCGACAACGCATCGCGCAGCACAGCATGCAGGTCGAGTCCGTGCCGCAGGACATCCGCGGAGCGGACTCCCCGTGGCAGGGCATGTCCGGGGCCGGGGTGTTCTGCGACGAGGTGCTGATCGGCCTGGTCACCGAGGCGTTGGACGGGTGGGGCAACGGCAGGCTGGAGGTCCCGCCCGTACGGCGGCTGCTGGACGACCGCCAGTTCTGCAGCCTCATTCACCAGGCTGTGGCGACCTGGCCCAGGCTGGAGCCGGCCGATCTGGATGCGCTGTTCGACACCTCGCCCGTGCCGGCGGCGGCGCCCTCCTATCTGCTCTCTCCCCGCTCGGAGGTGGTCTCCTTCACTGGGCTGGCCACCGAGATGACCGATCTGGTCGACTGGTGCCGTACCGGCAAGGCGGTGGACGTGGCGGTCGTGCCTGGTCCGGGCGGGGTTGGCAAGGCCCGCCTGGCGGTCGAGCTCGCGCGGCGGGTGTCCGACCGCCGGCCGGAAGCGGAACGCTTAGCCGACGACCTGGAAGCACCGTGGTCTGCCGGGTTCCTCCACCTGGACCTGCCTGCGCAGCAGCCCTCGCCCGGGGGGGGGGGGAAGCCCTTCGTGTCCACCGCGACGTGCACAATCGGTGTGCACCCTCGGGACCTGGCGCGCGGACACTGTCGGGTCCGGTCGGAGACGGTCACCCAGGTCAGACCTCGTGGCTGGGCCAGCCCAGCAGCCGGGCGCCGATGACGGCGGTCTGCAGGGTGTAGCGGTGGACGGGGTCGGCCGGGTTGGTGCCGGTGAGCTTGTGGATGCGTTCCAGGCGGTAGGTCAGGGCCCGCACGCTCAGACGTAGGCGGCGTGCTGCCTCGGCCGCGATGCATCCGGAGTCGAAGTACGCGGTGAGGGTGTCGAGGAGCGGCTGGGCGCCGCCGCGTGCGGTCTGGAGCGGTCCGAGGGCGCTGCGCACGAGGTCGGCCATGGCCTGTCGGTCGCGGGTGAGGACGGGGTAGACGAGCAGGTCGGCGGAGCGCAGCACGGGCTCCTCCAGTTCCAGGCGGTCCGCCAGGTCGAGGGCGTTGAGGGTCTCCTCGTAGGAGTGGACGACCCCTCCTGCGCCGGGGTGGGCACGGCCGAGGGCGACCCGGCCACCGCTTGTGAGCCCGCCTCGCGAGCGTCCTAAGGCCTCATCGGGACGGTGACGCGCCGGACTCTTGGGCCGACCTGGGATCTTCGGGGCACGGGTGGAGGCGCCAGTTGCGTGCTGTTCTCCAGGATTCGCAAAGGCGCGGTGAGGTTCGCCCAGTGCAGGTCGGCGTGGGCGTGGTGGGCGCGCATACGGCGCTCGGTGTCCGGGTCAGGGAGAGGCGAGTATATGGGTGGCCTCCCGCAACTGGGCGGCGGTTGGCCAAGGTTGGACGGCTCGGCCGCCTCCCTCCAGTGTGGCGTACTGGAGGCCGCGATGAGGACGTCCGTCACTCCAGGGCATGACGCGACGGTGAGGAACAGCTCCACCTGCTCGAAGGGGTGGCCCGTTGTGGCTTCATGTCGCCCCGTGGCCGGGTACACTCGCACAACACGATCATGAGGTACCTCATGGAAGGGGATCGTGAGATGGACCATCCCGTCGCCGTGATCACCGGAGCCACCTCCGGACTGGGCTGTATCGCCGCCTTCCAGCTGGCCCGCCAGGGCACCGCATCGGCACCCTGTCCCGCTCCCGCAGCAGGGCCGCAGCTCGCCACCGACGGCGCACAGTGACTGGCGGAAACCCGCATTAAGCGCAGCCCGAGCCACGTCAACACAAAAGACATAGTCGGAAGGCTTTACCGTGCCACTGAGAAGAGCCCGCCAGGCGCTTATGTCTGCCGCAGCAAGTATCGTCGTCGTAATAGGGATTGCGGACTCGCCTGCGGCGGCCGCGCGCATTGAGTCCTCCTGGACGAATTCCGGAGGTGCCGCCCGAACCGACTCGACCCCGGAAGTGCTGAACTACAACAACAACGAGTATGCGGCAGTGGAGGGGAACGACGAACGCATCTGGTGGTCCTGGAATCAGGAAGGCTATCGCCCTCACCCTGAAAGTCACCGAACGCTACAAGCGCCCACCCTGGTAGTCCTTGGCGGACGCGTGACTATGTATATCACGGGCGTCGACTACCAAATCTACTACAGCTTCCTGGAGGATGCGGCCTCCAATAACTGGACTCCGTGGATGCGGATCCCGGGAGATGCGTATACAGATCAGAGCCCCGCGGTCACAACAATCCAAGAAGAAGCTTACATAGCGGTGAACCGCCTGGATCGCCATCTGGGGATGCAGCGTATGACCGTGTCTCCCCGGCCCGCGCCAGTACCGGATGCCGTTTCCTTCAATGCCCACTGGGGGAGAGAGCCCAACGGAGTTATGCGTCCTGCTGGAAACTGGACCTCGCAGAGTCCGGGAATTTTCGGTCAGATGACTTCGACTGCCGCTGGCTGCGCTGTCGGCAACTTTGTAGGGTACGGTATAAGTTCGCTGATTACCGGACGAGACGATCACCTTTATGGGGCTACCGTCTGCGCTGAAGACTGGGGGGCACCCTTGGACTGGAACAGGCTGGAGGACGGAGAATGTCTGACGCAGCCTGATGTAGCACGGGGAGGGTCGCTTGATCGTGTCGACCCTTCGAATCAAGCTGCCGAGAGCCGTCTGCTTGTGGCATGCGAGGGGATGGATGGAAATGTGTGGACTAACTACACGACAAACAGGGGAGCCAGTTGGGGCGGCTGGTCCAGTACCACTGACGGAGCAGGCCCCTCGACCCGGCGGCCCGCAGTGAATAACCAAGGCGGAAACTTCGATCTTCGCATCACCTGGAATGGCGAAGCGAACCACCGCTTCCCCGACCATTCCGTCATAGAAAAGACGATCAACTTCTCCTGACGAGAACTGGCTGGGCCACCCAGGAAGAGAAGGTAAGCGAGCCGAGCGCATAGCGCTCGGCTCTGCTATGAGTTGAGACGTCGAAGCCTTCATCTGGCGCCGATGAGTCTCTCGGCCCCTGGGCGATGACCGCGCCGTCGCCCAGGGCCGCCGTGGTCTGCATGATCTGGTTCGTGCGGTGCCGTCGTCCTCATTCACAGGGAGTGGGTCCATCACGGCCCGCTTTCGCTACCCCGTTCACACCCCGGCGCGGCACACGCACCACTCCCCCGTCCCGACTCCCCACCGGCGCAGCAGCACCGCCCGCACGTGCAGAGCACGTATTACGGGGCCAAAGTCTTGATGTGCAAGTCGGCGTCGACGACATCATGCAATGCCACCCCACCCTGGACGAGGCCCTGGCCGCCTGGGCCGCTAGCACCCCTTTCACCAGCACCCGACCCAGGTGGCTGACGGGGACCCGGGGAAAGCATCCGGACATGTCCGGAACGCTGCTACAGCCCATACGCGCGTTACTGCCTGCGCAGTTCGATCACTGTGATGTCGGGTGGTGCTCCGACTCGGATGGGTGGCAGGGATGCTCCGACTCCGCGAGAGACGTAGAGCTGTGTACGGTCGATGGTGGTCAGTCCCGCTGTGAGGGGCTGGGTCAGTGGCACGAGCAGGTTGCCGGGGAAGAACGCTCCGCCGTGTGTGTGCCCGGACAGTTGGAGATCGACTTTGTGTCGGGCAGCCTGGTGCACCTGCACAGGTTGATGGGCGAGCAGGACCACGGGGTGGGAGGTATCGCGGTCGTCGAGGGCCCTGTCGTAGTCGGGCGCGTCATGGTTCTGCCGACCTGTGACGTCGGTGACGCCCGCCAGGTCGATGGCTCCGCCCCCGTGTTTGATCAGTGCCCGGGTGTTGCGCAGTGTGGTGATGCGAAAGTCGGCGAGTGTAGCGATCCAGGCGTCGACATCGTGGCGGTAGTCATGGTTTCCCGTGACGAAGAAGGCGCCGTGGGTTGAGGACAGCCGGGTGAGCGGCGCGGCGTGGGTGGCCAGGTCGTCGGCGCTGCCGTCGGAGAGATCTCCCACGATGGCGACGATGTCGGGCGAGGTGTCGTTGATCATGCGCACCATGCGTGCGGTGTGGGAGCGGCCGAAGAACGGCCCGAGATGGAGGTCGCTGGCCATGGTGATACGCATCCCGTCCAGCGAGGGATGCAGTCGGCGCAGGGCGACGGGCACGACCTTCACATCAGGTGCTCCTAGGCCGCGGTGGAAGCCGTAGCCGGTGGTGGCCGCAGCGGTTCCGGTGGCGAGCAGCGCGACCGAGCGCGCGAGCACGAGGCGACGACGCAGTAGCTGCGATGATGCGTCTTCGGCCTTTCGGGTATTCGTGTTGTCCATCATCGAGGTGGCGCCGGAGTGACCCTGTTGCACGACCAATGCGTGAGGGGTCTGTTTGGGCACTATTGTGGTGGATCTACTGCGGCGTCGCAGCGTACGAGCCGTGAGCCGTACCGGTAGTTCGAGCGCGACGAGAGTCATCAGCAGGTAGGCGGCCAGGGCGACCCAGAGGAAGGCCGGCCAGGCCAGCCAGGCGATGCGGGTGGGGTTCGCGTACTGGGCGGCGAGGACACCGGTGGGGACCAGGACCGTGAGGGCGACTGCCGTGGTCCTCCCCGCGCGGCGGAGCCGGGTGGATGTCGTGACGTCCTTGACCAGCCGCAGGTAGAGGTAACGGTGGGCGGCAGCGGGGGCGGCGATGCTCGCTGCGGCGATGGTGGCGTCCTGGGCGAGGGTGCTCACGCCGTTGCCTGGGCCGGCGGGAACGGGCTGGGGAGGGGTCCCCCGGCGTGGGTGATGCCGGGGTTACGGTGTCGCTGCATGGCGGCGGGGTGCTCCAAAAAGGTTGTTGAGCAGGCTGAGTTGGCTGGTCGCAGTCAGTGGTGCCTTGGCGGCGGGACGGTCACGGCGGAGGAGGGGGTGCGGGGCCGGGTAGCTGCTTGTGCACGCTCACCGGGGGCGGCCGAGGCCCACGTCGTAGGCGAAGATGACTGCCTGGACGCGGTCGCGGGCGTCGATTTTTGCCAGGATGCGGCTCACGTGGGATTTGACCGTCGATTCGGCCAGGTGCAGGTGGGCGGCAATCTCCGTGTTGGACCATCCTGCGGCGATGCCGGTGAGCACCTCACGTTCGCGTTCGGTCAGGCCGGCCAGTTGTCGTTGCCGTTCCGCGCCGGCGACGGGAGAGCTCGGCGTTCGCTGTGGTGGTGCGGTGGTGAACGCGTCGATGAGTCTGCGTGTCAGGCTGGGCGAGATGACGCTGTCGCCGGCCGCCACCGATCGGATGCCGACGACGAGTTCCTCAGGGCGTGCGTCTTTGAGGAAGAAGCCGGCGGCGCCGGCCCGCAGGGCCTCGTAGGCGTACTCGTCGAGGTCGAAGGTGGTGAGGACCAGTACCCGCGAGCGGCCGCCGGATCCGACGATGCGGCGCGTGGCTTCGATGCCGTTGACGCCCGGCATCCGCACGTCCATCAGGACGACGTCCGGGCGGAGTTCCGCGGCCAGGCGGACAGCCTCCTGGCCCTGGGAGGCTTCGCCGACGACTGTGATGTCCGGCTCTGCTTCGAGGAGCATGCGAAAGCCCAGTCGTTGCAGGGTCTGGTCGTCCACGATGAGGACGGTGGTCATGTGCGGCTCTCCGTGACGGCGCTGGTCAGGGTGCGGGAGGTGCTGAGAACGGTGTGCACGCGCCAGCCGCCGACGGGCGTCGGGCCAGCGCTGACGCGGCCCTGGTAGAGGGCGGCGCGGTGGCCCATGCCGGGCAGGCCCTGCCCGCTGTGCCTGCCGTGCTGTTCGCTGCGCGACGCGCGGGACGGTCCCGTGTCCTCGATGGTGATGTGCAAGGACTCCTTGTTCCTGTGCAGGCTGACGGACACGGTGGTGTCGGGTGCGGCATGTTTGAGCGTGTTGGTGAGGGCTTCCTGAACGATTCGGTAGACGGTGAGTTGGAGGCCGGGACTGAGCAGTTCCAGGTCCCCGTCGGCGTGGAGTTCGGCGGTGGGGCCAGCGGTACGGACGCGGTGGAGCAGCGCGGGCAGGTCCCGAAGGGTTGGCTGCGGGGACAGCGAGGCGGTGTCCCGCTGTGTCGCGGAGTTGTCGGCCACGATGAGCAGACGGCGTAGTTCCGCGAGGGCTTCGCGCGCGCTGTCGCCGATGAGGCCGAGGGCGTCCGCGGATTTTTCCGAGCGGGATCTGGCCAGGGCTGCCGCTCCATCGGCGAGGCCGATGATGACGGCAAGGGTGTGGCCGAGGATGTCGTGCATCTCGTGGGAGATGCGGGTGCGTTCCGAGGCTGCCGCCAGGCGGGTCTGCTGGTCCTTCTCCGTTTCCAGAGCGACGATGTAGGCCTTTGCCAGACGCCCGGTGAAGGCCAGTCCTGCGCAGGCGATCACGGCGAGCAGGGCCAGCAGCGTGACGATCTCCGGGCGCTTGACGTGTCGCAGCTGGCCGCTCCCCCAGAACACGGTGAGCCAGACGATCAATTGGACGGCGGTGATGGTGCACGCGAGGGCCAGCCGGCGATGCGTGCCGTAGCGGCCCATGTTGTACAGCGCCACGATCCGGGCCGCGTCGGCGCCGTTGAGGATGTTCAGGGGCAGTGCGAGGACGGACGCGGTTGTGGTGATCGCGAAGACCAGGCCGGGACGGCGTTCTCGCCACAGCAACGGAACGGTGTAGGCGAGGGTGAGGACGATCTCGGTGGGTACGTAGGCCCGGTTGGCCGGATTGAGCAAAGAGGGCAGTCCAAGGACGGCGCAGAAGAGGGGCACAGCCCACAGCCGCAGCCTGGGGTGGTCACGATCGAGCATGCGCCACGTGGCCAGCCCGCTGATGATCGACACCGTGACGCGGTGCTCGGGGTCGCTGGTCAGCGATCGCGGAAGCCGCGAAGCATGTGGTGAGGCGCCGTGTTCAGGGTCGGCGGTGGTCGGCTCGCTCATGGCGGATGGGGGCCTTTACGTTGTCCGGGCGGGCTGCCCGTCTCTCCGTGGGGAGGATGAACCGGCGGACGGGGGCGGGCGGGGCCCGGACAGCTGATGTGCGGTGCACCGTGTGCTGTCCGGGCCCCGGGGACCGCCTGCCGCACCCCGGGGGACGGTGGCGGCAGGCGGGGTCGGTGCGGGAATGCGCCTACCCGAGGGGGGTGGGCGTCGCCGGCTCCTGGTGGCTCTGTACGGGAATGCGGGACTGGTGGTCGCGTTCGGCCAGAACCTGGCGCAGCTTCGCGCCCTCCACATCGACGTCGGGCAGGAGGCGGTCGAGCCACCTGGGCAGTGCCCAGGCCCGTGCACCGAGCAGGGCCATCACGGCGGGGACAAGGGTCATGCGGATGACGAAGGCGTCGAAGAGGACTGCGGTGGCAAGGCCCATGCCGATGGACTTCACCAGGGCGACGTCGTCCAGGAGGAAACCGGCGAACACCGAGATCATGATGACGGCGGCGGCGGTGACCACGCGGGCGCCGTGACGGAAGCCGGTGATGATCGCCTCGGTGGGGCCGGCGCCGTGGACGTACGCTTCGCGCATCCCGGAGACGAGGAACACCTCGTAGTCCATGGCCAGCCCGAAGACCACCCCGATCAGCAGGATGGGCAGCAGGCTGACGATCGGGGCGGTCTCATCGATGCCGAAGACGTCCTTGAGCCAGCCCCACTGGAACACGGCGACCAGTACTCCGAGGGTGGCGACGATGCTGAGCAGGAAGCCGGCCGCGGCCTTGATCGGGACCAGGACCGAGCGGAACACGAGGAGCAACAGGATCAGCGCGAGGCCGACGACGACGGCCAGGTAGGGCACCATCGCGTCACCGAGTTCGGCGGAGACGTCGATGTTGAGTGCCGTCGTGCCGGTCACCATCACCTGCGTGCCGCTGCCTTGCTCCAGTTCGTCGCTGCGCTCGCGGATGTCAGCGACCAGATCGACCGTCTCCTGACTCGTGGGCGAACTGCTGGGCACCGCGGTGATCAGAGCGACGTCACCGGCTTCGTTGAAGACCGGAGGCCGGACGGTGGCGACATCGTCGAGACCGTCCAGCATGGCGGAGGTGTCCGTAGCCGCGGTCTTGGCGTGTTCGCTGTCCCGAGCGTCGACGACGATGGTGAGCGGACCGCTGAAGCCCGGCCCGAAGCCCTTGCTGAGCGTGTCGTAGGCCACGCGTTGCGTGCTGCCGGGGGCGGCCATGCTGTCGTCGGGCAGGGTCAGCCGCAGCGACAGTGCCGGTATGGCCAGCACGCCCAGGCCGACGACGGAGGCCAGCAACATCTTCCAGGGGTGGCGGGTGACGAAGCGGCCCCAGCGGACACCCATGGTGACGCGCCGGCCGCGTTGCTCGGCCCGCACGCGGCGTGTGGTGAGACGGCCGTCGGCCACGCGGGTGCCGGTGAAGCCGAGCGTGGCGGGAAGGAGGGTGAGCGCGACCAGCACGGCGACGGTGATGGCGAAGGCAGCGGCCAGGCCCATGGTGGTGAGCATCGCGATGCCGATGACGCTCAGACCGGCGAGCGCGATGATGACGGTCAGGCCTGCGAAGACCACCGCCGAGCCCGCGGTCCCCAGTGCACGCCCGGCGGCTTCCTCGGGCGTGTGCCCCTCACGTAGCTCTGTCCGGTAGCGGGAGACGACGAACAGGGCGTAGTCGATGGCCACAGCCAGCCCCAGCATGAGTGCCAGCGTCTGCGCGTTGGAGGCCATGTCGACGAACGACGAGGCGACCGTGATGGAGCACAGGGCGATACCGACGCCGATGATCGCGGAGAGCAGTGGCAGTCCGGCCGCGACCAGCGAGCCGAAGGTGATGACCAGAACGAAGGCGGCGACCAGCAGGCCGATGAGTTCGGCGGCGTTGCTGCCTTCCTCCTCCAGCACGGCGTTGCCGCCGAGGCTTACCCTCAGGCCCGATTTCTCGCCCTTGGCCGCAGCTTCGTGCAGGGCGTCCGACGCGGCGGGAGTGATGTCGGCCTGCGGGACGGCGTAAGTCACCTGGGCGTAGGCGATGTTGCCCGAGGAACTGACCAGGCCTCCGGTGAAGGGGTCGATCACGCTCGCCACCTGTGGCGCTCTGCGCAAGTGGGCGACCAGGGATGCCACCTCCTGCTTGTGCGCGGCGGACGTCAGCTTCTGCCCGTCCGGAGCCTCGATGACCACACGGGCCGTGGCACCGGCAGCTGAGGCCTGGGGGAACTCCTTCTGCAGCAGATCGATGGCCTGCTGCGACTGGGTTCCGGGAAGCGTGAAGTCGTCTGTCGTGCTGCCCGACACGCCGCTGACGCCGATGACCGCGGCGACGAGCACCGCGATCCATGCCAGCAGCACCAGCCGACGCCGCCGGAAGGCGAGCCGGCCGAGCCGGTAGAGGAAGGTGGCCACGAAGTGCACTCCCACCAGGAGAGGAACGGATGTGTGAGGGTGAGCCCGACAGGCTCCGCCCATGAACGTAGGCGTCAGGTGCGGCCGAAAAGAGCTACTGGAGGACCAATCCGCGCCCGGGGCAGTACCCCAGTACCGGGCGGTGTCCTCCTCGAGTCGGGTATTCGGGTCTCAGCCGACCGGATGGGCAGCGAGAAGTTCCGTGGTCGCGTCCCACAGCTCCCGCTGCACGCGCGGATCCCGGCCGGGCTCGGGGCACGGCAAGGGACGGGCGCCGCGGGCGGAGAAGTAGCCGCCGGTGGTGCCCGCGAAAGCCGGGTCGGTGGCCAGTCGCACGATGATGCCGGCGCCCTTGCGGGGATCGCCGATGTGCAGGGTGTTCAGCACCCGCTGCAGGATCGCGGAGCCGGGCAGGTCCCGGCCGAGGCCGGTGGCATTGAAGCCGGGGTCGCAGCAGTTCACGGTGACCCTGTCCGCGTCCAGGCGGCGGGCCAGTTCCTGCGTCCACATGATGGTCATCAGCTTCGTGCGCCCGTACAAGGACATCGACTCCCGGCGGGTGTAGGGCTCGGTGCGCCGCAGGTCCTCGGCCGGGGAGATCGTTTCGGCCTGCCGTGATGCTTCGGAGGCGACGTTGACGATCCGGGCCGGCGCCGAGGCGCCCAGCTTCGCCGTGAGCACTGCAGTCATGACGAACGGGCCGAGGTAGTTCACCGCCGTCATCTCGGCGAGGCCTTCGCTGGTGACGCGCTGTGCGAAGGCGTGCAGACCGGCGTTGTTGACCAGGACGTCCACACGCGGGTAGCAGGCGGCGATCTCCTCGCCGGCGCGGCGGGCCTCGGAAAGCAGGCCGAGGTCGGCGTGGAAGACGTCGACGGGCTCGTCGGTCACCGCCTTCAGGTCGGTGACGAGTGCCTCCGCCCTGCTGCGGGAGCGGGCCACGGTGCCGATGCGGTAGCCCTGGCGGGCCAGCTCGAACGCGGCGATGCGGCCCAGTCCGGAGGTGGCTCCGGTGATCACGGCGACGGGACGATCCATCCCACAACCCCTTTCATGAGGTACCTCATGATGCTGTTGTGCGAGGATACCCGAACCATGGAGCAGCACGAATCGCCAACGCCGGACAACCCTCCGGAGCAGGTGGGACTGTCCTTTCTTACCCTCGCGTACAGCCTGCGCGAACAGGTCGACCAGCACATGCTGGCGACCGCCGGCCTTTCCCTGTCCCGCACCAAGGTCCTTCAGGCCTTGGCCGACCACGGCCAGCTCCACCAAGCGGAGCTTGCCGCCTCCCTCGGCCAGGCTCCACGCTCCGTCACCCAGATCGTGGAGGGCCTTGAGCGCCTCGGCATGGTCCTCCGGACCGGCGACCCCGGGGACCGTCGCCGCAAGATCGTCGCCCTGACGAACGCCGGCCGCACAGCACTGGCCGCCGCGGAGCAAGCGGGCATGACCACACTCAGGCAGTACTTCGGCTCGCTCGCACCGCACGAACTGGCCACCCTTGACGCCCTGCTCGCGCACCTGAACACCGCCATCACCGACGACCGTACCGGCTGACACGCGGCGCATCAGCACTTCCCTTTGACCTGGCCTTTCGGGCTGGTCTGGGGGATGCGCGCCCCGGCGTGGGCGAAGGCTGCCTCGCGACAGGCCGTGGCGGACTCCGCGTCGGGTGCCGCGGACTGGACCAGGACGTGGTCCGGCTCCGGTGCTGGGGCGCGGCAGGCGGCCGTGTGTCGTCGTCTTCGGGAGCTACCGAGAAGGGGGCGTCCGGCACGTCATCGGGCAGGTCGTCCTGAGGGGTGGAGGTCATCGCTGCGCCTCCTCGGGCCCGGCCGGCTCCGGTGCCGGCGCCCGTGCGGGCGCGGCGCCGGGGCCGTGGGCGGCGGCGGCGAGCTGCTGCACGAGCAGGCCGAGCGAGGGCAGCAGCGCCACGACCGCGGCGAGGTGTCCCAGCACGGTGGGGTCAACTTGTCCCTCACCAGGGCTGAAACCGCACTGGGGATCGTTCGCTTCCAATCATCATCCATGCAATTGCACAGCTACCGCCCGGGGACGGGCACCATGAAGGGGACGCCTGAGCGTCACACCTTCCCGTCTGGAAGGCGCGCGGGTTCCCTCGTGCTCAAGGAACCCCAGGAGGGCCCCGTGCCGCTCCCGTCCGGCACCTCGAAGTAGCCGGACGGGAGCCAACACTCCGCCGGCCCCTGAACATCACCTCGCCCCGCATCCGACTTTGCCGAGGTACCGAGTCCGCTTCCTGACGAGCGGGGCTGCAGCCCTCCAAGGCTTATCGGAAGGCGGTCGCGCCGAGCCAGTGCTGTACTTGGAAACAGCACTTCTCACCTCTGGAGGGCGCCATGTGCCCTTCTCCGCCGCCTGACGCGAACGACCGGCGCGGCCAGCCCTGGCGTCCGGTTTCCCAGGGCCCGCGTGGTCCCAGAGGCCCCAAGCATCCCTGGATCACCGCAATCCTCGTCCTTTTCGGCCTTCTTGTCCTCATGGGCGGCCTCGGGTCGCTGCTTGACGGGAGCCAGGAGGACACGTCCGGCAAGCCTGCACCGACCGAGGCCTCCGCGACTCAGCCGTCCGAGAACCCTGACCCCGGCTCGCTCGCAGGTACGACGAAGCCACCTGCCGAGCCCTCCGACAAGCCCGCGGCCGCGCCGTCCACGAAACCCAAGCCACCCTCGACCGCTCCGACGGGCGGGGTGGTGCTCCGCGTTGTTGACGGTGACACCCTCGAAGTGCGCGGCGACGGCGGGGTCCTGCCGAAAGACACCGTGGCCCGGGTCCGGCTTCTGGAGATCGATACCCCGGAGCGAGGTGCCTGTTTCGCCGATGAGGCCACCGCCCGCACCACCACGCTCCTGCCCCCGGGCAGCCGCATCCGCGTCGAACGGGACGTCGAACTGACCGACCGCTATGACCGGTATCTGCTGTATGTGTGGAACGAGCAGGGAACCTTCGTCAACCAGTCCCTCGTTCGCAGCGGCCACGCCGAGGCGGTCCTCTACCCGCCCAACGACAAGTACTGGACCAGGATCTCCGACGCTGAGGACGCCGCCCAGCAGGCCGGAGCCGGCCTGTGGACCGCCTGCCCCGAGCAGCCGGAGGTCTCCTCCTCTCCCCCGCACTCGCCTGTCTCCGCCCCGGAGACCCCGGCGCGCCCAGACCTCCCGGACGGGCCTGACGCCGGTGCGCCCGATGTGGACTGCTCGGACCTGCCAGGCCCCGTCTGGGTCGGCCCCGACGACCCGCACCGCCTTGACCGGGACGGCGACGGCATCGGCTGTGACGCCAACTGATCGGCCGGCCGCGCCCGGCGGCATACCCGGCCGGGTGAAGACCCCCGCACGGCAGAACCTGCCGCGGCGCCCAGACGTCGTGCCAGGCATGAAGCAGATCAACGAGTCACACGTGGCAGTGCCGGGCCTGGCGGTCGTGGAAGTCGCGGCCGCCGATGACGACACCGCCTTCGCCGTCCAGGAGCTGCTCGGCGCGCGATGCGCCATCGCGCCATCGGACCATACGACCCGGGCCCCCGGCGAGCCCGGTGTACGGCTGCGCTGCTTCCTGGACCTGCGTCAAGCGCCTGACGCGTAGCGCTACGGGCGGCGGCCATTTCAAACAGAGCGCCCCGGCTGTTGCCTCGGTCCGGCCCTGGCACAGCTCCCGGCCCCGCCCTGACCGCCGGGGGGGCTGGTGTCGGCCGGTCCGCGTGGGCTCGCCTGTCCCGCCCGGCGGTGCGGTGACTTCGGGGCCGGTCCGCTGTGCGGCCTGGCGACGCTGACCGCACAGCGTTGTTGTGCGGTCAGGTTCGCCGGCGGAACCAGCCGCGGCCCCGATCCAGCTCGGCTCCAGCCTGCGGCTCCGGCGGCGCGGCGGCGTCGAGGCGGGCGGCAGTGAGCTTATGGTCCCAGGGCTGCGCGAGGACGGCAGCCCTCTAGCCGCGTGTCTCGGCGGTCAGCAGCCATGGGCCCATCGGTGGGAGTCGCCGCGGTCGTTGGCCACGCCGTTCCAGTGGACCTCCTGGCCGGGGGCGAGACAGATGGTCATCTGGCCGCCCTGCCACGCGTCATCGTAGACCTGCACGAAGGCGGGGACACCCGGGCCTGTGATGCCGTGGTTGGCCCAGGAGGAGTCGGCGTCGGCGATGTGGCCCTCCCACCAGCCGTCGTCACCGTGCCAATTCGCCCGCTGGCCCTGGTAGTCGCTGTGTTCCCAGGCGCAGAAGTGCCCGCTGGGGCAGTCGGCCGCGCCGGCCGGAGCAGCTCCGGCGAGGCTGCCGGTGAGGGCGAGGAAGACCGCTGCGGCGGACGTGAACAGCTTGCTGCCGGTCATGAGGACGGGTTGCCTTTCCGTTGGGTGGTGGGGCGGTCGGCCAGAAGGCCGGCCGCGCGCTGCACTGCGCGGTCGCGCAGGCGGTCATAGGTGATGAGGTCGTCGCGGTGCTTGGCGCGGACCTGTGCCAGCCGGGCCGGCTCCAGCCGGGTCCGCAGCGCCTTGAGTCCACTCGCCCGGATGCAGGCGGTGTCGTGGTCGTCGCAGGCGGCCCGGCGGGAGAGCGCGGCCCGGTAGTCGGCATCGTCACGGAGCCCGAGCTGGGCCTCGGGGCGCAGATTGTTGACGGTGACCTCGGCGCGGAACCAACGTTTCTGGTCGCCGTAGAGATAACGGTGCGCTTCGGCCAGACAGCCGTCGGTGTGAGCACGGACGGTATATCCGGTGGTGAGGGTGATCGACAGCTCGGCAGGGCCAGTCCCGAACAGCACCTCCTGGCGCGGGGGCGGCCCGGCGGCGCCACGGGCGTGCAGGCACCGGTCCACGAGGACCTGCTGAGCGGTCGCGATCAGGTCACTACGGCCCCGCTCCGTGGCGGGCAGAGGCGGGGCCGGGTGAGGCCGTGCCGTACAGGCCGCAGCGAGCAGCACCGGCAGCGCGGCGGCCACCACGGTCCGGCCCATGGCCCGCACCGAGGAAGCGTTGATCTTCACATTGCTTCAAACGATCACCTTGGTGCCGAGGGCACGGCGGCAGCCGAGGAAACCAGGGACGTGGTGCAGCCAACTCGTCAGCGCTCACAGCTCGGTTGCGCGCTGCCCACCGTCGCGGGCAACCCGGTATCGAGCCGGACGTGCGGTCCTGGCCGACAACGTGCATTCCTCGTGAGTAGCGGCCATGGTCAAGAAGAAACGCGGTCGTGTCTGCTCGCGGTTCGGCGCCGCCGCCGAACTCGTGCCCGGGATCGACTTCGACCACGGTTTGACCGACGGCAGGGATGGATGACGCTGCAGACCACTGAGGAGGCGACGTGCGGCTGACGATCAACACCGAGACAGACACCTATGAGCAAGCGATCGCCGCGGTGCAGGCGGCCTATGGCAAGCGCCCCGTGACTCCCGTGACCTGGCCGGAAGCATCGACACCTTACCCAGGACCCGAACCGGGCGAGCTGAGTGACGACGACCTTGGAAACGGCTGGAGCGAACGGCTGCTCTTCGACGTGATCGCTGCGCTGATGCCCGGTGCCCGGCAGGTGATCCGGCGGATCGTCGACATTGGCGGCCAAGCCAGCTACGACTCGGTGCAGCAGTACTTCGCCGGCCAGATCCCGCGGTCGGCGATCGGCGGGACGCTGGTTAGCGTGCAGGCGGTCGTGCGCCGCCGGGGCCCGCGCACCGGCGCGAAGTTACTGCAGCGCAACGAGCAGACCCGCGTCTACCGTATCGACCAAGAACTGCTCGAGCCGCTGCGGCGGGCCTTTGCCCTCGCCGAGGCCCGTCCCGACCTGCTGCGCGGTCACGAGGTCGGGTGACCCACGCGAAGCGGTTCCGCTCCCCAGAGCTGAGCGGTGCCGAGGAGTCACCGGCACCGCAGCAAGGCCGCACCGACATCGCAGGGTCAAGGACATGACCGGACCGGCCCGGCAGTACGGACCTGATCCTCCGCCCTGCCTCGTCTCTGCCCCGCCTGCCGGACGGCCCCGACGTACGTCGCCGCTCCGGACGAGTGGTCTGCACGGAGCCGCCGTATCGCAGCGAACCGAATCAACTCAGTGGCCGGCCCTCCCTGCCGGGGTGCGGTCCGGGCTCCTGCCGCTGATGCGCCTGCTGGTCGTCCGGGCGCACCGCACCAGCGGCGGCCTGTGCCGTGTGACGGTCCGCGCGGGCACGGGAGTCGTTGACCATCTTGGTGGCCGCCTTCTGGATGCGGCGCAGCCGGTCGGCGGTGAGATTGAGGGGCTTCCACGTCCGTGCGGGATGCCCGCAGGGCCCGCAGCGCTGTCACGTCGATCGCCTCCATGCGACCGGCTTCCGGCTCCTGGTCGTCGTGCTCGGGGTCAGCCGACCCGGGCGCGAGGAGCTGCTCGGACAGCGCCGCCGCTGGTGGGCGACGACGTCGTACGCCCGGCCCCGCACGGCGATGGCGGAGATGGTGGTGCGCAGCTTCTCGCGCACCACCACACCGGCGAGGACGGCACGGTCGTCCCTCGTTCATCACGAGCACCGTCGCGGTGATGTCGACGGCCGTCAGGGCGACGTCGACTGCGGCTGCGACGCGGGCCCGGATCGCTGCGGCTGCGGCGCGGGCGTGCTCGAGGAGGGAGTTGATGACGTCGGCGGCGACCTTGCAGGTGAGGATCGCACTCACCTGCCACCAGGCGCGCAGCTGCGCGAGCGGCTGGGTCTTCTGCTTGGGCGGACGGATCTTGCGGGCGGTGATCTGGTTCATCTTGGCGCGGGCCCGCATGGAGACCACGGGCAGGAATTTCAGCTCGCCGTCGTCGTCGACGGCGGTGACGTACTCGTGCTCCAGCTCTGCCAGGCAGGCGGCGATCTGGTCGCTGCGCCGGGCGGTCCAGCTCGTGCGGCACCCCGGCAATCTCCATCGCCGACCGGCGCCCCGGGGTGACGGTGCGCGGCTCGGTCGCAAGCTCCAACGTCTCGCAGGCTTCAGCGGCTACCAGCTCGTTGTTGAGCGCGGAGGCGGCCGCGGTGTTCTCGTGTAGGGCCTTGGTGTGGATCGAGCCCCACTTGCCGTCAGTTGGTGCTGCCCCCGCGGCCGGCCTCGCCCCGCTCAGTGCCCCACAGCAGCACAGGCGATCTGCGAATGTTGAATCTCTTCTACTTGAGGGCATTGTGGTTGAGGGCGTCCTGCAAATTCACGAGGCCCACTTGGATGTCCTCCACGGTGACGGCCTCGGCCACGTCCTGGACTACGACCGGTGCGTCGGCGCCGCCGCACTGGTTGAGCGCTCCGCCGAGCGGGATGCCGGCAAGGTTGCCGTTGGCAGCGCCGGTGCCGCGGGTGGTGGTGCCGTTGGCGCGAGCACCAGTGTGGTGGTTAGCGCAGGCGGTGCCGAAAGCGGGAGAGAGGAAGTCGCCGATACCACCGGCTGACGCCGGTCCCGCAGCGCCAATGCCTGCGCCCACAACAGCCGCAGCAACCCCGACCGCAATTTTTACCTGCTTGATCATGCCCGGTTAACGATGCTGTTCATCGGCCGACACCGTTCGGCGACGGACGATCTGTCGGAATCAGTTCATCTGTGAGCGTCGTCCGGCCGACGGAAACAGGCACTTTGCACTGCGGTCGGCCGTGCCTTTGCCTCGCAGGTGCCCGTCCTGCGGGATGGAGGGGGCGAGGCGGTGCATGCGACCGGCCGGACAGCGCGGGCGATCGAGCTGACCTTCGGATGAGTGTCCTCTCTCTCCCCTCCCCGCCTCCGCCTCGGTTCGTCCCACCACCACGGACAAGCCGGAATCAGGACATCAAGGAGGACTCGGGTACTAAACCGCCTCAGGAGATGGGGGACGGCCTGGCGTCCTTGCCTTCCCACGTACTGGGCGGATGACTGGTACGTATCGCGGGGCGGGCCATGTCGGCCTTGCTCCACCGTGAGATGCCGACCAAGGCACCGTCGTTGTCACCAGCGCCGTGAGCAGGGAGCGGTCTTCGTTTTCTCGGAAGGCGGCCATGCCGACGGACGCGGCGTCAGGTGGAGGGCAGGTGGCATGACTGAAGCGCGTGCTTGCCCCGTGCCCCGGCACCGCCCCCACCTGCAGCGAACGGCGCTACACCCGTGTCGTGATCTCAATCAGCTCGGGGCTTTGGAGTACGCGCAGGGGGAACCGCCACAGCTGGCCCTCCCAGGTTCCGGCGTAGACCAGGCCGTGGAGGTCGTCCAGCGCGATACCGAGGGGGGAGAAGGCGCCGGTGGCCTTGACCGACTCGCGCTCCTTGCCGGTGGCCAAGTCGACTGTGTATAGGACATCGTTCACGTGGTCGGTGACGTATGCCCTGCCCCTGCCTGTCATGTCGAGGGCGATGCCGCCGCTGCACCACTGGGAGATCACAGGCATCGTCTGCGGGGCCGGGGTGTCGGCCCGCAGGTCGATCTGCCGCATGCTTCCCGCGGCGTCCCTGTTACCGGTGTAAGCCTTTCCCCGCCCATCCAGCGCCACCGCGGAGGTGGAGCTACCCAACCCCTCACTGATGATGGTGCGTTGCGTCTTCGTGTGCAGGTCGACCTCGCACAGTTTCCCGTTGAAGGACGTGACGTAGGCCTTGTTGGCCGTGTGGTCCAGCGCGACGCCGCAGGCGGACGGGATCGCGGCGATCGCCTCGATGCGGCCGTTGGTCAGGTTCACCCGCAGCAGGCGGCCGGAGGCACCGCTGTTGTCGGTGATGTAGGCACCGCCGTGGTCGTCGAGTGCCAGGCCGCTGGGCAGGCCGAGACTGCTGCTGGAATCGCCGCTGGTGATGATCCGGTGCTTGGTGTTGGTGGTGAGGTCTACGCTGTACAACTTGCCGGTCTCGGTGACGGTGTACGCCTTGCCGAGCGAGGGGTCCACCGCGACGCCCAGGATGTGCGTCATCCCGTCGGCGACCAGGACTGCACCCTCGGTCTGGTAAGAGATCCGGGCCAACGTCCTTCTTGCTTCCTCGCTGACGCTTGGCCGGTCTTCGTCGCGGATCTTCGCCGCTTGCCGGAAGGTCTTCTGCGCGGCTGAGGAGGCAACGGCCGACGCCGCCACGCCGGATGCCGATCCGGGATCCTCGCTGACCTGGCGTTGGTCGTCGGCCACTGTCTGGAAACTGCTGAAGTGGGGGCCGAGGAAGTGGCTCATGACGTGCAGCGCTCCATGAGCCGTCTGACGCGGGTGCCAAGGGTCGCGGCCGGCCTCCAGCCCGTGTACGAACGCCGAGACGTCCCCCGAGACGCTCTCCTCGTCCTCGTCCCAGTCGCCGCTCCCGGCGCCGGGGGTGCACCCCCTGAGCGCCTCCGTGGACTTCTCGGCATCACTGGCCCGGTCCTTGCCGCTGCCGAAACCGTTGACGAAAGGGGACTTGGACGGGGGTCGGGCTTCCTTGCTGTTGTCGGAACCGTTCTCACTGTCGGGCATGCGTTTGCCTTTCTTTCTCGGTAGGCGCGAAGTCAGCGTTTGTAGAACGGCGCTTCCTTACCGACACCATCGCTGTTCCCGTCGCCGAGCTGGAGTTTCTCTAGTTCAAAGACCTCGGCCTCTCCAGCGAGGACAGAAAGGATCTCCGCCTGCCCCTTTCGCGTGAGGTATTCCTTGCCGTCCCCAATCAGTTCGAGAATGTCGACGGCCCGCGCAATGACCCGGTAGTAGTCGTTGTCCGGAAGTTGTTCACTTTTCCCGCGGGTCTGTGCACGCGTGCGTCCCTTGTCGTCCTCTACTCCCCCGATATTAGTGATGCTTCCGTATTCCACCGGCTCCTCGTAGTAGAGGGCGACCCAACCGCCCAGCGTGATGGGAAGCTCGTAGTCGAACTTGCTCACCTTCCGCCGTTGCGTGGCTCTGACGACCGCCCGGCTACCCACCGTCCCGCTGACCGAAAACGAGCCCTTGAACTGGGTGGTGAACGAACCGCTCACAGAGGCGCTGATGCCGAGCATCAGCTGTTCCGAAAGCTCTCCAGTACCCGTGGCCGTGGCCGTGGCCGTGGCCGTGCTCGCCGCTTGGGCCTGGGAGGTCACGTCCACCCCCTGGTTGTCCCTGCTGTTTTTCAGGGTGATCGTCTTGGACTCACTCGCCGACATACTGCTCTGCAACTGCTGCTGCAGTGACGCGGTGCTCTTCGCCCCGAACGTGAGCTGCGCCTGCCCTTGCAGCGACCAGCTGATCGTGTTGGAGATCGAAAATTCGAAGGCTGCCGTCCACGTCACCGGCCGGGGGTCCGTCCGGTTGACGAACGTGTTCTCGTAGATCACGTCGGGAGGGGGCTGCTGGATGTCGCTGCGCTCCTCGATGAGTGGCACACCCATGTTCATATAGGTGGTCCAGCCACGCGCGTGCGCGGAGTCCCCCGAAGGAAAGGTTCCGTACGTCACCTTGTTGATGGAAAACCCCACAGGAGCGATCCACCGATCCTGTTCATCGGGGGACTGCTTCTTTACCTTCCCTCTCACCCTCTCCCACTTGCTGGAAATGCTTTCCCAGCCCTCAGGCTTCTGCTCCTGCTCGCTTGCCCGTTCCCACTCCTGCCATTTTTCCAGGATCGGCGGCGGCTCGCTGGTGAGGATATCGAGTTCCCTCTGATTCTTCCGTGTCAGCGGATGGCGCATGAACCTTGTGGGCTTGAAGGTTTTCCCCACCACGTGTTCACTGCCCTCGCCGGCGGGATCACTGGCGGAGGTTCCAGCGGCCGAAGAAGTGCCCATATTGCAATCCCCCTTGTGCGGCAGGAATGCCGCAGTGTGCTGATTCCGGATCACGTCTACGCAGCTGTGCTACCCGGCTGCGGTGAACAACATCCGTACACGACCGCCCAATCGACGGCGCACGGAAGCAAGGCTCAACGTCGACGGCACGCCGGTACTCACCAGATTAAAGGATCACCTGACAACCGAGATGACATGGAATGAGCGACAGAGGACATCCCCGGCAGTTGCGCAAGGTGTACCGAAGTCACTCCAAGTCGGATCATTCCTCGCGAGGCAGCACTCGCAAAGACGATTCGTATGTCTTCAGAGGGCCCACGTCATTCAGCCACTATGTTGCCGTACGCCGCGCCGGTGCCATGAGTGTGGTGGCGCCGTCCGCGCGGGTCCCCGCACTGCGGTTCGCGCAGACAGTGCCAAAGGCGGGTGAAAGAAAGTCGCCGATACCTCCGGCCGAGGTGGAGCAACAGCGACGGCTGCAGTAGTGATAAGAACGCCGCCCAGGACAGTCGTTGTGCAGCCGATCATGCCTCGTGCAACGAGACGCTCGTGGCAAGGTCACTGACCTTGCCACGAGCGTCTCGCATAACCGGACCCGGCCGGTGGCTGAAGGGTCGAAGCACGCCTTCACTTCGCGAACGAGGGTGCGCATGTCCCTGCCGGCCGAACTGCTGTGGGACGACTCACGAGCTTTACCGCTGCGTGCGCCCCCTAACGCACGGCATCTGGGGCAGCCCTTTGCGTCATGTGGTCGAGGAGCGGATGTCTGCGCTGAGCTCGGCGTAGCGGCGTGCCCGGTGGGCGGAGGCGTCGAGAAGTACCGCGATCCGTTCTTGGGCTTGTCGGCCCGTGCCGGTGAGGCCGGTTGTGTCCAGCGCTCTGAGCGTGCGGGTGAGGGGCACAAGGACGTGATCGTGGTGGATGCTCGGAGAGTAGATACCGGAACGGGCCATGGAGGTGGCGAACCGGGCGTATCCCGGAATTGCATGTCCGGGAGGTCTGAAGTTGGCCATGACCTTGGCAATGCCTTGGAGCGTCCGATCCGGGTCGATGCGCATGGCGGCTTGGAGGACGGCGCGGTAGAAGAGCATGTGGCAGTTCTCGTCGTGGGCGATGCGGTTGAGCAGGGCGTCGCAGGCGGGCTCGTTGCAGAGGCGGCGGATTCCCTGGTAGGCGACGCGGGTGCCGAGTTCTTGCAGGGTGACGTAGACGAGTGAAGCCAGGACGTCACCGTCATAGTCGGCTTCGTAGCCGTGCTGTACGTGAGCGGCGCGGTTGTCTTCGAGTACGACTGGGTCGATTGCGCGTGTGACGATCAGATAGTCGCGGAGGGCGGTGCTGTGGCGGCTTTCTTCGACGGTCCATCGGTGGACCCAGGTACCCCAGGCGCCGTCTATCGAGAAGCCGTTGGCGATGACCCGGTGGTAGCTGGGGAGGTTCTCCTCGGCGAGGAGACTGTAGAGGAGACCATCGCGGGATGCGGCGTTGAGGCGCTGGTCTGCTGCTTCCCACGGGCGGCCGTTTATGACGCCTTCGTAGTCGAGGCCCTGACTCCATGGGATGTACTGGTGTGGGTACCAGTCGGTGCTGTTCGCGAGGTGGGCGTCCAACGCGTCGGCGGCGACAGGTTCGAGGTCGAGGAGGATCTTGGCGTTATCGGTGAGGCCGGTCATGCGAGGGTCTCCCGGAGGGACTGGATCGTCGTCGCCGTTTGTGGCGGGAAGGGCGGCGCCGGCGGTTCGTCCAGGGGATCGAAGGTGATGACGACCATGCCGATGCTGTGCGTTGACTGCTGCAGTGCGAACGCTTCCGTGACGCGAGCGGCGGGAAACGCCAAGTGGGGCAGCGGATGGAGTCTTCGTCGGGCGACGAGATCGGTGACTTCCGTCAGCAGGCGGTCGAGGCGTTCCGGGTCGTCGGGGAGGAGCCATGGAGCCGCCGTATCGGCACGGAAGGGGACGGAGTCGGACACGGCTGGCTCGTCGGCTTCCGGAGCTTGGGTGGGGTCCGGAAGCCGGGCCTCGGCGGCCAGTGTCCGGTCGGCAGCGGCCGACACGTGTCTGACACCGACACCGCGTAGGAAGGCGCGATGCAGGTCGTTGGTCACAATGGCGATGACATCGGCTTCCTGTGCCCGGAGGTACTGGAGAACCGCGAGGCCGGTGCCGTCGGTGGCTCGGTGGAGGACAACGGGACGGTGAGGCAGGCGGCTGAGGCGATGGCGGACAGCCGTGAAGGTCGATGGCCAGGTCGACGCCTCGGTGAAGGACTGCTTGCCTGGGATGGGACGAAGAAACCGCGCGTCGGCCACGATCCGGGAGGCGAGATGATGGGTGGTGAGACCGGCAACGCGATCGCCGGGCCGAAACGTCGTGACGCCGGGGCCGCATTCCGTGATCACCCCGGCGCTGCTGTGGCTGGGCGTGCTGCGAGACGGGGCAGCTTCCGGCATGCGGCCGGTCGCCCAGGCGATGTCCAGGTCACTGAGTGCGGTGGCGTGGACGTCGAGGAGAACCTCGCCGGGGCCGGGCGGCGGGCAGGCGGTCGCGCTCCACTGGAGCCGGTAGGCCGGTCCTTGGTCGCCGAGCCCGAGTGTGAGCGCGTGTTGATGCTGGGGGTGCCCTTCGCGGACATCGTCGGTCCGCGCCGACGGGATCCCGTGAGGGTGCGCGTGGTGGTGGAGACGGGCCGACGTGCGGGGAGAGGCGGTGAGGAAGGTGGAGAACTGCTCGCACAGGGGAAGCGCGTCGTCGCCGACCTGGACAACATCGGTGTATCCGCACCGTTCCAGCAGGCCCGGCCACTGATCCCGGGCAAGGAGCAAGGACGACGGACGCAGCGCCTTGTCGGTATGGCCGTAGAAGCTGTCCAGGGTGCCGAATACGAGCGCCAGGATTTCCGGGTCGTGTGCCTCGACGCCGAGCAGGTGGCCGCCAGGGGCCAACAGGGTGCGGAGGTGGCACAGGGTCGCCTCCAGGTCTTTGGCGGTGTGCAGGGTGTTGCCCGCGACGACGAGGTCGAACTGGTATGGGCGAAAGCCCTGTTCTGCGGGATCGCGGTCGATGTCGAGCGTGCGGTATTCGACGCGTTCGTGGGCGGCGAAGCGCTGTTGTGCCCTCGTGAGGAAGGAGGGGGCCACGTCGGTGAAGGTGTAGTGGGCAGCGGGCGGCAGTAGCGGCAGGAGGGCAGCTGTCAGGCCGCCTGTGCCGGCGCCGACTTCCAGCACGCGCAGGAGCTGGCCGGTTGGCTGGTGGCGGACGATTTGCTGCAGCAGGGCCTGAGCAAGGCGGTTGTGGAAGCGGCAGACGGGAGCCAGATCGTAGAAGTACCCGAGCATGGTGCGCACGGGCTCTGGCACCAGCAGCATCAGTGGGTCCTGCTGGCCGCGCAGGACGTGTTCGAGGTGCTCGGCCAGGTAGGCACCCATGGCGAACTGGGAAATGAATGCGGGTGCCGCGATCGTTCCGCGCCACAGGCTTTCGGGGAGGTTGAAGTCTGTTGCTGTCAGCTGCCAGGAGCTGTTGTCGCGTGGCTCGAGGAACCCATACCGGCGCAGCAGGGGTGTCAGCAGGGTGAGAAGTCGGCTGTGCCGCGCGTCCATCCCGTTTTCGACGAGGTCGTCCGTCTTGAACGGCACTGCCGGATCGGCGCACAGTTTCGCCAGGGCGGTTGCCACGGCACGAGCGGTGCATTCTTTGGAAAGGTTGTGAGCGTGTGCCCAGCGCAGTTGCCGCCAGTCGGACACGAGCCGGGTGATGCTGTCGCGAGCGTGGACCGCGATGTGACTGGGGCCGGGCAGACAGGACTGCTCGTTGGTGGGATTGCTGATCATCCTGGTCCTTCCTGCGAGGCCGGCGGCTTGCGGTCTCAGGTCTGCGCCCAGGCGGTGAGGACGAGTACGACGTTGTGGCCGCCGAATCCGAACGAGTGACTCGCTGCGACGCGGACTTCTTGCCGGCGCGGCTGTTTGGTGACGCAGTCGATGTCGAACTCGGCTTCGGGGGCCTGGAGGTTGGCGATGGGCGGCACCAGGTGGTGCTGGATCGTCAGGACGGTCAGGGCCGCCTCGATGGCGCCTGCGGCACCGAGTGTGTGGCCGAGCACACCCTTGGGGGCGGTGACGCTCGGGCGGTGGGGCAGAACACGGGCGATGAGTCCGGCCTCGGTCGCGTCATTGAGGACTGTGGAGGTGCCGTGGGCGTTGACGTGGTCGATGTCGTACGAGTCGAGCGCCGCTTGGTCAAGCGCGGCGCGCAGGGCGCGTTCGGCACCCGGTGCGCCCTGCGGAGGCGCGGTGGGGTGGTATGCGTCGGATGTGCTGCCGCATCCGGCCAGGAGTGCCCGTGGTCGGGCACCACGGGCCACGGCGTCGGTGGCTCGCTCCAGGATGAGGATTCCGGCGCCTTCCGCCATGACGAAGCCGTCCCGGTCCGCGGCGAATGGGCGGGAGGCTGCGGTGACGGCCTTGGTGCGGCGGGACAGCGCTCCCATTGCGGCGAATCCTGCTGTCGTCATGCGGCTGACGGCTGCTTCGGTACCTCCCGCGATGGCGATGTCGCAGGCGCCGAGGGTGAGCAGGTCGCGCGCGGTGGCGAGGGCCGTAGCACCGGAGGCACAGGCGGTGGCAGGTGCCAGGCTCGGGCCGCGGGCGCCGAGGTCCATGGAGACTTCACCGGCGGCCAGGTTGGGGACGATGACGGGAATGGACGCCGGGGACACCGCGTTGGGGCCGTTCTGGTCGAGCAGGATGCTTTGTTCTTCCCACTTCTCAGTGCCGCCCATGCCGCAGCCGACAACCACGGCCACTCGGCTGCCGTCCCAGACCCGAGGGTCGAGTCCCGCGTCCTGCACCGCTTCGCGGGCGGCGAGCACGGCGAGTTTCGCATGGCGGCCCATCCGCCAAGCCCGGCGGCCGATCTGTCGGTCAAGTGCCTCGTGGCCGGGCACCCGGCAGGAGAAATCCGCGGAAAGCCCCGCAAGGAGGGGGTCATGCGTGGCGGCCGTAGAGCGTCCCTGGCTCACCCCGTGCCAGGTCGCCGCGACTCCTTCTCCGGCAGGGGTGAGAAGTCCAAGACCGGTTACCGCGATCGCAGGGTACTTCACCGGGCCGCCACCCGCAGGGCCAGCTGCTCGTCGATGTACTGGGTGATCTCGGCCAGCCGCGACGTGCGGGTCGTGTGCTCGCTGTGCGGCTTCACTCCCAGTTTCTGTTCGAGGATGAGGGCGAACTCGGCCAGAGCGAGCGAGTCGATCTCCAGCTCTTCCAGGGTGGACTCGGGCGTGACCTCGTCCCCGGGGATACGGAAGGTAGTCGTCAGGGTGTGACGAATGATCTCGTAGGTGTCCGACATGGTGCCGGGTCCTTCCTCTCGTAGGTCGGTTGTGAGATGCGTAGGCCGGTATGAGGGTGCGTCACCACTCGAGCAGAACGAATCCTGCGCTGGCGCCGCTGGCGAGACCGAAGAGTGCAACCAGGCTGCCGGGACGCACGCGGCCTTCTTCGACGGCTTGGGCCAGTTGCACAGGCAGGCTGCCGGTCGCGAGGTTCCCGTACTGCTCGAAGGTGGAGATCACCTTGTCGGTCGGAATGTGGAGTGCGGCGCAGAAGCGAGGCAGCACGTGGGTGGCCGCCTCGTGGAGGCAGAAGACGTCAATGTCGCCGAGCTTGACGCCCATGGCGTCTAGTTCTGCGAAGACGGCCGTTTCCATGCCGTCGAATGCGGCGCTCAGCAAAGGGCCGTCGAACCGTACGGGACAGGCACCAGGGGTGCCGCTGAAGTGCGGGTTGTCGATGACGGCGGCGGGCCAGCCGGCGGAGTTCGCCAGGAAATGGCTGCCGAGGATGCCGCGGCGGCCACCGGCTTCGACGAGCATCGCCGCTCCCACGTCACCCATGACGCAGCCGGGGAGGAGCAGACTCAGCTCGGTGCGGTCACGTACCGGCTGCCGGCTGAGCAGGCTGCCCATCTCTCCAGTAGTGACCAGCACCTTGCTGTGCTGTCCGGCGCGAATGAGGGCGTCAGCGATCTGAAGGGCGTTCAGCAGGCCGTTGCAGGCGTTGCGGACGTCGAAGACCGGAGAAGTGATGCCCAATTTGTGGGCAACGATGTGGGCGGTTGCCGGTTCCTCGACGTCCTCACTTACCCCGGCGAAGATCAGCAGGTCGATCTCGTCCGGTGCACGTCCCGCCTGCTCCAGCAGACGCTGGGCCGCATGCGCCGCCAGGTCCGAAGGCATCGTGCCCGCGGGAGCAACCGGTCGTTCCCGGAAACCGAAGAGGGTCTCGAGTGTGCCCGGCATCAAGGGCGCGCGGGGGCTTCGGGCCGACACCGCTCGCTCGACGTCGCGACCGTTCTCGCGCTGGTCCGGCAGGTGAACCGCCACGCTCGTAACGGCGCTGAACGCGTGCGGTGCTGCGGTCTGTGGCCTTCCGCTGACCGGGTCGGTCGTCACAGGACGCCCAGCCGGCCTGCACCGTTTGCCGTACGCAGGCCTGAATGTGCGCAACGCGTGACGTCGCTGGTGATGGTGGCGAAGCCGCGCACGCGTGCGGGACCGGGGCCGGCCAGGGTCATCATGGGGAGTCCTTCTGCGAGGGAGGGGGCGGGGACTGGCACTAGGAGCGCACCGGTTGGGTGGCGCGGTGCCGCCTTTTTTTGGCCTGCGGCTGCCCGCGGTGACGCCACCCTGGGTGGGCGACAGGTCCTGGCGGGGCGGCAGCGGTGTTCCGGTCACCGCGTGAGTGTGGGCACGGCCAGAGGGCGGATGCGGTGCCGTTCACGGGCGGCGCCGTTCGAACCGGAGGCAAGACACTCACCCCGGGCGGCGGGAGTGTTTCGCTGCGCCGGATATCCGCGGACCGGGTGTGACCGGTGTGCCCGCCGCGGAACGGATCCAGAGCCTGGTCGCGCCCGCATCGTGCCCGTGCCGATTTACATACCCGCCTTTCGCTGTCCGTTGCACAAGACTTCGGCGGCTTGCAGGGCCGGCAGACGTGTCCTGGTCTGATTCACCTTCAGACGTCCGACATAGTGGCACAAACCAGTACAGACATATTGCGAGGCGGATCCGCATGTCGACCCCTTCCTCAGCCGTGCCCGGTGCGCTGCCGCTCGCCTGGCCCGACAAGTACCTCTGTCTCGATCCGGATCCGACCCAACTGCGCTTTGCAGGTGCCTTGAGGAGGGAAGGACCGCCGCCTGCCCATGAGGAACTGCGGGAGATGCTGGCTGGCGCCGTCGGCCAGGTACCGGCGCTGGGTTACCGCGTTACCGGGCGCGGATGGCGCAGGCGCTTTGAGCCGTGTCCCGACTACGACCCGGACGACCACATCGAATTCGTCCGGTATCCCTGTGGGCAGGAACCGGCACTCTGTGTCCTGGATGCCCTCGAGCGCCCCTTCCCCCACGGGCGCTCCCCTTGGTCCCTCCAGGTCATCAGTGGTTACCGCGACACCGAGCACCTACTGGTCTACCGGGTATGCCACCTGCTCCAGGACGGGATGGGGGCCTCGCTGACTGCGCACGCGCTCCTGTCCGGCAACGCACTTCCCCCACCTGGACCCCCGCTCCCTGCAGAACCGGTCACCGCCCAACATCTGCTGCGAGGGGCGCAGTTTCTGCCGCGCTTCCTGCAACGCCCGGCGCGGTGGCTTCCAGCGGGCAGACCGGAGCCCGGCCCGGCACTGGCGCCCGTCGTCCTGGACCGGTCGGCATTCGACGACATCACCCGCAGCACCGGAGCCGGCACCGCCCAGATCTGCCTCGCGGTACTGGCGGGCGCACTCAGGGCCTGGGCACCCCATCATTGGGACGGGACGGCCGGACGTCGGCAGCGCCGCGGGCTGCCCGTCCACATGACTCTCGACCTGCGGGGCCCCCGCGAGCGCACCACCCTCGGCAATCACGTGGGCATCGTGCCCCTCACCCTGCCCTGCGGCGAGGCTTCGCCCACCCAACGCCTGCAACAGACGCTGCGGCAGGCCGACTACGGCCGGCTGGGGCAGTACCGCCGTCTGCTTCGCGGCTTCCTGCACGGGACGAACGGCGCGCAGTGGCCCGCCGCGTGGCTCTGTCGCACGCTGGAGAAGCCCCGCCCGCTGGTGACCATGGTGTCCACACAAGTCGATGTCAGCCGTCTCGGTGCGATGGAGCTGTTGACCATCCCACCCCGTCCCCGTCACGTGCCGGGCGGCTTCATCTTCATCCACCAGCCGTCCACGATCACCGCCTGCGCCGCTTTCCACCTCGACCACCCCGGCACCGGCCTGCTGCCCGGCCTGCTCACCGACGCTCTCACCGAACTGCACGCGGCGACCACGGGCCACCCCGCCCGCGGCCGCGCCGCGCGAACCCCCACCAAGACCTCCTGACGCCCACCCCTGCGAGGACCAGCATGAAGCATGTCGTTGTCACCGGCGCCACGAGCGGAATCGGCGAGGCCACAGCCCTGCACCTGGCAGCCCACGGCTTCCGGGTGATCGGCACGGCCCGCAGCGCCGAGAAAGCCGAGAAGCTGCGCGCCCGGGCCGCCGAGCGGTGCTGCGCACTCACCACGGTGCTGATGGAACTCACCGACCCCGACTCGTGCCGGGACGGCTTCGCCGAGATCACGGACTTGACGCAGGGGGGCCCGTGGGCGTTGGTGAACAACGCCGGCGTCGCACCCGTCGGGGCCTTCGAGGACGTCAGCGACGCCACCGCCCGTGCCACCCTGGAAGTCAACCTGCTGGCCACCGCCCGTCTGACCCGTCTCGTCCTGCCCGGCATGCGACGAAGAGGCAGCGGGCGCATCGTCAACATGAGCTCCCTCGGCGGAATCGTCGCCATGCCGCTCAACAGCTGGTACGCGGCCAGCAAGTTCGCCCTGGAAGCACTCACCGATTCCTTGCGCATGGAGACCTCCGCCTGCGGCATCCGCTACAGCCTTATCGAACCAGGGCTCATCGACACCCCCATGGTGACCAACGCCCTGGCCGGTCTCCCCCTGCAGTCGCGCTACGCACACAGTTACGCGGTGCTGCGTCGGCTCGGACCCGCCGCACCCACCCGCACTGCCGACGTGGTCGCACGCACCGTGCGCAGAGCCCTCGAGGCCCGCCGCCCACGGCGTCGTTACCGCATCGGGCTGGAGACTCCCCTGGCGCACCTTGCCCGCATCACACCCGCTGCCGTCACTGACCGTGTTCTGAGAGCCGCCGTACGGCTGGATCACAGCGCACACCAGCCCGACCCGCAGAACACCAGCGCTCACACGTCTGGTGCGCCGCGTGATCGCTGAAACGGCCGGCTGGCCGCGTTGCCGAGTCCCTTGCTGCCGTTCGGACTCGGCACCGGCTTCTGCGTGGCGTGGCCCGGGTGCACCTGGGGATCACCTCTATTAGGGCACGCTGGCGGCCCTACGGTGTGACGCCGAACGGCAAGGCCGCAGCCGGCCGATAGCCCATGCGTCGCGCACCTAGCGGAACCGGCGCCCCGGAGTGAAGTTCACTGCACAGTTCGCTGTGGCGCTCACCGCCGACAATCCCGCGTGACACCGGATCTCACTGGTGCTGGACTCGTCCTCCGCCCGCTGTCTTCCGGCGAAACGTGCCGCCGGCGCGACTGACACGGTCCTCGGCTCCCGCCGCCCTTTGGTGGCTCTCATTGCCGCGGGAGCGGTTGGTGAGGTCCTATACGTGGTGGCGACTGGCCGGCTCGGTCTCGGCGGGCGGGAACTGGGCTGGAAGGCGCAGCTGGCCGCGGCGCGGGGGGACCAGGCCCGGCAGCCACCAGTTCCACCGGCCGAGCAGTTGCATGAGGGCCGGCATGAGGACCAGCCGCACCAGCGTGGCGTCGAGAGTGATGGCAACCGCCGCTGAGAAACCGAACTGACGCAACTCTGCGCGGTCGATGACCAGCAGCGACGAGAAGGTGCAGACCATGAGGACGGCAGCCAGGGAGATAGGCCGTGCGGTACGGGTCAGCCCGGCGACGACGGCTTCGGTATTGGATCCCGTCCTCAGGTAGTGCTCCCGCATGCGGCATACGAGGAACATCTCGTAGTCGAGCGACAGCGCGAAGAGCATCACGATGGTGATCAGGGGCACGCACTCGCTGATCACTGCGTCGTTGCCCGTCCCGAGCAGCGGCGACGCCGCGGCGAGCAGGCCACAGGACGCTGCGGTGACCACAAGGTTGGCGAGTACCGCCTTCACGGGCAGCAGGATGCTGCGGAAGGCGACGAGCAGGAAGAGGAAGGCCGTAATGAGCAGGCCTGCGCCGACCGGCAGGACGCTGTCGTGGACCATTTCGCGCAGTTCGGACACCGCGGCGGGGGCGCCGCCCACCAAGACTGCCTGATCTTGAGGCAGCGCGCGTGGAAGGAGTTGCCGGAACCGTTCGATCATCGCGGATGTGCGCGGCGCGTCCACCGGCGCTTCGGGCACAACGACAATCATTGTGGTGCCGTTCTGGCCGGTGACGGGGAAAGCGGCCGCTACTGCAGGGTCGCTGTCGACTTCCGCCATCACCTGTGCCACTTGCGCAAGCGCGGAGCGATCGGCGTGAGGCAGGACGATGAAGGTGGCGGCGGAGGCGCCGTTGACGCCGTTGCTCTCGAGGAGCCGCAGCGCTGTCCCGAACGACGTGCCGTCGAGTGAGGGGCGGTCGAGGTCGAAGCCTGTGCGCAGGCCGCTGAGCGGCGCCGCGGCCAGCAGAAGGGCAGTCATGGACACGATGACGTACCGCCAAGGGTGTCGCATCAGATGACGCGCCCAGCGCTCCCATCCGCGGTTCATGGAGTGCTGGTGCCCGTCGGTCTCGTTCGAGGGTCGCGTCGAACGGCACACCGCGTCCGGCCACGCAGCTAGACAGGCCGGCAGCAAGGTCAGGACGGCGGCCGCGGCCACGGCGGTTACGGCGACTGCGCCCAGGGCGCAACTGCGGACCATGGGAATGTCGACCAGCAGCAGGCACGCCGCGCTGGTCATCACCACAAGGGCCGAGTAGGCAATGGTCTTGCCGGACGTAGCCATGCAGGCCGCCACGGACCGAGCGCCGCTGATGCCGTCGGCGCGATGCTCGCGGAAGCGGAACAGCATCAGCAGTGCGTAGTCGATGCCTAGCCCCAGACCCAGTGCTGACGTCGTGACCAAGGAAAACAAGTCCAGCGTGCCGGTGGGGCCAAAGCCCAGCAACGTGAGGCAGATTCCCACTGCCCCTCCGGCGATGCTCAGCGGTAGCAGCGCCGCAGCCAGCCGCCGAAAACTGAGGTACAGGACCAGGAAGGCAGTGAGAAGTGCCAGGGCTTCAGCCAGACGCACAGTTGGCAGGAGCCTCGTCTGGAGTTGACTGCTCAGGGCGCTCATCCCGATCAGGTGCGCCTCGACACGTCCCTTGGAGGCTTCGTGCGCCGCACGGGCGGCAGCCTGGTTCTGTCGTTCCGCGCGCGCCAGACGCTCAGCCGGGCTGCCGTCGACCCCGATCAGCTTGGCGGTCGTGTACCCCCCGCCGCGGACAGTGTCCGGGAGCGGCAGGTCCAGTACTCCGGTGATGCCCGGCTGAGCTCTCAGGGCGGAATCGGCCTTATGTACCGCCTGGTCGTGGACCGGCCCGCCCACCCGCGAGTGGAAGACGGCCAGCATCTGCTCCTGGCCGAACTCCGGGAAGCTCCGGTGCAATTCGTGGGCCGCCTTTTCGGCTCGCGAGCCGGGAAGTGAGAAGGGAGACGCCAGTCCCCCCACGATGCGAGGGAGGAGCAGGCAGGACAGCGACACAAGAAGCAGCCACGCCACGATCACGCTACGGCGTCGCCGTGCCAGTGCCAGACCGGCTCTGAACGCGATGCCGCGCTCGACTGCTGGGGCTTCGGGATCGAGGCTGCGGGCACAACCAACCGGTCCAAGTCCGTCACTCATTCAAGTCATTCCTTCTCACGAGTCGAGACCTCGATCGGGAGCCGGCGGTAGCAGTTTCCTGGTGCGACCGACAGGACAGCGTCGATGTACGGACGGTGCACCTGGAGTCACCACGCGAACCACTCGGCGACGACCGCCCTAATGGCGCTGAGAAACGACCGAGCCGGAGCTACGAAAGGATCAGCGTGAATACGCGACCATTCACCCTGGCAGGTATGCGGGTCAGTACGAGCGTCGCCGCCGCCGTGGTGAGTGTCGTGGCGCTGAGCGCCGCGGCGCCCATCCCCGCGCGCCAGGCCCCCGCCGGAACGACGAAGACGGCCGCCGCGCGCTCGGCCAAGCTGGCCTGCAACGGCGCCACCGAGCCCGGCAAACCGATCAGGGTGAGCCCTGCCATCAACGCAAAGCTCAAGTACACGACCGTCAGCGGCAGCGTGCCACTGAACCACTGCACCTCGCCGGACGGCTCACACCGCCACCTGCGCTCAGCCAGGCTCGACTTCCGCCTGACAGGCCAGGCCAGTTGCACACGAGTGCGCGACGTCCGGAGTGTCGGCGTCATCACGTGGTACGGCAAGAAAAACCACGGCGGGACGCCGATTGGCAGGTCGCATCTTCAGACCCCAGCCCATGCGGCCCGATTCAGCCCCGGTCAGGCTCTGCCAGCCCTCAAAATCACGTCAGGTCCGCTCGCGGGAAGCACAGTGAAGGCCGGCGCATTGGGCAATGCGGCGCACCTCAACTGCGGATCCCGGGGTATCAGCAGCCTCGCAGGTGCCTTCTGGGCGTACGCGCGTTAGAACTCGAGGACGGCGCCCAGCAGGACGGAGCCAGCCTGTGGACCGTCTGCCCCGAGCAGCCGGAGACCTCCTCCTCTCCCCCGGACTCGGCTGACTCCGCCCCGAAGACCCCGGCGCGCCCAGACCTCCTGGACGGGCCGGACGCCGGTGCGCCCGTACCCGGTCGGGTGAAGATCCCCGCTCGGCAGAACCTGCGGGGGCACGCAGGCGTAGTGCCGGGCATGAGACAGATCAACGAGTCGCATGTAGCGGTGCCGGGCTTGGCGGTTGTGGAGGTCACGGCTGCGGATGACGACACAGCCTTTGCCGTCCAGGAGTTGCTCGCCGCGCGGTGGGCCATCGCGCCGGCGGACCATACGACCCGGGCACCCGGTGAGCCTGGTGTACGGCTGCGCTGCTTCCTGGACCTGCGTGAAGAGCCTGACGCGTAGCGCTGCGGGCGGCAACCATTTCGCGCTGACCAGCCGGGCTCGTCCAGCAGCCGGCGCACCGGGGCACGCCAAGCCGGACGACCCGGGCGGCGATCGGGTTCACGCACTCTTGCGCGGCTTTGCTGCGGTCTTCTTGGCTGACTGCTTCTTCGCCGTGGTCTTCTTCTGGAGCATGTCGTGGACGTCGGCGTCCTCGCCCCGGTCCGCCCGCGCCTTCTGCACGGACTGGGTCAGGGCGGCCGTGAGGTCGACGATCTGGCCCGGCTCCCCCTCCGGCTCCGGCAGGGCCGGTGGCTCGCGGTGCTCCCGCTTGGCCTCGATGATCTGCTCCAGGGCCTCGGTGGCAGGGTTTCGGCGACGCCCATCGCCGCGAATCCTTCGGAGTCGCACGGGCCCCAGTGCCAGGCTCTCAGGGTCGGGTTGGCTGTGGTCAGGGCGCTGCTGAGCAGTCCGCCGCAGGCGGTGACGGCCTGGAGTACTTCGGCCGGCGAGGCGGTGGGGCGAACGTTCAGGTCGATGGGGAGGTAGGCGTCGGCGGGCTGTGCTGCCAGCTGCCCTGCGTATGCCAGCAGGTCGTGGCCGATGTGGGCTGCTGTTTGCCAGCAGGTTCATTCGAGCGGCCCCGCCGGCACCGTCCAGTCCTCGGCGGTATGGGGGCCAAGCACCCGCAGCATCTCTGCCACGGCGGCGTCGACGTCCTGATGGTCCATACAGAGCTCCTCGCGGTCCGTGGTGTGGGAGTGGGCGGAGCCGGCCCCACGGCCGGTCCGCCGACGTCGGGTACCCACATCGCGAGCATGACCGCCGGCAGCGGCGTTCGGTATCCGTACTGCCGCACCTATCCACTGCGGCGATACCGGCCGGTCTCGACTCAGGGGTACGCTCGAGTTCCAGGCAAGAGGCATGCTTTCCAGTGGCTGTGATCGTAGACTTGCCCGACCACATACGTGCTCGCTGCGGTGGGCTCGGTGACGGTGTCCGCCACGCGGTCACGACCCTGGCCCGACAGCCGGCCGAGGATCCGCGTCCAGGCAAGCGGGCTGGCAGGCTCGGCCTGTACAGAGCGACGATCGACGGTGGCACCTTCGATGCGTCCCGGCCATTGATCGTGCGCAGTCCGCAGACGGTTCATCACCGGCGCCGTCCTGATCTGAGACGGGATCTTTGAACGCCCACACCGATCACGAAGATTCAGGTTGCGACCTCAGCACCTGGACGCTCGAGCGTCTTCAGTCGTTCGCCGCAGAAGCCCACGGCCCTGAGCTTGAGACGGTACGTATCGTCGCTCAGGGCCATGCCTATTTCGCCGACGGACCGCCTGAAGTCCGCAAGCAGTGGGCCAAGGTGTCGCTGCAGGCGAACCAGCGTCTGCATGGCGACAGTTCGTGGGGTCGAGCACGAGCGGCTCAGCAGAATTCCATGCTCCGGATGTGGGTGATCGACGAGTTCGGCCCTGACGAGGAGGATGCCGACTGGAGCCCCGAGGCTTTTGCGATCACCCGGAAGTCGACCCACCAGGCCGGAGCCGGCTCCGGCAGGCCGCACGCCTCGGCCGTTGCGGACAGGACGCGCTCGACAGCCTTCGCCCGCACCTGTGGCGGTCAGGTGTAGGCCAGGAGCCTCCCGGCGATCGTGACGCCCGACCAGGACGTGAGGGATACGACCGCGGCGAACCGTGCGGCTTTGGGCGTTGACTGGTTCAAGTCCCAGTCGTGGACGGTGTGGTAGGTCCGCCGGTGGAAGATCAGGATGTTGAGTCCGGCGAGCAGCATGAGGCCGAGCTTCCAGGGGGCGCTGCCACGGTCGGCGATGAGGCTCCCGGCGGGCAGGAACAGGGCCACGCCTGTGGCTGCCGCGATGACGAAGCCGAGGTGTGACAGGCGGAGGAGGTGGTCGGCCGCGGTCGTCACCCGTAGCACTCGTTGGCCGAGCCCCAGCAGGCGAAGGTCGAACGCCGCGGCCGGGCCGATGAGGAGGGCGATGCCGATGATGTGGTAGGGCGTGCCACGGATGGCCTCGGAGAACCAGCTGTCCTCCAGCCAGGAGAAGAAGTTGTCCATGGCGTGCACCGTCACGTTCGGCGCGAGTGGGCTCGCAGGTACAGGGTTCCGCCCGCGGCGGCGGCGATCAGCACGGCACCGAGCCCTGCCCACACCATGGGTGATGACGTGCCGTCGGAGTCCGCGGAGGCCGACGGGGCACCCTGGTCGGCGTCAGCGGAACCCGCGTCGCCGTTCGGATACGGAGTGGCCAAGGGCGTCGCCGGGAGTTCCTCGTTGAGCACCTGGTTGACCGGCTGCCCGTCGTCGACCCAGAACACGACCGGACGGAACTCGTCGTCGTGGCTCTTGCCCACGTAGCCGACGGCTTCGATCCGCTCGCCGTCGTCGAGCTTGCGATCGAGGCCCCACATCGATGTGAAGCTCGGCGGCGCGATGGTGACCGCGAGTTCGTCATGCGAACCGCTGTAGGACGGTGCGGCGTTGATCGGGCCGCTGTCGGCGGCGTCCTGCAGCCCTTCCGGCAGTTCACGCTCGGGCGTATCGGCGGGGAGGCCGTCCTCGATGGTCACGGTGAAGTAGGAGTGCGGCTCACCCTCGCGAACCTGCGAGACGGTACCCGCGATGTAGTAGAGGCGGTTGGTGTCGTAGTCGTCGAACCCGTGATGCGCCTGCGCGGCACCCGCCGAGAACAACAGGAGCATCGGTGCGCAGAGCAGGGAGGCCGCCGCCAGCCGGACGCGACGCGTGCCGGTGAGCGCCGAAGGCGCCGCGATCGTGGTGAAGCGCATGCCGGTTGGATCCTTCCAGACGGGCTTGAGGGCTCGGCAACCAGCGAACCTCCTGGCGCGGGGAACAGGGAGTCACTGTTGAAGGAGGTACTGGCAGGGCATCCCTCAGCGGCGTCTTCGGCGTGACGGGCAGGCAGTCGGCGCCGGCGAGCTGCGGGGCCGTACACGTCGCAGACCCGCAGGCCGGGGCTGCTCGCTTGCACCGCCCGGCAGCCTCTGACCCGGCCGGCACAGTGACCACCAATCTCCGTTCTCACGGCGGCGGAAGAAACCGTCGGCGTGGGCCCCTGGCCCTGGCGCACCGGTTCGGCAAGGGGTCCACGTCGTGTCGTTGCGTTCGGGGCCGGCCTCAACCCGGCGTCCAGCCGCGCACCAGCCGCCGGGTGGTCGGTGACGAGCACGCCAGGCTCAGCCGGGCCGGCGTGTCCTCCTCGACCGCGTCCCAGCCGAGCCCGTCTAGCAGGCGGGGGCCTGTGGGCGGCGGCCGAGCCCGATGGAGTGCGGCGCTGTCGCGGTCAGCTGGTCGCCGATCCTTCCATGTGCGAGGCGGCTTCCTGGGTGGCGGCCCAGGTGGCGAGGAGACGCAGTCGTTCTTCTGAGGGTGAGCCGGGCTCGGCGGTGTAGATGGTGAGGTTGAGGCCGGGGGCTGCGGTCATCTCCAGGCCCTCGAAGGCGAGGATGAGGTCACCGACGGCGTGATGGTGGAAGTGCTTGGTGCCGGTGCCGTGATGGCGGACGTTGTGCGCACCCCACCGGGTGCGGAATTCGTCGCTGCGCGTGCACAACTCCCCTACCAGATCGTGCAGTTCCTTGTCGCGAGGGTTGCGGCCGGCTTCCGACCGCACGATGGCGACGGTGATGTCGGCGAAAGAGTCCCAGTCCGGGTAGAAGCGGCGGGCGGCAGGGTTGAGGAAGGTGAAGCGGGCCAGGTTCTGTTGGTTGCCGGGCGTGACGTAGAGGTCGGTGTAGAAGGCTCGGAAGAGCTGGTTGGCGGCGAGGATGTCCATCCGGCCGTTGCGGACGAACGCCGGCCCGGCGGTGATCGCGTTTAGGGTCCACTGCAGACTGCGGTGCGGTGTCCACTGCCGGGCGGCCGTACGGCGGCGGGGGCGGGTGAGGGCATCGGAGCCGTCGGCGGCCTGGGCGAGGTTCTGCAGATGGGCGCGTTCCGCGTCGTCGAGATCGAGGGCACGGGCGAGGGCCTCGAGGACGGCCGGGGAGACCCCGGAAAGGTTCCCGCGCTCTAGTTTCGAGTAGTACTCGACGCTCATGTCGGCCAGGGCCGCGACCTCGCTGCGGCGCAGGCCCGGCACCCTGCGCCGGGATCCGGAGGGCAGTCCGGCCTGCTCGGGAGTGATCTTCGCTCGCCGCGAGGTGAGGAACTCGCGGACCTCCTCACGGTTGTCCATGCCTTCGACGGTACGTCCGGCACGCGGCCATAGGGATGTACTGCCAGTACACCCTTTGCTGGTAACTCGCTGTCCGCGCGCAGAGGCGGTTACCTGAATGTGCGGGGCGACCCCCGCCGCAGCTCACTCCCCGTAACCGGCATCAGGAAGGCGCTCGTGGAACACCTCACCGAGACCCCCACAGCCAAGGGCCCGGCTGACCGCTTTGCCGGCGATGTGTACCTGAACATGATCGCCGCCCCGGTAGAGCAGGCCCGCCTGGCGTCCGCGCTCGTGCGCTTCACCCCCGGCGCTCGCACCAACTGGCACTCCCACGTCCACGGCCAGAGCCTCTTCGTGACCGACGGGGTCGGGCTGGTCGGCACGCGTGACGGCCAGGTGGTCCGCGTCAGCGCGGGGGATGTCGTGACGTGTCCGGCGGGCGAGGAGCACTGGCACGGCGCCACCGGCACCACCCTGATGGCGCATGTCGCGATGGTCGTCGGGGACGGCCAGGGCGATGGCACCACCTGGCTGGAGCCGGTCACGGACGAGCAGTACGCCGCCGCCCACCGTGCCGTGGGCCGCTGACGGCGTCCTGTCAGCTGAGCAACCGGTCGGCAGGCACCAGCAGATCCTGGCACCAACCCAGAGAGGCAATCGACCACATGCGCGGAGCAGTGATCCACGCCCCCGGCGACATCCGCTTCGAGGTCCTGGACGACCCGAAGATCCTCAAGCCCACCGACGCGATCATCCGCACCGCGGTCACCTGCGTGTGCGGCTCGGACCTGTGGCCCTACCGCGGCGCGGAGCCGACCGAACAGGCTCACCCCATGGGCCACGAGTACGTCGGCTTCGTGGAGGAGGCCGGCTCCGAGGTCACGTCGGTGAAGCCGGGCCAGTTCGTGGTCGGCTCGTTCGCCACCTCCGACAACACCTGCGCGAACTGCCGCAACGGCTTCCAGTCCAGTTGCCTGGACCGCGAGTTCATGTCCACCTGCCAGGCCGAGTACGTTCGCATCCCGAACGCCCAGGGCACCCTGGTCGCCACCGACGAGATCCCCGATGAGCGGCTCTGGCCCGGCCTGCTCGCGGTCTCCGACGTCATGGGCACCGGCTGGTGGGCCGCCGACGCCGCCGAAGTGAAGCCCGGCTCCACGGCCGTCGTCGTCGGTGACGGCGCGGTCGGGCTGTGCGGGGTCATCGCCGCTGAGCAGAGGGGAGCGGAGCGGATCATCGCCATGTCCCGGCACGAGTCCCGGCAGAAGCTCGCCCGCGAGTTCGGCGCCACCGACATCGTCACCGAGCGCGGCGAGGAGGGCGTGGCCCGGATCAAGGAGCTGACCGGCGGCATCGGCGCCGACAGCGTCCTGGAGTGCGTCGGCACCGCCCAGGCCATGCGGCAGGCTCTGCACTCGGCCCGCCCGGGCGGCAACGTCGGCTTCGTCGGCGTACCGCACGAGGTCGCCGTGGACGGGGAGGAGCTGTTCTACTCCCACGTCGGCCTGCGCGGCGGCCCCGCCCCCGTACGCCGCTACCTGCCCGACCTCATCCAGCGCGTCCTGACCGGCGCGATCGACCCCGGCAGGGTCTTCGACCTCACCCTGCCGCTGGAGCGGGTCGCCGAGGGTTACCGGGCGATGGACGAGCGCCGCGCCATCAAGACCCTCCTCACCCCCTGACCCTCACCCCCCGACGGGGCCGGGCAGCACGTGCGTCCGGCCCTCCGCATCTCGACGCCCAAGGACTCACCATGACGACGTTTGCGCTGGTCGGCGCAGGCCCAGCCCTGGGCCTGACCGCCGCCCGCCGTTTCGGCAAGGCGGGCCACAGCGTCGCGCTGCTCGCACGGAATATGGAACGTCTCGACGACCTCGTGACCGCTCTGGCCGGCGACGGCATCCAGGCGCGCGGCTACACCGCCGACGTCCTCGACGCCGCCTCGCTGACCGCCGCCCTCAAGGCGGCGGACGAGTGGGGCCCCATCGAGATCCTGCAGTACAGCCCGGTGCCGCGCGCCGACTTCATGAAACCGGTCCTGGACACCACCGCCACGGACCTGGACGCCCCGCTGGCCTTCTCCGTCAAGGGTCCGGTCACCTGCGTGAACGCGGTCCTGCCCGGCATGCGGGCGCTGGGCCGCGGGACGCTGCTGTTCGTCAACGGCGGCAGCGCGGTGCGCCCGAACCCCGAGGTGGCCGGAACGTCGATCGCGTTCGCCGGGGAGAGCGCGTACGCGGCGATGCTGCACGACGCGCTCGCGCCGGAGAACATCCACGCCACGCAGCTGATCGTCCCCGGCGCGATCAGCCCCGACGCCGAGCACTCCCACCCCGATGCCCTGGCCGAGCGGCTGTACGCCCTGCACACCGAGCGCGACGGCTTCCGGCACTACGCCGAGCCGCTGCCCGAGTGAGGGAGGCCCTTTATGACCTCGCCACCCCGCCGGACACTGGCCGGCGCCACCTCGGCAGTCGCACTGCTGCTGACCGTGACGGCCTGCTCCGGCGACGCCTCCCAGGATGCCGGAGCGTCCGCCTCCCCGACGTCCTCGGTCTCAGCGGGCCGACAGCAGACACCGGCATCCAGCGCCCCGCCCGGCTCGGACAGGAGCACCCCGATGGACATCCGCGTCACCCTCGGCGGGCAACCCGTCGACGCCACCTTGAACGACAGCCCCGCCGCCCGTGACCTCGCCTCCCTGCTCCCTCTCACCCTGGACCTGGAGGACTTCCACGGAACCGAGCGGATCGGCTACCCGCCGCGCAAGCTGACCACCGACGATGCCCCCGAACCGGCCGCGCCCAAGGCAGGGGACATCGCCTACTACGCGCCGTGGGACAACCTCGCCTTCTTCTACCAGGACGGCCCCTCCCCCTCCCCCGACCTGCTGATCCTCGGCCACATCGACGCCGATCCCGGCCAGATCGGCAGGGCCGACCGCATCACCATCGAGGCCGCCTCCTGACCTCGCCCAACCTTCGTACGGAAAGAAGTCTCCGCATGCCTTCCGCCACGGGGCCCGTACCCGGCAAGCTCCCCTTCGTCGTCTGGGTGCTGGCAGCCGGCACGTTCCTGATGGGCACCACCGAGTTCGTCATCGCCGGGCTGCTGCCCGAGATGGCCGCCGACCTCGATGTGAGCGTCTCGCACGCCGGGCTCCTGATCACCGCCTTCGCCGTCGGCATGATCGTCGGCGGGCCGACCATGGCTCTGGCCACCCTGCCTCTGCCCCAGCGCCACACCCTGATCGGCGCACTGGCTGTCTTCGCGCTCGGCCACGTCGTGGCCGCGCTCACCACCTCCTTCACCGTCGTACTCGCGGCCCGTGTGGTGACCGCTCTGGCCACCGGGGCGTTCTGGGCCGTCGGCTTCGTGATCGCCACGACCGCCGCGGGTCCGCACGGCGCGACGCGGGCGGTAGGCGTGATGATGGGCGGCCTCACACTGGCCAACGTGGTCGGCGTGCCGATCGGCTCGTTCGCCGGCCAGTTCACCGGCTGGCGCGGCCCGTTCTGGGCGCTGGCCGTCCTCGCCGCCCTGGCTGCCGTGTTCGTCGGCCGGTTCCTCCCGCGCGTCGAGCAGCGGGCCGAGGTGTCGGTGCAGGCCGAGGTGCGGGCCCTGCGGCAGGGCCGCCTCTGGCTGGCGCTGGCCGCCGCCGTACTGATCATGGGTGGTGTCCTGGCGACCTACACCTACATCACACCGCTGCTGACCGACCGGGCGGGCATCGCCGTGAGCGCGGTGCCGCTCGTGCTGATCGCCTTCGGTGTCGGCGCGCTGGCCGGTACCGCCATCGGCGGGCGTCTGGGCGACCGCCGCCCCATGGTCACGACGATCACCGCGGCGGCGGCCACCGCCGTCATCCTGCTGGCCCTGGTCCCCGGCTCCGACAGCGCGGTGACGGCCGTCGTGCTGGTGTTCCTCATGGCGCTGACCGGGTTCACCGTCAACCCGGTCGTCACCTCCCTTGCCGTCCGCTTCGCCGGCGACGCCCCCACCCTCACCTCGGCGCTGACCACCTCCGCGTACAACACCGGCATCGCCGTCGGATCCGCGATCGCCGGCCGCGCCCTGGACTCCTCACTCGGCCTCACCGGCCCGGCCCTGGTCGGCGCCGTCTCCGCCGCGCTCACCCTGCTCCCGCTCATCGCCCTCACGCTCAGTGGCACGTCCCACGCCGGGCGGATCGTCGCCCAGCGCACCGCCGCACCCCGTCCTGACCGCGTACGGGACGACGCCACCAGACCGGCCCCGCCGCGCCACTGACCTGCCGGCCCGACCACACAGGACGCCCGGTCTTCCGGCCGGCAACCGGGCTCCTGCCTGAGCTGCTCGCCCTCGACAGATCCGGTCCGGTGTCAGCCACCCGGCCGTGGGGGCGGCTCCGCCCTGCCCATCTCTCTCCCGCGCGGACACCGAGCAGTGCTGTTGACCCTTTCCACGATGCGAAGGTCTTCCCGACATGCCCACCGAACCAGTCCCCCAGGGCACCACGCCCGCCACCCCCGCACCCACCTCGCCCCTCACTCCATCCCGGCGCACCTTCATCGCCACCAGCACCGCCGTCGGCACAGCCGTGGTCGCGGGCGGTGTGCTCGGCTCCGGCCTGCCGCCGGAAGCTGAAGCCGCGCCTGCCACCGCGGTGCCCTCCAGCCGCCTCGCCCTCACCGTCAACGGCACCAGCCACACCATGACGGTCGACAACCGCACCTCCCTCCTGGACCTGCTGCGCGAGCACCTGGGTCTGACCGGCTCGAAGAAGGGCTGTGACGCGGGTGCCTGCGGGGCCTGCACCGTTCTGGTCGACGGGCGTCGGCAGAACGCCTGCCTGACCCTCGCGGTCCGACTCGACGGCGCCGAGGCCACCACGATCGAAGGCCTCGCCGACGGCGACCAACTGCACCCGCTGCAACAGGCGTTCATCGACCAGGACGCCTTCCAGTGCGGCTACTGCACACCGGGGCAGATCCTCTCCGGCGTCGCCTGCATCCAGGAGGGCCACGCCGGCTCGCCGGAAGAGATCCGCGAGTGGATGAGCGGCAACATCTGCCGCTGCGGCTGCTACCCCAAGATCGTGACCGCGGTCCAGCAGGCCGCCGGGAAGAAGTGAGGACCGGTCCCCATGCATCCCTTCACCTACACCCGCGCCTCCACCCCCCGCGCCGCCATCAACGCCGCACGCAGCGGCGGGCGTTACCTCGCCGGGGGCACCACCCTGGTCGACTTGATGCGCGAAGGCGTCGAGCACCCCGACACCCTCGTCGACATCAGCGGCCTTCCCCTGGACGAAGTCAGGGCCACCGAACGCGGGGGCCTGCGCATCGGCGCCCTGGTGACCATGGCCCAAGCAGCCGCCCACTCGAAGGTGCGCACCCTGTTCCCGGTGATCTCCCAGGCGCTGGAGCTCAGCGCATCCGCCCAGCTGCGGAACATGGCCACCATCGGCGGCAACATCATGCAGCGCACCCGCTGCACGTACTTCCGCGACGTGACCGCCGCCTGCAACAAGCGCCGGCCCGGCTCGGGGTGCGCCGCCCGCGACGGCTTCAACCGCAGCCACGCGATCCTCGGCACCTCCGACAGCTGCGTCGCCACCCACCCCTCCGACGCGGCCGTGGCTCTGGCGGCCCTGGAAGCGCAGGTGCGTCTGCTGGGACCGGAGGGCGAGCGGGCCGTGCCGTTCGCTGACTTCCTGCTCCGCCCCGGCAGCACACCCCACCGCGAACAGGACCTCCGGCACGGCGAGTTGATCACCGCCGTGGACGTTCCCGCACTGCCCCGACCGCTCTCGTCGGGCTACCTGAAGGTCCGCGACCGGCAGTCGTACGAGTTCGCCCTCACCTCCGTGGCCGTCGCCCTGCACCTGCGCGGAGGGATCATCCGCGAGGCCAAGGTCGCCGCCGGCGGAGTCGGCACCGTGCCGTGGAAACTCCCCGCAGTCGAGCAAGCCCTCATCGGCCAGCGCCCCTCGGACCGGCTCTGGGAACGCGCTGCCGCATCGGCCCCCGAAGGAGCGCAGCCTCTGCCGCACAACCGCTTCAAGGTAGACCTGCTGCGGCGGACCGTCGAACGCCAGCTGCGCATCGTAGGAGGTATCCGGTGAGCCCACAGCCGCAGGCAGCAGTAGGGGCGCCGCTGTCCCGAGTGGATGGCCGGCTGAAGGTCACCGGCCAGGCGACGTACGCCGCTGAGCACGACGTCGAGGGCGCGGTGCACGCCGTCATCGTCGACGCGTCAATCGGCCGCGGCCGCATCACGGCGATCGACACCCGCGCCGCGCGGGCGCAACGCGGCGTGCTGAACGTGATTCACCACGGCAACGCACCGAAGCTCCCGTACAAGGAGAACAAGGCGTCCAACAACCCGCCCGGCGCCCGTCTGCGGGTCTTCCAGGACGACAGGGTGCGCTTCCACGGCCAGCCCGTCGCCGTCGTCGTCGCCACCACTCTGGAAGCAGCCCAGCACGCCGCGAGCCTGGTCCACGTCGAGTACGACGCCGAACAGACCACGACCGAACTGGGCGAAGGCACGCCGGACAAGCCGACGACGTACGCCCGAGGTGACGTCGAGGAGGGCCTGCGCAAGGCCGACGTACGTCTCGACCTCACGTACCGGCTGGCTCGCAACCACCACAACGCGATGGAGCCGCACGCCACCGTCGCCCGCTGGAGCGGCGCCAAGCTCACCGTCTGGGACAAGACCCAGTGGATCGCCGGTACCCAGACGGAGCTCTCCACTGTCTTCGATCTGCCATTGACGTCCGTGCGGGTCATCTCGCCCTTCGTCGGCGGCGGTTTCGGCAGCGGCCTTCGCTGCTGGCCCCACACCGTCGTCACCGCCCTGGCCGCCCGGGTGGCCAGGCGCCCGGTGAAGCTCGTCCTGACCCGGAAGCAGCAGTACTTCGCGACAGGGTTCCGGCCCGAGTACGCATACCGCCTGCGGCTCGGCAGCGACCGCCGCGGCCGGCTGACCGCCATGGCCCACCACATGGAGCACGCGACCTCGTCGTACGAGACATTCACCGAGGGCATCCTGGATCCCGGCCGGATGCTGTACAGCACGCCGCATGTGAGCCAGGCGTACCGGACGGTCCCGCTGGATGTGAACACCCCGATCTGGATGCGCGGCCCCGGCCCCGCGACGGCGTCGTACGTGATCGAGTCGGCCATGGACGAACTCGCCGACCGGCTCGGCATCGACCCGATCGAGCTGCGCCGGCGCAACGAGCCGGACGAGGACGAGTCGTCCGGGCTCCCCTGGTCGACCCGCCGGCTGCGCGAGTGCTACACCGTGGGCGCCCGCGAGTTCGGCTGGGACCGGCGGCCCACGAAGCCCCGCTCGCGACGGGAGGGTGACTGGCTGATCGGCATGGGCATGGCCGCCGGTGTTTACCACACCGCGCGCATGCCGGCCGAGGCCCGAGTGCGGCTCGACGCCGACGGCACGGCCGTCGTCGAGACCGCGGCCAGTGACATGGGGCCGGGTACCTACACCTCCCAGACCCAGGTCGCCGCCGACGCCCTCGGTCTCACCATCCGCACGGTCACGCTCAAGCTCGGTGACTCCCTCTACCCGCGGACCCCGCCGCACGGCGGCTCGATGACCATGGCCAGCGTCGGCTCCGCTGTCCTCGACGGCTGCAACACAGTCCGGGAGCAGGCCATCAAGCTGGCCGTCGCGGACGAGCAGTCGCCGCTGTACGGGGTGAACGCCGAGGACGTGGTGGTACGGAGCGGCCGACTGCATGTGCGGAACAACCCAGCACGCGGCGAGTCGTACCAGCAGCTGCTGGCCCGCAACGACCGCACGCACCTCGAAGCCGACGGTTCGTACGCGGGGGCCCCGGGCACCGAGAGGTACTCCCTCCACGCCTACAACGCGACCTTCGCCGAGGTGGCGGTCGACGTCGCCCTGGGCCTGGTGCGCGTGCGGCGGGTGCTCGGCGTGTACGACGCGGGCCGCATCATCAGCCCCAAGCTCGCCGAGAGCCAGGCATTCGGCGGCATGGTCGGCGGCATCGGCCAGGCACTGCTCGAGCACACCGTCACCGACCACCGTGACGGCCGCATCGTCAACGCCAACCTGGCCGACTACCTCGTCCCGGTCAACGCGGACGTCCCCGACCTCCAAGCGATCTACCTCGACGGCGAGGACCGCGAAGCCGACCCGCTCGGCGTCAAGGGTCTGGGCGAGGTCGTCATGGTCGGCGTGGCGCCCGCGATCGCCAACGCGGTCTTCAACGCCACCGGCCGCCGCATCCGCCACCTCCCCATCAGCGCCGATGCCCTGCTCTGACCCGCCCCGTGTACGCCTCCGGCGTGCACCCCACGCGTCCGGCCGGCCCTCGGCGCTCCGGCCGCCGGACCGGGCCGCCGCCTTGCCCACCCCCGTCGGGTACGGCGGCGGCTCTCCCCCCACCCGCCCGCTCCTTCGCGACGGAGAAGCCACATGCTGAACATCGCGGACACGCTGCGCACCTGGTGCCGCGAACAACGCCCGTTCGCCCTGGCCACCATCACCAGCGTCACCGGCAGCGCACCACTTCCGGTCGGCACCTCCCTCGCTGTCGACGCCACCGGCCACGTCGTCGGCAGCATCTCCGGCGGCTGCGTCGAAGCAGCCGTCTACGACCTGTGCCGCCGGATCCTCGACGATCAAGGCGGTGCACAACGGGAACGGTTCGGATACTCCGACGACGACGCCTTCGCCATCGGCCTGACCTGCGGCGGCGAACTCGACGTCCTCATCCAGCGCATCATCCCCGCCGACCAGCCCCACCTCGGCACCGCCCTCACCGCCGCCATCCGAGGCCACACCGCCGCCGTGGTACAGGTCGTGGAGGGCCCCGAAACGCTGCTGGGCGCCTTGATGGCACTGGACGAGGACGGCCACGTGGCGGGCGGGAACGTGGCGGACAGCCGTACGGACGCAGCGGTGGCCGACCGGGCTCGCGCCCAACTGCGCAGGGGCGCCACGGCCCGCATCACGCTCGGCGGCCGCACCGATGCCTGCCCCGAGGAACTGTCCGTCCTCGTCCACGTGGCAGCACCGCCACCCCGCATGCTCGTCTTCGGAGCAGTGGACTTCGCAGCCGCCCTCGCACAGGCCGGGAGGTTCCTCGGCTACCAGGTCACCGTCTGCGACGCGCGTCCCGTATTCGCAACCCGCGAACGCTTCCCGCACGCGGACGACATCGTGATCGACTGGCCTCACCGCTACCTGGAACGCACCGCGGTCGACACCCGTACTGCGGTGTGCGTCCTCACCCACGACCCCAGATTCGATATCCCGCTTCTGCGTACGGCCCTACGCCTGCCCCTGGGCTATGTCGGCGCCATGGGTTCCCGACGCACCCACCACGAGCGCATGCGTCGCCTGCGTCAGGCCGGCCTTTCCGCTGCGGAACTGACCAGCCTGCACTCCCCGATCGGCCTCGACCTCGGAGCCCGCACCCCGGAAGAGACGGCGATCTCCATCACCTCAGAAATCATCGCCCACACGCACAACGCCAGCGGCCGACCCCTCACGCACGGCGACGGAGCCATCCACCAGCCCTCTCACCCCTGCGCTTGCGACCATGAGGAGCCCGGTGGTGGGGATAGGACGCGCTCCTCGGACCAAGGGCCGGCCGAGCCCTCCTTGCGCCGTGCGGGACGAGCGACGGCACCGTGATGCGGCGCTGCTCGATCCGAGGATCCGTTCACCGAGTCAGTCGCCGCGTCCGGCGCGCAGGCCTCCGGTGACCTGTATGCGCCGGTGTCGTCGCTGACGGCCCGCCACGCCGCCCGCCCCTCCCCCGCGCGCCCAAGCGACCGGTTCCTGCTCGCCGTCACATCGAGGCGCGTGCAGGAAGTACAGGGTGTAGAGGGCGTCGGCCGCGACGATGTTCGATATCAGGGAGTCCGCCGACAGGTTGCCCCATTTCCCGTCGTGCGGCCGCCGGGCGCGTACCGACACGACCGAGTGCGAGTGAAGCAGCAGCCTCGATTCCGTGGGCCCTGGCCACCGCGACCACTAGCCTGTCCTTGACCCGGGCCCCCTGCTTGCCGCCATCCTTGCTAGCGGACTCTGCGCGATCGATTCCTCCAACCACGCCAGGGGCTTGTCGCGGGCGAGTCGTCGCACAGCTCCAGCACCCGGCGGTGCTCGTCGTCCTCAGCGCCCGCCGATTGTGTGCCGTCGGCGGGGGCCGGAAGACCAGGTCAAGCTCAGCAGGGCTGTCCGAACCAGTGTTGCTTGCTGACGCTATCCACGTCGTTATAGTTCCGCATGGAAACCGTACCGGTGTTCCACCCGGTCAGGTAGCGGTTGTAGACGTGGTTCTTCCACAGCGTGCAGCCGTCCCAGGTGCCCCATACCTGGCCGCCATCTGCACTGTTGCACGGCGAGAGATAGACACCGTCCCCATTGGTGTCCAGGCACATTCCCGTGGACGTGTTCTTGTACATTCCTCGGTTGGTGCCGGCCTCCACCCAGGACCATGATGTGCTGGCGTCCCCGCAGTGGGCCTGGGCGACGGTGTGACCCGACCAGCCGGCCAGGCACTTGCCGGTGGCGCCGTTCCGGGGGGTGAACGACGAGGCTGCGTCGGCGGGGGAGACAGCGACCGTAAGCGCGGTCACCGCTCCCACACCGGCCAGGACGGCAGTCGTCTTCTTGCGCAGCGAACTCTTTCTCATCGGTGCGTGCGCACAGGTCAAACGGGTCTGGCAGCGCACGCGTTTCTCGTAGGGGGTGTGAACGGGTAACTGCGTCCGGCGCACTCCGTGGAATCCGGGGCGTGGCTCAGGTGGCCAGGAGGCCACGCAGCCACTGTCGGCGTGCCCGCTTGGCCCGTCGGGCCAGGGCTGTCCCGGGGGCGAACTCGTCAAAGCCGTGGAAGCCGCCCGGCCACACGTGCAGCTCGCACTGGACGCCGGACTGCCACAGCCGGCCGGCGTAGCCGACGGTTTCGTCGCGGAAGGTTTCCGCCGAGCCGACGTCGAGGTAGGCCGGGGACAGACGCATCAGGTCCTCGGCGCGGGCCGGGGCGGCGTACGGTGAGACCTCGGGGCCACCGGCGGCGCCGTCCAGATAGGCGTTCCAGCCGGTGGCATTGGAGGCGCGGTCCCACAGACCGCGGTTCTCCATCTGGCGACTGGAGGGGGTGTCGTTGCGGTCGTCGAGCATGGGGGAGAGCAAGATCTGGCCCATCGTCGCGGGGCCGCGCCGGTCGCGGGCCAGCAGGGCCAGGCCCGCGGCGAGTCCTCCACCGGCGCTGGCGCCGACCAGGACGATTCGGTCCGGGTCCGCCCCCAGTTCCTCGGCGTGTTCGGCGGTCCACAGCAGACCCGCGTAGCAGTCCTCCAGCGGTGCGGGGTAGGGGTGTTCGGGGGCGAGCCGGTATTCCACCGACACCGTCACCGTCCGCAGGGTCCGCGTCCACTCGAGGACGTCGGAGACGAGATGCCGTCGGCTGCCCGCGATCAGGCCGCCGCCGTGGACGTAGTACAGGACCGGGAGGCGTTCCGCCGGTGTCGCGTCGGCGGGCCGGCCGATCATCAGGGTGACGTCCGGGTTCCCGTCCCGCCCGACGACCGCGCGCTCCGCCCAGGCCAGTTCTCCGCCGGCCCTCAGGGTGTCGTCGTCGAGCGCACCGGCCCCGATGGCGGTGCGCGTCGCCGGGATGCTCTCAGGGGTCAGTGCGGGCCGCTCCCCTATCTCCCGTATCACTGGGAGCAGTTCGGGGTCGTAGGGCAAGGGTGGCGATGCGGCGGGGGCAGTCATGCCGGGGCGGGTGGAGTGGGCCGGGGTCAAGTGCTTGGTCATGTGCGGTCTTTCCGAGGTGTTCGTGGGCGTGTGCCGGGGCGCCTCCCCGGCGCCCAGCACACCCCGCTGCGGGCTGTTCAGGGAAGTGCTTCTTCGGTATGCCCCCATGCCGCGACGGCATGGCGGCGCTGTCGGCCTCACGTCAGCCGTCCACGGGCAGGGCTGTGACCGGGCTGGTCCGGGCCGCGCGGCGGGCCGGCAGGGCACCGGCGAGGCCGGTGGGGACGGCTAGGACGAGGACGACAGCGGCAAGTTGGAGCAGGGGAATCCCTTCGGTAACTGCTTCTGGGGTACGGCCGGACCGACGTGGAAGGGATGCCCGGACGGCCTCGCCGGGCGGAAGGGACCGGCGCATCGGTCGCGAGACAGATCTTCCGCGTCACCCGCCGCCCAGGCATGCGACTTTCGGCCGGTCTAACGGCGCCGTCCACCGACGAGCGCCGGACCCGCCCCCCTGCCGGGCGGCGCCCGGATACCCGACACGTCGCTGCCGCACACGAGCACGAAGGCCACCGGGAGCGACCGGGATCCTGGCGACCCGTGGGTGAAGAAGGCCCACGCCGGCACGCCGGTGCCTTCAGTCGGCTCGTCGTGGCCCCCGACCCGGCACACGCTGTATGTCGACGCCGTCGTCCTGCTGCCCGTGCTCCGCTCCCCCACCCGTTAGCCGGACGCACCGGGTGAAGCGGGGAAGCGGCGAGCGCGGCGTCGGTGTACTGCCTCGAAGGCAGCGGCGCCGCCGCGAGCACCCGGGCCGCGCCGTCCCCGCTCAGGGGGCGCGGCCCAGGTGCTTGTCATGCGGACAGAGCCGGGGTCGGAACCTCGGTGTCCGCGTCGCGGTCGGTGGCCGGCCGGGCGGCGTTCCGGCGGCGCAGTGTTAGCGCGATGGCCACCCCGAGCAGGGTGAGGGCGGCCGCGGTGAACCCGGCGGTGCGCAGGCCGGGCACGAGGCTGGGTCCGGTGGTGGCGTGGGTGCCGTGGGAGGCCACGGCGATCAGGACGGCCAGCCCGACGGCGCTGCCGATCTGCTGGGTGGTGGAGGCCATGGCGGAGGCGATGCCCTGGTGGGCGGCGTCGACGCCGGTGCCGGCCGCGGCGAACATGGCGGTCCAGGCCAGGCCCTGGCCGAGGCTCAGCAGGGTCACGCCGGGCAGCAGCGACAGGTAGCCACCGGTGGGCGACAGCGCCAGGGCGAGGACGGCCATGCCGGCGGCGCCGAGCAGCAGCCCGGTGAGCAGGGTGGTGCGCGTCCCGACCCGGTCGAGGAGCTTCTCGCTGGCCTTGGTGCCCACCATGCCGGTCAGCGCGGACGGCAGGAAGGCGAGGCCGGTGGCCATGGCGCTGTAGTGGTGCACGTTCTGGAGGTAGAGGGTGAAGAAGTAGTACTGCGCGCCGAAGGTCCCCATGAAGATGAAGGTGACGCCCATCGCTGCCACGAGGTTGCGGTTGTGCAGGAGCCGCAGCGGCATGAGGGGATGTGCGGTGCGTGCCTCCACGGCGAGGAAGACACCGATCAGGGCGAGTCCCCCGAGGAGGGCGGTCAGGACCTGGACGGAGGTCCAGCCCGCTTCGGGTCCCTGCACGACACCGAAGACCAGGGCGGTGAAGCCGACCGTGGCCGAGAGCGCGCCGGTCATGTCGAAGCCGCGGCCGCGTTCGCGGGGGGCGTCCGGGGTGATGGCCTTCCACGCGACTGCGGCAGCGCCGAGCGCCAAGGGCACGTTGACGTAGAAGACGGCTTCCCAGCCGAGGTAGTTGGTGAGCAGGCCGCCGAGGAGGGAGCCCAGGGCGAGTCCGACCGCGCCGGCGCCGCCCCACACGGCCAGCGCCCGGTTGCGCTCGGCGCCTTCGCCGAAGCTGGTGTTGATCAGGGACAGGGTGGAGGGCAGCAACAGGGCACCGCCGAGTCCTTGGACGGCACGGGCCGCGACCAGCACGCCGGGTCCGGTGGCGAGGCCGCCCGTGAGGGAGGCCAGCCCGTACAAGACCAGTGCCGTGGTGAACATGCGGCGCCGGCCCAGCAGGTCGGCCATCCGGCCGCCCAGCAGCAGGAACCCGCCGAAGGCGACGGCGTAGGCGCTGACGACCCACTGGAGGCTGTGGGCGTCGAAGCCGACGGCCCGGCCGATCTCGGGCAGCGCCACGTAGACGATGTTGTAGTCGATCGCGCTGATGAACTGGGCGAAGGCCAGGAGAGCGAGCAACAGCCCGGTTCCCCGACGCTTGGGCATGGCAGGTCCTCTCAGAATGAGCGGTCGATAGAAGTAAGCGGTTAACGGCTTACTTATTGAGTCAAAGGGAAAGCCACCGAAGTGGCCCGTGTGGGCAGGGATCAGCCGCGCAGCATGCGCGCCCAGGGGGTGTCCACCGTGTCGGCGCCGACGGCCAGCACCACGTTGCCGAGCAGGGCGTCGGCGAAGTAGCGGCGCAACTGCCCGTCGGAGGCCCCGATGTACTTGACCTGCTTGGCGTAGCAGGCGCGTACGGCCTCGCCGATGACGGGCTCGACGGCCGTGCAGTTGCCGTGCATCAGGATCATCAGCACGTCACGGTCGGCGATGACGTCCTCGTACGACGAGCTGAGGGCGGCGAAGACGGCTTCCTGGTCGGTGGTGGCGACCTTGGCCACCGCGGCGGCGGCGGCCTCGCGCAGCACGTTCGAGCAGTGGTCTATCAGGGCGGCGAACAGGCCGTCCTTGTCCGGGAAGAGCCGGTAGAGATAGCCCTGCGAGATACCGGCGACCTTGACGACATCCATGGTCGAGGTGCCGTAGTAGCCCCACACGGCGAACGTCTTGATCGCCGCGCTCATCACGGCGGCCCGCCGCTCCTCGGCTGTGGAGCGCTGTCGTTCTCGCGATGCTCATGAAAGTAATTAACCACTTTCATGATTGGACGTCAACCTGGCCCTGCGCCCGGGGCTGTAGTGCGCCGGGGTCAGCGCGTGGTGGCGGCGTCCGCACCGGTCGCCGCGCGCGGAGCTGGGAAGTGGGGCAGCACCGTTTCGGCGAGTTCGTGGAGGACCTCGTCGACGGGGCGGTCGCCGGGGCGCAGGTTGAAGGAGACATGACTCACGCCGAGGCGGCCCATCTCCCGCAGGTGGTCGATCAGAGCCTCGCGCCCGGTGCGCAGGCCGAGCCGGATCGCGGTCGCGGCGGCGGCCGGGTCCTCGGTGAGGTCCAGTTGCATGGGCGTAAGGTACGGCTTGGGGGCATCGCCGGTGAGTTGCCGCCATTCGCGGGTCTTCAAGCGCAACGCTTCCAGCGGACGCGGGTAGTTGAGTGAGGCGTCGGCGTTCTGCGAGATCCACTGCGCGGTCTGCTGGGCGTGCCCCGCGATGGCCATGGGAATGGACCGGCCTGTCGGCTTGGGCAGCACCTCCAGACGGCGATCGGCGCCGAGTCCGACGTCGGGCAGGCTGAGCCCCTGCCCGCTCGGACGGGTGGCCCAGGCCGCGCGCAGGATGCCGACGTTCCTGCGGAACGTGGCGCCGCGGCCCTCGAAGTCCGCGCCGAACAAGGGATACTCCACCGGCCGGTCGCCGCTGGCCATCCCGAGCACGAACCGGCCGCCGGAGAGGATGTCGACGGTGGCTGCCGCCTTCGCGACCAGCAGCGGCTGCCGCAGCGGCAGCACGATGGCGGCGGTCCCGAGCACGGCCCGCTCGGTGACCGCTGCCAGATGCCCCAGGTGGGTGAAGGCCTCGAAGACGGAGCCGGCGTCACCGAACTGCTCGGGATCGTACAAGGGAACGTCGCGGATCCACAGGCCCGCGAAGCCCGAGGCGTCCGCCAGGCGCGCCAGTTCGGCGTGCCGGGTCAGGTCGGGGACGCCGAAGGGGCGTCCGGCGGCCGGGTCGGCCCGCAGGCGCGTGGCTCCCCAGTCGTTGTCGAGGGGAAGCTCAAGGCCCAGCGTCGGCAGGCCCGCGGGGTTCACGAGCCGCTCAAGGGCGGTGGGAGTGGAAGACATCAGGCAGGCACCTTTCGACGGCGGCACAACGCGCGGCCCGGTGATGCGAGGGGCGGGTGGGGGAACTCGTGCGGACCACGGAATCCGTCAGGGAAGCGAGGGCGGCCCGTACGGGCCGGTCCGCCCCCGCATACGATCCGGTACGGCCCACCCGGGCGGAAGGGTGCGGGTCCTTCCCGCGCGGGTGGGCGGGCGGGGCTAGCTGAGGGTGTCCGGGTCCGGACCGGTGCGCAGACCGCGGTCGAGGGCGGCGATCGAGGTCATCTCCTCGTCCGTCAGGGCGAAGTCGAAGACGTCGAGGTTCTCGCGGATGCGGGCGCGTCACCGACTTGGGGATGACGATGTTGCCGAGCTGCAGGTGCCAGCGGATGACGACCTGGGCGGGGGACTTGCCGTGCCGCGCGGCGATGGCGGTGATCGCGTCATCGCTCAGGACGGCGCCCTGCGCCAGCGGGCTCCACGCCTCGGTGGCGATGCCGAGGTCGGCGTGCAGGGCGCGCAGCTCGCTCTGCTGCAGGCTGGGGTGCAGTTCGATCTGGTTGACCGCCGGCACCAGGCCGGTGCCGTCCAGCAGCCGCTTCAGGTGCGCCGGCTGGAAGTTGGACACGCCGGCGGCCCTGATGCGGCCGTCGGCGGCCAGCTTCTCGAGGGCCTTCCACGACTCCTGGTACAGGTCACGGGCCGGGGTCGGCCAGTGGATCAGGTAGAGGTCGACGTAGTCCAGTCCCAGCTTGTCCAGGCTGGCGTCGAAGGCCTTGAGCGTGGTGTCGTACCCCTGGTCGGCGTTCCACAGCTTGGTGGTGATGAACAGGTCGTCGCGGGCGATGCCGGAGGCGGCGAGAGCCTTGCCGACTCCGGCCTCGTTGCCGTAGATCGCGGCGGTGTCGAAGGAGCGGTAGCCGGCCTCCAGAGCGGCCGAGACCGCTGCGGTCGTCTCGGCGTCGGGGACCTGGAAGACACCGAAGCCGAGCTGGGGAATCTCGACGCCGTTGTTGAGCGTGCAGTGGGGACGAAGGCGTTCATGCGTACACGTTCCTTGCGTAGTAATGGGTGGTGCCGACAGGGCTCTTCGCGGTGCGGGGCCGGAGTGTGCCCTGGACTGCCGCGGTGCGTTCCCCCGGCGTTCCCGGTCGGTGGCCGGGCACTGTCCGCGGGCCGGCGGCGATGTGCTCAGGCGAGGGTGCCGAGTGCCGTGGCGGCGAAGCCGTGGTCCTGCTCGGGGGTGCCGCCGCCGACCCCGATGGCACCGATGAGGCGGTCGCCGCGGTGGACGGGCAGGCCGCCGGCGATGAACAGCAGCGGCCGGTCGAGGGCGGTGGGCAGGGTGTGGAACGGGCCGTCGGGCTTGACCAGGTCGACGAGGTCGGCGGTCGGGGCGTTCAGTTGGAGCGCGGTGTACGCCTTGCGGGTGCTGGTCTCACCGGAGATCAGCACGGCACGGTCACTCCGGCGGCCTCCGCGGCACGACGGGCGGCGTTGATCAGGACCTCGGCGTCCTGGATGGTCAGAGGAGCGGTGACGGGGCTGCTCATGGGTGTGATGCTCTTCTCGTACGTGGTGTCGGGGCCGCTCCGGCCGGGTGCGCCGGGAGTCAGTGGCCGATCGGGGCGCCGGTGCGCTGCGCCCTCGGGTGCGGGGAGCCGGCCACGACGTTGCCGGGCGCCCGGCGCGTGCGGCGGTCCAGGAACGCGGCGAGGAAGGACAGCGACAGGGCGGTGCCGGACAGCAGGGCGCCGACCCAGTTCGGTGCGGTGTATCCGAGTCCGGCCGCGATCACCACACCGCCGAGCCAGGCGGCCAGCGCGTTGCCGAGGTTGAAGGCGCCGATGTTGGCGGCCGAGGCCAGGGTCGGGGCGGCCGAGGCCTGGTCGAGGACCCACTTCTGCAGCGGCGGCACCGTGGCGAAGCCGAGTGCGCCGATCAGGGTGAGGGTGATCGCCGCCAGTGCCTTGTTGTGGGCGGTCGCGGTGAACAGCAGCAGAGCGACAGTCAACGCTGCCAGAGCGGTGAACAGCATGGGCATCAGGGCGCGGTCGGCGAACCTGCCGCCCAGCAGGTTGCCGAGGAACATGCCGACGCCGAACAGGACCAGCAACCAGGTGACCGCGGCCTCGGTGTACCCGGCGACCTCGGTCATCATCGGCGTGATGTAGGTGATGGCTGCGAACACACCGCCGTAGCCGAGCACGGTCATCGCCATGGCGAGCCAGACCTGGACGTTCTTGAAGGCGGCGAATTCCCTGCGGACGTTCGCGGTCTCGGCCCTGCCCTGCTCGGGGACGAGCTTGGCGACGCCGAGCAGGCCGACGACGCCGAGCGCGGCGACGAGGGTGAAGGTGACCCGCCAGCCTGCCGCCTGGCCGACGTAGGTGCCGCCGGGGACACCGACGATGTTGGCGATGGTCAGGCCCATGAACATCAGCGAGATGGCGGACGCCTTCTTCTCGGGGGCCACCAGGTCGGCGGCGACCACGGACCCGATACCGAAGAACGCGCCGTGGGCGAGCGAGGCGATGACCCGGCCGATGAGCATGAGACCGAAGCTGGGGGCGAAGGCAGAGAGGGCGTTGCCCACGATGAACAGGCCCATGAGGAACATGAGCATCTTCTTGCGGGACACCTTGGTGCCGAGCACGGTGAGCAGTGGGGCACCGACGACGACGCCGAGCGCGTAGCCGGACACCAGCCAGCCGGCGGTGGGGATGGTGACACCGAAGTCGTCCGCGACCTGGGGCAGCACACCCATGATCACGAATTCGGTGGTGCCGATCCCGAAAGCCCCGATGGCCAGGGCCAGGAGCGCGAGAGGCATGAGAGAGCCCTTCCAAAAAGACTGCGTTAAGCGTTACATTCGATGACAATAATTGCATGCGCGGGCTATACGCAAACGCGCACTACCCGTGATCGATTTTACCGTCGCGTGCAAGTATTAAGTGCGGGGCTGGCCCGCCGACGAAGGAGGCCCCTGTGACCGCCACCACCCCAGCGTTCTCCGCCTTGGCTCATGGCTGGTGTGCCCTCTCCCTGCTGCACGGCAGGATCGAGGCACACCTCGAACGCGTCCTGGGGACCGATCACGGCCTGAGCCCCCGCGGGTACTCCCTGCTTGACGTGCTCAGCCGGCAGCACGATGGCGACGGTGGGCACCTGCAGATGAAGCAGGTCGCCCACGCCGTCGTCCTCAGCCAGAGCGCCACCACCCGCCTGGTCACCCGACTCGAGGACCGAGGGTTGCTGTCCCGCTACCTGTGCCCCACCGATCGCCGCGGGATCTACACCGATGTCACCGAGGCAGGCAGGGAACTGCTGGAAGCGGCCCGTCCCGCTCACGACGCCGCTCTGCGGGCGGCACTCGCGCAGGCGGCTCAGGACCCCGGCTCGAACCGCTGGTCCGGGTGTTGCAGCCGTCGTCCGCCCCGGTCGCCACCACCGTCTGACAGGAGCACGTGCCTTCAGGCCAGCATGACGCCGCGCCCGTACGGTGATTCCGAAGCCCCGGCGGGCGAGCCCGCCGGTCTCGGCAGGGGGCACCCGGGACTCCTCGCCCGGCGGGAGGCGGTCGATGTCGACGCGGTCGGCGGAAAGCGCGCCGCAGGACGGCTCGGCACCGCCACGGACCAGGCTTCCCCGTGCGCTCCCAGGCTCGAATCCGGCCGACATCGCCGATTGAGCGGGCTTCGGTGGCGCCCGGTCCGCCCGGCGACGTGATTCCCGGCCGCACCGCGAAGGACTCGGCTCGTTCTCGGATGCACGCCGAACCGTCTCGCACAAGTGCGCCTACCGGCCCCCGCCCTCCCGTGCGGGACCGGGAGGCAGCGACAGGCGTCCCGCTCGGCGGGGCCCGCCGCCCGCGGACCACCCAGCGCACCGGCCCCCAACCGCACCGGAGGCCGTGAGCAGAGTCTCAGGCGTCCCGCCCCGGGCGGTACCCCGTGGGTGCACCCGCCGGAGAAGTGCGGCAACTGGGCGGGCGTCTACAACCGACTGCGGATGTGGGCCGTCGACGGCACGTGGGAGCGGGTGTTCGTCGCCCCGGTGTCCCAGGCCGACGCGGATGAAGATTGCAATCGCAGTGTCCAGGTGGACTCCACGATCGTGCAGGCTGACCAGCATGCGGCTGGGGCCCGCAAGAAGGGGCCCGGCCCCGGCCCGCGAGCCGGACGATCACGCCATCGGCCGGTTCCGCGGCGGACTGACCATAAAGATCCGCCTCGCTGCCGACGGCCGGTGCCGGTCATTGGTTTTCCTGGTCACCGCTGGCCAGGCCGGAGATGCAGCGGTGGGTGCGGCCGGGACGGGGCGGGCGGTTGTGGGCCGGGGCGAGGCTTGGGCATGCGCGGCCTTACCGAGATGCTCGTGGGCGGCTGGGTGCCGGGGCGCCTCCCCGGCACCCAGCACTCCCCGCCGCGAAGTTTAGGGAAGTGCCCTTTCGGCATGCCTCCATGCCTCGATGGTATGGCAGTGGACCAGCCGTCGCGGCGTCACCCATCTACGGCCAGCGCGGTGACCGGGCTGATGCGGGCCGCGCGGCGGGCGGGGAGGGCGCCGGCGAGACCGGTGAGGGCGGCCAGGACGAGGACGACGCCGACGAGTTGGAGCACGGGGAACTCGGTCGGTACGTTGGCCCCGGTGGCGTTGACGAGGAGCCAGGAGTAGGGGACGGCGAGCAGCAGGCCCATGGCCGAGCCGATGATGCCGTACAACGTGGCTTCCAGGGTCAGGGCGGTGGTCAGGCCGCGGCGGGAGAGACCGACCGCCCGCAACAGTCCTGCCTCGCGGACACGTTCCACGACTGACAGTGCCGTGGTGGAGCCGACGCCGGTCACGGCGATCAGCACGGTGAGGGCAATGAGGGCGAGGACACCACCCACCGCGATGCCGAGGTCGGCGGTCTCGCTGTCTCGCCCATCGGCGATGACCTCGATGTACACCTCGTCCTGCGGACCCACGGCGGACCTCAGCGCCTTGAGGGCGTCCGCGCGGCCCTGCTCGCCGGCAACAGCGGCGTCGGCGACCAGACCAGTGGGTCCGCTGGGCAGGCCGAGGCGGTCCAACTCCGCCGGATCGGTGAGAACGCCGGCGTTGAGCGGAGCCCCTTCAACAACGGCCACCACCTCGACGTCGGCCGTCCGGGCGCCGCGGGTGAGGGTGACGGTGTCACCGACGTCCAGGCCCGCGTCCCGCGCTGTGGGTCCGAGCAGCGCCACTCGTCCCGGTCCGAGGGCGTCCAGGGAACCGCGGTGGGCACGGTACTTGCCCCAGGTCGAGAGTTTTCGCAGGTTGAGGTCGACAGCCTGGGTCTCCTCGCGCACGTCGCCAATCCGCACCAACGCACTGCGCTGGGGAAGTACCCGGGTCAGGGTCTCGGCCCGGCGCACCTCGGCCACCAGCTTCGGCGGAAGCGGATCGAAGGCGGCGGAGTTCAGCCAGAAGTCGCTCGGTGCAGTGGCGGTGATGTTGCGCTCTGCCATGACCTTCATGGAGGCCGCGCCCACCAGCACCACCCCGGTCATGGTCACGCCGAGTGCCACGACGACGCTCACCGCGGCGGCCCGCCGCGTTGCGGCGCCGACGCCTTCGACAGCGAGCCTGCCCAGCGGACCGGCCTTCCGCAGCGGCCGACCCACCAGGTTCAACAGCGGGCGGACCAGGACCGGGCCGAGCACCACAAGGGCGAAGTACGCCAGCGCGCCTGAGAACACGATCAGCAGCAGCACGAGTTGGGCGTGGTAGTCCTCGTGCCCGGGCCGGGGAAGCTGTCGCGCGGCGACTACTGCCAGCACGACCGCCACTGCGGCCAGAGCGCAGCCGAAGACCGCGCGGGCCCGTCCGATGCCCTGGCGTGCGGCACTGGTCGCGGCGGTGCGCAGCGCCTCCAGAGGGGAGACCCGGGCGGCGCTCGCGGCGGGCGAGAGGGCTGCTGCCGCCGCCATGGCCACCGCTCCCAACATCACGGCGGCTGCCGGGGGCAGGGGGACGCCTGGGGCGGAGAATCGGACGCCGAAGAGCGTCAGCGCGCCCGGCAGGAGGTTACCGGCCAGCGCTGCGGCGCCCACACCGACGAAACCGGCGACGGCTCCGGTCAGGGCTCCTTCCACGGCCAGCGCCCGGGCCAGAGGTTCACGGTCGGCGCCGACCGCGCGCAACAGGGCCAGCTGGCGCAGCCGTTGGGCGAAGACGATCCGGAAGGTGGAGGTGGAGATAAGGGTTGCCGCCAGCACCGCGACCGTCAGGAAGACCGAGACGAGGGAGAAGAGGTTGCCGTAGCCGTTGATGATGTCCCGTTTCTCCTGCTGGCGGATTTGTTCGGCTGGGACGACAGCGGCCTGTTCCCCCGGTCCTTCGGCGAAGGCAGCCGACTCCAGGCGTGTGCGAATGTGTGGCGCGTCGGCGCTGTCCGTGAGGCGTACCTCTATCTGGCCGAGGTAGCTGTCCGGTTCGCTCAGCCCGGTCACGGTGGTGTCGGGGGCGAAGGCCTGCTCACCGCCTAGGCCTCGCATGGTGGGCGTGTCGACTGTGGCGACGGCGAGCCCAGTGATCCGCAAGGTGACGGGGCGATCGGATCCAGTCTTCACGGTGACGGTGTCGCCGGTGCCGAGTTCGAGCCGCAAGGCGGAGCGCCGTGTGAGGGCGATCTCGTCGGGTGCGGTCGGGTAGCGGCCTTCCAGCAGGCGCACCTGGGAGAGCAGGCCGGCTCCGGGATCGGCGGTGACGCTGAGGTTGGCGGCGGCGGGTCGGCGCAGCTCGAGGAAGGCGGTCGTCCGTGCTTGGGCCTCGGCGACTCCCGGCACCCTGCGGATGCGCGGCAGCGCGGAGGTGCGTACGGGCGCGTCGAGGGTGCCGACGACGTAATCGGCCGCTGAAGGTGTGCCGCGGTGAGTGTCGAGGATGGTGCGTTCGATTGTGCGGTGCGCGAGGACGGTGGCGAAGACGACGAACGCGGCGACGGCGACGGCCAGGCCGGTCAGCAGCAGCCGCCCGGGGCGCTGCACGGCGCCTGAGAGCTGGATACGCGTGAGGGTCATCGGCCGGCCGCCAACTGGCGAAGGGCGTCGGTGACGGAGGCGGGCTCGGGCCGGTCGATCTCGCCGGCGAGCCGGCCGTCGGCGAGCAGGATCACGCGGTCGGCGTGGGACGCGGCGCCCGGGTCGTGGGTCACCATGATCACGGTCTGCCCGTATTCGCCCGCTGCCTCGCGCAGCATGGCCAGCACCTGTGCGCCGGCGCGGGAGTCGAGGTTGCCGGTCGGCTCGTCGGCGAAGAGGACCTCGGGCCGGGACACGAGGGCGCGGGCGAGGGCGACGCGCTGCTGCTGCCCGCCGGACAGTTCGGCGGGGCGGTGTCCGAGCCGGTCGGCCAGGCCAAGGGATGTGGTGAGGCGGTCCAGCAGCTCCGGATCGGGCTGACAGCCGGCGAGATCCAACGGGAGAGTGATGTTCTGTTCAGCAGTGAGCTGCGGTAGCAGGTTGAACGACTGGAAAACGAAGCCGATCCGTTCTCGCCGGATCTGGGTGAGGATCCGCTCGGGCTGGATGGTCAGGTCGGTGTCCGCGAGCAGTGCCTGCCCTGATGTGGCCCGGTCCAGCCCAGCCAGACAGTGCATGAGGGTGGACTTGCCTGACCCGGAGGGGCCCATGATGGCGGTGAAACGGGCGGGGGCGAAGGCGACGCTCACGCCGTCGAGGGCGCGGACGCGCGTCTCGCCGGTGCCGTAGACCTTGACCAGGTCGACAGCAGTGACGGCGGCGGCCGTCGAGGGTCCGGCCCATTGGGTGGTGGCGCGGTGTGTGTGAGCGGGCGGAGGGAAGGACATCGCGGAACTGCTCCTGGGGGTACGGCCGGGCCGGCATCGGAGGGGTGCCTGGACAGCCTCGCCGCGGGGCAGGGGCCGGTACATCCGCCGTGGGACAGATCTTCGGCGTCACCAGGGCCCATGGCATCTGACTTCCGGCTGATCCGGTGGCGCCACTCCGGCGGCTGTCGTGACGCCGACATGGAGGTCCTTGCCAACGTCCGGAACGACGCGGAGGCCATCCCGCCTGCCTGCTGCGGTCCGGCTGACGCGGGCCTACTCCCCGTCCATGGCCGATGACGGGGTCGCCGCCGTGGGCACGGCGGGCGGCAGCCTCGGCTTCGGGTTCGGTTTGGTCGCGATGCTCGAGCGGGTTCTCATAACGGGTGGCTGCATCATCGCCGTTGAGGAGAGGATGAGGGCTGGGTCGTCGACGCCGTGCTTCCCCTGGCCGACGACGTGGACGGGCCATGATGCAGTGGACCTGGCTGTCTTCCCGGGAGACCGAGGTCGTCCGGGCGCCTGCACATTAGACCTGGTCGGTTGACGCCGCCGATTCCCGTGAGGGGGCGGCAAAAGCCGCTCGCAGTGGGGTCTGCATCAGGATCGTCTGCCAATCACGACGCCGGAGTCCGCGGGAACACCCTGCCTGTGGGAAGCGGTCGTCATCTGCCGATGAGTCCGCCGTCGCGGGACGCATCGGCGATGACTTGACCCCCCATCTAAGAGAGTGGTTGATTACTTGTATGAACACCGCGAGGACAAGGCAACGCTCCACGGCCGAGGAGCGGCGGGCCACCGTGATGAGCACGGCGATCAGAACGTTCGCCGTGCGTGGCTACTACGGCACCTCGACCATGGATGTCGCCAAGGCCGCCGGGATTTCGCAGGGCTACCTCTACCGGCTCTTCCCCGACAAGGAGACCTTGTTCGCTGCACTGATCGACCACTGCTCACACCTGCTGCGGGAAGCCGCCGCCACCGCAGTGGCCAAGGTTCATACCACCGACCCGGAGGCCGTCCTCGCCGCTCTCAGCTCATCGTATGAGGATGTCATCGCCGACCGGAACGTACTGATGATCTTGATGCACGGCAATTGTGCGGCCGGTGAGCCTGTCATCGGCGAGGCCGTCCGCGCCTGCTACGCCAAACAGATCGAGTACATCCGGGCAGTCTCCGGAGCCTCTGACGATCAGTTGCGCCGCTACTTCGCCGACGCCCTGCTCGGCAACGTGGTGCTAGCCGTCGGCGCCGACACGGTGGACGCTCCCTGGGCACGCACTCTGCGCGGCTGATCCTCACCACCTCCGGGCCTCTTCGGCGGCCATTCACCAACCCGAGAAGTAATCGGTCAACCGCTTATACGGTTGGAATCTTCAGGCTGCTTCTCCAAACCGTGCACCAGTACAGCGCCAGGACGCCGGCGTGGCCTTCCTGCCGTCCGCGCTGACCGGCATGGCGGACTCAAAGGTCAGCGAGAGTTCCTCGGGCGCGTCGGCACCCGCACGACATTGGGGTTGGACTGGTGCTGGGTGCCGCTGACGTGGCCTTGCTGGCCTTGGCCTTGGCCCTGCCACCTGCCAGTCACTCCCCGCGCTACTGCCGGGCATCGTCCTGCTCCCGAGCCCGCTCTCTCGCCCTGACGCGGACGACGGCCGCTCCCCCGAACCAGGAGCGGCCGTCAGGCCGTTGCTCCGACGGAACGTGATCGCAGCCAGTAAAGGTCAGTGAGTCGGGCCTCAAGCCGTCAGGCGCTCGAGCTGAGGAGCCGGAATGACGCAGGTCCCGCTCACCGAGGCGTGAGCAGGACCTGCCGGCAGGAATGAGAACCGCAGAGCGCTGGTCACCGACCGAAGGCGGAGACCATGTCCTCAGCACCTCCCCCCAGAGCCTTGATGGCGATCAGCGGGTTCCAGAAGTCCACGTAACGACTGATCTTCCCATCGACAGTCTCAACGACGGAGATGTAGGTCTGGTTGTAAGGTCGGCCGGTCGCGCGCGCGGTGCCGACGCTCTTGAACTCGGCGATGACCAGCGACGGGTCGACGGTCTCGTGGAAGCGGAGGTCGGTGAACTCGACCTCGAAATGCTCGGGGAAGTTCTTCATGTAGGCGAGCAGTTCCTCCTTGCCGGCGACGCGCGTCGGGTAGCCGTCCGGCCCGTAGGGGAACTCGAGCACGCCCTCCTCGGTGAACAAGTCCACCCATTCCGGGATGCGGCCGGCCGACAGTCGGTCAAGGTGACTGCGGAAGGTTTCCTGCGCGGCTGCGCGGACCGAGTCAACGCTTTCGACGGCGGTGGTGTCGGTCATGGGGACCCCAACCTTTCTTGCCCTATAGATAAGCGGTCGTTCACTTACTCGATGAGACGAGCGAACGTAGCTGGACTACGAGGCGGGGCGCAGGTGCACCGGTCGCATCCGAGCTCGTCGCATGTAAGTAATTAACCACTCGCATATCTTCGTGTCAACCATGAAGTCCACCTCGCTGCGGGCGGACCGGGGGCGGGCATCCGCCTTCAACCGCGAAGGCCGCTGTCCCCGGAGCGGCGCGATGGCTCGACACCACCATGTGGGTCCTCACGGTGTGCCGGGGACATGGGACGGATGGAAGGCGAAGGGTGAGGGCGAGGACGGAACCTTCCCCGAGGACGCTGGACAGGCTGTCGCCACCCAGCCGGAGTTCAACCGGAACCTGGCCGGCCGATACGGCGACCGAGCCCGGTGCCTCCTCCCTGTTCGCCCTGCTGCGCGCCGACCGATACACCCTGCTCGACCTGACCGGAAGCGCCGACGGACCCCTGCGGGCCCTGGCACGGCCGGGGCTCGCCGTGCACGCCCGGTCGCTCGCCACACGCCCCGACGAGTGGTCCGAGGTGCGGGCGGTCCTGCTCCGCCCGGACGGCCACCTCGCCTGGGCCGGGACCACCGCGGACGACGCAGACCTGGCCGCAGCCGCCGACAAGGCGCTCACCGCCCTGCGGCGGGTGACTTCACCCTGACGCTGCTCGTCCTGCTCCTCGCCGCCGACCACCAACATAGGCCGCTACGATCACGCTGAGCGCTTGCATCCGCGGCACCGGTCGTGCAGGTCGGCAGACGGTCTCACCGTTCTGAGACCCGGTGGTCGGTGAGCATGATCCTGCGGGCAACCAGGAATGTCACGGGCACGGCCACCGCTGCCGCGGCCAGCGAGGCGATGCGGCTATCAACGTGAGCTTCGCGGACCAGAAGGTACAGGCCCCCGGTGCTCACACAGAGATTGACAAGGACCGACAGAGGAAAGCGTAGGAACTTCCGCCAGCTGACCGCCGTCCGGTAGGTGAAGCGAGCGTTGAGGAAGAACGATGACACGGTGGCCAGGGTGAAGGCCGACACATGCGCCGCCGTATAGGGCAGGAAAGTCAGGAGCAGCAGATAGAGCGCGTAGTACACAGTCGTGTTCACCGCACCGACGAGGGCGAAGCGCGGCAGCTGCGCGTTCATCGCCGTCCCTTGGAACCGGCGGAGAAGGTGAGGGCCGGAGCCGAACGGGCCGACAGGTGATCCTCTTTCAGGATGTAGTGCGGCCGTCGCTTCACCTCGTGGTAGATGCGTCCGACGTACTCCCCCACCACCGCGATCATGACCATGTGCACGCCCGCCAGCGCGGTGACGGCCGCCAGTAGCGTCGCGTAGCCGGGCGTGTCGACGCCGCCCACCACCACAGCGGCGATGATCCACACCGCGTACAGGCCGGCGCCCAGCGTCAGGGTCGAACCGAGGTGAAGCGCGGCGCGCAGAGGCCTGGTGTTGAAGGAGAGCACCCCGTCCACGCCGTAGTCGAAAAGACCGGTAAGACTCCACTTGCTGCTGCCGTGCTCCCGCACGGCGTTCTCATAGGCGAGGGTGGTGCTGGGGAAGCCGATCCAGGCGAAGAGACCTTTGGAGAAACGGTTGGACTCGGTCAATCTGAGGACCGCCCTGACCGCCCGACGGGACAGGAGCCGGAAATCGCCGACACCGTCGACGAGTTCGACGTCCATGAAGCGGTTGACGAGCCGGTAGTACAGGCGTGCTGTAGCGGTGCGCAGTGCTCCGTCACCGGTCCGCGTCCGCTGGGCGATCACCTGGTCGAAGCCCTGCCGGTGCAGGCTCACCATGCGCGACAGCAGTTCCGGCGGGTGCTGGAGGTCGGCGTCCATGAGCACGACGGCGTCCCCGGTGGCTTCGCGCAGTCCGGCCAGCATGGCCGCCTCTTTGCCGAAGTTGCGGCTGAACGAGAGGTACCGCACCCGTGCGTCGGTCTCGGCGAGCCGCCGCAGCGCAGGCAGTGTGCCGTCGGTACTGCCGTCGTCGACGAAGAGGAGTTCGTAGGTGTGCTCGGCGGTGGCTATGTGGTCGGCCACGCGCCGGTAGAAGTGTTCGATGACGGCCTGCTCGTTGTAGCAGGGCACGACGAGGGAGATCAGCACGGCTTGTCCAAAGAGGTTGTTCGGCCGCGCAGGGAGCGCAGACCGGCGAAGGTGCACAGGGCGAGAAGGGCGATCAGCGCGACACAGGTGCCAGCGCGCAGGCCCGGAGGGCGGAACTCACAGCGGAGTTCGGTGGCCCGGCCGTCGAGCGGGACGGCGATCAGACCGAGTCGGTGCTCGGCTGGGCGCGGCGAGTCGTCCCCCGTGGCGCAACGCCAGCCGGGGATGCGGGGGGCCGCGAGTACCGCGACTCCGGTGGATCTGGGAGGCAGCGTCGCGCGGACGGAGTGGCCGTCCACGTGCACCGCTCGTGCGCCTGTGGCCCTGAGGCGCTCGGCGGCGGCGCGCAACCGGTCAGTGTGCAGGCAGCCGACGGCATCGGTGGGCAGAAAACCGCCGTGTTCCGGATCAAGCCGGATCGTGAAGCGGCCCGACGCGGGCACGGTTCCGAGAAACTGGACGGCTGCCGTCTTGGTGACGGGGGCCTGGTCGGCCCGGAACCGGCCGGTGGGCAGCGGCTCTCGGCCGTGCGCCTGCCTGGCGGTCCCGGAGTAGCGCGGGGCCCACAGGTGCAGGCCGGTCCCCGCGGGACATGTCCCGCTGACCCGCCAGCCGTCACTGCGGCCAGGAACGGCGTGGCGGCCGTCCTCGGAGCGGACGGAAGAGCCCGCGCGGGCGAACGTCAGCCGGGGCAGCGTGTATACCGATTCCCCCAGCATCAGCTCCTGGTTGCGGAAGGCCGAGTCACCGAACTCACGTCGGACGGTGGCCGGGTGCACGGTCACCAGGGGCGGGACCGGCCGGCGCACCACGTCGACGGTGTTGGCCGCGTCCGGATACCAGTTCTGGTGCGGGTCGGGTGCGGTGCGCAGGCGCGCGCCCACGGAGAACACGACGTCCACGACCGGGTTGTCCACACTCTGCACCGACCGGCCCCGCGAGGTGTAGCCCCCGCCCAGGGCCGTGAGCGTACGAGCCAGGACATCGGAGGTGACACTGCTGTAGTAAGCGCCTCCCTGTCCGCCGACGACCAACGGGTCGTTGCCGACGGTCTGCTCCCGGCCGGGGTCGGTGCGGTAGCGGGGCCACGCGTCCACGCGGGCGATCGCCGCACGCTGGGTCTCCTGCCGTTCGCCCCAGGGCGCGTAGTCGTCCTTGCGGGCGACCCGCAGCCGTTCGGTGTACGCAGTCGTCGCCACGGACTGCCCGATCAGGACACAGCACAGCAGGACCAGACACCAGGACGCCGTTCGAGATGAGCGTCCTAGGGACCCCGGCGGACGCGCCAGGTACCACAGGGCGACGCCGGCGAGCGTCGTGCCGGCCACCGTGGTGGGCAGCGTCCACGCGCTGGCTACGTCGCTGTCGCTTGCGAGCGCGGCGAAGGCCGCAGTGAGCGCAAGGGCTGCCAGCAGCGGCCGTCCCTGCGGCGGTCCGTAAGCGAAGGACGTCCACGCCGCGACCACCAGCAGGCCGCAGACGATGAAGGCCGCCCGGTAAGGGCTCCCGTTGGGCGTGGCAAAGCCGTTCCACATGAGGTTGGTGGGAGCCCACTGCAAGGAGGCGGCCGCCACGAGGACGAGAACGCTCAGCGCTGCGCGCACGCGCCGGGGAACCGCCCGATTGAACGGCAGACTCAGCGCAAGCAGCAGGGCGACGGCGTCGACGTACAGCGCCGGGCTGGAGAAGCTGTAGGTCGCGGGCAGCAACCGCGTCAGCAGGTCATCGGCCGCAATCGGTGTGAAGGACCCGGTGCGTCCCGGGTACGCGTATCGCGTACCGAAGTACACGGCGAACACCACGGGCGCAGCCAGGCCCACGCCCACAACCTCGGCGAACGCGGCACGCAACAGCACCGCTCCTCGTGCGCGCCAGGGCAGAGGCGCCGCCCCCAGGCGGGCCAGCAGCAGGAGGCCGGCAGCCAGGGTAGCCATGTAGGCGGTGTAGAAGTTGGCGACCCAGCACAGCGCCACGACGAGGGCACTCAGCACCGTCCGCCGGCCCGCCAGTGCCCACTCGGTCACCAGGAACAGCAGGGGCAGGGCGATCAGACCGTCCAGCCACATCGTGTTGTAGACGGCGTCCGCGAGCGCCCAGCCGCATAACCCATAGGAGGCTCCCAGCAACCCGGCGGCCCACCATGCGCCGCTCCGCAGCCGCAGCAGGTAGGCGGCCATCAGAGCCGCGGCCACGGCCATCTTCACCAGGGTGATCACGAAGACGGCGACATCGATCCGGTCGCGAGGGAAAAAGGCCACCAAGGGCGCGAAGGGACTTGAGAGATACGTTCCGTAGTCAGGCAGGAAGCTGGAGCCGAAGCCGGATTGCCAGTTGAGGAGGAGGTCGCCGTCCGCCTGTCCGTGCAGCAGGTCCCACAGGCGGGTGTGGAAGGGCACGTACTGGTTGCCCAGATCGTTCACATTGCGCGTACGGTCGCCGAATGGAAAGGCTCCCGCGGTGGCGTTGCCCGCGCACAGGACCAGCAGCGTGATGGCGGCGGCCACCAGGGACGCGCGCCGCGCGTTTCCCGGCGGCCCGGTGGCCGTTTTGGTCTGAGTGTCGTTGTTGCTCTTCACACTCAGGACTGTCCACCGGGCGGATCGGGTCGCGGTGACCTGTGCCACACGCAGGGGTGAGGGCGAGCCGGGGCGGATCCCCGTGATGCGTCCGGTCGGCACCGGAGGACCATCCGCAGCGGTCGCCCGGCGTGACGCACATCATGGAGACGACCCGCTGGGAGCGGACAGGACGGAGCGTGGATCTTTCTCTACGTGCTCGAATACGAGCCGGTGACACTCAGGCGTTCGCACAGCTCTTCCGGGAGCACGCGCAGGCCGTGCACGGCCACGCCGCACGGTGGCTCGGCGATCCCACCACCGCCGAGGACGTCGTCTCGCTGACCTTCCTTGAGGCGTGGCGTCTACGGGAGAAGCTGTTGGACGACGACGGCGCCGCGCGGTCCGGCTACGAGGTGGACGTCGGTGACGGTCTGCGCGCCTGGCTGTTCGGCATCGCCACCAACGTGCTGCGCAACACCCGCCGTGCGGCCCGTCGGCACAGAGCCGCGCTCGACCGGCTCCCGAGGCACCGTTCCGACACTGACTCGGTGCCCGACTTCACTGATGCGCTGGTCGGCCGCATGGAGGACGCCGAGCGTCTCGCCGCCGCGCGGGTGGCGCTGGGGGAACTGCGCCCGCGGGAGCGCGAGGTGTTCGCCCTGTGCGTCTGGTCCGAGCTGAGTTACGCCGACGCCGCAGCCGCGCTCGGGGTGCCGGTCAGCACGGTGCGGTCCCGGCTTTCCCGGGCCCGGCAGCGGCTGCGACGCCTGGCCGAGAGCGAACTTGCGCGTCATCCCGGCCGGGCAGCCGCTCGTGACCGGAGAAGAAACGAGACGCCTGTCCGCCGGCGGACAGGAACCGGGTGACCGGGCCGACACGGCCTCGTCGACACAGGAGTGACATCGATGAATCCCACCGAACGCGAAGAACTGGCGCGGCTGTTGCCGACCCCGGGTGCCCCCGTTCTGCCGAATGACCGCCTGACCCAGTTGGAGTCCCACCTCATGCAAGAGATCACTCGCGACGCGCCCTCACAAACCACCCGCCCGGCCCGGGAGGGCCGGTCCCCGTCCCGGTCGTTCCGGCGTCTCGCCGCGATCACCGTGCCCCTCGGCGCCGCCGCGGTCGTCGCGACCATGCTCACCGTCGGCAACGGCGACAGCGGCGAACCGTCCACCGATCCCGAGGCGGTCCGGCTGCTGAACCGCATCGCCACGGTTGCCGCAGCCCAGAACGCCCCGCGGGTTCGCGACGACCAGTACATCTATACCGTGACCCAAGGCACTCAGCAGATCATGGACCAGGGCCGGGACACCTTCCGCCGCTCGGACTGGCAGGCCGTCGACGGCAGGCGCGACGGACTGGCTCGCATCACCGTGCTTGCAGGACCTTCCGGCAAGGGCACCAAGGACATGAGGCTGCAAGCCGACCCCAACAGCACCACTTACCGGGAGCTGCAGGCTCTTCCGACAGACCCCGATGCTCTGTACGAGCAGGTCTGGAAGGAGACGGAGGGTCAGGGACCAACCCATGAGGAGGCCGCTCTGGAGATGATCGGCTCCATGCTGCCGGGAGCCTCGCTGCTGCCCGAGGTGGACGCGGCCCTCTACCGCGCTGCAGCTCGGATCCCGGGTGTGACCGTGGTACCCAGTGCGAAGGACGCCGCCGGCCGGGCAGGCGTCGGTCTCGCCTTTGGCGACGGTAAGGACCGCGACGTGTGGGTCTTCGGAGACAAGGACCTGAACTACCTCGGCTCCGACGAGGTCGCTCTGCTCGACGTCGGCGTCGTCGACGAGCCCGGGCACACCCCGGCCGACTGACAACCACGGGTAAAGCGAGAGCCGCCCGGGGCTTGTCTCGCGGGTACTTCCGCGGGCAGGGCAGCCCAGCTTTGCCGCTCGCGACGGCGAGCTGCCCTGTCCACGGAGGCCGCCATCACGAAAGCAGGCGTCAAGGGTGCCGACGACCGGAGCGGTGGCGGCGAGCGTACGGCTGTCATCGCACGCGCTCAGGGGTTCTGCGCAGCCGGGTCCGGCCCGCTGCGTCACGCGGCGAGGCCGTGGGGGGCGTCCCCTGTGCGACGGCGGATCTCTGACTTTCGGCTGATCCGGTGCCCTCCGTACGGCCACTATCGTGTCGTCGATGCTGAACGAACAACCACCAGCTGGCTGGTCCGGGGCGGGCAGGGCGGCCGGTCTTGTCGCTCTGGTCCTGCTGGGATTCGCCGACACAACCTTCGGCGACACGACGACACTGGTGACCTCCTCGGCCAAGGGCGGATCGGCGCTGGCCGCCGCCGCGCTGTGGCTGACAGCCGGATCGCACGCGCGGCACCGGCTGTCGTCGCTCGCCTTGGTTGTGGCTGCTGGTTCGCTCGGTGTCACCGCGCTGCTGATCGCTGCAGAGGCCGATGGCCTGTGGGGGTGGGCGGAGGTTCTCGCGCTGGTGCTGCTCGTGATCACCGTGACCCATCGCGGGAAGGGGTGGGCCACGGCCCCGGCGGTGGTGGCCCTTGGCCTGGCGCTTTGTGTCCAGCCGTACCGGACTGCCGCCGAACATTCCGTGCCCTCGCTCTCCGACCACGCCGGGCTGTTCGGCTCGGTGCAGTGCCTGGCTGCTGCCGTTGCGGTGGGCGTCGGTCTGTACCTGCGCTTCCAGGCGGCCTCGCACGAGCGGCTGCTCGCCGCGGTGCGCGCCGAGCAGCGCGCGGAGTTCGCCCGGGACCTGCATGACTTCGTCGCCCACCATGTGACAGGCATCGTCGTCCAGGCGCAAGGCGCCCGTTACGTCGCCGAACTCGCCCCCGAGAGGGCGCTTGACGCCCTTGAGCAGATCGAGTCGGCGGGCACCCGGACGCTGAGCGCGATGCGGCGGATGGTCGGTGTACTGCGCGAGGCGAGCGAGGACGTACCTCTGGCGCCGCCGGTAGGTCTTAGTGAGCTGGCTCCCATGGTGAAGGAGTTCACGGCGGCGGGCGGGCCCCGTGTCGAGCTGTCCGTCGATGACGTGGCGGAGGACCTGCCGGTGGAGGTGGCGTCCACTCTCCACCGGGTCGTGATGGAAGCGCTCACCAACGTGCGCAAGCACGCAGGCGCCGCGCGTGTGGTGGAGGTCGACATCCGCCGCACACCCGACCGATTGTCCGTCCGAGTGGCGGACGACGGGGCGGCGCGGCCCGCCCGATGGTCGCGGTCCGGGTTCGGGCTGGCCGGACTCGCCGAACGGGTCGGCACGATCGGCGGCCGCATCGAGGCCGGGCCGGGAACCGACGGGGGGTGGGTCGTGACGGCTGTCCTGCCCGTGAAAGGCTGTGGCGTGAGCGATGAGGACGGCGCGGTATGACGATCCGGGTGTTGGTCGCAGACGACCAGGCGATGGTACGGGCCGGCTTCGGGATGATCATCGGGGCGCAGCCGGACATGGAACTGGTCGGTGAGGCCGCGGACGGCGTAGAAGCCGTCGAACTGGCCACGCGGCTGCGGCCCGACGTGGCCCTGATGGACATCCGGATGCCCCGCATGGACGGGTTGCGGGCGCTTGAGCTGCTCGCCGGGCCGGACGTCGCCGATCCGGTCAGGGTCGTCATGGCCACCACCTTCGACCGGGACGAGTATGTCCACACAGCTCTGCGACGCGGCGCCTGCGGCTTCCTGTTGAAGGACGCGGGCCCCGCGCTGCTGGTGGAGGCGGTCCGGGCGGCCGTCTCCGGCGAAGCTTTGATCAGCCCGGCGATCACTGTGCGCCTGCTACGGTCCCTGACCGTTCCGGTACCGGCCCGGGACGCCAATGGGCTGTCCCCCAGGGAGTGCGACGTGATGCGGCTGGTCGCCCGGGGGCGCACCAACGCGGAGATCGCACAGGAGTTGGTTATCACCGTCGGCACGGTCAAGAGTCACCTCAGCAGCATCCAGACCAAGTTGTGCGCCCGCAATCGGGTCGAGATCGCCGCTTGGGCTTGGGAGCGGGGGCTGGTGGGCTGAGGAACCCGGTCCGCGTGTGCGGCGGGTGTGCCGGGCCGGGCGGGCCGGGCGCTCCCAGGCCCCGGCTCGAGTGGCCGTGGCCTGGGAGCGCGGTGACGCTCAGCGCAGGGAGGCCTTGTCGGTGGTGCCGTAGCCGAGCGGGGTAAGCACCTGTATCTGTGGTGCGCCGGTGAGCAGTTCGCCGACCCGGCTGAGGGCTTCGGCGAGCCAGGGCGCCGTGTTGTGGTCGTCGAGGTCCTGCTGGGAGGCCCACTTTTCGATGACCACCACGGTCAGTGGGTCGTCCGCCACTTCGTGGGCTGCGTAGGTGAGGCAGCCCGGTTCCTGGTGTGTCTGCTTCACCACCGAGGCGATGACGCCGCGGGCCTCGTCGGCCCGGTCGGCCCGCAGGTGCAGGGTGCCGATCACGATGACAGGTTCCACTGTCCGTTCCTTTGCTGTGCACGCCGGGCGTTCCGGCTGACGGCCAGCGAACCACCTGGTTTGGTGGGTGCGGAAGGTCCGATCCGGCATGCCCCCATGCCGTGCGCGCATGGGGGGGCGGGCGTCTGTGAGGGCGAGCCGGGTCGGGCCGGTCCGCCGGGGAACCGGTCTGGAGACGGATGGGAAAAACATCTCGTTGCGGGCAACCGGGCCGGTGGGCCAGAGGGTTTACCCGATGTGGGAGATCCGAGAACGGCACAGGCACGATGGCGGGGACATGTCCGGCGCGACAGACGACAGAACCGGTGCGCGGGACGGCCAGGAGTCCAGCGTGCGAGATTTCGAGGAGTTCGTCGAAGCGTGCGGGCCGCGCCTGTTGCGGATGGCATGGCTGCTGACCGGCGACGCGCACCTGGCCGAGGACCTGTTGCAGACGGCGCTGGCCAAGGTGTGGCCGAAGTGGCCTCGTATCGCGCGGGAACACCCGGAGGCGTACGTCCGCAAGACGCTGCTCACCACGCACGCCTCGTGGTGGAGGCGCCGCTGGCGGGGCGAGGTGCCGCATGGCGAAGTCCCCGACCGGCCCGCGGGCGGCGACCCGTTCAGCGGCGTGGACCTGGAGCAGGCGCTGTCGGTCACTGTGCGGCAGTTGCCACCGCGGCAGCGCGCGGTGCTCGTACTGCGCTACTTCGAGGACCTTTCCATCGAGGAGACGGCGGACGTCCTGGGGTGCCGGCCGGGGACGGTCAAGAGCCAGGCTGCCAAGGCCCTGCGGACCCTGCGAGGGCTGCTCGACGGCTCCTCCCACGTCCCGGCCGACGGTCACCGGCCACAGGAGCGCGGACCGCGCTCCGCGAGCGGAAGGGGAGGGCGGTCGCGTGCCTGATGCCGAAGACGGACTGACCCCCGTGCGCGAACCGGCCGAAGTGCGGGCGCTGCTGGAGCGTGCGGTGCCGCAACTGACCGCTCCCGCGGACCGTATGGGCCGGATCCGGCACCGTGTCCGGCGACGCCGGCTCAGGCGGACGGCCGCGGCCGCCGCCGTGGCCCTGGTGGCGGCAGCGATCGCCGTGTGGCCCGGCACGGGCTGGCCGCCGGGCCGGGAGCCGGCTTCCGTGCCGCCGGCCGCAACTGCATCCGCGGACACGCACGAGTGGGTCGTACGGTTCCCCGATGCCGGGAACCTGGTCTTGACGCTGCCCGACGGCTGGCAGGCGCGCACGGTGGCGAGAACGGACCGCCCGACTATGGTCTACGCCGCTACGCAGTCGCTCTCCCCCGGCGCCGTCGAACCCGGCTGCGCCGAAGGCCTCGCGCACCGCAGGGATGCCTTCGCCTGCGCGCCGCTGACCGCTCTGGAGCGCGGTGGCGCCATCGTCAGCTTCGCACCAGTCGAGGCCCCGGACACCACCCTGCCCCTGACCGCCACGTTGTCGCCGACGGCCGCACTCGGCGAGGCGTGCAAGGGCCTGGGCGGACGGCTCGAGTACCCCGCCCGGTCCGTGGTTCGGTCCGCGGACGGTGCCTACGCCCTCCAGGTGAGCATCTGTCTGGGCGAGCCCTCGACCCGGCCCTACGCCGCCGACAGCGCAGTCCCATCGATGCCGTCCGCTTCCCCCGGCGGCCGCGGCGGGCGGCCGGACGGCCCCGTGCCCGGCTTCACCGTCGCCCCGTCAGCCGGTTCTCCCGACGCCTGGGCCAGCGTGCTGCAACAGGTGCAGTCGCTCATCAGCACTCTCCGCTACGGCTGACGCGCCGACTTCCTCTTTCCCATCTCCTTCTCGCGAGAGGTTCCTCAGTCATGCCCATACGCCCTGGACGCCCGCTCCCCGCAGCCGTCACTCTGAGTGCCGTACTCCTAGTGAGCGGCTGCATTTCGTCCGCCGATGGCACGGAAGCGGCAGCGCCGGCCGCTACCACCCAGGCCGGCGTGGCCGGCTGGCCGACCGTGCCCGATGCGCGGCCCCAGCCGGTACGGAGTGAAGCGCCCTTGCCCGGTGTGGGCTCGGCCATGCTCGACGACATCCCCGCCACCTCCCGTCAGGTACTGCTCGTCACCGGCGACGGCGCGGACGAGAACACCGCCACGGCCGTGTTGTACGAGCGCACCGCCGCCGGCTGGGAACCGGCCGCGGGGCCCTGGCCCGCGCACAACGCGCTGAAGGGCTGGACCGACGACCACCGCCTGGGCGATCTGCGCTCACCCATCGGCGTCTTCGGGCTCACCGACGCGGGCGGCCTGCTCCCCGACCCGGGCACGCGTCTGCCCTACGACCATTCCTCGGCGTTCAGCATCTCCGGCACCGGGTTCGAAGGGGAGCCGCTGGCGGGCTCGTTCGACTACGTGGTCGCCATCGACTACAACCGCAAGCCGGGCACCACACCGCTGGACTGGACTCGGCCGCTGGGTGAGGACAAGGGCGGTGGCATCTGGGTGCACGTGGACCACGACGGTCCCACTCAGGGCTGCGTCAGCATCGCCGAAGGGCACATGAAGGAACTGCTGCTCGCCCTTGATCCGGCTCTGGACCCCGTCATCGTCATGGGGGACGCGGCCGCACTGGCCCGCTGAGCACCGATCCGGACCGGCCCGGACCGCGGATCGGTCGCGCCGGATCAGTGATCCGGGGAGGTGGTCAGTGCGTCGGCCAGTTGCCGGGCCCGGGTCTCCTCCCCGAGCAGGAGCGCCACCAGCGAACCGGTGCCTGCGTCGTCAGCGGCGGCGCCCGGACCCGCCACCTGGTCGAAGTACCGCTCGGCGGGCCGCGCGTCGGCCGTCAGGCGGATGCGCCCACCGGTCAGGACAGCATGCGTCAAGGCATAGGTCAGGCCCAGGCCTGCCAGCCGCTCGCCGCCCGCAAAGCGAAGGGCGAAGGCGGAGTCCCCCGCCCCGGTCAGGTGCGGGTACCGGAGCGCGACCTCATGGGTGGCCAGAACCCCCAGCAGGATGTGCTCCGTGCGCACCGCGGCGTCGCCGAGTCCACGTGCCTGTTCGTAGCTCTCCTGACGGACCCACTCGACAGGCATCGAAGCCCAGTTGACCCCGCCGCCGCGGATCAGCCATCGCCTCCAGGGGCGCATGTGCCGGTAGGGGCGGCGACCGAGGAGGGCGTCGCGAGTGGCGTGCAACAGGGGGGTCAGGCCGTCCTCTCGTGGGCTGCCGGCGCCACCGTCGAGACGGGCCCGTAGAGCCTGTGGTGCGACGCCGCAGGCTGCCAGTGTCTCCACCGCAGGGTTGTCGTCCTCCAGCAGACCGCGCAGCAGGTGCACCGCGCCGAACTTCGCCGCGCCATCACGCCGGGCGTGTTCCATCGCGGCGGCCAGCGCCTTGGCCGCGGCCCCTGTGAAACGGAGGCGCCGGTCACCGTCGTCCCCGAGGACGTCCGGCGCGGTCACACTCGCGCCGGTGTCGTCGTCGCCGTTCCAGGCACCGACGCGGCCCTCCCGGTCCCGCAACACCGCGAGGAGCGCGACCTTGGTCGCCCCCTCGTCCGCGAGTGCTTCGCGTGCGGGCCCCTTGACCGTAGTGAGTCCGGCGAGCAGGTGCTCGGTGCCGATGGGGTCTTCGGCTGTTGCCCGGGCGCCGCGGGCAGCCCCCAGGACTCCCACGGTCCTCCACTCCGGTTCCTTGATCGCTTCCATGCGGTCCTTCCCCTTCTTGTCGTGCGGCCTCGCAGGCCGGGGCTCTCGGCCCGGGCGGGCCGTGCCGCTCACTGTGCCGGGCGCTCGTCGGTACCGGGGTGTACGGGCGGGGGCGCGGCCGGTGCACCGGATCCGTGAGGTGGTTCCGGGCGGTGTCCGGGGCCGTACGGCGTTGTGGCCGTTGGCGCCGGGTACGGACCGGGGGCGTACGCGACGTGTGAGGTGTAGTGCGGCAGGGTCGACAGCGTTGTGGGACGGGCGATGACCGCGGGGATGGCGAGGCGCTGCGGCGGTTTGCGGCGTGCGAGCCACAGCACCGCGGCGGCGTACAGCAGGCTCGTCATGGTGTCGACGGCGGCGATCTGCCAGGGCAGGTCGGCTGCTGTCTCGTCGGAGGCCAAACCGTCGACGGTTGTGGCAGCGAGGCCGAAACCCATCAGGTTGTTCATGACGTGCAGAGCGACGGAGGCCTCCAGCCCTCCGGTGCGTATGGTCAGCCAACCCGCGATCAGGGCGAACACCAGCAGGTCGGCGAAGCCCCACGGGGTGCCCCAGCCATGGGCGGCGGCGAAGAGCACCGCCTGTGGCAGCACCGCGCACCACGGCGAACGCAGGAACCCGCCCACCGCCTGCATCATCCAGCCGCGGAACACGTACTCTTCGGCTGCCGCCTGCAACGGTACGAACACCGCCAGCACCGCCATCGAGGTGAGGAACGCCGGCAGACCCACCCACTGGTCCGTAGCGGTGGACTCCTCCTCGCTTGTGGGGAGGAGGAACGAGGCCACGGCGAGCAGCGCGACGGCCGGTACCGCAACCGCCGAACAGCGCATCAGCCAGCCCCAGCGCAGCCGCCCGGCTACCGACGAGACGCTTCCGGCTGGTCTGCGCTCCGTCCAGCGTACGGCCAGCAGGACCAGGGGAAGCATGAAGGCGATGTATGACAGTTCCAGCGCGGTGGTGGGCAGCAGGCCGAAGTCGATGGAGCCGTCCCGCAGTTCCGGCCGGCCGGCGACCGTGCCGACGGCGTAGGAGACGGTGTCGACCACGATGACCAGCAGCAGCCAGCCACCGGCCAGCAGCGGCACGCCCAGCAGCGGCCGCCACCACCGGTGGCGGCCGGTGAGGCGGGCCAGCCGGTGGTATGGGAGGGACGTCGAAGCAGCAGGTGTTGTCATGTCCAACAGCATCCCGCTCACCTGTGCGCGCGGCGTCCGACGTCGGCAGGAAAGGCATCTCTACCTCAGGTTGCAGATGCGGACCGGTACGCCGGCACCGGCTCACCCCCGACGGGCTCAGTACCCCGCGCGGGCCGGGTCGTCGGATGTGCCGCGGGGACGGACGAGGCCCGACTCATAGGCGAGGATGGTCGCCTGAACCCGGTCACGCAGGCGAAGTTTGCCGAGCAGGGCGTTGACGTGGGACTTGACGGTGCCGGTGGTCACCCCGAGCCGGTCACCGATCTCGGCGTTGGTCAACCCGGAGGCGATCAGCACCAGCACTTCCCGCTCCCGGGGGGTCAGACCGGCCAGCTGCCCGGAGATTTCGGGCGGTACGGGCGCCCCGCGCGCGAACTGCCCAATGAGTCGGCGGGTGACGGCCGGGGCGAGGATGCCGTCCCCCGCGGCGACCACCCGGATGGCGGCGAGGACCTCATCGGGCAGGGCGTCCTTGAGCATGAAGCCGGACGAGCCGGCGCGCAGCGCCTCGTACACGTAGACGTCGAGGTCGAAGGTGGTCAGGACGAGGACCTTCGGTCTGCTCTCCAGGGCGGTGATCAGGCGGGTCGCGGTGAGGCCGTCCATGCCGGGCATGCGGATGTCCATCAACACCACGTCAGGGGCAAGTCGTTCGGCGAGGGCGACCGCTGCCCCGCCGTCACCGGCTTCGCCCACCACGGTCAGGTCGGGTTCGGCGTCGACGACGGCGGCAAACCCGGCGCGCACCACCGCCTGGTCGTCGACGACCATCACGCGTACGGCGATGACGTGACCTCCTGGCTGACGGCCCGGTTCGGTGTGTCACCGGCGGGCAGGGACACGCGCAGCGTACCCGCCCGGTCGACCGTCAGTTCGCCCTCCCCCGCCTCCACCTGGACGCGCAGCCGTTCGGCCACCGGTCCGGCGGCTGCCAGAAGTACCCCGGTGACCGTGAGGTGCACCCGCTCCCGGCGCCGGCGCAGCGTAATCCGTACCGGTCCGCGGTCCCCTGCGCCGAGCGCCGCCTCCACCACCCGGTACACCGTCAGAGACACCGCTGCCGGCAGGCCCTCGGCGGCTCGGGGCAGTCCGTGCGACGTCACCTTCCGCCCGGCGGCGCGCCAGGTACGGCACAGCTCGACGAGGTCGGCCGCGACCGGCTGCGGAGCGTGCCGCGCCTCCTCGGTGCCGCCGCGCAGGCTGCCCAGCAGTTTCCGCATCGCCGCAAGCGCCGCCCTGGCCTCGGTCGCGACGTCGTCAAGGTCCCCGGTACCGGACCGAGCCACCATCCGCTCGGTATGTTCCAGTACCTCCCTGTGCAACTCGGTGGCAATGCGTCGGCGTTCGGCGGCGGCCTTGTCGGCGGCCCGCCGTTCGGTATCGGCGAGCGCGCCGCTCTCCCGCGTCACCACCCGCAGCCGGCTTCTGCGCGCCGCCCGGCCCGTCCCCCAGGAGACGAGCAGCAGCGGGCCCGTGGCGCACAACAGCAGCGACGCCGTCCAGCCGACAAAGCCACCGGATCGTCCGCTGGCGAGAGCACAAGCACCCCGTCGACCACGGCCGTCACTGTCATCGCGGCCACCAGGTTCACGGTGGCGGCCAGGACCGCGCCGAGGCCGCGCACGGTGTGCCGGCCATAGGCGGCGACCGCGTACGCCGCCATCGCCTCGCTCACCACGGCGCCTGGCAGCAGGCTCGCCCAGGCCGGCGGGACCAAGCCGGAGGCGCACGCGGCGGGTAGCGCCCAGACGGTCGCGGCCACCGCGCACAGTGCGGCCCAGGGCGCCTGCCGCCGCCACAGCAGGGGCAGCGCGTGCATGGTCAGCAGCGCCGCCAGTGCGAGCAGGCCGGCCGGGTCGCCGGGCAGCGCCCCTTCCACGATGGCGGAGAGCAGTGCGAAGAGCGGCACCATCACGGCGGTGAACATCAGGCAGGCGTCTGTCAGTCGCTGCTCGCGGCGCGGGGTGGGCCGCCGGGCGGTCTGGTCCGGGCGGACGGGTCCGGTGTGGTCCGGCAGGGTCGCACGCACCCGCCAGCCACCGTCCGCGGCGGGCGCCGCCGTCAGGGCGCCGCCGACGGCCGCTGCCCGTTCGTGCATGCCGGTAACGCCGTGGCCCGAGCCGAGTCCAGTGGTGGCCCGCAACCGGGCCTGGGTGGCGCGTGGCGCATCATTTTCCACCGTCAGGTCGAGGACGTCGCCGTCACGCCGGATGCGGACGCGCACAGGAGCGCCGGGGGCGTGCCGCAGTGCGTTGGTCAGGGCCTCGCGGACGATGGCGAGGACGGTCTCGGCTGCGGGGCCGGCGAGGTCGTCGGGCAGGTCGGCGTCGACGGGCCGGCCGAGCCGGCCGAACGCGGCGATGAGGTCCCGCAGCCGTCCGCTCACCGGCCTCGCTTCGGGCGGCTCAGTGTCGTGTAGGACGGTGGCCAGGCGGCGCAGCGCAGTGCGGGTCTCCTCGCCGGTGCGCACAGCGAACGATGTGGCCTCAGCGACGAGTTCCGGCCGTCCGGCGCCGAGCCGGCGGGCCGCGTCGACCGTGACCACCACGGAGGTGAGGTGGTGGGCACTGACGTCGTGCAGTTCTCTGGCGAGCCGATGGCGCTCGGTGTCGGCGGCCCGCCGACTGTCCTGCTCGGCCCGGGCCAGCCGGCCAGCCGCCGCCCACCGGCCCCCAAGCCACTGCCGCCGTGCTTCTCCCAATCCGGCGCACGCCACACACAGGGCGGCGGTGATCGCCAAGTCGGTCAGCGACACCGGTACGGAGCCGGAGCGCAGGGCGCCCGGCAGCCAGCCGCATGCGACGGCGGCGGCGGTAGCGGCGGCGGTTACCCGGCCGCCGCAGCGCACCGCCACGGAGTACAAAGCTGCGAACGCGCTGATGTTGCTGAAGTGTTCCGGGGCGGTCGTGGTGCCGATGACCGTTCCGGCCAGGGTTCCGGCCAGGGCGCGGAGCGGATCGTGGCGGCGCCGTCCCAGTGCGACGAACTGCAGGAGGAGGGCGATCGTCAGTCCGGCGGGGGGCAGCACATTGTGCGGCGGGCCGCCCCACACCAGGACAGCCAAAATCACCGCGTTGGGCAGCGCGAGGGTGGTGGGCAGGAGCCAGTTACGCAAAGGTTCCATGTCGGGTGCGAGCGTAAGCGACGTATCGGGCGCGTACGGCACCGGCGTCCGTCCCCGGCGCGCGGCGTACGGGCGGTATCGGTTCACCGGCTGTTCCTCGCGCCGGACCGGGGTCAGGAGAGGGAATCCGGTGTGGCGGCGGGACGGGTGTCCGCCCGGTCGCCTCGGTGTCCGCGGTCGGCGTCGCGTCGGCGCAGCCGGTGGTATGCGGGGGCGAGCAGCGTGGCCACGAGCAGGCCGCACGCTGCCTGGAAGGTCCAGCGGAGCCAGCCGTCAGGGGCGCCGTGGATACGGTCGAGTGGGAAGTTGAGGGGGTAGGCCATCACGGCTCCGATCAGCAGCAGCCACCAAGGGCCGGACCAGCGGCCCTTGGCGAACGCGGCGACGCCGAGGGCGAGTGTGATGACCACGGCCGTCACGACGGTGAAGAGGACAGACATAGGGGATCACTTCCTGCCCTGCCGGGCTGGTGAGGAACGGATGCGAGGGGTGTGGCGGGAGAGCCGGGCCGCGTCGCCGGAGAGCACCGCATGCGGCCAGCGGCCTGGCTGCCCCGCCCAACACTGGTGGGTGTGACATCAGCATTGCGCCCGCAGACAGCCCATTCGTCGTCCAGCGGTACGAAGCCGGTCTATGTCCCAGGGTGGAGACGGCACCCGGTGGGGGAAGCGGTGGTCAGCGTGACATGGCGTCGGCTCGTGACGCTGGGCCCGGCACCGTCGCCACGGATCGGGCCACGCTGCTCGGTGGCGGGAGGTCGGGCCGACCGGCGGGTGTGGCGTGCGCGATGAAGCGGTGCACGTCGGTGGTGGCTCGCTCCCGGACCCAGACCAGGTGGAGCGGCAGCCGGGGGCCGTCCGCCAGCGGGATGCTGACGGTTCCCTCGGGCCGGCCGGCGCCGTTGTCCGGATCCGCGGTGAAGGCCACGGCCTGTCCCAACCGGACGACGGCCAGCATCTGCAGGCCGTCGCTCACTTCCACACCCGGGCGTCCAGGCGGTCCGTCGGGCCACAGGGCGGGGTCGCTCAACGAGGCGCTCGCACCCAGCCAGCGGATCACCGGCTCGTCGGCGAGCTCGGCCAGGGTGACCGACCGCCGCTCGGCCAGCCGATGCGCCGAGCCGACCAGCACGTGGCCACGTTCGTGGCGCAGGAGCCGGGCGGCGAGGTCGGGGGCCGTTACCGGGCCCCGCCACAGCGCGATGTCTGCCTGCCCGCAGCGCAGGCGGGTCAGTTGATCGTCGATGGTTCCGACTGAGACCTGCGCCCGGTACGGGGCGCGAGCCTCGTTGAAGGCGCGCACCAGGCGGTCTAGTAGCAGCACGTCACATCCGGGGCCGCTGACTGTCACCACGGAAGTGGCGGCGGCTTCCCGGCGTACCTGGGCGGTCGCCCTGGTGGCCTGGGCCAGCAGCGCCTTGCCTTCCTCCAGAAGAGTCCGGCCGGCTGGCGTAAGGGTCACGCCTTGCGGACTGCGGACCAGCAGTGCGCTGCCCACGGTCCGCTCCAGTGCCTTCACGGCACGGGAAAGGGCCGGCTGGGTCATGGCCAGCCGGGCAGCGGCCCGGGTGAAGTTGGCCTCCTCGGCCACGGCGACAAAGTAATGGACCTGCCGCAGCTCTAGTTCGGGTTCAGCCATGCCCGTCATGCTTCCACGTGCGGATATGCCGGTGCGGCATCGGGTTATGCGCTGCATGCTTCCACTTCACGCACTCCTGCGCGGTTTGCGCCCTGATGCCTTCTGCGCTGCGGTCTTCTTGGCCGGCTGCTTCTTCGTCGTCTTCTTCGGCATGTCGTGGATGTCGGCGTCCTCGCCGCGGCCGGCCCGCGCCTTCTGTACGGACTGGGTCAGGGCGGCCATGAGGTCGACGATCTGGCCCGGCTCCCCCTCCGGCTCCGGCAGGGCCGGTGGCTCGCGGTGCTCCCGCTTGGCCTCTATGATTTGCTCCAGGGCCTCGGTGTAGGTGTCCTGGAACTCTGCGCCTTCGAGGTCCTCGCGGGTCATGCTGTCCATCAGCGCCAGAGCGCCCTCGATCTCCTCGTCGGACAGCTCCACCGGCGGCGGCAGCAGTTCGCCGGGGTCGCGGATCTCATCGGGCCAGCGCATGGCGTGCAGGACGATCACGTCGTCGCGCACCCGCAGCAGGCCCAGGCGTTCCCGCCCGCTCCAGGCGTACTTGGCGACGGCGACCTTGGCGGAGCGGCCGAGGGCCTTCGCGAGGAGCTTGTAGGGCTTGTGGGCGACCTGCCCGGACGGCTGGAGGTAGTAGCCCTCGCCGATCCGGATCGGGTCGACGGACTCCAGGGGCACGAACGCTTCGATCTCGATGGCCTTGGCCGTGGGCAGGGGCAGGTCACGCAGTTCGTCGTCGCTGATCGGGATGACCTGCTCCTTGGTGAGCTGGTAGCCCTTGCCGATCTCGTCATTGCGGACCTCGCGGTCCTCGGCCTCGCAGAACTTGCGCACCCGCACACGGCCCATGTCCTCCAAGTGGTACTGGTGGAACCGGAGACTGTGATCTTCGGTGGCGCTGACGACGTTGATCGGCACGGTGACCAGACCGAACGAGATGGCGCCTGACCACACGGTTCGGGGCATGAAGTACCTCCGCGCTAGCCCCGAGCAGCACCAGCCTACGAGCGGCACAGCCGCCGCGCACGCGTGCGCCCGCCGGCTCGGCAGGGCGGGGGTATGTGGCCGCGGAACGAGGAGGCGCTGTGTCTGCGGGCGGCGACCAGGAGAGCTCGTCGCTTTTCGGGATCGGGCTGGGGCCGAGGGCGACACGCATGCTGCGTGCGGCCGCTGGGGCCCGTGTTGTGGGGGCGCGGACTTCTCGAATCGGGGCCCGCGGTGCCGTGCGAGACGCGTAGTGTCGACCGTGAGCGTGATCGTTTGGACACGTTGAGTTGTCCCCTGTCGCTCGTTCTCAGGCCGTGCACGTTCCCTGCGCAGAGGAAGAAGTCTCATGACACCCCCCGCCGCTTCCGCTCTCGACGCCGTCTCCAGCCTGCGGGTGACTGGGGCCGGGCCCGCCCGTGGTTCCCTGCGGGTGCCGGGCGACAAGTCCATCTCGCACCGCGCCGTGCTGATGGCGGCGATGGCCCACGGTTCCAGCGTCATCACCGGTCTGTCGCGGGGCCAGGACGTGACGCACACGCTGCGCGCGGTCGAGCGCTTCGGTGTGATCGTCACCGATGCGGGTGACGGGCGGGTGCGGGTGGAGGGGCCGATCCGGCACGAGCCGGACGATGTCCTCGATCACGGCAACGCCGGCACCGGCATCCGGCTCACGGCGGGGGTGTGCGCGGGCATCGACGGCATCTCGGTGCTGACCGGGGACCGGTTCCTGCGCCGGCGCCCGATGGAGCGGATCGCCGCACCCCTGCGACTGATGGGTGCGGACGTGGACGGCCGGGAGCGTGGGAATCTGGCGCCGCTGATGATTCGCGGTGGCTCGCTGACCGGCATCACCTACGCACCCAAGGTCGCGTCAGCGCAGGTCAAGGGGGCGCTGCTGCTGGCCGGTCTGTCCGCTGCGGGCCCGACCACGGTGGAGGAGGTGCATGCGACGCGCCGGCACACCGAGGAGATGCTGGCCGAGTTCGGCGCCCGGGTGCGGGTGGACGCTCACCGGGTGACGGTGGAGCCCGGCCGGCTGACGGCGACGGACGTCAGCGTGCCGGGCGACCCCAGCCAGGCAGCGTTCTGGGCGGTGGCCGCGCTGCTCGCCGATCAGGGCGAGATCGTGGTCGAGAACCTGTATCCCGGGTTCGGGCGCAGCGACTTCGTCGGCGTGCTGGAACGCATGGGGGCCGACATCACCTTCGACACGACCGCGGGGACGCTGAGCGTGCGCGCGTCGCGGCTGCAGGCGGTGGAGCTGACCGCTGGGGACATTCCCGGCATCGTCGACGAGGTGCCGGTGCTGGCGATGGCCGCCGCCGTCGCCGAGGGCACCACCGTGATCTCCGGCGCGGGTGACCTGCGGGCGAAGGAGTCCGACCGGATCGCCTCCACCGCGGCGATGCTGCGGGCGTTCGGTGTGAAGGTGACCGAGACGGAGGACGGCATGGTCATCGAGGGCACTTCCCGGCTGCGTCCGGCGCGGGTGGACAGCCACGGTGACCACCGGATCGCGATGACGGCCGCTGTCGCCGGCGCGTGCGCGGCCGAGGGGACGACCGTGATCGAGGGCTGGGACTCGGTAGCGACCAGCTACCCGCGCTTCGCCGAAGACCTGATGCGGCTGACCGGGGCGGGCGCCGCACCGGTGGCATAGAGGCCTCCTGTAGGAGCCTGGGGCCCGCTCTGCCCACCGGGGGGGGGGAGCGCGGGCCGCTTGCCCGGGCGTCGTCCCGCACCCGGTGGGGCTCGTGGCAGCGGTGACTCGGCCAGTCAGTCGTGTGCGGGCGCCCTCAGTTGCTCGGCGCGGGCCGCCAGGAGGGCGTCCAGGCTGGCGTACAGGCGCGGCCAGTTGCTGCGGGGTTTCACTGCGTGGCCGGGCAGGATGTCGAAGGCCAGTGCCAGCCGGATCGCGAGGTGGTATTCGCCCACCGTGGCCAGCCAGCCCGCACACCAGCGGTAGGCGTGGGCCGTGCCCGGCTGGTCGAGGTGGCAGGCCACCACAGGAGCGCCGACCGGCGCCTCCGCTCCCGGCCCCCCGTCGGCCCGCCGCAGCATGTCCATGTCTTGCTCCGAGAACGCGGTGAGGTCGGCATCCGTGCGCCACGGACACCGCGTGCATGGCCAGTCGCGGTACTCGTGCACGGCGCCCGGCGTCACACGCCACACTGCGGCCCCACCGCCCTCCCCGGGCGCGCGCCCGTCCGACAGGCTTCCTCCACCGGCCCCTCCACCCTGCTCGCTCGACAGAGGAGCTCAACGACAGTCCCGAGTGGTGAACTTTGTAGCCGGTTCTGTGCCCTTCCCGGTGTCCGCCTCGGGAAGGTTCCAGCGGGCAACTCCGCCCCACTCGTCGGTGATGATCACAGTGCCGCCCTTAGAAGGTGGATTGATATCTGTGATTGCCTTGTACGCCTTGCCCGGCTCCAGGTCGGCATAAATGAAGTAGTCGTCAATACACCCTTGCCATGGAGCGTTTGTGTAATCCCACTCCTCGACCTGGGCTCCGTCACCCTGCCACTTGATCATGTTGCCGGTCTGTTCACCGAGTGTGCCACCGGACGCCGACTTCATCGTGAAAGCGAGAGCGACGGCATACTTGCCATGCACGCTGGCAGTCTTGTCCTTGGCAAGAGCGTCCCGGTAGGCAACTCCGGTGAGCGTGACCTGGAGGGGCTCACCGTCTGTGTCACTGAGGGTGGCGGTATCTCCCACTGTCCACCCGGCAGGATCTACGTTCTTGGTAGCGGTGGTACCGCTGGGCGAGGCTGACGCTGGCCCTGCCTCACTTCTATTTGCCGAGCACGCCGACGTGGTGAAAAGCACCGTGGCTAAACAGGCTGTGATTGCGACCGTTCGCATTACGGCTGGCCCCCAGTGATCAACGCTACGTGTTGATCACAGTACCAAGGGGCCACTAGCGCCCGTCTGACAATTCCCGTCGGATCAGCGAGCGTCCGCCGAGCCGGCATTCCGGAGGTGCTCCGACCGTCCGGCGGGTCTTGCCGGGCCGGATCACGAACGGCGGGCCAGCAGGTGGGCATCGAGGAAGCCCCGTTCGGAGCCCGGATCGTGGAGCAGCCGGGCGAAGGGAACGAGCCCGGCATCGGCCAGCAGTTCGGCGAGGCGGTCCGCCGGCCAGCTGTAGGCAGGCGCCACCTTGTGGTCGAACCAGACCGGCTCCGGTCCGTCGGTCCCGAAGAAGGACACCAGGAGCAGACCGCCCGGAGCCAGAACGCGTACCTGCTCGGCGAGCAGCCCCGGCAGTTCCTCCGGAGCGGTGTGGATCATCGAGTAGTGGGCCAGTACACCGCCGAGCACACCGTCCTCAATCGGCAGCGACTCCATCCGCGCCTCCTGGAAGTGCAGCGCCGGATGGGCCCGCCGGGCGTGGTCGACCATGCCGGGGGAGAGATCGAGCCCGAAGGCGTCCAGGCCCAGCTCGTGCAGCATGGCCGTCAGATGCCCGGGCCCGCACCCGACGTCAGCTGCCCGCAGGTTGCCCGTCGCGCGCACGAGTTCGGCGAAGGTGCTGATCATGGCCCGGGCGAACGGTCGTGTCTCCAGCCGGTCTGCGAACAGCGATGCGTACAGCTCGACGACTCCGTCGTAGGCCGCCCTGGTTTCGTCCTGATGATTCGCCACGCGCAGGACCCTATAGCCGGTCTGATCATTGATCTTGTGGCAGGTCGAGGTGAGCTGACGGATGCGGCGTGGGAGCGAATAGAGCCCCTGCTGCCGCGAGTGGATGGGCGTGGTCGTCCGTGGCGTGATCACCGGCAGGTGGTCAACGGGGTGCTGTGGCGGCTGCGGACGGGGGCTCCGTGGCGCGATCTGCCCGAGCGGTACGGACCCTGGCAAACCGTCTACGAGCGGTTCGCCCGCTGGGAAGCGGACGGGACGTGGGCGAAGCTGCTGGAACACGTCCAGGTCCGCGACGACGCGGTGGGCCGGGTGGAGTGGACCGTCTCCGTCGGCTCCACGACCAACCGAGCGCACCAGCACTCGGCCGGCGCCCGCAAAAAGGGGCCGCAGACGGGGACGAACCGGAAGATCCGGGCCGCTCGCAGGAGCGTCAGGCCATCGGCCGGTCTCGGGGCGGGCTGACCACCAAGGTCCACCTCGCCGTCGACGGCCGTGGCCTCCCTCTGTCCATCGTGCTCACACCCGGCAACGTCAACGACGCCACCGCCTTCGGCCAGGTCCTCGACAGCATCCGCATTCCGCGCGCTGTTACGGGCCGACCTCGCACGACACCGGCGCGGGTGCTGGGCGACAAAGCGTATTCCAGCCGGGCGATACGCCACCTGCTGCGGCGCCGGGGCATCGTTGCCACGATCCCCGAACGCCGCGACCAGATGGCCAACCGCCGGCGACGCGGAACCCACGGCGGTCGCCCACCCGCCTTCGACAAAGACATCTACCGCAACCGCAACGTGGTCGAACGATGCTTCGCCCGTCTCAAGCAGTTCCGTGCGATCACGATGAGGTTCGACAAGCTGGCCGATCGCTATCGGGCTGGAATCGTTGTGGCAGCTCTGGCCCTGTGGCTCCGCGAGCCCGCCGGGTGATCATTTTTCAGACAGGCCCTAGCGCTGAGTCTGTGCCATTGCAGCGATCTCGGGCGCCGTCGCCGTGGCCCGCTGGCCTGCCTGGACCTGCTGGAGTCGTTTGATAGTGGCGGCCAGCACGTCATGGGCGTCTGTGGGATCCGCGCCGACGTCCTCCACTGTGACTCGGGCGATGACGGTGCCGGACCTGCTGTAGCCGTAGACCGTGCCACTCGATCCACTGTGGGCGAGGAAGACCGACTCCTCTCCGACTCGACCGGTCTCGAGGGGGGCCGTTTCATCCGTGTTGGGCCACTGGTCGTACGCCGCCTTCGCGTGCGCGACACTGTCGAACTGGCAGACGTCTAGATCAATGCCTCGTGAGACGGTCGATCCCTGATAGTCGTAGTCGCCGCTACCCGCTCGCTGCCAACCGGCCGGCGCTGGGGTGTCCAGCGGAGCACAGTCGTCGGGCTCGCCCGGCATGCGCTTGTGCAGACTGCCGGGAAGGTAGCCGGGGGCCAGGTCTTCAGCGTCGGGAATCGCCTGTGTGAGTTCCCCCCGGCTGAGCTGCTTGGTCAGCGGCAGGTCGGTGTTGTCCTTGGACGGCCTTGCTTTGCCGGTTCCGCTCGCTGACGGCGCCCCAGCGGGGGTCGGCGGTGTCTTGTCTGCGGAGCAAGCGGATAGCGAGAGGCAAGCCAGAAGGGTCGCGACGAGGGGAAGGTGACTCCGTGTCATGTTGTCAACATAGATCAGCTCCGGGCCGCCAGCTCTGAATCTCGCCAGGTACCGCGGGGCTCGACAAGATCCGGAAGAGACGCCATAGGAGCATCCCGTCACAGCCTTGGCCCGCTCCCCCAGGTTCGCCGCCGTGGGAGCGGGCCAATCCTGTGGCGGGGCTACCAGGTGTAGCGGTGGTAGGTGAACTCGGCGGCGTAGGCCTCCTCGACGGCCTTGCGTGCCGTGGGGGTGAGCAGGTCGCGGTAGCCGGTGCCGGGCGGCCGGAACTGCGCCTTGGCTCGGGGCAGGGCGAGGGTGGGCAGGCCGGTGCGGGCGGTGAGGGCATCGAGGCCGGCCTGTAGGTGTTCGTGCCGGATGATCTGGTCGACCATGACCGTGCCGCTGTGGTCGGTGTACAGCGGCCAGTTGAGCGCGTCGCGGAATTCGCCGGTGTCGATGAACTCCTCGATGGGGATGCGGGGGGTGGTGCGGTGGCGGTGGAAGTACAGCGAGAGGACCTTCTCGTAGGGGCTGCGTTCCAGGCACACGGTCAGGTAGCGGTGATAGGTGTGGGGGCCGAGCTGGGCTGCCCGCCACCGCCCGCAAGGAGCCCGCCCCCCTGTGGCGCGCATCGTTGCGCCCCTTCAGCCTGGTCATCCGCACGGACACCGGCTCGCCGCCGGCCGCCCGCGCCGAGCCCGTGCCGGCGGTCCACACCACCAGCAGCCCCGGTCCCAGCGCAGCGGCAGCGTCCAGCAGCATCAGCCGCTCCGCCGTGGCCCACCGGCACATGTACGCCCACAGCGCGCGCACGCCGCACCGCTCCAGCCGCACCGGCCGCGCGGCGACTGGCCGGAAGCCCGCCGCTTCGGCAGCGGTCAGCACACCGCGCGCTGTTCCGGCAGCGAAGGCGTCCGGGCGCAGCCACATCAGCGATGTCCGCTCGGCGAACACGTACGCCTGCTGCTCACCGATCTCGCCGGCCAGCGACGCCCAGCCCTCCAGCGCGAACAGGTCGCGGACGAACACGTCCGCCTTGCCGTCGGTGCCGGTCAACCGGTCCCACCTGGGGCCGGCCAGGTCGAGCGCGGCGCTGCGATCCTGGTCCGCCCGGCCGGCGTCTGTGTCTCGCGCTGCTAATCGCACCGCATGTCCCCTCTCCTTTCGGCGACTTCGCTCTCCCCCGCGCCCTCGCCGTGCTTCGGCGGAGGCCCGGGGATCGCCCACGTCTCAGCCTCACGCCGCCCGAGGGCAGGCGTCTGTATGCCCGCTGTCTGCTCGATCCGACGGCCGCGGGGGCGGACTTGCACATAGCCCCGGGGCCACGCCACGGTGAGGGCTGATGAGCCGGTCTTGGGGGAGGGGCGATGCAGGCCAGTCGGCGACTGCAGGAGCATCCACTGACTTACGTGCGTGAACAGCGCGGCTGGAGCATGGAGCGCCTCGCCCGCGAGCTGCAGGCAGCCGCCCGCCGACGCGGCATGATCCTCACGCCCAGCCGTGACCGCATCTACAAGTGGGAGTCGGGCCGGGTCGCAGCCCCGGACGCCGACTACCAGATGCTGCTGGCCGATGTGCTCGGCGTGCCTCAGGAGCTGGTGGAGACGCTGGGCTGGCCGTGGTGGCTGCCCGCTTTTGACACCCCGCACGACTTCAGCGCCCGCGGCACGCGCGCCGCCCTCCGGGAGGTCCTGGTGGTCCTGCAGCATCCCGACCGGCGGGCCTTCCTCGCCCTGAGCACCGGTGCCCTGGTCGGCGTCGCCCAGCAGTGGGCTGCGATCGAGCCGGAGCGTGTGGCCACCGCCCTGGACGGACGCCGCGTGGACGGCACGTTAGTGGCGTGGCTGGAATCGAGGACCGATGAACTGCGCGCACTGACCAACACCAACGCGCCGGAGTGCACCGACCTCGTCCACGCCCTGCTGCGCACGACGATCGGGCTCATCGACCACGCCGCCTACGACCACCCCACCGAGCGCCGGCTGCACCAGGTGGCCGCATCGGCGGCCCAGTGCGCGGGCTGGCTCCACTTCGACCAGGGCGAGTACGCCGCCGCGCAGCGGCACTGGAGCGCGGCACTGCACGCCGCCCACGCCGCGCACAACCGCGACCTCGGTGCCGGCATCCTGACGGACTTCGCCTACTTCGCCACCTGGCTCGACCACCCCGCCACAGCCGTCTCGGTGCTGGAGCACGCCCACTCGCGCACCACCTCGCCGGCCGCCCGCGCACTGCTGCACCTGCGGCGTGCGGGCGCGCTCGCGATGCTCGGCGACCGTTCCGCCACCAGCCGTGCTCTCGTCGCCGCCGAGCAGGACCTCGAACGGGCCCAGCCCGCCACCACGCCTCCCGGGGCCGCCTGGATGTCGCCTGCCGACCTCACCGACGCCGGCCGCTGCTGGCTGACCCTCGGCCACCCTAAGCGGGCCGAACAGTCGCTGACGGACGGCATCGGCATGCTCGCACCCTCACGGCAACGCACCAGGTCACTCGCCCTGGCCTACCGCGCCGAAAGCGCCCTCGCACGCCGCGACCTCGACGCGGCCGCCAACGATGCCCGCTCCGCCCTGGACACCGCGCTCGGCACCGAAGCAAGCCGCTGCATCAAGCTCGTCAACGACGCCGCCAAGCGGATCACCTCCCATGCAAGCCATCCGGCCGTACGGGATTTGCAGGCCCACATCCAAGCCCTCCCCCAGGCCGTCTCCTGATCGCAACCGGCCACTGGAGCGCGCGGTGGATGCACCGGTCGACGGTGATGCGCTCCCCCGATGTGCGCGGTCAGCGGGGATGCGGGCGCTGCCCGGCTGTTTGCGGACGCCGCCTGTGCAGATCGTGTGCGCACGCGTGACGCGCTGTCCGACCCATAGTTGATCAATTCATCGCGTCACGTCCGTCCCCCGAGCGGATACGCGAACAGGGTGTCCGGCCTTGCCTCGGTCCGGACTCTCCTGGCACAGCGCCCGGCTCCACCCGCCAGCGTGGAGCCGGGCGCACCCTGCCGGCCAGATCCGTACTCGCATCCTCGGCCCGGTGGTCGATCTCCAGCAGCACCGGCACACCCACCGCCCGTACAGGCGGGCGGCTCGGCGTCCTTCGAACGGGTGAAGGTCCGCATCTCGCGCAACCACCGGACCCGGCATGAGTGTCGTGCACCAGCGACACCACCCGCTCGACTATGAGGAGCCCGCTCTTGCGCAAGAGCCTCGTCACGGCGGCCGCTGTTGCGGCCGGCACCCTGACCGCCCTGTCTGTCGTTCCCGCGCACGCCGCCGAGTACAGCTCGGCGCTGAAGATCCGCGGAGTCCAGTACGACGCACCGGGCCGGGACTCCAACAGCTGCTCCTCGGGCAACACCGACCAGGAGTACCTGACGGTGAAGAACTACTCCTCGCGGACGACGATCAACCTCAAGGGCTACGTCGTCAAGGACGCCACCGGCAACCGCTTCACCTTCACCGCCAACCACTACCTGCAGCCCGGCGACTACGTGAAGCTGCGCGGCGGCCACGGCACCGACTCCGACACCCACAACGTCGTCTACCGCGACAACTGCAACTTCCTGTGGAACAACGACAAGGACACCATCTACCTCTACAAGCCCTCAGGAAGCCGCGCAGACGTCCACGCCTACACCAACTCCAGCAACGACCCCGACGGCAACGGCTACATCAGCTTCCACTGAACACGAAAAAGGCCGGGGCCCCGGTTCGCCGGGGCCCCGGCCTTCCGTGGGGAAGAAGACCGCTCAGGCCGCGAGAGGCGCCTTCCGCACCGTGCTGCGGAGCCCCAGGGCACAGGCGACGCCGGCGGTGAGGGCGAACAGCACCATCAGCGCGTTGACCAGCACGTCCGGTCCGGCATCCTGGGCCAGCGCGTTGGACGTCGCCGCCCAGACGCCGAGCACCTGCGTGACGGCCACGAGGCCGAATACAGCGGCACGCGCCCACCAGGGGCCCTTGTCCGCGAAGGAGGCGAGCCCGAGCGCAGCCGCTCCCCAGAGCAGCAGCAGGACCGTCAGCCCTTCGGCGGCGAGGAAGAGGACGCCGCCGAGGCCGCCGTACCCCGCCGCGTCCGTGTGGTCGATCTCAGAGGTGTCCACCACGAACACCGCAAGGGCCAGCTCCATGAGCAGCAGGTAGCAGGCCTCCAGAGCGAGGATCAGGGCACCGGCCCGCCTGACGAAAAGGGTCACTGATTGCTCCTTACAAGCTTGCCGCTCTTGATGATCCACAGCTTTCCGTTCCGCTGGGCGCTGCGGCAATCGTCCCTCGCCTTCGTCCCGGCACTGTTCTGGCCGGTCCGCTTGCGGCCGATCTCCCGACCGATCACGTTGTTCTTCAGGTCCATCTGCTTGTCGACACCCGAGGACGTCGACTCGTGCCGGGTCGCGAACTCGTAGGCGTCCGTGGTGGACAGGCGGATCTCCATCCGCGCGTTCCAGTAGCAGTGCCGGAAGGAGTCACCCGTGCCCTGGAAGAGGGTCCTGTCGGGGTACCAGTCCTGCGCCTGCTTGAACGCCTTGTTGGCCGCGTCGTAGGCCGCGGTGCAGTCGATCGGGTTCCAGAAGCAGTACGACCTCTCGGAGGGCGTGGCGCTGCCGTAGCCGAAGCCCGGGTCCATCAGGACCGGATAGGCGAGTTCCTGGCCGGCGGACGGCGCAAGCGAGGCGGTGACCTCGTTGCCCGAGAGTGTGAGCTTCACGGGGATCTCGACGCCCTTGGCGTCCCTGGCGATCGGGGCGGTGATGAAGGTCAGGTTGTCCAGTTCGTCCGAGACGATGATGACGTGGGGAAGGTCGAGCGGACCGTTGCGGAGGCCAGGTACGGGGGACGACGGGGCGGGGGTCGATGCCGCGGGCGCGGTCGACGGCCATACGGCCGGCCCGGCCTCCAAGCAGGCGCTGGACGGTGTCGGGCGGCAGCGCGGCGAGCAGCCCGACGCTGTGTACCCCGTACTCGCGCAGCACCTGCGCCTGGCGTGGGCCGATGCCGTGCAGCGCCTCGACCGGCAGGCCAGCCGATCACGCGACGGTCTGATCGGGCTCGATAGCCAGCACGCCCCCCGGTCCCCTGATCTGCGCGGAGGCGGTGGCCGCGACGGTGATGGACGGACCGATCCCGACCCGGACGTCGACACTGAGACGGGAGATCGTCCGCACCCGCAGCACCTCCCCCAATGGCAGCCATTCGAGCCGTGATAGCGCAGGGCGCCTTTCAGCTCCACCAATGCCGCGGAAGGGGGCAGAGCCTGCACCACCGGAGACAGCTCGGCCAGGTGCTCCAGGACCTGCCGGTAGGACTCCGCCGGCAACCGGTCCGGACAGCGCACATGCATCACCGTCGATCCCACGACGGCCGCTCCACCTGCACTCATGGCACACCCACCTCCACCCACATAATCGAACTAGAACTCGAATACGGAAGGGTGGTGCGCCCTCCGGACGATCCCGGCGCCCCTATGACTGAGCGCGATAGTCGACCTCTGATCGTCCTGGTTGACCCCTTAAGCGTGATAGCTGTCCCCAAGCGGTGCGGGAGGGGTAACCGCTCGCCATGGTCCGGGAAGCCCCTCACTAGGCTCCACCGTCATGACCAGCGACATCGGCTTCCCCTGTACATGCTGCGGAGCCCATCACCCTGAGCTGCCGATGAACTACACGGCCGTGGCGCCGGCGGTGTGGGATCCGGCGTTCGCCGACGCCGATGACTGCCACCTTTCCTCGGACCAGTGCGTGATCCACGGCCAGCACTACTTCGTCAAGGGCATGATCGAGATACCAGTCATCGGCAGCGACGAGGTGTTCTCCTGAGGCGTCTGGGCCTCGCTGAGCCGCGAGAGCTTCTCCCGGGCTGCGGATCTGTGGGACACCCCCGGCCGCGAGGCGGAAACGCCGTACTTCGGCTGGCTCACCACCGAGCTGCCGGTCTACCCGGCCACGACCCTCAACCTGAAGACGCGCGTGCACACCCGCCCGGTCGGCGAGCGCCCCTTCGTCGAGCTGGAGCCCACCGAGCATCCCCTCGCAATCGAACAGCACACAGGGATCACCCTGGATCGCGTGCGGGAGATCGCGGCAACTGTGCTCCACTTTGGCGACGGCGAGCAGCAGTGACGGCTGACGACACCTGTATCGCCCATCCCGGTCGGGCCCGACGGTCTGAGCCGCCGGGCCCAATGGTTCATGCAGGCAGACGGCATCCGTCTGCCTCGGTAAAACATCCGGCACCACCGTGACGCATGGATCGGGGACGGCATCCCCGCCACGGAGATCGAACGGGCCGCCAACCTCCAGGACCACTGGGGCGGCCTCGCCCTCCCGCCGGCCCCGTTCTACGACGGCGGCCCGCGCATCCTGGACGCCGGCCTCCCCGAAGGACCGGCCGCCGAGGGCTGGTCCTTCCGGCTTTCCCCTACGGGGAGGCAGCGGCATCGGAGGTATCTGAGGAGGCAGCTGAGAGGCAGGCCGTGGCGGAAGCTGTGGCGAAGGCCAGGGAGGAGGTACGCCGATGCCGTCTGTGTGCTTCCTGGTCCCCCCGAACTGTCGTCACTACCACCGCGCAGATGATGCAGGAGCATCATTAAGCCTGTGTGGGGTTGCGGGACGGCAGACGAGATACGGCCAATGGCATCGCCACTCGTCGGAGGCGTCCAGGTCCCGCAGCAGACGTAGACGGGCCTGCAAGTGATCGCTCCATGCGGCATCGACGGCTTGCTCGTCCCGTTCATCGACAGGCGGACCCCGCCGATGACCGAGACGACGTCTCGGTGTGATGTTGCGTCGGGCTGGTGCGGTTGAGGCGTCAGCGGGTGGCGATGTGCTGGGCGAGGAAGAGGGAGGCGCGGTCGAGTGCCTGGTCGGCTTCGTCAAGAGTGCCGCCGGCGAAGGCCTGGAAGACGTGGGGGGCGTCGGCGGTGATGTCGAGGATGACGTCGACTCCGGCGTCGCGGGCTCGGGCCGCGAGACGGGTGGAATCATCGAGAAGGATCTCGTTGGTGCCCACCTGGATGAGGAGCGGGGGGAACCCGGTCAGGTCGGCACAGAGGGCAGGACTGAGCAGGGGCTGCTCGGGGTCCTGTCCGGCGAGGTACATGGCCCCGGTGTGCATCACTGCCTCGCGGGTGAAGATCGGATCGAGGCCCTCCTTGGTCGTCATGCTCTCCCCGGTCCGGGTGGCGTCCAGACCCGGGGAGAAGGCCACGATCGCGGCGGGCAGCGGTAGCCCCGCGTCGCGGGCGGCCAGGGCGGTGGTGACCGAATAGCCGCCGCCGGCGGAGTCCCCGGCGAACGCGACGGCTGATGGGTCCAGGCCGCTGTCGAGGAGGGCCCGGTAAGCGCTCAGGTTGTCTTCCAGGCCAGCCGGGAAGGGGTGCTCGGGTGCCAGCCGGTAATCCACTGAGTACGAGCCGAACCCGGTCCTGGAGACGAGTTGCGCGGTCAGCGACAGCGCGGTCTCGGGGGAACCGAAGACGAAACCGCCACCGTGGAAGTACAAGATCGCGCCCGGGCGCGCGCCGTTGTCCGGGGTGACGTGCAGGGCGCGTCGGCCGCCGAGCGTGGTCGAAGTGGTGCGGACGCCGTCGGGGACGATCATCGTGTCCATGAGGGCCCTGAACCCGGCGCGCAGCTCCTCGACGGAGCGCGGGCCCTCGGGCCGGGGTTGGCGGAGCATCGCGTCGACCTTGGCCAGTTGTTCCTTGCTCATCTGCTTCCTCCTGTGAATTGCTTCCTCTACACTATATGCCGTGGCATATAAATCAACTGGCGACGCCGACCTCCAGAGCTTCTTCGCGGATCTCGTCCGCTGCGAGACGCGCCTGTACAACGCACTGAACGACCGACTGCGCGAGCGGCACGGGATCGTGACCTCGCAGTTCGAGTTCCTGCGGTTCCTGCGCGAACATCCCGGGGCCAGGGTGGCCGACCTCGCCGCGGAATTCGCCATTGGCGTCGGCGCGACCAGCAAAAGCGCCGACCGCCTCGAGCAGCGAGGATGGATCATCCGCCAGACCAACCCCGCGGACCGCAGGTCCTCGCTTCTGGCGCTGACGGATGATGGCTCACAGCTCCTCGATGCCGCCGAGACCACTTTCGCCGCAGGCCTGAGCGAGCTGGTCGGAGGAATCCTCGACCAGACCACTACGGCCGCGGCCGCCAAGACCCTCCACCACCTGCGCTCCGCACTCGAACGCGACCAGGTCGGCACCCCCACCGGCTGAAAGCGCCAGCCCAGCCGATCGCTCGACACCCGTTCACGGCGGGGCATGGCCAGCCACAGCGTCCTGCGCACGGGGTCGACTCCGGCAACGACCGCGCCCGCCCGGGCCGCCGGTCCGGCAGCCGCTGTGACGCTGTCGTGCCGCGATGGAGTTCGACAATTGCCACCAGGCGCGTGCCCATCAGCCGTGTCAGTGCCAGGGTGCACTGGTGCGCCTGGTCACTGCCCGGGGCGTCGAACTCGTCGTGCAGAAGTGTTTCGGCAAGCCGGCGCAGTTCCGCGCCCTCACCGACAACCTCGGCCGGGTTCAGATGGGTGCGGGCGCAGGAGGAAACAAGGTCTGGCAGTGAAGATCCAGCGTGCGGCCGTGCCACGTCGCTCAGAGGTGTCGTTGAACGGGGCGTCGCGCCATGAATGTCCGCTCCCCCCCCGTTGCGGATGCGCAGGCTTGCGGTTCATTGAATATCGAGGCGTTTGACACCGACGCCGCCGTCACTGCCACCGAGCTGCTGCGCTTCGGGTACTTCTGAGCCGCCGCCCATGCGCTCCACACCGCCCGCCCCTCCCCCGCACACCACAAGCGGCCGGTTCCTACTCACCCGATATCAAAGGCCTACGCGGGCACCGGGGTCCAGGCCGTCCACCCGGCCGAGTAGTCGTCTCGGCTCTGGCCCTCGGCCGCCCGACCTTGGGTACGCTCGCTGCCGCTTCGGTGGAGCGACGGCCCTCGCGCAGGGCGGCGTCATCTAGCCGATCAGTCGCCAGCGTGACAACCATCGCCCCGGCCGCGGCCCGTTACCGTTTCCGCTATCTAGTCGAGTGAGTGTCAGGACCAGGCGATCTCGCCGTGGCGTGAGAGGAAGCGTCCGGTGCCGGCACCCGGTTCTTCGGTGGCGAGGGTGACGATCGCATCCGTGCCCTCAGTGACGGTCTGGAAGCCGCTGTGCGCGTTGAAGTCGGTCGCGGTGTAACCAGGGTCGGCCGCGTTGATGCGGATGTCCTTCAAACCCTTGGCGTACTGCGTAGTCAGCATCGTCAGCGCCGCCTTCGAGGACGTGTACAGCGGCGCAACGACGCGTGACTCGGGCCGGTCAGGGTCGTGGGTGAAGGCGAGAGAGCCCATACCGCTGCTGACGTTGACGATGACAGGGTCCTCCGAGCGGCGTAGCAGCGGCAAGAACGCGGTGATGGTGCGGACGACGCCGATGACGTTGACGTCGAGGACGGCTAGGGCGTCGGCGGCGGTGAGGCCGCTGGGATCGCCGAGCGGGCCGGACACCCCGGCGTTGTTGATCAGGACGTCGACCCTTCCCTCATGTGCGGCAACGTTCGCGGCCGCGGCAGCTACGGACGCCTGGTCGGTCACGTCGATGGGAACGTAGCGTGCGCCGAGCGTGGCGGCGGCCTCCTCGCCCTGCTCACGGTTGCGGGCTCCGATGAGCACGGTGTGGCCGTGCTCGATCAGGCGGCGGGCAGTCTCGCGTCCGAGACCCTTGTTGGCTCCGGTGATGAAAGTGATCGTCATGCCTTCGATGGTGGCCCCTGAGGGGCGGGTGGGCCAGGGACGCTTCGACGGTAGGAAGGCCAGTACCACCGTGGTGCCCACACGAACGGCCAGGGATGGACGAGGATGGATCTCATGGTGATGACACCCGCAACCGGACTGGGCCCGATGATCCGCATGTGGCGGGACCGGCTGCCCCCGTCGGCCGCCGGGCTACCGGTGGCCCACGGCCGCCGGGCGGCCGGGCTGCGGCGCGAGGAGCTGGCCGACCTGGCCGGGGTCTCGGTCGATTACATCGTGCGCCTGGAACAGGGACGGGCCACCACACCGTCCGCATCGGTGGTCGCATCCCTGGCCCGCGCCCTGCACCTGTCCACCGCCGAGCGCGACCACCTCTACCGGCTGGCCAAGCTCGTCCCTCCGGACAAGGGCACGGTCTCCGACCACCTGCCGCCCGGCGTGCAGCGAGTTCTCGCGCGCCTCGGAGACGTGCCAGCCGCCGTGTTCGCGGCGGACTGGCACCTGCTGTGGTGGAACCGCGGGTGGGCCGCACTCCTGGGCGACCCCTCGACCGCGCCACCGCGGCTGCGTAACTTCGCCCGCGAGAGATTCCCGGTCGACGACGGACCCGCCCGCCTCGCACTGTGGCCGGTCACCGAGACGGACCCCGACGCCACCGACGCCGCCGTTGTCGCCGACCTGCGACGCGCCACCGGCCGCTATCCCCAGGACAACCGCCTGGCCACACTGATCCGTGAACTCAACGCAGGCAACAACAGATTTGCCAAACTCTGGGCGAGCGGACAGGTGGCCGCACACCGCGAGGACCACAAAACGATTCAGCACCCGGCAGTCGGCCCGGTCACCGTCGACTGCGACGTCCTGAGCGACGGCGACTCCGATCTGAAGATCGTCATCATGACCGCAGCACCGGGCAGCGAGGACGAGACCAAACTCCAGCTCACCACTGTCACCGGCCATCCGGTCGCCACACTCGGCAGCTGATCCGCCTCCGGCCCCTGATGCCTAAGGCGAGGCTCGCGCGCCGCCGGCTCCAAGGATCCGTCCGCCCGGCAAGCAGCGGTTGGCGAGGGCTCGGCAAGCATCTTCTCGCTCACCCTCGAGCTGCTGCCGCAACTGCGTAAAACGGCACGTCCGATGTCGACCCAGCTCGCCCAGCACCTGCTCATCCCGGCATGCGGTCGACGACGCACGGGGCGTCCCGCTGGGCGAGGCCCCCCTCCAGATCTCGTGCAGTTCGCCATCCATCGTGCGGTGGCTTCACTGCTGTGCACGCTTGATCGCCAGCCTGAGCGACCTGGCGCTCCTCGGTCGGCTCGGCGCCGTGAACGTCCCCACGCTCGTGGTATGGGGGCGAGAGCGACAAGATCGTCGCCGGCATACGGGCGGGCCGTCGCACCAGATGTGACGAGCGCACAGTTCGCCGCGCCCCTGAAGGCCTGCCACCTCCCGCACCTCGAGGGCCTCGACGTAATCTGGGCGGCCATCAACCCGTTCGTGCAACCCGTTCGTGGCGAAGCCGTAGCGCACTCCACACGGGGCGCCCTTCTCCGGGTGGACGGACGGGCCAGCCCAGGCGACTGCCCGCCCAGGCAATAGATTCCGCTGCCGGGCGGGAAGCCTCTGTACCGTCCTGCACGACCGCCAGTACACACCTCCGCAACCTGTGTCGCGTCGAAGAATCGCTTCGCCGGGGCCAAGCTCGCCACCGCCCAGCTCGCCGGCATCCACCCCCGTCACCCGGCTCGCCGGGTTGCCGCTTGCTTACTTCGCTGCGCCGCCAAGCCGCCAAAGATCACCCAGTTCCGGGCCGCGTGCCGGGCGACGCAAGCACGGTGCCTGCGGATGCATCTTGTGTAACTAAGCAACCTGATATAAGGTTCCTTACATAGACCACGAAAAGGAGAGACCATGAGTGCACCGATAGCCGCCGGCAGTCTGCGGCCCACCCGCACCGATACCGCCACGCTCCGGGTCGGCTCCATGGGCCCGGTCGAAGTGACCTTGCAGGATCGCGACCGCACCCGTCCGTTCCTGCTGCTGCACGGCGGTGGCGGCCCGGCGACCATGACAGGTTTCGCCGACCTGCTGGCCGAGCGGACCCACTCCCGCGTACTGCTGCCGACCCACCCCGGCTTCTGCGGCACCCCGAGGAACTCCGCGCTCACCAGCGTTTCCGACCTTGCGAAGGTCTATGTGGCGATGCTGGAGACGCTCGACCTGAGTGACGTCACCGTGATCGGCAACTCATTCGGCGGTTGGGTGGCCGCCGAGATCGCCCTCCAGGGCAGCCCGCGCGTCAGCGGAGGAGTGATCATCAATGGAATCGGCATTGAGGTCGACGCTGCTCCGACAACTGACGTCAGCGGCCTGACGCCCTCCGAAGTCCTGGCCCACTCCTTCCACGACCCCCGCAAGGCACCCATGACGTCGAGCACCGGCGGCAAGAGGCCGGGCCCGGACATTCCCGCGCTCATCGGCTACACGGGCCCCACGATGTCCGACCCAACACTCGCCAAGCGGCTCAGGGACACACACGTGCCGTTCCATGTGCTGTGGGGAGAAAGCGACCGCATCGTCACTCCCGACTACGGCCGGGCCTACGCGGCCGCAATTCCGATGTCGACGTTCACGTTGCTGCCCCGCACGGGCCACATGCCACAGGTCGAGACGCCCGAGGAGCTGCTGGGCACACTGCTCGACCTCGGCAACAAGTGACCACCCTCACGCACCCCTCAGCCAAGGAGAACCCCTCGTGAGTGTCCCACTGACGGTGACCCGGATCGACCATGCCTGCCAGCTGATCGAGTTCGGTGAGATCCGTGTACTGACTGACCCCTGGTTCACCCAAACCGCGAACTACTATGCAGGCGAGCCGACTCATCTGACCGTCGCGGAACTCGGTCGCGTCGACGCCGTCGTCATCAGCCATGAGCATTACGACCACTGTGACCTCGACTCCCTCGTCGCTGGTGCCTTGGACCTGGGCACCCCCCTGATCGGGCCCGGTACTGTCTCGTCCATCGCGCGCAGCAAGGGTTTCCGCGATGTCCGGACCGTCGAGGCATGGGAGGCCACCAGCGTCGGGGACCTCACCGTGACGGCAACCCCGGGCCAGCACGGCGTCCACGAGGTCACCTTCGTCATTCAGGCCTACGGACGCACGGTCTTCTTCGGAGGCGACTCGCTCCGGGTTCCCGAACTCGACTTCATTCCGGATCGGTTCGGCCACATCGACCTGGCGCTCCTGCCGACCAACGGCCTGTGCGTCAGGCCGCTGAACCTTGAGCAGTCCGTCATGAACGCCGAGCAGGCCGCAGGTTTGACGGCTGTTCTCAAGCCCACCCTCGCCGTGCCGCACCACTACGCCTTCCACAGCGGCCGGCTCGGTGACCAGGTCATCACCAAAACCGACCGGGATCCCCGGCACTACGCGGACGCGGTCGCCCGCATCGCACCGGAGATCGACGTCCGGATCGTCCTGCCCGGGATCGAGGTGACGGTGCCGTGAAGGGAGCGGCCGCACCGGCATCCGGAGGTCAGTCATAAACTCCCGCCGAGGGAGAGGTGTGAGGCGCTGCCCTCGGGACGCTGAGCGCAGCTCAGAAGGCTCCGCAGCTGCCTCACCTCCTAGGATGAGGGAATGTAGCCGAGGATTCCGAGAATTGAGGGCGACCATGAGTGCCGTGACATTGCAGGACGTAGGGCTGGCGGTCAAGCGGCTGCAGTGGCACCACCATCGCACGGCGAACACCCAGTTGGGCGAGATCGGCCTGTCTTTGTCACAGTGGGATGTGCTGAGACACCTGCACGCGCAGCCGGATGCTTCCTTGCACGCGCTCGCAGTGCTGACGTTCCAGACGGACCAGTCGATGGGCACGCTGGCGGGCCGGATGATCAATCGAGGGCTCATCGAACGTGTCGACGGGCCGGGTCGCGCCGTACGCCACCGCCTCACTGCAGAGGGAGAACGGCTCCGGGCCGAAGGAGCCACTGTCGTCGACCGCGTCATGAAAGACACGCTCGGCGTATTGACGCCAGAAGAACTGGCAACGCTGCACGAGCTGCTACTCAAGGCAAACCCGGGGCACACCATTTGAACGGTGCCGTATCCCCGTTTTCGCCGCGGTCGGCCGGATTCGGTCCCGTAGGGTCCCCTTCGGGAGCGCATGGGGAACGCAGTGGAAGCGCGCACCACCGCACCCTCACCACACGGTCACGCAGGCTGAACACCGATCCGCCGCGAGCACCTGATCGTCGACTGCCGCGAGCCTGCCCCTGTCGATGACCTCGCCGCCGTCGCCCCACCCCCGCGTGCCACCGCACACTCACCCCGCTGAAACAGCCGCCGAGAAGACTCGAGCCCAGGACCCAGAGGGTGCACGGCCCCTGGAGCGACCCCAGGTGAGGCGGGGTCGTGGAAATCCTTTGTGAACCGGTCGGGCACGTCCGCCGTCGTGTCTGCGACCGGACTTCGCCTGCGCGCCCGCGTGCCATCACCGCTGCGCCCCGTACCAACGGAGTCGCTGCGGTGGGACGGCACCTCTGCCGTCCCATGAGTGACGCATCACGCACCTCAAGGAGATCAGATGAACGTGAAGACAGTTCTACGCCCCTCCCCCACAGGTGCCTCCGCACTGGCAGCCACCGCCGGCGTGGCCGCCCTCGGACTGACAATCCTGGTCTCGGCTCCCGCGGCAACAGCCGAGGCCGAGGCCACCCGGCGGGAAATGAAGCCCACAGTGGTGCTCGTGCACGGAGCCTTCGCGGACTCCTCCAGCTGGAACGGCGTGATCAAGCGTCTGCGGCACGAGGGCTATCCGGTCGCCGCTCCCGCCAATCCCCTGCGGGGGCTGGCCAATGACTCGGACTACCTCGAGAGCTACCTCCGAAGCGTGAAGGGACCGATCGTGCTGGTCGGCCACTCCTACGGCGGTTCCGTGATCAGCGACGCCGCCGCCGGCAACTCGCAGGTCAAGGCTCTCGTCTACATCGCCGCGTTCATCCCCGACAGGGACGAAACACCCGCCCAGCTCGGCGAGAAGTTCCCGGGGGCGACTCTCCCCTCGGCCCTCGACGCCGTGCCCTACCCGCTGCCCGGCGGAAGTACCGGCACCGACCTCTACGTCCAGAAGGACAAGTTCCACGACGCCTTCGCCGCCGACGTACCCAAGTCCATCGCCGACCTCATGGCCGTCACCCAACGCCCCCTGGCCGCCTCCGTTTTCGACGAGAAGGCGACGGAGACCGCCTGGAAGACCATCCCGTCATGGGACCTGGTCACCACCGAGGACCACGCCATCGCACCGGCCGAACAGCGCTTCATGGCCCAGCGCGCCCACGCACACACCATCGAGATCGACTCCTCCCACGCCGCCCCCGTGTCCCACCCCGGCGCCGTTACCCGCCTCATCGAACAGGCCGCCCGGACCACGTCCGCGTAACCGCGGGGCACCCACGCCTCCGATCACGACCCGCCGTCTCCGGCCGGGGGTGGAGTGATCGTTGGGTCCCCGGATGGGGCGCGGTCGACGAGGAAGCGGACCAGTCGTACAGGTCTGGACGCCGGAGCCCTGAACACACTCGGAGGTTGGACGTCATGGGTCGCATCAAGGTCGGTACGGAGAACAGTGCGGACATCGAGCTGCACTACGAGGACAAGGGTTCGGG
>NZ_JBITSK010000014.1:0-231620 GCF_044540565.1 Streptomyces sp. NPDC085931
GCTCACCGCCCCCGGGCCCGCCCGCCCCGCGCCGCGCGGCCCCCGGGCTGACCCTCCCGGGTCACCAGGCGCCGCGCCGGGGGCCCCCCCCCCCCCCCCCCCCCGGGGCCGCCCCCCCCCGCCCCGGCCCCCCCCCCCGCCCCCCCCCCCCCGGGGCCCCCCCCCCGCGCCGCCCCCCCCCCCCCCCGGGCCCGCCCCCCCCCCCCCCGCGGGGGGGGGGGGGGGGCCCGGGGCGCCCCGCCCCCCCCCCCCGGCACGTGCGCGGGCTGCCCAGTCTCACTCGGTGGCGGGATCGGGATCGGTGGGGCGGAAGCACGCCGTCACCGCCTTGCCGTGGCGCTGGCAGCGCATCTCCCACTCGTCGGCGAGCTCCCGCACGATCGCCACGCCCCGGCCGCCGATGTCACCCGGCTCGGACCGGCGCGGGCGGGGCAGCGTCGGGTCCTCGTCGTGGACGCTCACATGGAGGCAGTCGCCGTCCCAGGTGAGGACCAGGTGGGCGTCGCTGTGCGCGTGGACGTGCGCGTTGGTGATCAGCTCGGAGACGGCCAGCACGACGGCGTCCACCGTGTCCGGCTCCGCGGCGGCCCACGGCAGGGACGCGAGACGCTCGCGCGTCCACTCCCGCCCGGCGCGCACGCCCTCGGACATCGGGAACGAATGAGCCCATCCCATCGCCTTCACCGCCACCGCCTCGACCTCATCTCCCTCGGTCCCTCACGTGCGTGCCCGACACAGGTACCCGGCACCGGCACCCCCAGACATCGGGGTCAGTGGAACCAGAACAGCAGCGTGTCCGGGGCCGTCCCGAGCGCTCGCGCCTTCCGCCACTCCTCGGCCTCCCACCGCATGACGTCGGTGAACCGGCGGGCCGCGTCCCGGAACTGCGGGTCGAGCCGGGCCAGTACGGACGCGTAGGCGTCGGCCAGCGCGGCGGCCCGCCGGGCCGGCAGGACGCCGATCGCGGGCACCGTGTCGCCCGGGTGGGGCAGGCGCAGCGGCGGGCCGCTGAACAGGAAGGTGCCGGGGAGCAGTTCCCGCGGCACGCCGTACCGGGCCAGTTCGTCGTCCAGGGTGTGGAACCAGGACGGACGCCGCCAGGCACCGAGGTCGGTGGGGTCCGAGAAGTGCGCCGCGACGACCTGGTAGAAGGCGTAACTGTAGGCGGGGCAGCGGTCGGTGCTCACAGCGCCCTCGACCAGCTCGTCCAGGGCCCGGCCGATGGACACCTCGAGGGCGATGCCCCGCTCCTCGAACCGGGCGTCGGTGCGCTCGCACTCCGCGCGGATCCGGGCGAGCGTGCGCTCCTGCTCCCCGGTCCGCTCCACCGCGGTGAGCAGCCGCACCACCGTTCTCATGTCGCCGGTGCTCATCTCGAGGCAGTAGCCCACTCTGTGCTTCCCTTCAGCCGGCCGCCGGACACCGTGCCCATGATCGGGGACACCGGCCGGGCGCCGGGGCCGTTTCCCGCGGCCGGTAACGAATCGCACAAGCGTTGGGCAACGCCTACAACCATCGTCCCGGGCCCGTGAGTCAAAGCGTGCATGACATCTGGGATATCCCGCTGCGCGAGAGTGCTGGCGGTGGCCGTGGGCACGGGCGTCCTCGTGCCGCTCGTCGCCGCCGCCACGCCCGCGGCCGCCGCCACGCCGGCCGTGACCTGCACCTCGGCCAAGGCCGCTCTGGCCACCAAGCTGAAGAAGGACATCACCGCCGCGCTCGCCACCCGCAAGGGCACGGTCGCGCTCGGCTTCCACGACCGCAGCACCGACACCACCTGCACCCTGCGCGCGGGCACGGCCTACGACTCCGCGAGCGTCGTCAAGGTCACCGTGCTCGCCACGCTGCTGTGGGACGCGAAGAAGACCGGCCGGTACCTCACCGACCGCGAGAACACCCTCGCCAAAGCCATGATCACCAAGTCGGACAACGCCGCGACCTCCACCCTGTGGAAGCAGCTCGGCATGACGAAGATCAAGGGCTTCCTCGCCGCGGCCGGCATGACCCAGACCAAGCCGGGCGCCGACGGCTACTGGGGCCTGACGCAGATCACCGTCACCGACGAGCAGAAGCTGCTCAAGCTCATCACCGGCAAGAACGCGGTCCTGAGCGACAACTCCCGCGCCTACATCCTCAAACTGATGAGCCAGGTCGTCTCGTCCCAGCGCTGGGGCACCCCGTACGGCGTGCCCGCGGGCGTGACCGTGGCCGTCAAGAACGGCTGGCTGCAGCGCTCCACGAACGGCTGGCGGGTGCACAGCATCGGCGCGTTCAAGGGCGGCGGCCACGACTACACGATGACCGTCCTCACCCACGGCAACAGCACGATGAACTACGGCATCGCCACCATCCAGGCGGTCGCCAAGGTCATCCACCGCGACCTGGCCGCGAGCTGAGCCGACGCTTCACCGCGCCGCCCACCGGGCGTCACCGACCGGCCCTACGGTGACGCCCATGCCCTTGCGAACCCACCTCGCCCTCCTCACGGCGGGCCTGGCGGCGGCCACGTGCCTGACCGCCGCCGGCCCCGCCCGGGCGTCCGCGCCCCACGCCTGCTCGCCGTCCGTGTCCCTGGACCGCTTCTCGGACGCCCTCGACAAGACGACGTACGAGAACACCGTCGTCGGCAACTTCTCGGCGCTCGCCGTGGACCGGGACGGCTCCCTGGCCGCCCTGTCGGACCGTTCCGCCCTGTTCCGCCTGGACCCGGGGACGCTGCGGCCCCGGTCCGTGCTCGCCCTCTCCGACGAGCAGGGGGCCGCGCTCGACTCCGAGGGGCTGGTCGTGGACCGGGACGGCAGCTACCTGGTCTCCTCCGAGACCGAGCCGGCGGTGCGCCGCCACTCCCGCACCGGCGCGATCCTCGACCGGCTCCCCGTCCCGGACGACCTGCGCGTGGCCCCCGCCGGCCGCGGCCGGCCCAACGGCACCTTCGAGGGCCTGACCCTGCTGCCCGGCGGCCGCACCCTCGTCGCGTCCATGGAGTACCCGCTGGCCGGTGACCCGGCCGACACTGTCCGCTTCCAGACCTGGCAGCGCCACGGCTCCCGCTTCCGGCTCGGCGCCCAGTACACCTACCGCACGGACCCGGGCCTCGGCGTCCCCGAGATCCGCGCCACTCCCGACGGCCGCCTGCTGGTCCTGGAGCGCGGCTTCACGGCCGGCGTCGGCAACACGGTCCGCCTCTACCTGGCCGACCCCCGCCACGGCATGCGCAAGACCCTGCTCACCGACCTCGTCACCTGCCCGGACCTGGGCGCCACGGCCAAGCAGCCCCAGCCGAACCCCCTGCTCGACAACATCGAGGCCATGACGGTCACGGGCCGCGCCAAGAACACCCTGAGGGTCCTGCTGGCCAGCGACGACAACGAGAACCCGGCCCAGACGACCCGCTTCTACGCCCTGCGGGTACGCCTGTGATCACATCTCCCAGCCCAGCAACGGGACACGGGCCCCGGTGAGCAGCGCCACGGCCAGCACCGCCGACAGCAGCAGCACCGCGCCCAGCCGCACGACGGCGCAGGCGTCCACCGCGGTGCGCAGCGGCGGCCAGGGCAGCAGCCGCAGCGACCACGTCACCGCGACCGAGGCGGCGAGCAGCAGCGCCAGGCGGGCGATCTCCGCCTCGCCGGACACCTGGCGCGGCGCGCTCGGGTCCAGGTCGTAGCCCTCCGCGTACATGGCGAAGGCCAGCACGCGCCAGGACAGGGCGGCGCACAGGCTCACCACGGTCTCGGCCGCGGCGAAGCGCGGCCGCCGTCCCGGCTGCACAAGGGAGAGGATCATGATCGGACGACCTTAGCGCGGACCTACGTCCTCGGACGGATGTTCCTCGGTCGCAGGTCGGGAAAGGACCGGCGCGGGATGAAATCCGCAGCCCGGCGCGTTGGTGCCTTCCGGCAGATCAGGACGGATGGAGGGCACCGGCGTGACAGCGAAACGGGGATGGGCACGACGACTGTGGGCGTACGCGTGGCGCCACCCCAAGGACGTCGTCCTCGCTCTCGGCTCCTCCCTCGCCGGCATGGCCGTGATGGCCCTCGTCCCGCTGATCACCAAGGTGATCATCGACGACGTCATCACCGACCACACCAGGGACATGACCACCTGGGCCGGCCTGCTCGTCGGCGCCGCCCTGATCGTCTACGTTCTCGCCTACGTCCGCCGCTACTACGGCGGCCGGCTCGCCCTCGACGTCCAGCACGACCTGCGCACGGCGATGTTCGGCACGATCACGCGGCTCGACGGCCGCCGCCAGGACGAGCTGTCCACCGGCCAGGTCGTCGGCCGCGCCACCAGCGACCTCCAGCTGATCCAGGGCCTGCTCTTCATGCTCCCGATGACCATCGGGAACTTCATGCTCTTCCTGATCTCCCTGGTGATCATGGCGTGGCTGTCCGTGCCGCTCACCCTGGTCGCCCTGGCCGTGGCGCCCGCCCTGTGGTGGATCGCCCGGCGCAGCCGCACCCGGCTGCACCCCTCCACCTGGTACGCCCAGGCCCAGGCCGCCGCCGTCGCGGGCGTGGTCGACGGCGCCGTCAGCGGCGTGCGCGTGGTCAAGGGCTTCGGGCAGGAGGAGCAGGAGACCGGCAAGCTCCGCGACGTCAGCCGCAGGCTCTTCGCGGGCCGGCTGCGCACCATCCGCCTGAACTCCGTCTACACCCCGGCCCTGCAGGCGGTCCCCGCCCTCGGCCAGGTCGCCATGCTGGCTCTCGGCGGCTGGCTGGCGGTGCGCGGGCACATCACCCTCGGCACGTTCGTCGCCTTCTCCACCTACCTCGCCCAGCTGGTCGGCCCGGTCCGCATGCTCGCCATGGTGCTCACCGTCGGCCAGCAGGCCCGCGCCGGCACCGAGCGCGTCCTGGAGCTGATCGACACCGAGCCGTCCCTGACCGACGGCACCAAGGAACTGCCCGCCGACGCCCCCGCCACCGTCGAGTTCGACGACGTCTCCTTCGGCTACGAGGACGGCCGGCCCGTCCTGGACGGGCTCTCCTTCGAGATCCGCCCCGGCGAGACCCTCGCCGTCGTCGGCTCCTCCGGCTCCGGCAAGTCCACCGTCTCCCTGCTCCTGCCGCGCTTCTACGACGTCACCCGCGGTGCCGTCCTGGTCGGCGGGCACGACGTGCGCGAGCTGTCCCTGCAGTCGCTGCGGTCCGCGATCGGCCTGGTCCCGGAGGACTCGTTCCTCTTCTCCGACACCGTCCGCCACAACATCGCCTACGGGCGTCCGGACGCCACCCAGGAGGAGATCGAGCAGGCCGCCCGCGCCGCCCAGGCGGACCGGTTCATCGCCGAGCTGCCCGACGGCTACGACACCACCGTCGGCGAGCACGGCCTCACCCTCTCCGGCGGCCAGCGCCAGCGCATCGCCCTGGCCCGCGCGATCCTCAGCGACCCGCGCCTGCTGGTCCTGGACGACGCCACCTCCGCCGTGGACGCCCGGGTCGAGCACGAGATCCACGAGGCGCTCAAGGGCGTCATGCGCGGCCGGACGACCCTGCTGATCGCCCACCGCCGCTCCACGCTGAACCTCGCCGACCGCATCGCCGTGCTGGACGGCGGCCGGCTCGCCGACATCGGCACCCACGACGAACTCCAGGAGCGCTCGGCGCTCTACCGGCGCCTGCTCACCGACCCCGACGAACTGGGCGCGGTCTCCCCGGGCCACACCCGGCCCGCCTGCCCCGAGGAGGACACCTCCGTCCGGGACGAGCTGGACGCCGAGTTCGACGCCGAGCGCGGGGTCACCCCGCGGCTGTGGACCGGCGACCGCGAGCGCAAGGACCCGGCCCTCGCCGACAGCCCCGCCACCCCCGAGCTGCTCGCCCAGGTCGAGGCGCTGCCCCCGGCCACCGACGTGCCCGACGTCGACGAGGCGCGGGCCGTCCAGCCGGAGGAGTCCTACGGCCTGCGCCGGCTGCTGCGCGGCTTCGGACTGCCGCTGCTGGTCAGCCTCGCCCTGGTCGCCGCCGACGCGGGCATGGGCCTGCTGCTGCCGGTGCTGATCCGGCACGGCATCGACGCGGGCGTCACCCAGGCCGCGCTCGGCGCCGTGTGGGCGGCGTCCCTGCTGGCGCTGCTGACGGTGGCCGTGCAGTGGGCGGCCCAGGTCGGCGAGACCCGCATGACCGGACGCACCGGCGAGCGGGTGCTGTACGCCCTCCGCCTGAAGATCTTCGCCCAGCTCCAGCGCCTCGGGCTCGACTACTACGAGCGGGAGCTGACCGGCCGGATCATGACCCGGATGACGACCGACGTCGACGCGCTGTCGACGTTCCTGCAGACGGGCCTGGTCACCGCCTTCGTCTCGGTCGTCACCTTCTTCGGCATCATGGGCGCCCTGCTGGTGATCGACCTGGAGCTGGCGCTGGTCGTCTTCGCGACGCTGCCGCCGCTGATCCTCGCCACGTTCTTCTTCCGCCGGGCCAGCGTGAAGGCCTACGAACTGGCCCGCGAGCGCGTGTCGGTGGTCAACGCCGACCTGCAGGAGTCGGTGTCGGGGCTGCGGATCGTGCAGGCATTCCGGCGCGAGCGGGACGGCGGGCGGCGGTTCGCCGAGCACAGCGACAGCTACCGGCAGGCCCGTATCCGGGGCCAGTGGCTGATCTCCGTGTACTTCCCGTTCGTGCAGTTCCTGTCGTCGGTGGCGGCCGCTGCCGTGCTGATCGTGGGCGGGGCCCGGGTCGACGACGGCACGCTGGCGATCGGCTCCCTGGTCGCCTACCTGCTCTACATCGACCTGTTCTTCGCGCCCGTGCAGCAGCTCTCCCAGGTCTTCGACGGCTACCAGCAGGCGTCCGTCTCGCTGGGCCGCATCCAGGAGCTGCTGCGGGAGCCGACGTCGACGAAGTCCGCCGACGAACCCCGCGAAGTGCTGTCGCTGCGGGGCGAGATCGCCTTCGAGGACGTGCACTTCGCGTACGGGGACGACGAGGAGGCGCTCGTCGGGGTCGACCTGCGCATCCCGGCCGGGCAGACCGTCGCGTTCGTCGGCGAGACCGGCGCGGGCAAGTCGACCCTCGTCAAACTCGTGGCCCGCTTCTACGACCCGACCGCCGGCCGGGTCACCGTCGACGGCGCCGACCTGCGCACCCTGGACCTCACCTCGTACCGGCACCGGCTGGGCGTCGTCCCGCAGGAGGCGTACCTCTTCCAGGGCACCGTCCGCGACGCCATCGCCTACGGCCGTCCCGACGCCACCGACGCCGAGGTGGAGGCGGCGGCCCGCGCGGTCGGCGCCCACGACATGATCGCCACGCTGGAGGGCGGCTACCTGCACGAGGTCGCCGAGCGCGGCCGCAACCTCTCCGCCGGGCAGCGCCAGCTGATCGCCCTGGCCCGGGCCGAGCTGGTCGACCCGGACGTGCTGCTGCTCGACGAGGCCACGGCCGCCCTGGACCTGGCCACGGAGGCGCAGGTCAACCAGGCCACCGACCGGATCGCGGGCCGCCGCACCACCCTCGTCGTCGCCCACCGGCTCACCACCGCGGCCCGCGCCGACCGGGTCGTCGTCATGGACCACGGCCGGGTCGCCGAGGACGGCACGCACGAGGAGCTGCTCGCGCGCGGCGGCCGGTACGCGCGGCTGTGGCGGACCTTCGTCGGCGCCGCCGAGCCGGAGGAGCCGGTCGGCGCGTCCCGCTGAGCGCCGCGCACAGCGTTTCCGTAACGCCCGTGCAACCATCCGACATACGTCATGCGTCCGTACAGCCGTACGCCGATGGTCGCGGACGACGCGGTACGGGAGGACGACAGTGGACAGTGGAGCGATACGCCGGCGGCTCGCGCTCGGCCTGGCCGTGCTGACCGCCGCCGGCCTGCTCGCGGCCGTGGCCCCGGGCGAGGCGCAGGCCGCGTCCTCCGCGCAGTGCCCCGGCCGCAAGGTCCGCACCCTGCCCTTCTCCACCGGCACGGTGCTCGTCTACAAGCGCGGCGGCTACGTCTGCGCCGTGACCCTCGCCAAGCGGCCCGGCACGAAGCGCGCGATGTCGGTGAGCGTGCAGGCGCGCGGCAACCGCCCGGTCGTCGACGAGGGCCGGTACGCCTACCGCGCGGGGCCGGTGACCGTGCACGCCGGACGCCGCTGCGTCTGGCTCAAGGGCAGGGTCGGGGCGGGGCGTTACAGCTCCGGCTGGATCCTGTGCTGACCGAGGGTTTTCCCCATGTCCCCTGGTGCTCGGGTGAGTTGGTCCGCTAGCTTCCGGCGCACATCTGTCTCACAGGGGAGTGCGCATGCGCAAGGCGCTCAGATGGCTGCTGGCGCTCACGGTGCTCATAGGCACGTTGAGCACGGCCGGGGCGGCCACCGCCGCCGAGCCGGAGGCCGGCACCACTGACATCAAGGAGAGACTGCTCTCCGTACCGGGCCTGAGCCTGGTCGAGGAGAAGCCGTACGCGGGTTACCGCTTCTTCGTCCTGAACTACACGCAGCCGATCGACCACCGCAGGCCGTCCAAGGGCACGTTCCAGCAGCGCATCACCGTGCTGCACAAGGACGTCGCCCGCCCGACGGTCTTCTTCACCAGCGGCTACAACGTCTCCACGACGCCCCGCCGCAGCGAGCCCACCCAGATCGTGGACGGCAACCAGGTCTCCCTGGAGTACCGCTACTTCACGCCGTCCCGGCCCCAGCCGGCCGACTGGACCAAGCTGGACATCTGGCAGGCCGCCAGCGACCAGCACCGCGTCTTCACGGCCCTCAAGGGCATCTACGACAAGAAGTGGATCTCCACGGGCGGCTCGAAGGGCGGCATGACCGCCACCTACTACGAGCGCTTCTACCCGCGCGACATGGACGGCGTCGTCGCCTACGTCGCACCCAACGACGTCGTGAACAAGGAGGACTCGGCCTACGACCGCTTCTTCGCCACCGTCGGCACCAAGGAGTGCCGCGACCGGCTGAACGCCGTGCAGCGCGAGGCGCTGGTGCGCCGCGAGCCGCTGGAGAAGAAGTACGCGGCGTACGCCGAGGAGAACGGCCTCACCTTCACCACCATCGGCAGCCTGGACAAGGCCTACGAGGCGACCGTCCTGGACTACGTGTGGGGCTTCTGGCAGTACAGCCTGCTGTCCGACTGCGACCAGATCCCGGCCGACGCGAAGAACGCCACCGACGACGAGATCTGGACCTCCGTCGACACCATCTCCGGCTTCTCCGCCTACGCCGACCAGGGCCTGTCGAACTACACGCCGTACTACTACCAGGCAGGCACGCAGCTCGGCGCGCCGACGATCCACTTCCCGCACATCGAGAAGCGCTACATCCGCTACGGCTACCAGCCGCCGCGGAACTTCGTCCCGCGCGACATCCCGATGCGGTTCCAGCCGCAGGCGATGCGGGACGTCGACAGCTGGGTCCGGCACAACGCCCGCCACATGCTCTTCGTCAACGGCCAGAACGACCCGTGGAGCGCGGAACCGTTCCGCCTCGGCAAGGGCGCGAAGGACTCCTACGTCTTCACCGCCCCGGGCATGAACCACGGCGCCAACGTCGCGGCCCTCGTGCCCGAGCAGAAGGCGCTCGCCACCGCCCGCATCCTCGACTGGGCCGATGTCGCCCCGAGCGCGGTGCAGGCCGACCCGCGAGCGGCCAAGCCGCTGGCGAAGTTCGACGCCAAGCTCGACAAGCGGGACGTGCAGCGGGAGATGACGCTGCGTCCGTAGACCGTGACCGCCCACTGCCGCACCCGACCGCCCTCCGCCCTGCCGGACGGAGGGCGGCCGGCAGCTCCGGTGACCGGCACGCGGCCTCGTCGTCCGCCGGGTGCGTGCAGGTACCCCTGGGAGGGCTGTCAGGCCGCCTGCCTGCCAGCGAGCCTCCTCGCAGCCGCGATGCGCTGGGGGTCCTCGATGTTCTGAGTCCCTGCCCCCTTGCCAGGAGTGATGCTCCATTGCCTGAGGGTCTCTGCGACTCGGGCGAGTCCGGCGGAACCTGGCGGGGTGTCGATGAAGAAGGCGGACTCCTTGGGCGACTCCGTGTCGCCGCCCCACCGGACGACACCCTGGAGTTCGGCGAGGATGTCCCGGATCGCCGTGACCTGGTGGGGGAAGAAGTTGCCTTTGACCCCGAGCGGGTAATGGTCCGGGTACAGCGCCAGCGCGGTACCCGACAAGTGGTTGGATTCGAAGTCCGCCTTCACCTGCCGGTTGTCGCTGTACCCGATGATCTGTCCACGCCTCGCTTCGAGCCGGGTGACGTCGTAGTGGAAGCGTTGTGCCACATAGGCCAGGACGGTTCCCACGTCTCCTTCTCTCAGGACGACCCGGAGGTCTGTCCCCGGTATGTCGTAGGTGGCGGTGCCCGCCGAGTTCGCGGAGAGAACATCCCAGCCGTTCGCCGACCTGGACTCGTTCCACGAGGCGTTGGCGGCCTGGGCGGCGCGGGGAGCGAGAAGGCCTTCCCCCGTGGCGAGGACTGCGGCTCCGGCGGCGACACAGGTGAAGCCTCTGAGTAAGGCGCGGCGCGGGAAATCGGTGTTCATGAGATCACTCCAGAAGTTTTTCCGACCTGCTTGCGCAGGTATACGGAGGTGCCGGCCGAGACGAGGGCGGCACCCGCCAGCACGCAGACGAACACGGTGACCGAAGACGAGACGTACTCTACGGTCGACCCGTCGGAGTACACGCAGGCGTTTCGAAGAGGCCAGTACTGTTGTTTGATGGCCGCCAAGTCGGCGCCGACGTCGTTCCGGCTCGTGCACAGCTCGGGGAAAGGCCCTCCCGTGGTGACGGAGAACCAGCCGTAGCAGTACACCGCCACCGCCGAGGAAGCCATGATCAGGGCGACGAGCGCGTAGATCTTGGGCACGGGCAGCGGTGGGTGGCTCAGCAGGATGAGGAGCACCACGATCCCCACCACTGCAGTGACCACGCTTGCAGCCAGCAACGCGCCCATCAGGAACATGTGTCCTCTACCTCTTCTCGGCCTTCTGCGCGGCGAGGAACTTCGCCCGACGCGCCACTTGCTGGTCGATGAGTTTTTGCAGTACCTCGGCGAATCCTGCGTAGAACTCACTCATGACGGAGTCCGGCTCGTTCCACGGTTCCTTGCCCGCCGGGCAGTTCCGGTGAACGAGGAGCGCACGGGTGGACGACAACAGCGTGTCGTCTATCTGATCCTCCAGGAACGCCTTCGCCGTGGCCCTGACGTTGCTCGTGGTGCCGCCGAACCGGTAGAGCTTGAAGTCGCTGAAACGCGTCAGGTGGCCCGTTCCGATCAGGATTCTCCTCAGTTCCTGGACGATGTTCGTGTTGCCGTTCTTCAAGCGTTCGGCGACCAGGAACCCGTCGATGTCCTCGATGAGGTCACCCAGCGCGAACGTCGACGCGACATCGGGCCTGCACAGCGTTCTGCGGCAGAAGTCCAGCGGTGACGCATTGTCCGAGCGGCTCCATTCACCATAGAACGTGAGCAGGTCTCCGCCCCAGCTGGCCAGTTCGGCTCGATTCGCCTTTCCCGCTCCGGCGTTGCCCTTGAGGAAGTAACCAGTGGCGCTCGCCACGAGGTGGTCCGGATTGATGAGGACACCCATGGAAGGGTCGGTGTACGCGTACTCCCTCGACCGCTTGATCCCGCGGGCGGAGACGAAGCTGATGAAGGCGTCGTCGACCTCACCGAACAGCGCTCTCCACCGTGTGTCGGTGTACTTGTCCCAGCGCATGAACTGCAACGAGAGCGCGTTCGGATCACCCTTTCCGTAGGAGACTGCGGCGTCGTGCACCTTCTGCACGTAGGCGATGAACTCATCGACCGACGAACCGCCCGGATCGTCGACCGATTTCTGACCAAAGTCGGAGCCGGGGCGGGACGCCACCGCGTCGAGGCCGAACGTGTCCGATCCGTTCGCGAAGTCGAATTCCTTGATCTGGTTGAACGCCCAGTTCTGCGGCAAGGGGAAGCCGAGATTGCCTGAGAAGCCGTAGGACATTCCGGATACGTACGCATAAGGAACGTAAGTTGCCCCGGATACGCTGGCGCATACGTTCCGTGAGCCGTAGACGCCGGCAATGTACTTGCTGCCGTTGCTCTTGAGCGCGTCGTTCACCCCGGAGAAGTAGTCGATGATCAGGTCCATGTCCGCCGAGGTGGCGTCGTAGTCGACCGCGAAGTAGATGACCGTGCCTCTGTTGAACCCGTACCCGGCGGCACGGCCGTGCGCCAAGCTGCCGTGCAGGTACCCGTTGCTGTACTTGAAGTCCGCGAGACTGCGGGCGTCGTACTGCCAGATGGGGATGATGTTCAGCCCGGCGGAGAAGATGGCGTCCAGCTCGCCAGGCTGGATCTCCTTGTTCAACGTGCTCCCCGGCGGCTCGTCCAGATAGCGGCCGACGGCACGGTATCCCTCCCTGTACAGGGCCGCCGCCCGCTGGGGAGTGATGGTGAACCGGGTGTCGCAGGCGATGACCCGCCGGTCGGGGTTTCCGTAGGAGACGAGCAACTGGGCCCAGGTGTCGAAGTCGGCCTTGCCGGTCACGCCGATCGCGGAAAAGCTCTGGAACTTCCTGACCCAGTCGGTGAGGTCCGCGTTGAACGTGTTGCCGAAGGTGGCTATGTCACCGCTCGTGTTGGAGGGGCCGTTCGCCACGCACGCACCGGTGAAGAGCTGGACCCATGTGCCGCTGTCGCCCTCCGAGAGGGTGTGAGCCTTCAGGCCGGCCACGGTGGCGGGGCCGAAGACGCCGCTGGCCTGGTCCTCGGGGATGCCCGATTCATACTGAATGGCTTTCATCAGCGCTTGTTGGACGTCCCGGGAGAAGAAGCCGTCGCACGGTCCGATGGAGAAGGTGGACTTCTCCAAGTAGCGGCCGTTGAGCCACTGCTGCATGAAGCGGATCTGCTCCAGGCCGCCGGACAGGAATACGTAGGCGTCCATGGTCAGCAGAGCCTTGAACACCTTCGGGCGGACTGTGCCGTTGAGGTAGGTTGCCGAAAGCCCCATGTCCCGCATCATCGTGTTGATGCCGGTCTGGGTCGCCTGGGACATCTCCCCGTCGATAGCGCCTGCGCTGTAGCCCTTGCAGTACATCCCGCACTGGATGATCCTGACGATGTTCTTGTTGGACTCGCCGACCTTGATGGCGCCTTTGGCCTGCAGTCTCGATAACGTCGTCGGACCGAAGGCGTTGGACAAGGCGGTGATGCCGAGTTCGTGCTGCAGTGCACGGGTCAGTGCATACATGGTGTTCCAGCCGGTCTTGCCGTTTTCCGTGACGGGGTTGTAGCCGGAGACGTTCTTGTAGGTTGAGTTGACCCACTTCTGGGCCTGGAGCACCATTTCATCAGCCATTGCGGCAGACAGCCTTTCCTTCATGAAGCGCTCAGTCTTGGGTAAGGTGATGTGAACCTGTCAGCGGAGTGCTCACCTCCGCCGCACATCAGGCGGTTCCACGCTTTGTGCATTCAGCTCTTCATGCACACCTGAGTCGGCTTGATCAATCCTTCCTCATAAAAGGCCGTCCGCGTGAGCAGATATAGGACATGAGCGGTTTCGCATTGAGGTTTCGCTGCGCCAAGAATGCCCGAAACGCACCTTTGTGGGATGGGGAGATTCTCGCCAGACAGGCGAAAGCCCGCCGTTGTGGCGATGAGCCGAGCCGCCGCGGTGGATCACCTGGCCTCGAACTGGGGACCGAATGAGGCAACGGCTGACCGGCGAGCGGCTGGGATGGCCTGATCTCGCTGAGCCAGGGCCGCGGTTGGTCAGGGCGGAATGTCGTAGGGGTGGCCGGTCGCTCAGGGGGCCGCCCAGGCCGTGGGCATGAGTGCAGGGCGAGGGGCATGGACAGGGCTGGAGTGGTGGTGGCCAGGCCGAACGGACGGCCTTGCGGCTGGAGATCGGGGAATTCGCGTGCAGCGTCCGGGCTTGGTCGGGAAGCTGCTGCCCGACCGGCTGTGCGTTCACAGCGGCCGGGCGCACCCCACGGGCCGGTCTCCGCCGAGTCGGACGTACAGGGCGGTCGAGTCGGGGCAGCCGGATCGCTTCGGTACCGCCCGTGTCACCTTGTACTCCGGTTCCCGCTCGCCCCTGCCGTCGCAGGCCGTCTCGCGGACCTGGCCGTCGCCGGAGCTGTAGACGCAGTCGCCGACGATGGTGCGCGGCCCGCCCCCGCCGCCCGGATCGCCGGGGTGCGGCGCCTGGAGGTTGCGCATACAGGCGTAGCCCTGCGGCACCGCCCCGTCGCCGTCCTCGTCGGAGGAGGGCCGCTGCTCGCTGATGTGCAGCACGAAGTCCGTGGTCGCCGGGCAGCGCGGCCCGTCCCGGACCGTGCCGTCGTGCCGGGTCACCACCCGGGCCGCCGCCCGTTCCCCCGCACAGGGCACCTCGGAGAAGCTGGTCGTCCCGAACGAGCTGCACTCGCCGACCGCGAGGAACACCGCCCCGTACCCGGACGGCCGTGCCGGGGCCGGCGACACCGTGGAGGTCCGGCCCGTCCCGGAGGCCGAGCCGCCCAGCGGGCCGTCCTCCGCCGCGCCCCCGGACGGGCTCTGGCACCCGGTCAGCAGCACCCCGAGCAGCACCAGCAGCCCCCGCACCACCCCCGCCGCACTTCTCCTGCGCATCGCCGACCCCCCCGAGTGCCCTCGCCCAGCGTGACCCGCACGGGCGGGCGCACGCCAGGCACCTGGGGCGGTTTGCGCACCTTGGGGGTGGTGCGCCCGTTCCATGACGTACGTCTAGTACGTCAGCCCGTACCCGATCGGGTACAGCACCTGCTCCGGATCATCCGCACGCTGCACCGGCACCGGCAGCCGCCCGCGCGGCCTCGCCCGTCCCGCGATCACCCGGGCGGCGGCGCGCAGTTCGACGTCGGTCCAGGAGTAGGCGGCCAGGAAGGCCGGTACGGACGGCAGCCGGGCCACGTCGTAGGGGTTGCGGATCGCGACCGCCACGACCGGTCTGCCGGTCGCCACGAGCTGCTCCACCAGCGCCTGCTGGCCGCTGCCCGCGGTGACGTTGTACGTGGCGGCCACCACCGCGTCCACGTCCCGGGCGGACGCGACGGCCTTCGCGATCGTCGCCGCGGAGGGGGCGGTGCCGGTCGGCAGGGCGGTGGCGGAGAAGCCCAGCTTCGTCAGCGCGCCCGCGAGCACGCCCGTGGGCGGACCGGTCGTCCCCGACGGCGACGCCGGATCGGCGCCCACCACCAGCACCCTGGGGTGCCGGCGCCGGGACAGCGGCAGCAGCCGTCCCTCGTTGACGAGCAGCGTGGTGGTCCGCTCGGCGATCCGGTCGGCCGCCGCCAGGTGCCCCCGGGTCCCCACGGTCCGCTCCACACCGGCGTGGCCGACGTAGGGCGCGCGGAACAGCCCCAGCTTCGCCTTCAGCCGCAGGATCCGCAGCACCGATTCATCGAGCCGCGCCTCGGTCAGCTCGCCCTCCCGTACGGCGGTCAGCACGGCGTTCCAGGCGAGGTCCAGGTCGGGCGGGTTGAGCAGCTGGTCCACGCCCGCCTTGAGCGCGAGCACCGGCACGCGGTCGTCGCCGTACTTGGAGCGGACGCCCTCCATGCCGAGGGAGTCGGTGACCACCACCCCGTCGTAGCCGAGGCGTTCGCGCAGGATGCCGGTGAGGATCGGGTGGGAGAGGGTGGCCGGGTCGCCGGAGTCGTCCAGGGCCGGCACCATCAGGTGCGCGGTCATGATCGAGTCGATGCCGGCGGCGATGGCGGCCCGGAACGGCGGGGCATCCAGCTCCTCCCACAGCTCACGGCTGTGCGTGATGGTGGGGAAACCGGTGTGGCTGTCGACGTTGGTGTCCCCGTGCCCGGGGAAGTGCTTGGCCGTGGCGGCGACCCCCGAGCCCTGGTAGCCGGCGACCTCGGCGGCCACCAGCGCCGAGACGGCCCGCTGGTCCGCGCCGAAGGACCGTACGCCGATGACCGGGTTGGCCGGGTTGACGTTCACGTCGGCGACGGGGGAGTAGTTCTGCCGGATGCCCATCGCGCGCAGCTCGGCTCCGGCGAGCCGGCCCACCGTCCGGGCGTCCGGGCGGGAGCCGCCCGCGCCCAGGGCCATGGCGCCCGGGAACAGCGTGGCGGGCTTGCCCACCCGGGCCACGATGCCGTGCTCCTGGTCGGTCGAGATGAGCACGGGCACGCCGCGCGGCAGGCCGAGGGAGGCCCGCTGGATGCCGTCGGACAGGTCGGCGATCTGGTGCGGATCGCGGGTGTTGTGCGCCCAGGCGAAGTAGATGATGCCGCCGACCCGGTACCTCTCGACCAGCTCGGCGGCCGTGCGGACGCCGATCTCCTTGAGGTTGGCGTCGATGTCGGCCTGGTCGGGGTCGGTGGCGGAATGGCCGTAGACCCGCGTCACGAAGAGCTGTCCGACCTTCTCCTCCGGCGTCATGCGGGAGACGAGGGCGCGCAGCGCGCTGTCGTCCGGGGCGCCGGCCGCGGTGGCGGGCGCGGCGGCCGCGAGGGCGGCGGTGAGACCGGCGCCGGCGGCGAGGAGGGTGCGTCTGGAGGGTTGTGCGGTGCTTCCCGTGCTTGCCGTGCCGGTGTCGTGCACGTGCGCTCCTTCCGGAGGTGATCGCTGGGATCCGCTGAAGGAAACTTCCAGGAGATCACCAATAACCGGGAAGTTTCTGCCAGTCAAGGGAAAGCACAGTAACCACCGAGGGGGCCGCCATCGGCGCTGTGGGAGGGGGCGCGCCGATGGCGGCGGTGCCGCCGGCCCCGGTGCGGCGGAGAGGGTGGTCAGCGATCGCAGCCAGCAGCGAGGGCCGACACCGCACCGTGGTGACTCTCCGGCGGCTGCGATGGGACGCCCGGCATCAGCTCCGGGTTCCCGGCCGGCCCCGGATTTCCGCAAGTCGGGACGGGAGAGGAACGGGGGGCGGACGGGGTGGACGGGCCGCCCCCGGGCGGATCGTGCCCCGAAGGCCGAAGCCCTCCGGCGACCTGAACGCCGCCCGGGGGCGGGACCCCACCACGTGGTCCCGCGCAGCCGGGCCGGCCCGCCACGGTCCGGGACCCCGGCGCCCTGGCCGTGGCGGGCCGGCCCGGGGAGGCTGCCGGGCCCGCCGCCCGCCCGGACGCAACGTCAGCGGCCGGTGCGGGCCGACGCGTTCGGCCAGTGCTCGGTGATGACCCGTACCGTCTCCGCGATGGCCGGCCGCCGGGCCGCCCCCGTCCGCCACAGGGCGTACAGGCGCCGCACCGGCAGCGGGTCGAGGGGGACCTCGACCACGCCCGCGGGCAGCGGCCCGCGCCCCAGCCGTGGGATGAGGGCGACACCGAGTCCGGCCGCGACGAGGGCGACCAGGGTGGGGTTCTCGTCGGCCTGGTGGACGAGGTCCGGCTCGTGCCCGGCCGCGCGCAGCGTCCGCATCAGCCAGTCGTGGCAGACCCGGCCCGGCGGCTGGCAGATCCACCGCTCGCCGCCCAGCTCCTCCCGCCGTACGGCGTCCCGCCCCGCGAAGGGGTGCCCCTCGGGCACCAGCAGATCGCACAGGTCGTCGCCGATGAGCGCCTGCTCCACGCCGGGCGGCGCGGGCAGCGGCGCGATGTCCCAGTCGTGCGCGACGGCGAGGTCGACGGCACCCTTGGCCACCAGGTCGACGGACAGATGCGGGTCGAGTTCGGTGAGCCGTGCGTCCAGGGCGGGGTGTTTGCGGCCCAGCTCGGCGAGGACGCCCGGCATCAGCCCGCGCGCCGCCGACGCGAACGCGGCGACGGTCAGCCGCCCGGCCGGCCGTCCCCGCCGCTCCTCCAGCGCGGTCTCCGCCCGCTCCACGATGGTCATCAACTCCTGCGCCGTGGCGACGAGTTGATGGGCCTCGTCGGTGAGCCGGACCCCGCGGCCCGCGCGCTCCAGCAGCACGGTCCGGGTCTCCCGCTCCAGCTTGGCGATCTGCTGGGACACGGCGGAGGGCGTGTACCCGAGCGCGACGGCGGCCGCGCCGACGGTGCCGTGCACGGAGACGGCGTGCAGGGCGCGCAGCCGCTGGAGATCGAGCACGGGCCCTCCTTTCATCAGCGATGCTTCATCCAACCATGCAGCAATCATCGCTGGTGCTTCACGGTCCAGGGGCGCGATGCTCACGCCATGCGTCCCGCACACCTCACCCTCGCCGTCCTGGTCGCCGCCGTCTGGGGCGTCAACTTCACGGTCGTCGAGATCGGCCTCGACCACTTCCCGCCGCTGCTCTTCTCCGCCCTGCGCTTCCTGGCGGCGGCGCTCCCGGCGGTGTTCTTCGTGGGCCGCCCCAAGGTGGCCTGGAAGTGGATCGTGGCCGTGGGCCTCGTGCTGGGGGTGGCGAAGTTCGGCCTGCTGTTCGTCGGGATGGACGCCGGCATGCCGGCGGGCCTGTCCTCCCTGGTCCTGCAGATCCAGGCGGTCTTCACGGCGGTCGTCGCCGCCGCGGCCCTCGGCGAACGCCCGTCCCGCGTCCGCCTGCTGGGCATGCTGGTCGCCCTGGCCGGCATCGCCGTGGCGGCCGTCGACGAGGGCGCCTCCGGCCCGCTCGGCGCCTTCGCGCTGGTCGTCGCCGCCGCGGCCTGCTGGGGCGCGTCGAACGTCCTCACCCGCAAGGCGGCCCCCGCCGACTCCCTGAACTTCATGGTCTGGGTGAGCACGGTCCCGGTCCTGCCCCTGCTGGCCCTCTCCCTCCTCCTCGAAGGCCCCTCCCGCGACCTGGCGGCCCTGCGCGCCCTGGACTGGCAGGGCGCGGGCACGGTCGTCTACGTCGCCTGGATCACCACCGTGTTCGGCTTCGGCGTCTGGGGCTTCCTGCTGCGCCACCACCCCGCCTCCACGGTGGCGCCCTTCTCCCTCCTCGTCCCGGTCTTCGGCATGTCGTCGGCGGCACTGTTCCTCGGCGAACCGGTGAGCCCCCTGCGCTGGTGCGCGGCGGCCCTGCTGGTGGGCGGCGTGGCGCTGACGTCCCTGCCACCCCGCCGCGTCCCGCCCGCCCCGCCCGCCGCGGCCCGCTTCCCGGCGCCGGCCGCTACGACGCGTCGACCAGCAGGCCGGGCGGGCTGAGGGGTGGGTGCGCGCCGCGCTGTACCTGGGACGCGGGTCAGCGGGTGTGCTCGGTGAACCTCGCCGCCGTCTCAGCCAGGACTTCGCGTCCGTCCCGTGCCCACAACCCGGCGTTGAACAGCTCGACTTCGATCGGCCCGGAGTACCCCGCGTCCTCCACGTACCCCTGCCACACGCGCATGTCGATCGCGCCGTCGCCGATCTGGCCGCGGCCGGTGAGGACGCCCTCCGGGAGGGGGGTCGTCCAGTCGGCGAGCTGGAAGGTGTGGATGCGGCCGTCCCGGCCCGCGCGGGCGATCTGCGCGGGCGCGGTGTCGTCCCACCAGATGTGGTAGGTGTCGACCGTGACCCCCACCTGGTGCGCGGGGAAGCGTTCCGCGAGGTCCAGGGCCTGGGCCAGCGTGGACACCACGCAGCGGTCCGCGGCGTACATCGGGTGCAGCGGCTCGATCGCCAGGCGGACCCCGTGCCGCTCCGCGTACGGGCCCAGCTCCGCCAGGGCGTCCGCGATGCGCTCTCGCGCCCCGTGCAGGTCCTTGGAACCGGCCGGGAGTCCGCCCGAGACCAGGACCAGGGTGTCCGTGCCGAGCGCCGCCGCCTCGTCGACCGCCCGGCGGTTGTCGGCCAGGGCCTCGGCCCGCTCCCGCGGATCGGTCGCGGTGAGGAAGCCGCCCCGGCACAACGTTGTCACCGTCAGGCCCGCCTCCCGGACCAGCTTCGCCGTGGCCTCCAGCCCGTGCGCCCGCACCGGCTCCCGCCACAGCCCGACGTGGCGGACGCCCAGATCCCCGCAGGCCGCCACCAGGTCCGGCAGCGACAGCTGCTTCACCGTCATCTGGTTGATGGAGAAACGGTCCAGCCCGGCCGCGCTCACTGCTCCACCCCGTACACCCGCAGCAACGTCTTCATCCGCTCCTCCGCCAGCTTCGGGTCCGGGAACAGTCCCAAACCGTCGGCCAGTTCGTACGCCGTGGCGAGGTGCGGCAGCGACCGGGCCGACTGCAGACCGCCGACCATCGTGAAGTGCGACTGGTGGCCGGCCAGCCAGGCCAGGAACACCACGCCCGTCTTGTAGAAGCGCGTCGGGGCCCGGAAGAGGTGGCGGGAGAGCCCGACCGTGGGGTCGAGCAGCGCCCGGAAGCCCTCCGTGTTCCCCGTGTCCAGGACCCGGACCGCCTCGGCGGCGAGCGGGCCCAGCGGGTCGAAGATGCCGAGCAGGGCGTGGCTGTAGCCCCGGTCGTCACCCGCGATCAGCTCCGGGTAGTTGAAGTCGTCCCCGGTGTAGCAGCGCACGCCCTCGGGGAGGCGGCGGCGGATGCCGATCTCCCGCTCCGCGTCCAGCAGGGAGACCTTGATGCCGTCGACCTTGTCGGGGTGCGCGGCGATGACGTCCAGGAAGGTCCGGGTGGCGGCGTCCAGGTCCGTGGCCCCCCAGTAGCCCTCGAGCGCCGGGTCGAACATCGGGCCGAGCCAGTGCAGGATGACCGGCTCGGACGCCTGTCGCAGCAGGTGCCCGTAGACCTCCAGGTAGTCGTCCGGGCCCTTGGCGACCGCGGCCAGCGCCCGCGAGGCCATGAGGATCGCCTGCGCGCCCGACTCCTCCACGAGGGCGAGCTGCTCCTCGTAGGCGGCCCGGATCTCCGCCAGGCCGTACGGGTGGCCGAACTCGGTGGCCGCCAGCTGGTCGGTGCCCACACCGCAGGCGATCCGGCCGCCGACGGCCTTCGCCTCGGCCGCCGAGCGGCGGATCAGCTCCGCGGCGCCCGCCCAGTCCAGGCCCATCCCGCGCTGGGCGGTGTCCATGGCCTCGGCCACGCCGAGACCGTGCGACCACAGGTGGCGGCGGAAGGCGAGGGTGGCGTCCCAGTCGACGGCGGCGGGCGAGTCGGGGGAGACGTCCGCGTACGGGTCGGCCACGACGTGTGCAGCCGAGAAGACCGTGCGGGAGGTGAAGGGCGTGCCGGGGGTCAGGGCGAGGGGCTCGGTGCGCGGCTCGTATGCCCGCAGCGCCCCGCCCGGTCCGGGGAGTCGGATGGTCACAGCGAGATCTCCGGCACGTCGAGACGGCGGCCCTCGGCCGAGGACTTCAGGCCCAGCTCGGCCAGCTGGACACCGCGGGCACCGGCCAGCAGGTCCCAGTGGTAGGGGGCGTCGGCGTAGACGTGCTTGAGGAACAGCTCCCACTGCGCCTTGAAGCCGTTGTCGAACTCGGCGTTGTCCGGGACCTCCTGCCACTGGTCGCGGAAGACCTCGGTGGCGGGAATGTCCGGGTTCCACACCGGCTTGGGCGTGGCCGAGCGGTGCTGGACACGGCAGTTGCGCAGGCCCGCCACGGCCGAGCCCTCGGTGCCGTCGACCTGGAACTCGACCAGCTCGTCGCGGTGGACGCGCACGGTCCAGGAGGAGTTGATCTGGGCGATCGCGCCGCCCTCCAGCTCGAAGATGCCGTAGGCGGCGTCGTCGGCGGTGGCGTCGTAGGGCTTGCCGTTCTCGTCCCAGCGCTGCGGGATGTGCGTGGTGGCGATGGCCTGGACCGACTTCACCCGGCCGAACAGCTCGTGCAGCACGTACTCCCAGTGCGGGAACATGTCGACGACGATGCCGCCGCCGTCCTCCGCGCGGTAGTTCCACGACGGGCGCTGCGCGGTCTGCCAGTCGCCCTCGAAGACCCAGTAGCCGAACTCGCCGCGCACGGACAGGATCCGGCCGAAGAAACCGCCGTCGATCAGGCGCTTCAGCTTCAGCAGGCCGGGCAGGAAGAGCTTGTCCTGGACGACGCCGTGCTTGACGCCGGCCTCGTTCGCCAGCCGGGCCAGGTCGAGGGCGCCCTGCAGTCCGGTGGCCGTGGGCTTCTCGGTGTAGATGTGCTTGCCCGCCGCCACGGCCTTCCTGATCGCCTCCTCGCGGGCCGAGGTGACCTGGGCGTCGAAGTAGATGTCCACCGTCTGATCCGCGAGGACCGCGTCCAGGTCGGTCGAGACGTGCTCCAGGCCGTGCCGCTCGGCCAGGGCACGCAGCGCGTGCTCGCGGCGGCCGACCAGGACCGGCTCGGGCCACAGCACGGTGCCGTCGCCGAGGTCGAGACCGCCCTGCTCGCGCAGGGCGAGGATGGAGCGGACCAGGTGCTGGCGGTAGCCCATGCGCCCGGTCACGCCGTTCATGGCGATACGCACCGTCTTGCGTGTCACGTCGTTCCCTTCGTACGCGGTCGTCGCGCCGCGTACGCCCCACCCGTCACCGGGGAGCCGGTGAACCGTCCGTGGACTGGTGAACGTGACAGCAAGCGCTTTCTATACAGGAAGAAGCTAGCCTCTGACGGCGGTCCGGACAAGACCGTGACCAGGACGAGTTGTTCGAGGGGGCGAACAACCGGGGGCCGGGGGCTTAAGGTCTGCTCGGAACCATGGCCACAGGTCTGCATGTGTACGAGGGCGGACGACGAGATGCGTGACCGGAGGACGACGAGATGACGGTGACCCTGGCGGACGTGGCGGCCCGCGCGCAGGTCTCGCCCGCGACGGTGTCGCGCGTGCTGAACGGGAACTACCCCGTGGCGGCCTCCACCCGCGAACGGGTACTGAAGGCCGTCGACGAGCTGGACTACGTGCTCAACGGACCCGCCAGCGCCCTGGCCGCCGCCACCTCCGACCTGGTCGGCATTCTGGTGAACGACATCGCCGACCCCTTCTTCGGGATCATGGCCGGTGCGATCCAGGCGGAGATCGGCGGGCCCGGCGGGCGCGCGGGCGGGGAGCGGCTCGCGGTGGTCTGCAACACCGGCGGCTCCCCGGAACGGGAACTGACCTACCTCACGCTGCTGCAGCGGCAGCGGGCCGCGGCCGTGGTGCTGACCGGCGGGGCCATCGAGGACGCGGCGCACCGGGCGGCCATGGACGCCAAGGTGCGCAAGCTGACGGACGCCGGGACGCGGGTCGTCCTGTGCGGACGCCCGCCGGCCCCGGACACCGGGGCGATCGCGCTGACCTTCGACAACCGCGGCGGCGGACAGGAACTCACCGAGCACCTCATCGGCCTGGGGCACCGGCGGCTCGGCTACATCGCGGGCCCCGAGGAGCGGACCACCACCCGGCACCGCCTGGAGGGCCACCGGGCCGCGCTGGCCGCGCACGGCATCGAGGAGGACCCCCGCTGGACCGTGCACGGCCGCTACGACCGCCGCTCCGGTTACGAGGCGACGCTGGAACTGCTGCGCCGGGACCCGTCGCTGACCGCGGTCGTCGCGGCGAACGACTCCGTGGCGCTCGGCGCGTGCGCGGCGCTGCGCGACTCCGGGCTGCGGATCCCGGAGGACGTGTCGGTGGCGGGCTTCGACGACCTGCCGTTCAGCATCGACGCGGTGCCCGCCCTGACGACGGTGCGGTTGCCGCTGGCGGAGGCGGGGGCCCGGGCCGGGCGGATCGCGATGGGCCGCGAGGAGGCGCCGCCCGGCGGGATCGCGTCGGTGCGGGGGGAGTTGATGGTGCGCGGGTCCTCCGGGGCGCCGCGTCCCTCCTGAGACGCCGGAGGTCGGACACGACGGGTCGGCGGGGGCGGGGGCGGGGGAGAGGCGGCGGTGGGACGGCGGGGGAGAGAAGACCGGGACAAGGGAGCCGCATGAGCCGGGTGAACGAGCCACAGCCCGCCTCCGGTGACTGCGAGGAGGCCCGTGCCGTCCGGCGGTTCTGGGAGCGGCTCGGCATTCCCGGACTCGTCGACGTGCACACGCACTTCATGCCCGAGCGGGTCCTGCGCAAGGTCTGGGACTACTTCGACACCAACGGGCCGCTGATCGGCGGACTGGAGTGGCCCATCACGTACCGCAGGACGGAGTCCGAGCGGGCGGCCCTGCTGCGGGAGTTCGGCGTCCGGGCCTTCACCTCGATGCTCTACCCGCACAAACCCGGCATGGCGGCGTGGCTGAACGGCTGGGCCGCCGACTTCGCCCGCCGCACCCCCGACTGCCTGCACACCGCCACCCTCTTCCCCGAGCCGGGCGTCGAAGCGTACGTCCGCGAGGCCGTCGAAGCCGGAGCGCGCGTGTTCAAGGCGCATGTGCAGGTGGGTGACTACGACCCCGCCGACGACCTGCTCCGGCCGGCGTGGGGCGTGCTGGCCGAGGCCCGGATCCCCGTGGTGATGCACTGCGGCTCCGGTCCCGCACCCGGCAAGCACACCGGCCCCGGGCCCGTCGCGACGGTGCTGGCACGTCACCCCCGGCTCCGGCTGATCGTCGCGCACCTGGGCATGCCCGAGTACGAGGAGTTCCTCGGCCTCGCCGAGCGCCACGACGAGCTGCGGCTGGACACGACCATGGCGTTCACCGACTTCACCGAGGTCTTCATGCCGTTCCCGCGCCGCGCCCTGCCCCGGCTCGCCGCCCTCGGCGACCGCGTCCTGCTCGGCTCCGACTTCCCCAACATCCCCTATCCCTACGCGCAGCAGCTGCACGCCCTGGAACGGCTGGGCCTCGGTGAGGACTGGCTGCGCGCGGTGTGCCACGACAACGCGGCGACCCTGTTCGGCCTGCGCGGCGCGTAGGGCCCACCCTGCCCCCGCCCGCCGGCCGCACACCGGGAGGCGTGCCGACGGATGCGGCGGGAACGCGGGCGAGCAGGACATCCGGCACGGTGCGGGATGTCCGCAGTGATCTGGTATGGGTACAAGACCCACTCCTGCTCCCCGATGAGGAACGGTCCGACCATATGAAGCTGGCGTTCTCCACCCTCGGTGTCCCCGGCCTGCCCCTGGCCGACGTCCTGCGCCTCGCGACCGCCCACGGCTACCACGGGGTCGAGCTGCGCACCCACCCCGAGGAACCGGTCCACCCCGGCCTCGACGCGGCCCGGCGGGCCGAGGTGGCGGCCGGGTTCAAGGAGTCGGGCGTGGAACTCCTCGGCCTCGCGGGCTACGCACGGGTCGCCGCGCCCGGCGACGACGAGCCCGTGCTGGCCGAGATCCGCGCCCTGCTCGACCTGGCCCGCGACCTGGGCGCCCCGTACGTCCGGGTGTTCCCCGGGGGCGACCCCGACGCCCAGACCCCCGAGGAGGCCGACGCGACGGCCGCCCGCCGTCTGGGCACGGCCGCCGAGTACGCCACCGACCTCGGCGTCCGCATCCTCCTGGAGACCCACGACTCCCACCGCACCGCGGCCGACGCCATGCGCGTCCTCGGCCTCGTCGGCCACCGCCAGGTCGGCGCGCTCTGGGACGTCATGCACACCTGGCTCGGCGGCGAACAGCCCTCCGAGTCCTATGCGGCCCTCCACCCCCACCTCGGTTACGTCCAGGTCAAGGACATCGCCTCCGCCGACGACACCACGCCCCTGCCGCTGGGCGAGGGCGTCCTGCCGCTGGCCGAATGCGTCGAGATCCTCTCCCGCCACGGCTGGGACGGCTGGCTGTGCTGGGAGTACGAGAAGCGCTGGTACGAGGGGGCGGCCCCGCTGCCGGACCTGCTCGGCCCCGGCCGCGAGCACCTGAGCAGGCTGCTCAACGAATCGGCCTGACCGGCCCCGAGACGATCCCGCCCGCCCACCACTCCCCACACCGGCGCGACCCCGGCCAAACCCAACGCCACCTCGGCCGCCGCCACCCCGGCGCACCGCCCTCGGGCTCGCCGGCACTGCGCCGGGCGGCCCATCGGTTGGCCCTGCGGGTTCGCCTGGCGCGGCGCGGGTGGCACGCTCGGCGCACCGCCCCCGGGCTCGCCGGCACTGCGCCGGGCGGCCACCCCGGTTGACCCTGCGGGTTCGCCTGGCGCCGTGCCGGGGGACCGCCCGGCTCACCGTCTCCGGGCTCACCCGCACCGCGCCGGGCGGCCGCCCGCCCCGCGCCGCTCGCCACCCGGTTGACCCTCCGGGCTCGCCTGGCATCGCGCCGGTCGGCCAGCCGCCCCCCGGCCCTGCCGGGCGGCCACCCGGCTCACCGTCCCCGGGTTCGCCCGCACTGCACCGGGCGGCCACTCGGCCCACCGTCCTCGGGCTCACCCGCACCGCGCCGGGCGGCCGCCCGGTTGACCCTCCGGGTTCGCCTGGCGCCGCGCCGGGGACCGCCCGGCTCACCGTCCGGGCCCCGCTCGCACTGCGCCGGGCGGCCACCTGGCTAACCCTCCGGGTTCGCCCGCGCCGGTCGGCCAGCCGGCTCCCCACCCGGCGCCGCGCCGAGGGACCGCCCGGTTCACCCCTCCGGGCCCGGCCGCCCCGCCGCGCGGTCACCGGGCCGACCCTCCGGGCTCGCCTCGCGCCGCGTCGCTCGTCACCCGGCTCACCGCCCCCGGGCCCGCCCGCCCCGCGCCGCGCGGCCACCGGGCTGACCCTCCGGGTTCACCTGGCGCCGCGCCGGGGGCACGCCCGGCTCCCCCCCCCGGGGCCCGCCCGCCCTGCGCCGGACGGCCACCCGGCTCACCCCCAGGGCCCGCCCGCCCCGCCCCGCGTGACCGCCCCGCTCACCCCCCGGCACACCCCGATCCACCCCGATCCACACCGGGCACTCACGACCGGCCGTCGCCCCCCGGGCCCCTGGCCCACTGCCGGCCCCCCGGCCCCCCCCACGTCGGCCCGCCGTTGAGAACCGTGCGGTTCCGCACGGTCGTGGGGGGCCGGCCTGCGGCAGCCGACCGGTCGGCGTCCCTTGCGGTCGGCCGGACCCCTGGCCAGGGAGGGGGGTCCGGGGCGCGCGGGGGCGGGGCGCGCGTGAGCCGGCGGGATCCGCCGTGCATCGTGCAACTGCACGGTGCACCTGGGTCGTCCGCAGTCACGCTCAATGGTCAGTGCCATCCTGTACGATTCCCGGCCGCGTAAGGGATCTACCGGTTACGCATCAGTAGACCGGGACGATCAGGGCATCTACGCGCACGAACCGGTGTGCACCGCATCACTGCCAAGTGTGTGATGTGCGCCACTTTCACATGCGCACGACATTTCTGAGCTGGCCGAATGCTCAGTTCCGGCCCGGAATACGAAAGTCCGCTTCCGTCTCAACATGCCATCGGGTCTCGCATCCGCCTGGTGCGCAGGGCAAGATGGGCGCAGCGCCGTGTCAACAACTGTCAACACGGGGCGGATCTTGGTGAACGCGCGCTCGGCGCGCGGGCAACTGAAGAGAGCCCCATCTCCGGTCGCTGGCAAGCTGCAGAGATGAGGCCCTCCGGCATCACCAGAACGGGCAGGACCCCGGCCTCAAGGTCGGGGTTCTTCCTTTAATGGCCCAGGGCCTCCCTGACGATCTTGTAGATCGTGTAGATCGGACCCAGCCAGCGGACCTTGTTGTAGACACGGTCCGCCTTGGTGTTCTGGTGCCCCTCAGGCTGCTGAGCCATCGGGCCGCCCCCTTTCCGGTCCACGTTCGTGAACCCCGCGGGGACGCCCACGACGTGTCGAGGACCCTCCGGGGAGCGGTGGTAACCCCACACAGTACCGGGCACCACAGGCAACCACGGTCCACGCACGTCACCCTTGTGGGCTACCAAGGCGGGACCGCCCTGGCACCGCGTGACGCGCCGGGTGGATCGTCTTGCCACACTTGTGGCGATCAGCGCAACAACCAGCGCATTCGGCGGAGTTCGCGAGGGAACGGGGTGTCAGCTCAGGGCCCGGGCGTCGCGCAAATCACACTCCCCGGGGTGACGGAGGGTGCGACGAAATCCGTAGCCGGTGTCACGGATCGCCTCCGTTCACGCGGTTCCGGTCGCTCAACCGGCCCCGACGGCGCATGCGATGGGCAACTCCGTTCACCCGCCGGTCCGAAAGGGAGCCCGGCTCGCACGGCCCGACCCACTGCCGCCCGCCCGCGGTGCCTGCCCGCGGTGCCTGCCCGCGGTGCCCCGCCCGTGGACGCCGTGATCTTCCCGGGAATCCGGCAGAAAATTTCTCGTCCCGGCGTGCAACCCTTCCCGCCCTTGGCGGGTCGTACGTGGTGTCAGGACTTCTGGAGGGGGATCCGGGGGGATCGCGGGGGACCTGACGGGAGGGGAGAGCCGAGGGGCCCGGTCGACGGATCGGGCCCCTCGAAACCGTTCCGGGGGCAGCCCGGCCAGGCCTCAGAAGAAGACGCCGCAGCGCAGCAGCACGTTCGCGTACGGCCGTGCCTCTCCGGTGCGCACGATCAGCCGGGCCCCCGCCGACAGCTCCTTGAGCCGCTCGTGCGGGACGAGTTCCAGCGCGGGGAAGTGGCCCTCCAGCAGCCCCGCCGCCTCCGGGTTGGCCCGCCGCACCTCCTCGGCCGCCGTCGCCCCCTCGATCACCAGCTCCGCCAGCAGCCCGTCCAGCACCTCGGCGAACGCCGGCACCCCGGCGCGGAACGCCAGGTCGACCACGCGCGGCCCGTCCGGGATGGGCATGCCCGCGTCGCACACCAGCACCCCGTCCCCGTGCCCGAGCCCGGCCAGCGCACCGGCGAGATGGCGGTTCAGTATTCCGGCCCTCTTCACAGCCCAGCGACCTCCGCCGCCGTCGGGAAGGACACCTGCGCGCCCTCCTTCGTCACCGTCACCGCACCCACCCGCGCCGCGTACGCCGCCGCCTCGGCCAGGGACTCACCCGCCCCCAGCCGCCAGGCCAGCGCGGCCGTGAAGGCGTCCCCGGCTCCCGTCGTGTCCACGGCGTCCACCTTCACGGACGCCACCCGCGCGACCCCGTCCGCCGACGCCACCAGCGCGCCCTGCGCGCCCAGCGTCACCACCACCGACCGCGGGCCCTTCGCGAGCAGGATCCGCGCCCAGTCCTCGGGGGAGTCCCCGACGGCCGAGCCGCCCAGGATCACCTTCGCCTCGTGCTCGTTCACGATCAGCGGGTCGCAGGCCGCCAGCACCTCCGCGGGCAGCGGCCGCGGCGGCGACGGGTTGAGCACGAACCGGCTGCCCGGCGCCAGGTTCCGCACGACCTCCACCACCGTCTCCAGCGGGATCTCCAGCTGCGCCGACACCACCTTGGAGCCCTGGAACAGGCACCCGGCGGCGGCGACGTCCTGCGGGGTCAGCCGGCCGTTCGCGCCCGGCGACACCACGATGCTGTTGTCCCCGGACGGATCGACCGTGATCAGCGCGACCCCGGTCGGCGCGCCGCCCACCAGGACCCCGACCGTGTCGACGCCGGCCTCCCGCTGCGAGTCCAGCAGCAGCCGGCCGTGGTCGTCGTCGCCGACCCGGGCCAGCAGGGCCGTGCGGGCCCCGAGCCGGGCGGCGGCGACCGCCTGGTTCGCGCCCTTGCCGCCCGGGTGGACGGCCAGGTCGGAGCCGAGCACGGTCTCGCCGGCACCGGGCCGGCGCTCCACTCCGATCACCAGGTCGGCGTTGGCCGACCCCACGACCAGGAGGTCGTAGTCGTACATGCGTCGTCTCCCCACGTGAGTGACATGGACGGGCGGTCCCACCAGCCGTGCGACCGCCCGCCGTTCCCCGATGTCAGCCGCTGAAGCCGGCCACGTTCTCCTTCGTGACCACCTTCACCGGCACCTTCACCGTCTGCTCGACCTTCTCGCCCTTGAGCGCCTTCAGCGCGTTGTCCACGGCGATCCTCCCGAGCTGGGACGGCTGCTGCGCCACCGAGGCGTACAGCGTGCCGCCCTCGACCGCCTTCAGCCCGTCAGGCGTGCCGTCGAAGCCGACGACCGAGACCGACTTTCCGGCCTTGGAGCCCAGCGCCTTGATCGCGCCGAGGGCCATCTCGTCGTTCGCGGCGATGACGCCCTGGACGTCCGGGTGGGCCTGGAGCAGGTTCGACATCACGTCCAGTCCCTTGGTGCGGTCGAAGTCGGCGGGCTGCTGGGCGACGACCTCGATGCCCGGGTAGGCCTTCAGGCCCTGGGCGAAGCCCGCGGCGCGCTCCCGGGCCGCGGACGTGCCCGCCTGGCCCTGGAGGATCACGATCTTGCCCTTGCCGCCCAGCTTGTCGGCGATGGTCCTGGCGGCGAGTTCACCGCCGGCCACGTTGTCGGAGGCGACCAGGGTGTCGGTCCTGGCGTCGTTCACCGTGCGGTCCACGGCGATGACCGGGATGTCCGCCTTGTCGGCGGCCTTCACGGAGTTGCTCGCCGCGTCCGAGTCCACCGGGTTGACGATGATCGCGCCCAGGTTCGAACTGGTGAAGTTCTGCAGCTGGTTGGCCTGCTGGGAGGCGTCGTTCTGGGCGTCCGTGACGGTCAGGTCCACGCCCAGCTTCTTCGCCTCGGCCTCGGCGCCCGCCCGGATCTGCACGAAGAAGGGGTTGTTGAGGGTGGACAGCGACAGGCCCATCTTCGGGGTGGCCGTGGAGGAGGAGCCGTTGTGCAGGAAGGACGTGGCGCCGACGATCGCGACCGTGACCACGGCGGCCAGCGCGTAGGTCGTCGCCTGCTTGCCCCTGCCGCCGCCCGCGCCACCGGCGACCGGCGTGACCCCGGCCTTGCGGCGGGCCGTGTCGAGCAGCACCGCCAGTGCGATGACGACGCCGATGACGACCTGCTGCCAGAACGCGGAGACGTTCAGCAGGTTGAGCCCGTTGCGCAGCACCGCCAGGATCAGCGCGCCGATGAGCGTCCCGGACGCCTTGCCGGTGCCGCCCGCGAGGGAGGCGCCGCCGATGACGACCGCGGCGATGGCGTCCAGTTCGTAGCCGTCGGCGGCCTGCGGCTGCGCGGAGGAGAGCCGGGCGGCCAGCACGACACCCGCGACGGCGGCGAAGACACCGGAGAAGGCGTAGATGGCGAGCTTCTGCTTCTTCACGCGCAGCCCGGAAAGGCGCGCGGCCTCCTCGTTGCCGCCGATCGCGTACATGGAGCGGCCGATGTACGTCCGGCCGAGCACGAACGCGGCGATCAGGCCCATCACGACCATGACCAGCACCGGCACCGGCAGCCAGCCGCCGAGGGTGTCGCCGAGGTGGGAGACCGAGTCGGGGAAGGCGATCGGGGAGCCCTCGGAGATGACCAGGGACAGGCCGCGGGCCACGGACAGCATGGCCAGCGTGGCGATGAACGGCGGCAGCTTGCCGTAGGAGATCAGCACGCCGTTGACCAGGCCGCAGACGATGCCCGTCGCTATGGCCAGCAGGACGGCGAGGAAGACCGGGACGCCCGCCGAGGTGGCGCTCCAGGCGAGCACCGTGGCCGACAGCGCGGCGACCGAACCCACCGACAGGTCGATGCCCGCCGAGACGATCACGAACGTCACGCCGAAGGCGAGGATGGCGGTCACGGCCGCCTGCACGCCGACGTTGAGGAGGTTGTCCGCCGTCAGGAAGTCGCCGGACAGCGCCGACATGGCGATGACGAGGACGATGAGCGCGGTCAGGGCGCCGTTGTCGAGCAGGAGGCGGCGCAGGCCTCCGGAGGCGCCACCCGCGCCCGTCGTGCTCTTGAGCGTGTCAGTGGCCACGGGAGGCCTCCGTTCCGGTCGTGCTGGTGGGAGTGCTGACGGCGAGGGCCATCACGGCGTCCTGGGTCGCCTCGTCGGCGGAGAGTTCACCGGCGATCCGCCCCTGGGCCATCACCAGCACCCGGTCGCTCATGCCGAGCACCTCGGGAAGATCGCTGGAGATCATCAGGACGGCCGCGCCGGCGGCGGTGAGTTCGTTGATCAGCTGGTAGATCTCGACCTTGGCGCCGACGTCGATGCCCCGCGTCGGCTCGTCGAGGATCAGCACCTTGGTGTCGGCGAGCAGCCACTTGCCGATGACGACCTTCTGCTGGTTGCCGCCGGACAGGGTGCGCACGTGCTGGCCGAGGCCCGCCATGCGCACCCCGAGCTGCTCGGCGATCCGCGCGGCCGCCGCGCGCTGCGCCTTGAGGTCGACGAGTCCCGCGCGGGTGGCCGACCGCAGGGTCACCAGCCCGAGGTTCTCCTCCACCGAGGCGTCCAGCACCAGGCCCTGGCCCTTGCGGTCCTCCGGGATGAGCCCGATGCCCGCGTCCATCGCCGCGTTGACGTCGTACTTGGCGACCGGGCTGCCGGAGACCTTCACGCTGCCCCGGTCGTACGGGTCGGCCCCGAAGACCGCCCGGACGGCCTCGGTCCGCCCGGCGCCGACCAGCCCCGCGATGCCGACGACCTCACCGGCGTGCACCTCGAAGCCGACGTCGTGGAAGACCCCGTCCCGGGTGAGCCCTTCGACGGTGAGCAACGGGGCGCCCTTCGCGGGCCGTTCGCGCGGGTACTGCTGCTCGATCGAGCGCCCGACCATCAGCCGGACCAGCTCGTCCTCGGGTGTGGAGGCGGGCACCTGCCCGACGCTCCTCCCGTCCCGGATGACCGTCACCCGGTCGCCGAGCGCGGCGATCTCCTCCAGGTGGTGGGTGATGAAGACGATCCCGACGCCGTCCTCGCGCAGCGTGCGCACGATCGCGAAGAGCCTGTCGACCTCCTCGGAGGTGAGCACGGCCGTCGGCTCGTCCATGATCAGCACCCGGGCGTCCAGACTCAGCGCCTTGGCGATCTCCACCATCTGCAGCCGCGCGATGCCGAGTTCGCGCACCCGCGCCCGGGGGGACACCTGCACGCCGACCCGCTGGAGCAGGACCTCGGCGTCGGCCTCCATCCGCTTGCGGTCGATCATCCCGAAGCGGCGCGGCTGCCTTCCGAGGAAGATGTTCTCGGCGACCGTCAGGTCGGGGACCAGGTTGAACTCCTGGTAGATGGTGGCGATCCCGAGCCGCTCGGAGTCCTGCGCGTTCTGGATGCGGGTCTGCGCGCCGCCGACCAGGATCCGGCCGGCGTCGGGCGTGTAGGCGCCGGAGAGCATCTTGATCAGCGTGCTCTTGCCCGCGCCGTTCTCACCGAGCAGCACATGCACCTCGCCCCGGCGCAGGTCGAAGTCGACGCCGTCCAGCGCGACCACGCCCGGGAAGGTCTTCCGCAGGCCCTCGATGCGCAGCAACTCGTCCGCGTTGCTCACGACTGGCTCCTGTTCGTTACGGGGTTCTCGCCGCAGGAGCGGCGTACGACGAGTCGGGCGGGGAGGGTCACGGACGCGCCGGGCCGTCCCTCGATGCGGTCGACCAGGGCCCGTACGGCGGCCCGGCCCAGCTCGCCCGTGGGCTGGGCGATCGCGGTGACCGGCGGATCGGTGTGCACGAACCACCGGATGTCGTCGAACGCGGCCAGCGCGAGGTCGTCCGGCACGCGCAGGCCACGCGCCCGCACGGCGTCCAGGGCGCCGAGCGCCATCAGGTTGTCCGCCGCGAACACCACCTCGGGCGGCTCGGCCAGGTCCAGGAAGCCCTCGGTGACCCGGCGCCCGCTCTCCGCCTGGAAGTCGCCCTGTCCTATGTAGGTGTCGGGCAGCGGGAGCCCGTAGGCGCCGAGCGCCTCCCGGAAGGCCTCCACGCGCTCCCGGCCGGTCGTGGTCGCAGCCGGGCCCGCGATGATCGCGAGCCGCCGGTGCCCGAGCCGGTGCAGGTGCGCGACCAGGTCCCGCACCGCCGCCCGCCCGTCGGACCGGACGACCGGCACATCCACGCCCGGGATCCACCGGTCGACGAAGACCATGGGCGTCCCGGCCCGGGCGGCGTCCAGCATCAGCGGCGAGCCGCCGTCCGTGGGGGAGACCAGCAGCCCGTCGATCCGGCGGTCCAGCAGGGTGCGCACGTGGTGGTCCTGGAGGTCGGGCCGTTCGTCGGCGTTGCCGATGATCACGCTGTAGCCGAGCGCGCGGGCCTCCTCCTCGACGGAGCGGGCCAGTTCCGTGAAGTACGGGTTGAGGACGTCGCTGATGACCAGGCCGAGGGTGTGGGTCTGGTCGGTGCGCAGGGAGCGGGCGACGGCGTTCGGGCGGTAGCCCAGGGTCTCGACGGCGGCCAGCACGCGGGTGCGCGCGTCGGCGCTGACCGACGGGTGGTCGTTCAGGACGCGCGAGACCGTGGCGACGGAGACGCCCGCCTCGGCGGCGACGTCCTTGATGCTCGCCATCGCCGCTCCACCTCCTTGTGGAAACGGGGCCCGTCACGGACCCGTGGAATCGATTACATCTGTGTCGATGGAGGGATGGAATCGATTACACGGCGGTAAATCAAGACCCTGTCCGCACCTCTTGACCGGATCGTGATGTCGCGGGCGGTCCCCCGGAGGTCCAGGCTGGAGAGGAGGGGAGGTCGTTTCCCCAGGTCCGGCCCGGCCGGGCCGGAGCGGAGGAGTCATGAAGGCGGCGACCCGGAACGACGTGCCCGTCGCACTCGAAGGCGACGGCGTGGAACTGCGGATCATGCCGATCGGCGGCGGGCTGTCGGTCGGCTACCTCACCCTGCCCCGGGGCACCGACATGGGCCCGGCCCTGAAGGGCCTGCCGGACGACGCGTGCCCGTGCCCGCACTGGGGCTACCTGCTCAAGGGCCGGATCCGGATGCGCACGGCGACCGGCGAGCAGGAGTACGAGGTGGGGCAGGCGTACTACTGGGCGCCCGGGCACGTCCCGGTGGCGCTGGAGGACAGTGAGCTGGTGGAGTTCTCGCCCAGTGAGGACTTCCAGCGGGTGATCGACCACGTGGTGGCGCAGGCCGGCTGAGCGGGGGATCCGGCCGGGCCCGGGGGAGCGGGGCGCCCGCACCGATGAGTTTCGCCGACCCGGGCGGTCTGCCTCCCGTCGACCACAGGAGGAACGTCGTGTCCCAGCTGCTGCGCGTGCAGAACTTCAACGTGTCCGGTGACGGCTTCGGTGCCGGCGAGGGCCAGAGCCTGGAGCGGCCCTTCGGGCACGCCGACCCGGGGACGATGTTCGCCTGGGCCGGTGCCACGGCGAGCTGGCCCAACCGCACCGAATCCGGCGGCAGTCGCGGCCTCGACGACTACCTGACGCGCGACTTCCGCAACAACATCGGCGCCGAGATCATGGGCCGCAACAAGTTCAGTCCCCATCGCGGGCCCTGGCGGGACCACGCGTGGCATGGCTGGTGGGGCGACGAACCGCCGTTCCACACGCCGGTGTTCGTCATGACCCACCACGAGCGCCCCTCGTTCACGCTGTCCGACACCACGTTCCACTTCGTCGGCGGCGACCCGGCCGAGGTCCTCGAGCAGGCGCGCGAGGCGGCCGGCGGCAAGGACGTCCGGCTCGGCGGCGGGGCGGCCACCATCCGGCAGTTCCTCGACGCCGGCCTGGTGGACACGCTGCACGTGGCGGTCTCGCCCCACGTGGTCATCGGATCCGGCTCACGGCTGTGGGAGTCCCCCGAGGAGCTGTACGACCGCTTCCACTGCGATGTGGTGCCGAGCCCCAGCGGGGTGATCCACCACCTGTTCTGGCGGAAGTGACGGCAGGTCAGGCGTCCTGGCCCGGCCGCCCGGGCGGTGGGAAGGCGTCGCCCGGGCGCCGGTCCGGGGTCCGTCGAGGGATCTGTCAGGCCGGACGGGGGAGGGGCGCCCGCAGGTCCGCGGCCCGCCGCCCGACGGCCTCCCCGACCGCGTCCAGTGCCGCGGCGCGTTCCCGCTCGGTCATGCGGGCGGGGCCGTAGGTGATGACGGGGTCGAGGACCCGGTATCCGACGAACTCCAGCATGCCGCGGTGGATGTGGAACAGGAAGTCCTCCATCGGCCCGAAGGCGCCACCGGGCCGGAACGACTCGGCGGAGCCGCCGGTCGTGAACAGCAGCATCGCCCGCTTCCCGGCGAGCGCGGCGTCGGCGAACAGGCCGTGCCGGCCGCCGAAGACCCCGCCCATCACGAACACCCGGTCGACCCATCCCTTGAGGACGGCCGGCAGCGAGAACCACCACAGCGGGAAGGACAGCACGAGCAGATCGGCGGCGAGCAGCCGGTCGAGGTGGTCCCGGACGGTCGCGTCGAGCGTCCCTTCCTCGACCGCGCGCACCTGCTCGGCCTGCGGCTTGAACGGGCCCTCCACCGGGGCGAACTGGGCACGGGCGAGGACGGGGGTCCAGGCGTCGGCGTAGAGGTCGAGGACGTCGACGCGGTACCCGGCCTCGCGCAGGGCCTCGGCGGCGGTGTGCATCTGGGCGGTACTGAACGACAGCGGCTCGGGATGCGCGTGGACGATCAGGGCGGTGGGTGCGGTGGTGAAGGTCGGCATGGGGAAATCGTATCGACGTATCTCGATTCGTCAATATGAAGGGGTGGGAGGGGTGACAGAGGAGGGGTGGCACCCCCGTGCCGTGAGATCCGTCAGAGCGCGGTGCCGATCGTCCGCGCGAGCTGGGCGAGCCGCTCCTCGTCGCGCCGGTAGTGGGTCCACTTGCCGACCCGGGTCGGGCGGACGAGCCCGGCCCGTTCGAGCGTGCTCATGTAACTGGAGACGGTCGACTGCGCCAGGCCCGCCTTGGCCTGGATGTGGGTGACGCACACGCCGACCGACCGGCGGTCCGCGATCGGCTCGTACTCCCGGAAGTGCTCCTCGGGGTCCTTCAGCCACTGCATGATCTGCAGCCGCGCGGGATTGCCGAGCGCCTTGAACGCCTCGATCAGCTGCGCCGCGTCCCAGTCCGCCGTCGCGGTCATGCGCCACCCCTCTCGCCGGACAGTGCGACAGACCACGATATCTCGATACGGGCCCGACTCCCCTGTCGTACCCGGGCGGTACCGTCGGATCATGACCGATCAGGCGGGGGCCGCCCAGGCGGGCGAGCGACGACTGGCCACGCTCGAAGGCGTCCTGGAGCGCATCACGTACGCCAACGAGGAGAACGGCTACACGGTCGCCCGGGTCGACACCGGCAGAGGCGCCGGCGATCTGCTCACGGTCGTCGGCGCGCTGCTCGGCGCCCAGGTCGGCGAGTCCCTGCGCATGGAGGGCCGCTGGGGCTCCCACCCGCAGTACGGCAAGCAGTTCCACGTGGAGAACTACACGACGGTCCTGCCGGCCACCGTCCAGGGCATCCGCCGCTACCTCGGCTCGGGTCTGGTCAAGGGCATCGGCCCGGTCTTCGCCGACCGCATCACCCAGCACTTCGGCGTGGACACCCTGAAGATCATCGAGGAGGAGCCCGAGCGGCTCGTCGAGGTGCCGGGGCTCGGTCCCAAGCGGACGAAGAAGATCGCCGACGCCTGGGAGGAGCAGAGGGCCATCAAGGAGGTCATGCTCTTCCTCCAGACGGTCGAGGTCTCCACGTCCATCGCCGTGCGCATCTACAAGAAGTACGGCGACGCCTCCATCTCCGTCGTGAAGAACCAGCCCTACCGGCTGGCCGCCGACGTCTGGGGCATCGGCTTCCTCACCGCGGACAAGATCGCCCAGTCCGTCGGCATCCCGCACGACAGCCCCGAGCGCGTCAAGGCCGGTCTGCAGTACGCCCTGTCGCAGGCCACCGACCAGGGCAACTGCTACCTGCCCGAGGAGCGGCTGATCGCGGACGCCGTGAAGCTGCTCCAGGTGGACACGGGGCTGGTCATCGAGTGCCTGGCGGAACTGGCCGAGGTCCCCGAGGACGGCGGCGACCCCGGGGTGGTCCGCGAGAAGGTCCCCGGCCCCGACGGCGGCTCGGAGCCGGTCACGGCCGTCTACCTGGTCCCCTTCCACCGCGCCGAACTCTCCCTCGCCGCCCAGTTGCTGCGCCTGCTGCGCACCGGCGAGGACCGCATGCCGGGCTTCCGGACCGTGGCCTGGGACAAGGCGCTGGGCTGGCTGAAGGGCCGTACGGGCACCGAGCTGGCCCCCGAGCAGGAGGCCGCCGTCAAGCTGGCGCTGAGCGAGAAGGTCGCCGTCCTCACCGGCGGTCCCGGCTGCGGCAAGTCCTTCACGGTCCGCTCGATCGTCGAGCTGGCCCGCGCCAAGAACGCCAAGGTCGTGCTCGCCGCCCCGACCGGCCGGGCCGCCAAGCGCCTGTCCGAGCTCACCGGCGCCGAGGCCTCCACGGTCCACCGCCTGCTGGAGCTCAAGCCCGGCGGCGACGCGGCCTACGACCGGGACCGCCCGCTCGACGCCGACCTGGTGGTGGTCGACGAGGCCTCGATGCTCGACCTGCTCCTCGCCAACAAGCTGGTGAAGGCCGTGCCGCCCGGGGCGCACCTGCTGTTCGTCGGGGACGTGGACCAGCTGCCCAGCGTCGGCGCGGGTGAGGTCCTGCGCGACCTGCTGGCCGACGGCGGCCCGATCCCGGCCGTGCGCCTCACCCGGGTCTTCCGCCAGGCCCAGCAGTCCGGAGTGGTGACCAACGCCCACCGCATCAACGCCGGGCAGCACCCCGTCACGGACGGCATGAAGGACTTCTTCCTCTTCGTCGAGGAGGACACGGAGGCCGCCGGACGGCTCACGGTGGACGTGGCCGCCCGGCGCATTCCGGCCAAGTTCGGGCTCGACCCGCGCCGCGACGTCCAGGTGCTCGCCCCCATGCACCGCGGCCCGGCCGGCGCGGGCACGCTGAACGGCCTGCTCCAGCAGGCCATCACCCCGGGCCGCCCGGACCTGCCCGAGAAGAGATTCGGCGGCCGCGTCTTCCGCGTCGGCGACAAGGTCACCCAGATTCGCAACAATTACGAGAAGGGCACCAACGGTGTCTTCAACGGCACCGTGGGCGTGGTCACCTCGCTCGACCCGGTCGACCAGCGCCTGACGGTGCTGACGGACGAGGACGAGGAGGTCGCGTACGAGTTCGACGAGCTCGACGAGCTGGCGCACGCCTACGCCGTGACGATCCACCGCTCCCAGGGCAGCGAGTACCCGGCGGTCGTCATCCCGGTCACCACGGGCGCCTGGATGATGCTCCAGCGCAACCTGCTCTACACGGCCGTCACGCGGGCCAAGCGGCTGGTCGTCCTCGTCGGTTCGCGCAAGGCGATCGGCCAGGCGGTGCGCACGGTTTCGGCGGGCCGGAGGTGCACGGCACTCGACTTCCGGCTCCGCGCGCAGAAAAATGATCGATCAAATGAGTCGTGAAGGTCACAAGCCACTTCCGGAAGGGGATCACAGGGGGCAGGATGGGCAAGTTGGCGGCACTCAGTGCCGTCAGTAGGCCCGATGGTCGACCCCGAGTGCACTCTCCTGAGCCGAGTGGGGGATGGTAGAGACAGTCAGGGCACCTCGAAGATGAGGCACAACGTCGGTGAGGGAAGACGTGAGCGACAACTCTGTAGTACTGCGGTACGGCGACGGCGAGTACACCTACCCGGTGATCGACAGCACCGTCGGTGACAAGGGCTTCGACATCGGAAAGCTCCGCGCCCAGACCGGTCTGGTGACGCTGGACAGCGGTTACGGCAACACCGCCGCGTACAAATCCGCCATTACCTACCTGGACGGCGAAGCGGGGATCCTGCGCTACCGCGGCTACCCGATCGAGCAGCTGGCCGAGCGCTCCACCTTCCTGGAGGTCGCCTACCTGCTGATCAACGGCGAGCTGCCGACGGTCGACCAGCTCTCGGCGTTCAAGAACGACATCACGCAGCACACCCTGCTGCACGAGGACGTCAAGAACTTCTACAAGGGCTTCCCGCGCGACGCCCACCCGATGGCCATGCTGTCCTCGGTCGTCTCGGCGCTGTCCACGTTCTACCAGGACAGCCACAACCCGTTCGACGAGCGCCAGCGCAACCTCTCCACCATCCGCCTGCTCGCCAAGCTCCCGACGATCGCGGCGTACGCGTACAAGAAGTCGATCGGCCACCCGTTCGTCTACCCGCGCAACGACCTCGGCTACGTCGAGAACTTCCTCCGCATGACCTTCTCGGTCCCCGCGCAGGAGTACGAGCTGGACCCGACCGTGGTCGCCGCGCTCGACAAGCTGCTGATCCTGCACGCGGACCACGAGCAGAACTGCTCGACCTCCACGGTCCGCCTGGTCGGCTCCTCGCAGGCGAACATGTTCGCCTCCATCTCCGCCGGCATCAACGCGCTGTGGGGCCCGCTGCACGGCGGCGCCAACCAGTCCGTGCTGGAGATGCTGGAGGGCATCCGCGACTCCGGCGGCGACGTGGACTCCTTCATCCGCAAGGTGAAGAACAAGGAGGACGGCGTCCGCCTGATGGGCTTCGGCCACCGGGTCTACAAGAACTTCGACCCGCGCGCCAAGATCATCAAGGCCGCCGCGCACGACGTGCTGTCCGCCCTCGGCAAGTCCGACGAGCTGCTGGACATCGCGCTGAAGCTGGAGGAGCACGCGCTCTCCGACGACTACTTCGTCTCGCGCAGCCTCTACCCGAACGTCGACTTCTACACCGGCCTGATCTACCGGGCCATGGGCTTCCCGACCGAGATGTTCACGGTCCTGTTCGCCCTCGGCCGGCTGCCGGGCTGGATCGCCCAGTGGCACGAGATGATCAAGGAGCCGGGCTCCCGCATCGGCCGTCCGCGCCAGATCTACACGGGCGTCGTCGAGCGCGACTTCGTTCCCGTCGAGGAGCGCTGAGCCGCAGCACCGCTTCGGGCCCCCGTATCCGCGTGCCGGATGCGGGGGCTTTCGCCTGCCCGGCGCGGCGGGCGAGGAAAAAAAGAAGGCGCCCCGGAGCGCCGGTCCCCCCACGGGCCGACGACCAGGGCGCCTTCCCAGTCCCGGTTCGGATTCCCCCCACGGGATCCGGCCGGGCGTCTGTGAGGACAGCGCCTGAACCGCTGTTGAGCAGAACGAGCGAAACTCGCCGTACTGCTGGTGGGTGCGATCTGCCGGGACAGCGCACGTCCGGAAGGGCCGCTCAAAGCTTCCCGGCGTACGTGCCCCGGCAACGCTCCCCCAAGCTCTCAGCTTCGTTCGAGCAGGGAGGCACCCCCAAACCGGAGACGTCCCCCAAGACATCTCCAGATGTCAGATCGCGCCCCCCAAGACGCTCTCCGACATCGTCAACTTAGACCCTCGAACCCCTTCGATGGTTACGTTCACATCACTGTGATCTGCGTCTCTTGCGTATGTCCGTTAGATGCGCAAGAGCCCGAATGTGCCGCTCGGGGCCCAAGCGTAAGGATGATGCGCGAGCCTTGTGAAGAGCTTATGTGAGCCGGGCCCGGTACTCCAGAGGGGCTCCTGTCGCGTTCGCCGGGAACACGGGGAGATTTGGGGCGACTTCACCGGAATGTCCGCAGTCGGAGGCTGTTCGTCACGACGAAGACGGACGAGAAGGCCATCGCCGCCCCCGCGATCATCGGGTTCAGCAGTCCGGCGGCGGCCAGCGGCAGCGCGGCCACGTTGTAGCCGAAGGCCCAGACGAGATTGCCCTTGATCGTGGCCAGGGTCCGGCGGGACAGCCGGATCGCGTCCGCCGCCACCCGCAGGTCGCCGCGGACCAGCGTCAGATCGCCCGCCTCGATCGCCGCGTCCGTGCCGGTGCCCAGGGCCAGGCCCAGGTCGGCGGTGGCCAGCGCGGCGGCGTCGTTGACGCCGTCGCCGACCATGGCCACGACCCGGCCCTCGGCCTGCAACCGCCGCACGGCCGCGACCTTCTCCTCGGGCAGGACCTCCGCGACCACCCGGTCGATCCCCACCCGCTCGGCGACCGCCTCCGCCACCGCCCGGTTGTCCCCGGTCAGCAGCACCGGCGTGAGCCCCAGCGCGCGCAGCTCCCGCACCGCCCGGGCGCTGGTGTCCTTGACCGCGTCCGCCACGGCCAGCACGGCCCGTGCCGTCCCGTCCCAGCCGACCGGCACGGCCGTGTACCCGGCCCGCTCGGCCTCTTCCCGCGCGCGGGCCAGCTCCGGCGGCAGGTCGTCGAAGAGCCGCCCCACGGCGACCTCCCGGCCCTCCACCCGCCCGCGTGCGCCCCGTCCGGGCACGTTCGCGAAGTCCGCGACCTCCGGGAGCCGCCCGGCCCGCTCCTCGGCGCCCAGGGCGATCGCCCGGGCCACGGGGTGCTCGGAGGCGTGCTCGACGGCTCCGGCGAGCCTCAGCACCTCCTTCTCGTCGGCCCCCTCGGCGAGGTGGACCTCCTGCAGGGTCATCCGGCCGGTGGTGACCGTGCCCGTCTTGTCCAGCACGACCGTGTCGATCCGGCGCGTGGACTCCAGCACCTCCGGGCCCTTGATGAGGATCCCGAGCTGGGCGCCCCGCCCGGTGCCCACCATCAGCGCGGTCGGGGTGGCCAGACCCAGCGCGCACGGGCAGGCGATGATCAGCACCGCGACGGCCGCCGTGAAGGCGGCGACACCGTCGCCGGTCAGCCCCAGCCACGTCCCGGCCGTGGCGGCCGCGATCAGCAGTACGACCGGCACGAAGACGCCGGCGACCCGGTCGGCGAGCCGCTGCACCTCGGCCTTGCCGTTCTGCGCGTCCTCCACCAGCTTCGCCATCCGCGCGAGCTGCGTGTCGGCGCCGACCCGGGTGGCCTCCACGACGAGCCGGCCGCCCGCGTTGACGGTCGCGCCCGTGACCGTGTCCCCGGCCGCCACGTCCACCGGAACCGACTCGCCGGTCAGCATGGAGGCGTCCACCGCGGAGGCGCCCTCGACGACCGTCCCGTCGGTGGCGATCTTCTCGCCGGGCCGTACGACGAACCGGTCGCCGACGGCCAGCCGCTGTGCCGGGATCAGCACCTCGCGGCCGTCGCGCAGGACCGCCACCTCCTTGGCGCCCAGCTCCATCAGTGCCTTCAGGGCCGCTCCGGCCCGGCGCTTGGAGCGGGCCTCCAGATAGCGGCCCAGCAGGAGGAACGCCGTCACGCCGGAGGCGACCTCCAGGTAGATCGAGGAGGCGCTGTCCCCGCGCGCCACGGTGAACTCGAAGGGGTGCCGCATGCCCGGCATGCCCGCGTCGCCGAGGAACAGCGCCCACAGGGACCAGCCGAACGCGGCCAGCGTGCCCACGGAGACCAGCGTGTCCATGGTGGCGGCGCCGTGCCGGGCGTTCGTCCAGGCCGCGCGGTGGAAGGGCAGTCCGCCCCAGACGACGACCGGCGCGGCGAGGGTGAGCGAGAGCCACTGCCAGTTGTCGAACTGCAGCGCCGGGACCATCGCCAGCAGGATCACCGGGAGGGCGAGGGCGGCGGAGACGGCGAGACGCCGGCGCAGTGCCGACAGCTCGGGGTCCTCCGCCTCGGCCGCGGACGCCTCCTCGCGCGGCGGCGCCGGCTCCTCGGCGGTGTAGCCGGTCTTCACGACGGTGGCGATCAGATCGGCGACCTCGGTGCCCGCCGGGTAGGTGACCCGGGCCTTCTCCGTCGCGTAGTTCACCGTGGCCGTGACGCCGTCCATGCGGTTGAGCTTCTTCTCGACGCGGGCCGCGCAGGCGGCGCAGGTCATCCCGCCGATGAGCAGCTCGACCTCGGCGAGGGCCGGCTCGCGGTCCGCCGGCGCCTTGGCGGTGGTGCTGGTCATGTCCTCACTCCAGGAGATGCGCGCCCGGGACGCGGACGGGCCGTACGGGCCGCGGGCGGCGGCGTACGGCCCGTACCCGGGTACGAGGGCCGGGACCGGCGATCGTCGGACCCGGCTGTTTGCCGGACGGGGAGGTCTCAGGCCCGGCCGGCCAGTTCGAAGCCGGCCTCGTCGACGGCGGCGCGCACGGCCTCGTCGTCGAGCGGAGCCGCCGAGACGACGGTGACCTCGCCGGTCGAGGCGACGGCCGTCACGGAGCTGACGCCGGAGAGCTGGGAGAGTTCGCCGGAGACGGCGCCCTCGCAGTGGCCGCAGCTCATGCCGTTCACCTTGTAGACGGTGGTGACGGAGCCCGTGGTGTCGGTCTGGGCGGTCATGTCGTTCTCCTCGTCGAGGCGTGTGGGGCCGTGGGGGCCCTGGAGGCTCCCACCTCACCCCACTGTACCCCTAGGGGGTATGGCGATTCACGACGTGTCCGGCCGGCCCGGCGGGGTGGGAGCATCGGCGGGGCGCCCCCGCGCGGGGAGGCGGCACGGACGGAAGGCGGTGGGGCATGCGGGCCGTGGTGTTCGAGCGGTACGGGGAGGCGGCCGAGGTCCGGGAGGTCGCCGACCCGGAGCCGGCGGAGCACGGGGTGGTCGTGCGGGTCGAGGCGACGGGCCTGTGCCGCAGCGACTGGCACGGCTGGCAGGGGCACGACCCCGACATCACCCTGCCGCACGTGCCCGGGCACGAACTGGCCGGAGTCGTCGAGGCGGTGGGCGCCCGGGTCGGCCGGTGGCGGCCCGGCGACCGGGTCACCGTGCCGTTCATCTGCGCCTGCGGCAGCTGCCCGTCCTGCGCGGCGGGCGATCACCAGGTGTGCGAGCGCCAGACCCAGCCGGGCTTCACGCACTGGGGCTCCTTCGCCCAGCACGTGGCGCTGGACCACGCCGACGTGAACCTCGTCGCGCTGCCCGGGGAGATGTCCTTCGCCACGGCGGCCTCCCTCGGCTGCCGGTTCGCCACGGCCTACCGGGCGGTGGTGCAGCAGGGCCGGGTCGCCGCGGGGGACTGGGTCGCGGTGCACGGCTGCGGCGGGGTGGGACTGTCGGCGGTGATGATCGCGGCCGCCTCGGGCGCCCGGGTCGTGGCCGTGGACGTGTCGCCCCGGGCCCTGGAACTGGCGCGGACCTTCGGGGCGGCGCACTGTGTCGACGCCACGGCCGTGCCCGACACCGCGGCGGCGGTCCGCGACCTCACCGGCGGCGGCGCGCACCTCTCGCTCGACGCGCTCGGCTCGCCCGCCACCTGCGCGGCCTCCGTGAACGGCCTGCGCCGCCGCGGCCGCCACGTCCAGGTCGGGCTGCTGCCCGCGCCGGACGGCACGACACCGGTGCCGATGGCCCGCGCGATCGCCCTGGAGCTCGCCCTGCTCGGCAGCCACGGCATGGCCGCGCACGGCTACCCGCCGATGCTGGAACTGGTCCGCGCCGGCGTCCTGCGCCCGGACCTGCTGGTGACGTCGACGATCCGGCTCGACGAGGTCCCCGCCGCCCTGGCGGCCATGGGGACGGCGGCCGGGGCGGGGGTGACGGTCGTCGAGCCCTGGCGGTGAGACGGCCGTGCCCCACACGGCGGTGGGGCACGAGATCGGGGGCGGGACGGCTCAGTCGGCTCTGCGGTTGCGGTTGCCGGGCCGGGACGCGACCCAGGCCCGGACGGTGTCGGCGTACCAGTAGGGCTTGCCGCTCTCGACGTGGTCGGGCGGGGGCAGCAGGCCGTGCTTGCGGTAGGACCGCACGGTGTCGGGCTGGACCCGGATGTGTGCCGCGATCTCCTTGTAGGACCAGAGCCTTCGGTCGGTCATGACGTGTACCTCCTCGCGCGCACCACGGCGGCGGCCGGGGACGGCCGTCCGGGGGAGCCGGGTGCTGCGCCGGCGATCAACAAGCCTGTGTCCGGTCAACGACCCCGCGTGATGAGCGGCAGGGTCTGTGCGCGGGTGTGACGGAAGACCCGCGTACGCGCGACATGTGTGACAGGAAGGGGGTGTTTGTGACACAGCCGGGGCAAAGGCGTGCGCCGGGGCGTCGGCGGGGCGCCTTGACGCGGGGCCCGGGCGCGGTGCCTCAGCCGTCCAGCAGGTGCCAGGCCGTCAGGGCGAGACCGGCGCGCAGCGCGCCGGCGGGCTCGGTGAGGTCGAAGCCCAGGGCCTTGCCGATCACCTCCAGCCGCCGTGCCACGCTGCTGTGGTGCAGGTGGAGCCGGTCGGCGGCCCGGCGCAGGGAGCCGGTGGCGCAGTAGGCCTCCAGGGTGCGCAGGTCCTCGGGGGCGTCGGCGAGCCGGGCGAGGGCCGACACGTCGGCATTGGCGCGCACGGTGTCCTCGGGGAGCTCGGCGAGCAGCGCCAGCGCTCCCAGGTCGGCGTGCGAGACCACCGGGCGGCGCGCGGTGGTGAAGCGGAGCGCGGTGCGCGCCTGCCGCCAGGACTCCTCGGGGCTCTCGGCGGTGCCGATGCCCGCGCGTACGCCGTCCGGCAGCGCGGCCCGGTCCACCGAAGCGGCCAGGACGACGCCCACGTCGCCGAGCGGTGCCGCCTTCACCGGCCGCGCCGGGCAGAGCAGGCCGCCGACCCGGTCGAGCGGCACCGTCGACCGTACGGCGACGACACGGATCGGCAGCTCGGGGGCGAAGCCCAGCAGCCGCAGCGCACGGGCCCGGGCCGCCTCGTCGGTGCCGCGGCTGACGACGAGTTCGACCAGGGCGGGGTCGGCCATGGTGGTGCGGGCCGGGCCGTACCGTTCGACGACCGCGGCGGCGGCGATGGCGAGCCGGTCCAGCAGCACCTCGTCGAGCGGGAGGGGCGGGCCGGGCCGTTCCAGCCAGACCGTGCCGATCTCCTCGTCGTCGAGGGTGATGGCGACCGTGCTGGACGGGGGCGCGGACGCGGCGGGGGCCTGCCCGCCGCCGGGGGAGAAGCGGATCGACCGCCCCGTGCCGTGCAGCCGGATCCCGGCCACGCACTCGGCCAGGCCCGCCGACGCCCGGGCCAGGGCCGGGAGGTCGACCCGGCGGCGCATCAGGGTGTCGTAGAACATCACGACGCGGATCGCGCCCTCGACCTGCGCGTCCAGCTGCGACAGTCGTACGGCCAGTGCCTCCATGGCGTGAGGATATGCGCCGTTCGGTGCCCAACGGGGCGCGTATGACCGACGGTTGGCGGATGCTCCGGGATCGGCGGGCGGTGAGGATGACCGCATGGACCCTGAACTCGAGGCATTCGTCCCGCTGTTCCCCCGCGCCGATCTGACCGACCCGGTCACCGAGCGCGAGAACTTCGCCGCGCTGGCCGCCGCGGTGCCGGCCCCGGACACCTCCGGCATGGAGGTGGAGGACCACACCGTCGCCGGCGATCCCGGCGTGCCGGTGCGCGTCTACCGCCCGCACCGGGCGCACGGCGCCGTCGTCTGGCTGCACGGCGGCGGATTCGTCATGGGCGACCTGGACACCGAACACCCCTGGGCCGCCCGGCTCGCCGCCGCCTCCGGCGCGGTGGTGATCTCGGTGGGCTACCGCCTGGCCCCCGAGCACCCGTTCCCGGCCGCGCTCGACGACGCGTACACCGCGCTGGCCTGGGCCGCCGAGCACGCGGCCGATCTCGGCGCCGACCCGGAGCGGATCGCCGTCGGCGGGCACAGCGCCGGGGGCGGCCTGGCGGCGGCGCTGGCGCTGCGGGCGCGCGACCGGCAGGGGCCGCCGATCCGCTTCCAGCTGCTCAACCAGCCCGGACTCGACGACCGGCAGGAGACGTGGTCGCAGCGGAATTTCACCCACACGCCGTGGATGAACCGCGACAAGGTCGCCGCGTCGTGGCGGCACTACCTGGGCGGAGCGCCCGCCACCCCCTACGCGGCCCCGGCCCGGGCCGCCGAGCTGGCCGGTCTGCCGCCCGCCTACGTGGCCACGGCGGAGCTGTGCCCGAACCGGGACGAGGACATCGCCTACGCCCTGCGCCTGCTCCAGGCGGGCGTGCCGGTCGAACTGCACCAGTGGCCGGGCACCTTCCACGGTTCCCAGGCGATCCTGTCCGCCGACGTCTCCCAGCGGCAGATCGCCGAACTCGCCGCGGCCCTGCGCCGCGCCCTGGCCGAATGAAACCGGCCGCACCCCGGACGCACCCCGCACACACCCCGCACTCCGCCCGCTCACTCCGCACCCCGGACAGCCGGAAAGGACCTCACGACCATGACCCTCGCCCCGTTCGGCCTCTTCACCTCCTTCGTCCGCCTCGGTGACGGCGGCCAGGTGCGCGTCGAGGAACCCGCCTTCGACCCCGAGCAGGACACCTGGCAGCTGATGACCTTCCACGTGGAGAGCGACGAGGACGTCCACGGCGACCACTGGGAGATCCACACCGAGGCCGACGAGGTCGTCGCCTGCCTCACCGGCGGGATCCGCCTCTTCCTGCGCCCCGAGCGGCCGGGGGAGACGGAGCAGGAGACCGGTCTGGCCCCGGGGACCGCCGTCGTCGTGCCGCGCGGCCGCTGGCACCGCATCGCGCTGGACGCGCCCAGCGACATCATGTCCGTCACCCTGCCGCGCGGCAGCCGCCTGGAGCGGCGGAGCGAGGTCTAGCAGCGAAGACGGCAGGGAGAAGGACCGGGTCCCACCGAAAGCGCTGTCGTGATCTGGTCCGTGATCTGGTCCGAATGTCCGGACAAAACATTGACAGGGCTTCGGGAAGGGGGCTACAAAGCCGGGGAGAGCCGAACACCGAGGGGACACGATGGCGTACGACCTGATCACCATGGGGCGGATCGGAGTGGATCTGTATCCGCTGCAGACGGGCGTCCCCCTGCCGCAGGTCACGTCCTTCGGCAAGTTCCTCGGCGGCTCGGCGAGCAACGTGGCGGTCGCCGCGGCGCGCCTGGGACGGCACACCGCGGTGATCACCCGGACCGGCGACGACCCCTTCGGCACCTATCTGCACCAGGCCCTGAAGGACTTCGGCGTGGACGACCGCTGGGTCACCCCCGTGCCCGGCCTGCCCACCCCGGTCACCTTCTGCGAGATCTTCCCGCCGGACGACTTCCCGCTGTACTTCTACCGGCAGCCCAAGGCCCCCGACCTGGAGATCGACGCCCACGAGCTGGACCTGGACGCGATCCGCGACGCCCGTGTCTTCTGGGTCACCGGCACCGGCCTGAGCGAGGAGCCCAGCCGGACCGCGACGCTCGCCGCCCTCGCCCACCGCGCCAAGGCCGGCCCGACGGTCTTCGACCTCGACTGGCGCCCGATGTTCTGGACGGACCCCGAGACCGCCCGCCCCTTCTACGAGGAGGCGCTGCGCCACACCACCGTCGCGGTCGGCAACCTCGACGAGGTGGAGGTCGCCACCGGCGTGCGCGAGCCCCACACCGCCGCCCGCGCCCTGCTGGACGCCGGTGCCGAACTGGCCGTCGTCAAGCAGGGCCCCAAGGGCGTCCTCGCGGTGAACAGCGCCGGGGAGAGCGCCGAGGTGCCGCCGCTGCCGGTGGACGTGCTCAACGGCCTCGGTGCCGGGGACGCCTTCGGCGGCAGCCTCGTCCACGGCCTGCTGGCCGGCTGGGACCTGGAGAAGACCATGCGGCACGCCAACGCCGCCGGCGCCATCGTGGCCTCCCGCCTGGAGTGCTCCTCCGCGATGCCCACCCCGGACGAGATCGAGGCGGCCGTCACCGCGGGGGCCGTCAAGTGAGCGTCGACGTCGGTGAACTCGTCCGGCTGCGCAGCCGCCACCCCGAGGCGATCGCCGAGGCCGCAGCCCGCCGCACCCGCCGGCCGCTGCTGAACGACAACGGCCGGCTGATGATCGTCGCCGCCGACCACCCGGCCCGCGGCGCCCTCGGCGCCGGCGGCCGGAGCCTCGCCATGGCCAACCGCGCCGACCTGCTCGAACGCCTCTGCCTGGCGCTGTCCCGCCCGGGCGTGGACGGCGTCCTCGGCACCGCCGACATCCTCGACGACCTGCTGCTGCTCGGCGCGCTCGAGGGCAAGGTCGTCCTGGGCTCGATGAACCGCGGCGGCCTCCAGGGCGCCCGCTTCGAACTCGACGACCGCTTCACCGGCCACCGCCCCGAGGACATCGAGCGCCTCGGCTTCGACGCCGGCAAGCTGCTGCTGCGCATCGACTACGACGACCCGGGCTCGCTGACCACCCTGGAGTCCGCCGCCCGGGCCGTCGACGCCATGGCCGAGCGCAGGCTGCCCGTCTTCGTCGAGCCGTTCATCAGCCGCCGCGACGAGTCCGGACGGCTGCGCAACGACCTGTCCGCCGAGGCCGTCACCCGCTCGATCGCCATCGCCTCGGGCCTGGGCGGCAGTTCGGCCTACACCTGGCTGAAGGTGCCGGTCACCGCCAACCCGGACGACATGGCCGAGGTCATGGCGACCTCCACGCTCCCCGCCGTCCTGCTCGGCGGCGAGGTCGGGGGCTCCGCCGAGGAACAGGCCGGGGCGTACGAGAAGTGGCGCGGCGCGCTGCAACTGCCCACCGTGCGCGGGCTGGTGGTCGGCCGCTCCCTGCTGTACCCGGCGGACGGCGACGTGGCCGCCGCCGTGGACACCGCCGTAGGACTGCTGTGAGGGCCGCTTCATGACCAGTGGGCTGTACGTCCCCAAGGGCACCACCGCCGACGTGAACTACCTCCTGGACATCGACCCCGAGCGGGCCGGCTGGACGCACAGCAGTCTGCGAATCGTGGAGCTGGCGCCCGGTGGCACGCACACCTTCACCACCGGCGACAGCGAGTGGATCGTGCTGCCGCTGCGGGGCGGCTGCACGGTGCGCGTGGAAGAGCAGGAGTTCACCCTCTCGGGCCGGGAGAACGTGTTCGCGTCGGTCACCGACTTCGCGTACGCGCCCCGGGACACCCGGGTCCAGATCGCCTCCGGCGCGGGAGGCCGCTTTGCTTTGGCAGGAGCGAAGTGCGAGCGACAACTCCCCGCCCGCTACGGCCCCGCGCCGGAGGTCCCCGTCGAGGAACGCGGCAGCGGCACCTGCCTGCGCCGCGTCCGCAACTTCGCCTCGGCGGACGCCTTCGAGTGCGACAAGCTCATCGCGGTCGAGGTGATCACGCCCGGCGGCAACTGGTCCTCCTACCCGCCGCACAAGCACGACGAGCACCGGCCCGGCGAGGAGGCGGAGCTGGAGGAGATCTACTACTTCGAGATCGACGGTCCGAACGGTTTCGGCTACCAGCGCGTATTCCCCTCGCGGGAGGGCGGATCCGACGTCCTCGCCGAGGTCCGCTCCGGCGACGCCGTCCTCGTCCCGGACGGCTGGCACGGCCCGTCGATCGCCCAGCCCGGCCACGACATGTACTACCTGAACGTCATGGCCGGCCCGGGGGAGACGCGGGAGTGGCGGATCTGCTTCCACCCGGACCACACGGAGGGGTACCGATGACCACCCGCCTGACCGTCGCCCAAGCGCTGGTCCGTTTCCTCGCCGCCCAGTACACCGAGCGCGACGGGGTGCGGCAGCGGCTCATCGGCGCCACCTGGGGCATCTTCGGCCACGGCAACGTCGCCGGCCTCGGTCAGGCGCTGGTCGAGTACGCCGACGCGATGCCCTACCACCAGGGCCGCAACGAACAGGCCATGGTGCACGCGGCGGTCGGCTACGCCCGCCAGTCCGGCCGCCTGTCCACGCACGCGGTGACGACCTCCATCGGCCCGGGCGCCACCAACCTGGTCACCGGAGCGGCCCTCGCCACCGTCAACCACCTGCCGGTGCTGCTCCTGCCCGGCGACACCTTCGCCACCCGCCCCGCCGACCCGGTCCTGCAGCAGCTGGAAGTGCCGTACGCCGGTGACGTGTCGGTCAACGACTGCCTGCGCCCGGTGTCGAGGTACTTCGACCGCGTCACCCGCCCCGAGGCCCTGATCCCCTCGGCGCTGCACGCGATGCGCGTGCTCACCGACCCCGTCGAGACCGGCGCCGTCACCCTCGCCCTGCCGCAGGACGTGCAGGCCGAGGCCTACGACTGGCCCGAGGAGTTCTTCGCCGACCGCGTCTGGACCGTCCGGCGCCCCGCCGCCGACCCGGCGGAACTGGCCGAGGCCGTGCGGACGATCCGGGCGGCCGAGCGGCCCCTGGTCGTCGCGGGCGGCGGCGTCCACCACAGCCGCGCCGAGGAGGCCCTCGCCGAGTTCGCCGAGGCCACCGGCATCCCGGTCGCCTCCACCCAGGCCGGCAAGGGCTCCCTGCGCCACGACCACCCCCAGGACGTCGGCGGCATCGGCCACACCGGCACGGCCACGGCGGACGAACTGGCCCGCACCGCCGACCTGGTGATCGGCGTCGGCACCCGCTACACCGACTTCACCACCGCCTCCGGCACCCTCTTCGCCCACCCCGACGTGCGGTTCCTCAACCTCAACATCGCCCCCTTCGACGGCCACAAGCTCGCCGGGCAGCCCCTGGTCGCGGACGCCCGCAGCGGTCTGCGGGAACTCACCGAGGCCCTGCGCCCGCACGCGTACCGGGTCGCCGGCACCTACGTCACCGAGTACACCGAGGACAAGGAGCGCTGGGAGCAGCGCGTCGACGCCTGCTACGAGGTCGAGGAACCGGACACCCGCCCCACCCAGCCGCAGGTCCTCGGCGCCCTGGACGCCCTCGTCGACGAGTCCGACATCCTGATCAACGCGGCCGGCTCCCTCCCCGGCGACCTGCACAAGCTCTGGCGGACCCGGTCCCGCGACCAGTACCACCTGGAGTACGGCTACTCCTGCATGGGCTACGAGATCCCGGCCGCCATCGGCGTGAAGCTGGCCGCCCCGGACCGGCCCGTGTGGGCCCTGGTCGGCGACGGCACCTACCTGATGATGCCGACGGAGATCGTCACGGCCGTGCAGGAGGGCGTCGCGATCAAGGTCGTGATCATCCAGAACCACGGCTACGCGTCCATCGGCGGCCTGTCCGAGTCGGTCGGCGGCGAGCGCTTCGGCACGGCGTACCGCTACCCGGCCGAGGACGGCTCGTTCACCGGCCCGCCGCTGCCCGTGGACCTCGCCGCCAACGCGGCCAGCCTCGGCATGCGCGTCCTGCGCGCCAAGACCGTGCGGGACCTGCGCGAGGCCCTCGCCGAGGCCCGGGCCGCCGACACTCCCACATGTGTCTACGTGGAGACCCAAACGGCAGACACAGTGTCGGGCGCGCCCCCGGCGCAGGCCTGGTGGGATGTACCCGTGGCCGAGACCGCGACACGGCCGTCCGCGGTCAAGGCACGTGAGCTGTACGAACGGCACGTCTCCACCCGACGCCGCCATCTGTGAAGGAGTTCCCGGCCATGACGAAGATCGTCAACCACTGGATCGGCGGCAAGACCGTCGAAGGCGCCTCGGGCACGCACGGGCCGGTGACCAACCCGGCCACCGGCGAGGTCACGACGAAGGTCGCGTTCGCCTCGGTCGACGAGGTGGACGCGGCGGTCGCGGCCGCCAAGGAGGCGTTCGCCACCTGGGGCCAGTCCTCGCTGGCCCAGCGGACCTCGATCCTGTTCAAGTTCCGCGCGCTGCTCGACGCCAACCGGGACGCGATCGCCGAGCTGATCACCGCCGAGCACGGCAAGGTGCACTCCGACGCCCTCGGCGAGGTCGCCCGCGGCCTGGAGATCGTCGACCTGGCCTGCGGCATCAGCGTGCAGCTGAAGGGCGAGCTGTCCACGCAGGTGGCGAGCCGCGTCGACGTCTCCTCCATCCGCCAGCCGCTCGGCGTGGTCGCGGGCATCACGCCGTTCAACTTCCCGGCGATGGTGCCGATGTGGATGTTCCCCATCGCCATCGCGTGCGGCAACACGTTCGTGCTGAAGCCGTCCGAGAAGGACCCGTCGGCGTCCGTCAAGCTCGCCGAGCTGCTGGCGGAGGCCGGTCTGCCGGACGGCGTCTTCAACGTCGTCCACGGCGACAAGGTGGCCGTCGACCGCCTGCTGGAGCACCCGGACGTCAAGGCCGTCTCCTTCGTCGGCTCGACCCCGATCGCCCGCTACATCCACACCACCGCCTCCGCCAACGGCAAGCGGGTCCAGGCGCTCGGCGGCGCCAAGAACCACATGCTGGTCCTGCCGGACGCCGACCTGGACGCGGCCGCCGACGCGGCGGTGAGCGCGGCCTACGGCTCCGCGGGCGAGCGCTGCATGGCCATCTCCGCGGTCGTCGCGGTCGGCGCCATCGGCGACGAACTGGTGGAGAAGATCCGCGAGCGCGCCGAAAAGATCAAGATCGGCCCCGGCGACGACCCCACCTCCGAGATGGGCCCGCTCATCACGAAGGTCCACCGCGACAAGGTGGCGTCCTACGTCGAGGGCGCGGCCGCCGAGGGCTGCGAGGTCGTCCTGGACGGCACCGGTTACACCGTCGACGGCTTCGAGGACGGCCACTGGATCGGCATCTCCCTGCTCGACAAGGTCCCCACGTCCGCCAAGGCCTACCAGGACGAGATCTTCGGCCCGGTCCTGTGCGTGCTGCGCACCGAGACCTACGAGGAGGCCCTGGACCTGATCAACGCCTCGCCGTTCGGCAACGGCACCGCGATCTTCACGCGGGACGGCGGCGCGGCCCGCCGCTTCCAGCTGGAGGTCGAGGCCGGCATGGTCGGCGTGAACGTCCCGATCCCGGTCCCCGTCGGCTACCACAGCTTCGGCGGCTGGAAGGACTCGCTCTTCGGCGACCACCACATCTACGGCAACGACGGCACCCACTTCTACACCCGCGGCAAGGTCGTCACCACACGCTGGCCGGACCCGGCCGACGCCCCGGCCGGCGTGGACCTGGGCTTCCCGCGCAACCACTGACCGGCACGCCGGGGCCGTCCGCATGGCGGACGGCCCCGTTTTTTTGCCCACCCGCCCTGCGGTTCCCGCACCCGTCACGCCCGTGACGCAGAAGCCTTGATGCAACGTTAACGCTCGAATGATCGGCCTGACACTACGGATTTCGTAGGTGAACAGCCATTGACGTGATGGTTTCCGTCGATGTTGCATCCCTCACGTGACCGAGACCCTCACCCCTGTCGAGGCCGCCGTCGCGCAGGCGCCGGGCGGCCCCAAGAAGCTGAAGCGCTCCATCGGAGTCGTCGGCGGCACCCTCCTGACCCTCTCCTGCGTGACCCCGGCCTCCACGCTGTTCGTGGTCGTCCCGGACCTGTTCGGCTCGCTCGGCACCGCCACCGCCCTGACGATCGCCATCGGCTCCCTGCTCTGCGTCGCCGTGGCGTTCTGCTACTCGGAGCTGGGCACCCTCGTCCCCAGCGCCGGCGGCGAGTACGCCATGGTCTCCACCCTGGCCGGACGTCTCGCCGGCTGGCTGGTCTTCGTGCTGTCCCTGCTGGTCGTGATGATCGTCCCGCCGGTCATCGCGATGGGCACCGCCGACTACCTCGCCCCGCTGGCCCACCTCGACCCGTCCTGGACGGGCGCCTCGGTGATGCTCCTCGCCACCCTGGCCGGCCTGCTGGACCTGCGGGCCAACGCCTGGATCACCGGCGTCTTCCTGGTCCTGGAGGTCATCGCGGCGGCGGTCGTGGCCGTGCTGGGCTTCACCCACACCGAGCGCGGCGCCGGCAGCCTGGTCTCGATGCGGGTGGCGGGACCGGACGGCGCTCCCGACACGGTGACGGCCCTGCTGGTCGTCTCCGGCCTCGCGATCGCCCTGTTCGTCACCCAGGGCTTCTCCACGGCCGTCTACCTCTCCGAGGAACTGGAGAACCCCCGCCGCTCGGTGGCCCGCACGGTCCTGGCCACCCTCGCCATCTCCGCCGTGATCATCCTGGTCCCGGTTGCGGCCATCACCCTGGGCGCCCCCGACCTCGCCGCCCTCACCGGCGGGGACATCTCCACCATGGTCACCGCCTGGTCCAACACGGCCGTCGGCACGTTCGTCAGCCTCTGCGTGGCCCTCGCGATCATCAACGCCGGGATCGTCATGGTCATCCAGAACTCCCGCGTCCTGTTCGCCTCCGCCCGCGACAAGGCCTGGCCCGCCCCGGTCAACACCCTCTTCTCGCGCCTCGGCCGCTTCGGCTCCCCCTGGGTCGCCACCCTCGCGGTCGGCGTCCCCGGCGCGGCCCTGTGCTTCGTGAACCTGGACACCCTCTACGGCGTCACGGGCGTCTCGGTGACCGGCATGTACCTGCTGGTCGCCGTCGCCGCCCTGCTCTCCCGCCGCGGCACCCACCGGCACACCCCGGCCTGGCGCATGCCCCTGTGGCCCGCGGCCCCGCTGCTGCTGATCGTGGTCCTGGTCTACATCCTCAGCCGGCAGGAACCGGAGTACCTGCTGTGGACCGGCGGCATCACAGCGGCGGCGACCGTGTACTGGGCCCTGTACCTCCGCCCGCGCCCGGAGACCCGATGGCTGGTCTCGGTACCGGAGGACGAACAGGCCCTCTAGGGGCGCGGGGAACCGCGCGACCAGCCACCAGGCACCCGCACCCGGCAACGCCCAGCCCCCGCCGAGCCCGTAGCCGTACACCACCCGCAGTACGCCGCAGACTCCGTGTACACCCCTGGAAGGCCCCGCACTTCGGTCTCCGGTCGACAACCCATCGACAGGTTCACCCCGTACCGTTGACGCATGGATCTTCGACTGCCCGGACTGAACGGGCTGCTCCGGCGACCCCGGAGGCTCCTCGCCGCCGGGGCCGCCGTCGCCGTGCTCGCGGGCGCGGGGACGTGGACGGCCGTCGCCGGCGACGAAGCGCCCCCGGTGCACCGCACGGACCGGCTCCTGGACACCGGGGACGGCGTGCGCATCGACACCTCCTTCTTCACCTCCGGAGGAGACGGCCGCCGCCCCGCCGTCCTGCTCGGGCACGGCTTCGGCGGCAGCAAGAAAGACGTCCGGCAGCAGGCCGAGGACCTCGCCCGGGACGGCTACGCGGTCCTGACCTGGTCGGCCCGCGGCTTCGGCAGGTCGACCGGGAAGATCGGCCTGAACGACCCCGAGGGCGAGGTCGCCGACGTCTCCAAGCTCCTCGACTGGCTCGCCACACAGCCCCGGGTCCAGCTCGACGGGAAGGGCGACCCCCGCGTCGGCATGGCCGGCGGCTCCTACGGCGGCGCCATCGCCCTGCTCACCGCCGGCCACGACCGGCGCGTGGACGCCATCGCTCCGGCGATCACGTACTGGAACCTCGCCGACGCCCTCTTCCCCAACGGCGTGTTCAAGAAGCTGTGGGCCGGCATCTTCGTCAACTCCGGCGGCGGCTGCGAGAAGTTCGAGCCCACGCTGTGCCGGATGTACGAGCGGGTCGCCGAGTCGGGCACACCCGACGCCGAGGCCCGCGAGCTGCTGGAGCAGCGCTCCCCGTCCGCGGTCGGCGAGGACATCAAGGTCCCGACGCTGCTGCTGCAGGGCCAGTCCGACTCGCTCTTCCCGCTCGGCCAGGCCGACCAGGCGGCGAGGACCATTCGTGCGGGCGGCGCCCCCGTCGACGTCGACTGGATCGCCGGCGGCCACGACGGCGGCGACATGGAGACCGGCCGCGTCCAGGACCGCGTGCGGACCTGGTTCGACCGCTACCTGAAGGGCGACAAGGGCGCCGACACCGGCCCCGCCTTCCGCGTCACCCGCACGCTCGGCACGGGCTCCGGCGACGGCGAACCCCGGCTGACCGGCGTCACCTCCGACCGCTACCCGGGTCTGGAGAGCAAGCGGACCTCCCTGGCCCTGACCGGTCGCGAGCAGAGCTTCGCCAACCCGCCCGGCGCCAGCCCGCCCGGTGTCTCCGCCCTGCCCGGCCTCGGCGGCGCGGGCGGCCTGAGCCAGCTGTCCAGCCTCGGCATCGGCGTCTCGCTGGACTTCCCCGGCCAGTTCGCCGCGTTCGAGTCGGCGCCGCTCCGCGAGGACCTCCAGATCACCGGCTCGCCCGCCGTGACCGTCCACGTGAGGTCCACCAGCGACGACGCCGTGCTCTTCGCCAAGCTCTACGACGTCGGACCCGGCGGGGACGCCCGGCAGGTGCTCCCCTCCCAGCTCGTCACGCCCGTCCGGGTCGAGGGCGCCAAGGCGGGCAAGGACGTCCGCGTCACCCTCCCGGCGATCGACCACGAGATCGACGACGGCCACCGCCTGCGCCTGGTTCTCGCCTCCACCGACCTCGGCTACGCCTCCCCGACCGCCCCGGCGACCTACACCGTCTCCCTCAAGGGCGATCTGTCGGTGCCCTCCGCCCTCGGGCAGCGGGACAGCGGGAACGCGCTGCCCGCGTGGGTGTGGTGGCTGCCCCTGACGGGTGCCGCGATCGCCCTGGCCCTGATCGTCACCGGCCGCCGCCGCACGGTCGCCCCCGCCCCGCCGGACCCGGCCCTCGCCGAGGTCCCTCTCCAGATCACCGGCCTGACCAAGCGCTACGCCAAGGCCTCGGACCGGTACGCGGTCAAGGACCTCTCCTTCCGCGTCGAGAAGGGCCAGGTGCTCGGCCTGCTCGGGCCCAACGGCGCCGGCAAGACGACCACCCTGCGCATGCTGATGGGCCTGATCACGCCCGACGGCGGCGAGATCCGCGTCTTCGGCCACGCCATCGCGCCGGGCGCCCCGGTGCTCTCCCGGGTCGGCGCCTTCGTCGAGGGCGCGGGCTTCCTGCCGCACCTGTCCGGCCGGGAGAACCTGGAGCTGTACTGGCGCGCCACCGGCCGCCCCGCCGAGGACGCGCACCTGGAGGAGGCCCTGGAGATCGCGGGCCTGGGCGACGCCCTCGCCCGCGCCGTGCGCACCTACTCCCAGGGCATGCGCCAGCGCCTGGCCATCGCGCAGGCCATGCTCGGCCTGCCGGACCTGCTCATCCTCGACGAACCCACCAACGGCCTGGACCCGCCCCAGATCCGCGAGATGCGCGAGGTGATGATCCGCTACGCCGCCGCCGGCCGCACGGTCATCGTCTCCAGCCACCTCCTGTCCGAGGTGGAGCAGACCTGCACCCACCTGGTGGTGATGGACCACGGACAGCTCGTCCAGACGGGCCCGGTCGCGGAGATCGTCGGCTCGGGCGACACGCTCCTGGTGGGCACGGCCACGCCCGTGGAGGAGCCCGTCGTGGAGAAGGTCGCCGCCCTGCCGGGCGTCGCCTCGGCCGTGCGCGCCGACGAGGGCCTGCTGGTCCGGCTCGACGCCGACGGCACCCCGCAGCGCCTGATCGCCGAGCTGGTACGGCTGGACGTGGCGGTCACGTCGGTCGGCCCGCACCGCCGCCTGGAGGACGCCTTCCTCACCCTGATCGGAGCCGAAGCATGAGCACGCTCGCCGAGCCGCCCGCCGAGGTCGCCGACGGCTACCGCGCGGGCCGCACCCTGCCCTTCCGCGTCGAGCTGGTCCGGCAGCTGAAGCGGCGCCGCACGATGGTCATGGGCGGCGTCCTGTTCGCCCTGCCGGTCATCCTGCTCATCGCCTTCCAGGTGGGCGGCGACCCGGGCGGCGGCAACAACCGGGTCAACCTCATGGACACGGCGACCGCGTCCGGGGCGAACTTCGCCGCGGTCAACCTCTTCTCCGCCGCCGGCTTCCTGCTCGTCATACCCGTCGCCCTGTTCTGCGGCGACACGGTCGCCTCGGAAGCCGGCTGGTCGTCCCTGCGCTACCTGCTCGCGGCCCCCGTGCCCCGGGCCCGGCTGCTGTGGTCCAAGCTCGCCGTCGGACTCACCCTGAGCTTCGCCGCGATGGTCCTGCTCCCGGTCGTCGCCCTCGCCGTCGGCACGGCCGCCTACGGCTGGGGCCCGCTGGAACTGCCCACCGGCGGCAGCCTGTCCACCGGCACGGCGGCCCAGCGCATCCTGATCGTCGTCGCGTACATCATGGTGTCCCAACTGGTCACCGCCGCCCTCGCGTTCTGGCTGTCCACCCGCACGGACGCCCCGCTCGGCGCGGTCGGCGGCGCGGTGTTCCTCACCATCATCGGCAGCGTCCTGGACGAGGTGACGGCCCTCGGCGACTGGCGCGACTTCCTGCCCGCGCACTGGCAGTACGCCTGGCTCGACGCCGTCCGTCCGCAGCTGGAGTGGTCGGACATGATCCAGGGCACGTCCGTCTCCGTCACCTACGCGCTGGTGCTGTTCGCCCTGGCCTTCCGGGGTTTCGCCCGCAAGGACATCGTCTCCTAGGGCCTGTCCGGCCCTTCCCGCCTGCCTCGCGGTACCGCCCCGCCCCATTGACCTTTGCTTACGCCCGAGTAAGTTTACTCCCGAGTAAGTACGAGCACGTGCCCGTACACACGAGCGGCAGCACGTCAGCCTCATCCGCGACCGGGAGCCGTCATGGGCGTACGCAAGGATCTGAAACGGGCGAAGCAGCGCACCGGCCTGGCGCTGCGCACCGGGGCCGAGACCGTCAGGGACGAACGGGGCGTCGTCCGCGAGGCCCGCGTGGCGCCCCTGGCGCCGCGCCCCACGACCGGCGCCATCGCCGACATCCCGTTCACCAACGCGGCCGAGGCGCCCGACGCCGTGGTCCTGCGCCGCGAACGGCACGGCAGCTGGCAGCCCGTCACCGCGGCCGCCTTCGCCGACGAGGTCACCGCCGTCGCCAAGGGCCTGATCGCGGCCGGCCTCGAACCGGGCGGCCGCGTCGCCGTGATGTCCCGCACCCGCTACGAGTGGACGGTCCTGGACTTCGCGATCTGGTCCGCCGGCGGCCAGACGGTCCCGGTCTACGCCACCTCCTCCGCCGACCAGGTGGAGTGGATCGTCCGCGACTCCGGCGCCCGCCACGTCGTCACGGAGACAGCCGGGAACGCCGACACGGTCCGGACCGGCACGGCGGGCCACCCCCGGCCCCCGCGCGTGTGGCAGCTCGACGGCGGCGCCCTCGACGACCTCACCGCCCTCGGCCGGGACGTGACCGACGAGGAGGTCGTCAAGCGCCGCACGGCCCTGACCCCCGACACCCCCGCCACCCTCTGCTACACGTCCGGCACCACCGGCCGCCCCAAGGGCTGCGTCCTCACCCACGCCAACCTGCACGCCGAGGCCGCCAACACCGTCGAACTGCTGCACCCCGTGTTCAAGGAGGTCACCGGCGAGACCGCCTCGACGCTCCTCTTCCTGCCCCTCGCGCACATCCTCGGCCGCACCCTGCAGATCGCCTGCCTGATGGGCCGCATCGAGATCGGCCACTTCCCGAGCATCAAACCGGACGAACTCCGCCCGGCCCTCCGGGCGTTCCGCCCGACGTTCCTGGTCGGCGTCCCGTACCTCTTCGAGAAGATCCACGACACCGGCCGCGCCACCGCCGAGAAGCTCGGCCGCGGCTCCTCCTTCGACCGCGCGCACCGCGTCGCCGTCCGCTTCGGCCAGGCCCACATGAACCGGTTCCTGGGCAAGGGCAAGGGCCCCGGCCCGGCCCTGCGCGCCGCGCACGCCCTGTACGACCTGCTGGTCTACCGCCGCATCCGCAAGGAACTCGGCGGCCGCCTGCGCTACGCCATCAGCGGCGGCAGCCCTCTGGACCGCGAGCTCAACCTCTTCTTCTACGCGGCCGGCATCCTGATCTACGAGGGCTACGGCCTCACCGAGACCACCGCCGCCGCCACCGTCGTCCCGCCCCTGGCCCCGCGCCCCGGCACGGTCGGCCTGCCGGTCCCCGGCACCACCGTCCGCATCGCCGACGACGGCGAGGTCCTCATCAAGGGCGGCATCGTCTTCACCGCCTACTGGAACGACCCGGCCGCCACCGCCGAGGCCCTGGACGACGGTTGGTTCGCCACCGGCGACCTGGGCTCCCTCGACGAGGACGGCTACCTCACCATCACCGGCCGCAAGAAGGACATCCTCGTCACCACGGGCGGCAAGAACGTCTCCCCGGCCGTCCTGGAGGACCGCCTGCGCAGCCGCCCGCCCATCGGCCAGTGCCTCGTCGTCGGCGACAACCGCCCCTACGTCGCCGCCCTGATCACCCTCGACCCCGACGCCCTCGCCCACTGGCTCGCGGTCCGCAGACTGCCCGCCGACACCCCGCTGTCCGAGCTCGTCCACGACGAACGCCTGCGCGCCGACGTGCAGAAGGCCGTGGACCACGCCAACGAGGCCGTCTCCCGCGCCGAGTCGATCCGCGCCTTCGCCCTGGTCGAGGGCGACTTCACCGAGGAGAACGGACTGCTGACGCCGTCCCTGAAGGTCAAACGGCAGGCGGCGACGGCGGCGTACGCGGAGCAGATCGAGGCGCTGTACGCGGGCAGGGCCTGACGCCACCGGCACAGCGAAAGGGGGCGGGCCGCCGGGCGACTGCCCGGCGGCCCGCCCCCTTTCGGGCGCGCGTGCGTCAGCCGCCGTTCGCCGACAGGATCGACACGTCCTCCAGCAGGTGCGCCAGCGCACCGTCGCGCTTGGCGTTGGTGGAGTTCTCCGCGCACTGCTGCTGCTGGTGGTCCGACAGGATCGGGATGTCCTGGATCGGGATGCCGATGAGCGCGCCGACACCGATCGGCAGGTCGTTCACGGCGATGCACGGCTTGTTGAACGAGCCCTGGATCAGGGCCATCTGCGGGCTCATGTTGCCGTACGTGGACGAGTTGCCGAAGCTCTGCATCGCCCCGTTGCCGTTCACGGCGGTCGGTCCGCTGTCGTCGCCGACAGCGAGCGCCTGCGGGGCCGCGGCGGCGGAGGCTCCCATGACGGAAGCGGCGATCGCCGCGGTGGCAATAACCTTCTTGATCACTGACCAGTCCTTTCTGAGGAAACCCCGTCCTCCGGAGCGTTCTGGTCAACTGCACGGGCGGTGCATGGTTTCTCCTCATCACTCTGTCAGCCCATGCCAGGACAGTTTGTGTGTTCTTACTTCCCGGTGATTATCAGGGATTTGGGGCGCTGCGGGCCAACCGGGTGAACACCCGCAACCAATCATCCGGAGCCGTGTTGATGAGGCCGTAGGACATGCGTCGCTACGAGGAAAGGAACGCGAAGTGCTCAAGAAGGCAATGGTCGCCGCGGCGGCCGCCGCCAGTGTCATCGGAATGTCGGTGGCGGCAGCTCCCCAGGCTCTTGCCGTCGGGGACGACTCCGGGCCGTCCGTCGCCAACGGCAACGGCGCCTCGTCGTCGTTCGGCAACTCGGCGACCAAGGGCGACATGAGCCCCCAGCTCTCGCTGGTGGACGGCACGCTCAACAAGCCCTGTCTCGCCGTTCAGGACCTCGACGTCGGCGTTGCCGCCCTCATCGGCGTGGTGGTCCAGGACATCCCGATCCTGTCGGACCACGTCCAGCAGCAGTGCGCGGACAACTCGACGAACGCCAAGCGGGACGGCGCGCTCAACCACATCCTGGAGGACCTGTCGGTCCTCTCGGCGAACGGCGACTGACCCGTACCGTACGCAGCCCGGGCGGCCCGCCGGATCCACGGCGGGCCGCCCGGCCGTACCCGGGGCATTCACGGGGCATTCGAGTGAATTCCCCTGCACCGTAAATATCTTAGTGTCTTCGAAGGTCGATTCCTCGTTTGCAGGCTGCAGGTCATGGTGCGAGCCGTTCCGGCTGTGCTCGCTCGGCTTCGGCCGACAAAGAGGCATGACTGCAGAGAAGGGAAAGTTCATGAAGAAGAGCGCTGCTGTCGTCGCGGGCGCGATCATGGCCCTGGGCATGGCCGGCCCGGCCATGGCGGACGCCGGAGCCCAGGGTGCCGCGGTGGGTTCCCCGGGTGTGCTGTCGGGCAACGTCCTCCAGATCCCGGTGCACATCCCGATCAACGTGTGCGGCAACACCGTGAACATCGTCGGCCTGCTGAACCCGGCGTTCGGCAACGTGTGCAAGAACGACTGACGCGGTAACGCACGAGCAGCACCGGCTGCGACCTGGCCGGCCCCGGGAGAACACCGTTCGCTCCGGGGCCGGCCTTTCCCACTTCTACGAGCACTCCACGAGCAGGAGGCAACGAGATTGCGACAGACTCTGAGCAAGGGAATGGTCGCGGCAGCGGCCGCGACGGGCATCCTGTCCCTGTGCGGCGGCGCCGCCCTCGCCGACTCGACCGCCGAGGGAGCCGCCAAGGGCTCTCCGGGCGCCGGGTCCGGCAACACCATCCAGGCTCCGGTCGAGGTGCCGGTCAACGCCTGCGGCAACACCGTCGACGTGGTCGCCGCGCTCAACCCGGCGTTCGGCAATTCGTGCGCGAACGACTCGGACGGCCGCGGCGGTCACGGTGACGGCGGCCGCCACGACTCCCCGGGCGACTCGGCGTACGACGACGGCGACGACTGGCCCGGCGACGGCGACGAAGGCGACGACGGTGAGGGCACGCCCGGCGACGAAGGCGACCAGCCCCCCGGCGACGGCGAGGACCGGTCCCACGGCGGCGGCACACCCCGCGGCGACGGCGGGTACGGCCACGACGACGGTGGCTACGGCCACGACGACGGCGGCTACGGGCGCGATGACGACGGCGGCTACGGGTACGGCGACACCCCGCCCACGAAGCCCCCGCACACACCCCCGGCCACGCCCCCGCACACCCCGCCGGTGAAGCCCCCGCACACACCCCCGCCGGGCGGCCATCAGTCGACACCGCCGCAGACGCCCCCCGCGGGCCACCGGACACCTCCCGGCGGTCAGGAGCAGCCGCCCAGTCTCCCCGAGACCGGCGCCGGGGCCCTGCTCGGTGCCGCGGCCGCCAGTGCGGCGCTGATCACGGGCGGCGCCGTGCTCTACCGGCGGGGCCGGGCCGCGTCCCACCGCTGACACAGCGGGTGCCGGACGCGAGCGCCCGGCACCCGTGAAGGCTGTGCGGTCAGCAGTCGCCCGGGTAGAAGAACCCGAGCAGGGGGATGCCCAGCAGGATCAGGCCCAGGCTGTCGTGCTCCTTGCACTCCTCCCGGTCCTTCGAGTCCCGGTCCTTCGAGTCCCAGTCCTTCGAGTCCCGGTCCTTCGAGTCCCAGTCCTTCGAGTGGGTGACCTCGGGGAGGATGTCCGCCTGAGAGGCCGTCGCGGTGCCGCCGAGGAGCGCGACACTCAGGGCGAGGCTGGAAAGCACCGTTGCGGTGCGCTTCATGTGAGTCATAGGAACAAATTAGGCATTCTCGTATAAAAAGCACGCACTTCTATCGCGCCATGCGGGTGAACCACCCAGCTGGCTCCGGGCGCAGACGCTCCAGCACCCGTCCGGCCGCGTGCCGGCCCCACAGGTGCCACATCGCCCGGCCGGGCGCCCGGTCGTCCGAGGCGTGCCAGGCCAGCTCCCGGCCGGCGGGCGCGGGCCGCAGCGCGCTCAGCGGGGCGTAGTTCTCCACCACGAACGCCCGCCCGGGCCGCGGCGCCCCCTGCGGCAGCGGACGGTGCGTCAGGTCCAGGTGCAGGGCCCGTACCACGTCCACGCCCGCCGTGTCGGTGAAGAGACGGAACTGGGCCCCGGGGCGCGGGTTGAAGTCGAGCAGGTGGTAGCGGCCCGTCGCGCCGCAGCGGCGGAAGTCCAGGTCGAGGATGCCGCGGTAGCCCAGTTCCCCGGTGATCCGCTCGGCGAGCACCCGCACCTCCGGGTTGGCCGTCCAGCGGCCGACCGACGTCAGGCCCGCCCCGCGCGGGCGGGCACGCTGCTTGCGGCCGGTGCCGCCGGCCCGCACCAGCCCGGAGCGGTCGGCGTACCCGTGGAAGAACCAGTCGCGGTCCGGGCCCGGCGGCAGGAACGCCTGCAGGAGCAGCCGGCTGCCCGCCTCCCCGGCCCGCCGATACAGCTCGCGCGCCTGCCGCGCGGAGCGCACCAGCACGGTGCTGCGCAGCCCGCTGTCCGCCGGCACCAGCCAGGGCCTGCTCCACTTCGCCACCACCGGCAGTCCCAGCCGCGCCACGGCCGAGGCCGCCCGCTCCGCGCTGTCCGGCACCAGCGTCTCGGGGTGCGCGACGTCCAGCGCGGCGCACACCCGGGCCAGTTCCGCCTTGTCGGCGACGCGTTCGGGCAGCGCCCCGGCCGTCTCGGGCAGCAGGTACGCCGGCGCCAGCTCCTCGCGCATCCGGCCCACCGCGACGGCCCCCGCGTCGTCCATCGCGATCAGCACCGCGGGACGCGCGAGACGCGTGGCGACACGGCGCAGCACCCGCGCGATCTCGGCCGGGGACGCCCCGGGCGGCGGCGGTGCGTGCAGCCCGCGCACGAAACAGGACTCGCGCACGGGACTCCCCGCGCAGTCCGCGACCACGTGCACCTCCACGCCCGCCCGGCCGAGTGAGCGCACGGCGCCCAGCGTTCCGTGGTGAAAGGGGTTCCGGTCCATCCGCAGCAGAACCGCGGGGACGCGAATGTCGAGCAGAGACACGGGCATTTCCTTCGAACTGGGTCACCGGTGCGGGCGAGGGGGCCACTCGAAAGCCTCAGTGGCGGTGGCGTGAATCCGTTTCATATGACTGAGTGTCAATAAGCGGAGGACAACGAAAGGGGCGGCCATGGGCACACGGCAGCGACGCGCACGGTCCCGGCGGCTGGCCTTCGTCGCGGCGGCGGTCGCCGCGACGGCGGCGCTGGCGTCCGGTCACACGGTCGTCGCGGGGACGGGGGCGGCACATCCCGCCGAACCACCGGCACCCGCGGCCACACCAGCGGCCACCCCGGCGGCACCGGCGGTTCCCGCCGTCCCGCCCGGGTCGCCCGCACCGGGCGCCACGGAACCGGGCACGGCGCCGGGCACCACACCCGCCGCACCCGCCCCCGCCTTCGGCGCCTACCTCGACTACGGCCCGCGCGGCGTGGCCCGCATGGCGCAGCTCAGCGCCTGGCTCGGCGGGGCGAAGCTGCGCGTCGGGCACACCTATCTGCCCGGCGACCGCTGGAGCAACATCGAGGGCCGCCCCGGCTTCCTCGACGTGTGGGCCAACTGGCGCCGCGAGCAGGCCGACCGGCTGCTCGTCCTCAACGTGCCCATGCTGGAGCGCAACGAGGAGGGCGTGCCCGACCACGAGGTCCGGCGGCTGCTGCGCGAGGGCGCGGCAGGGCGCTACGACCACCACTTCCGCGCGCTCGCCGAGCGGCTGGTCGAACTGGGCGTGCCGGACACGGTGCTGGTGCTCGGCTGGGAGATGAACGGCATCACGTACACCCACCGCTGCGGGCCGGACCCGGAGGCGTGGAAGCAGTACTGGAACCGGATCGTCACCACCATGCGCGCGGTGCCGGGCCAGAGGTTCCGGTTCGACTTCACCCCGAGCCGCGGCCGAGACGCCGTGCCCTGGACGCAGTGCTACCCGGGCGACGACACCGTCGACATCATCGGCATGGACGCCTACGACCAGCCGCGCGGAATGTCGTTCGACGAACAGGTGAAGGAGCCCTACGGGCTGCAGCAGCACGTGGAATTCGCGAAGGCCCACGGCAAGGCCATCTCCTTCCCGGAATGGGGACTGTTCCGCAACGGCGACAACGCCGACTACATGAAGCGCATGCTCGCCTGGATGGACGAGCACAAGCCGCTGTACCAGACCCTGACGGACTACTGCCCGCACGGCGTGTGGCAGTGCGACGACAACCCCCGGGCCTCCGAGGTCTACCGGTCCTTCCTGTTCGGCCGCGACGAGGACAGCACCCCCGCCCCGACCACCCCGGCCCCGACCGCCCCGGCCAGTCCACCGGCGCCCACCCCCACCCCGCGGCCGAGCACGCCCGAGCCGGAGCGTCCGGCGAACTGCTCGCCGCTGAACCTCGGCGACTGGGTCGAGTACTGGATGGGCGGCAAGCTCTGCCTGCGCCTCGACTGGTGGTCGCGTACGCACTAGCCCGGGGCCGTCAGCGCGGCCGGCGGCCGGCCCGGTCAGGGCCGGCCGCCACGGTCGCGCTCCCGCAGACGGCGCAGCACGTCCTTGCCGCGCCGCCGCGCCGCCGCGTCGCACAGCGCCGCCGCCAGCAGCGGTGCCGTGCGCCGCCGGGCCAGCAGCAGCCGCTGGTTCACCACCGTCAGCGGACGCCAGTGGTGCTTGTAGGGCTCGTTGCCGCGCAGCAGGCTCAGGGTGCCGAGGGTGGCGTCCTTGGTGTGGGTGGCGGTCGAGTCCAGCAGCATGGCCGCCACGTCCGCCTTGTGCTCGCGCAACCGCGGGTGGGCGCCGTACAGATAGCCGCCCGCGAGCCGCGGCGACAGCAGCGTCAGGTCCACGGCCACCACCTCCTCGTCCAGCCGGAACTCGGTGACCACCGCGTCCCCGCCGCGCACCATCGGCCCGACCGAGCGCACCAGGTGCTCCCGGAACCGCGGCCGCAGATGCTCCGAGGTCACCTTCCGCCCCTGCCACTGCAACCGGTGCAGCTCCAGCAGCCGCAGCAGGGCCGTCTCCACCTCGGGCGGCGCGACGACCCGCCGCTGGATGCCGAGCGCGTCCAGCCGGCGCAGCTTGGCGCGCAGCCGCTGCTGGGTCTTCGACGGCAGCCGGGCGATCAGCTCGCCCATGGGGACGGCCGGCAGCTCCAGGCAGACGGAGTCGTCCACCCGGCCGCGGGGCCCGGTCCACCGCTCGTAGACCCGCTCGGCCGCTCCGCCGGGCCGCACCTCGCGCAGGTCGATCAGCGCGGTGCGGGCCGCGGCCGACAGCGCGCCGGTGAGCGCGGCCAGCGCCTCCTCGCCGTGCGCGTCGTCCAGCAGCACGTCCCCGTAGTCGGAGATCGCCCCGCCGAGCGGCACCAGCGACGGGAGCGGGCGCCGCACCAGCGTCAGCGGGGCGGCGGCGACCAGGTCACCGCTTCGCCCGTCCCGCACCAGCACCAGCCGCAGCCGGCCGCGCCCGCCGTAGGACCGCCACCAGGAGTGCAGCCAGGCGTGGCTCTGGAACGGGGTGGCGTGCGCGTACCGCCGGTGCAGCCGGTCCCAGTCGGTGGCGAGGGCCGCGAAGTCCCGCTCCCGGGTGACCAGTTCCGCCGTGTACGTCACAGCTGCCCGTGCGCGTCGGCGGCGACGGCCGGACCGGGCACGGCGGCCTGCCGCCCGGTGGTCTCCGCGGCCCGGCGGGGCCGGACCAGCACCGCCAGCCCGCCCAGCAGCCCGCCCGCGCTCGCACCGACCAGCCCGGTCACCCGGGCGGAGGCGGAGGACGGCTCGGCCGGCTCGACCGCGCGGGCGAACTGCTGCAGCTCCACGCGGGTCGACTCCTCGGTGTCGGCGGCGTGCCGGGTCAGCGCGCGGGCCACGGCGTCGGCCATGTCGGCGGCGAGGTCCGGGCGGGAGGAGGTCGCGGTGACCGACACCATGGGCGCGTCCGGCGAGGTCGCCGTGCGGACGCTCTCCCGCAGCGTCGACACGGGCACCCCCGCCCACACCTGCGCGTCCCCGAGCACCGCGAGCTGCGGGGCGACCCGGCCGTAGGCCTGGGCGAAGCCGAGGGCGGTGGCGGTGTCGGACTTCTGGGTCGGCACGGCGACGACGTAACTGGTCGCCGTGTACTGCGGGGTCCTGACCAGGCCGTACGTGCCGCCGAGCAGTCCGCCTGCCACGGCCCCGGCCGCGAGCAGCGACCAGGGGGGCAGGGACCGGGTGAGGGCGGTGACCGGGCGGTGCTGCCGTGCGGGGGTGTCGGTCATGAGGTGCGGGCTTCCTGGGGCGAGGGGGACAGGGGACGGGCGACCGCGGCGGCGTACACGTCCATCAGCCGGGCGGCGCTGCGGGTGATGCAGTAGTGGCGGGCGGCCTCGGGCACCGTGCGCTGCCCGGTGCCCCGCAGCCGTACGTCCGTCAGGGCGCGGGCGAAGGAGTCGGGGCCGCCGGTGACGCGCCGGGCGAGGGGCGCCGCCGCCGGGGGCAGGTCCTGCAGGGCGGGGCAGGAGGCGTAGAGGACCGGCAGGCCGCAGGCGAGGGCCTCCACGATCGCCAGGCCGAAGGCCTCCTCCGGGGACGGCGAGGCGAGGACGTCCATCGCGCAGGCCAGCGACGGCAGGTCGGGGCCGGGTGAGCCGTCGGGGACACAGGGGCGCTCCCCGGTGAACAGCACCCGGTCGGCGACCCCGGCGGCCCGGGCGGTGCGGCGCAGCACGTCCTCCTCCGGGCCGCCCCCGACCAGCAGCAGCCGGTGGTCCTCCGGGAGCTGGGCCAGCGCCCGGATCAGCACCCCGAAGCGCTTGCCGGGCGCGAGCCGGCCGACGGCGCCGATCACGTACGCGTCCTCCGGCAGGCCGAGCCGGCGGCGGGTCTGCGCGCGGCGGGCCGCGTCGAAGCGGAAGCGGGCCACGTCGATGCCGTTGGGCACGACCTCGATGCGCGGGCCGGGCACGCCCCAGCGCTTCAGGCGGTCGGCGACGGTGGGGGAGACGGCGACCGTGGTGCGGCCGAGGCGCTCGCCCGCCAGGTACAGCGCGCGGACCCCCGCGTTGAGCGGCCGGCCCTCCATCTGCGAGTCGCCCAGGGAGTGCTCGGTGGCGACCACCGCCCGCACCCCGGCCAGCCGCGCGGCGATCCGGCCGTACACGCAGGCGCGGTACAGGTGGGTGTGCACGAGCTGGTAGCCGCCCGCGCGGATGATCCGCACCAGCCGGGGCAGCGCGCCCAGGTCGCGGTTGCCGGCCATGCCGAGGTGGTGGACGCGCACCCCGTCCGCGCGCAGCCCGGCGGCGACCGCCCCCGGGTTGGTCAGCGTCACCACGTCGCAGTCCACGGGCAGGTGCCGCAGCAGCAGCCGCAGTTGCTGCTCGGCACCGCCCACGCCGAGACCGGTGATGATGTGCAGGGCCCTCACCGCGGCTCCTCGACGGGTCGGCGGCGCAACCGGTGCAGCCGGTACTTCAGGAACAGCCGTACGGGGGTGTCGTTCTGGCCGATGTGCACCCGGGGCAGCGCGTGCGGGCCGCCCAGCGGGCCCGGGTCGATCGCGCAGGCGTAGGTGTAGCCCGCCCGCCGTACGGCGTCGACGGCCCGCGCGTCGACCGTGCCGTAGGGGTAGCAGAAGCCGGCCGGGGGCGCGCCGGTGAGTTCCGCGAGCACGGTCCTGCTGCCCTCGGTCTCCGATCGGAGGGTGGCGTCGTCGGCCCGGGTCAGGTCGACGTGGGTCAGGCCGTGCGAGCCGATCTCGACGCCCTCGGCGGCCGCGCGCCGGACCCCCTCGGCGGTCAGCAGCGGCTTGCGCGGACCGAGCGGGTCCCAGGCGTTCTCGCCGCCGAGCCGGCCCGGGAGCACGAACAGGGTGGCGCCGCAGCCGTGGCGGCGCAGGACGGGCAGGGCCGCGGAGACGAAGTCGGCGTAGCCGTCGTCGAAGGTGAGCCCGTACAGGCCCCGCCCCTCGCCCCGGGCCCGGGCGGTGAGCAGGTCGGTCATGGACACCCCGCGCAGCCCGCGCCGCCGCAACAGCCCGAGCTGCTGGTCCAGCCGCTCGGGCGCGACCGTGATGCGGTACGGGTCGTCCGTGGGGTCGCCGACGGAGTGGTACATCGCCACGAACAGGACCGGGCCGGGTCTGGCGCGGGTGCCGGTGTCCGGGGAGTCAACGGGAGCGGCCATGAGGGAGCCTTCGTGAGACGGAACGGAGGGTGGTCAGCGCGGTGCGGCAGCCCTGGTCGCCCAGGGCCCGGCCGAGCGTGAGGAAGACGACGGCGACGGTGAGGGCGCCGGCGGCGAGGGCGGTCAGGGGCGAGCCGGGCACGCCCGCGGAGTGCGGCAGTGCGAACCGGCCGGCGGCCCAGGCACCAGCCGCCGCCGCCACGGCCGCGGCGGCCAGCGGGCGGCCCAGCCCGGCCAGGACGCGCCGGGTGCGGATCGGGATGGAGCGCGGGCCCATGCCGGCCAGCAGCAGCGCGGCGGTGACGGTGATGCCGGCCGCGTTCGCGGCGGCGATGCCCAGGACGCCCCAGGGACCCACCGCCCAGGCCCCCGCGCCGGCGGTGACGACCAGGCCCGCCACCATCGCGCCGAGCGGGTACCAGGTGACCCGGCCGGCCGAGAAGTACGAGCGGATCAGGGCCCCCACCAGGGTCTGCGCGAGCAGCCCGAGGGCGTACACGCGCATCACCCGGGCGGTCGCGGCCGTGTCCTCGGCGGTGAAGGCGCCCCGCTGGAAGAGCAGGTGGACCATGTGCGGGGCGCAGGCCACGACGACCGCGCCGCCGGCCAGCACCAGGCAGGCGGCCAGGGCCAGGTCCCGCTCCACGCGGGCGCGGGCCCGCTCGGTGTCGCCGTCGGCCAGGGCGCGGGCGACGACCGGGAAGGTGACCGTGCACAGCATCAGCGACAGGGTCATGGGGATCTGGGCGACCTTCTGCGCGTAGTTCAGGTGCGAGATGGCGCCGGCGGGCAGGGCGGAACCGAGGAACCGCTCGATCAGCACCTGGGACTGGCGGCACAGCGCGAACAGCAGGACGGCGGCGAGCAGGGCGAGCCCCATGGGCCGCCCACCGCCGACCGCACCGCCGCCCGTTTCCGCACGGCCGACCGCACCGCCGTCCGTTTCCGCGCGGCCGTTCGCGGCGCCGTCCGTTTCCGCGCGGCCGTTCGCACCGCCACCCGTTTCCGCGCGGCCGACCGCAGTGCCGCCCGTTTCCGCACGGCCGGCCGGCCCGGCGCCCCGGGCGCGCCGCAGCTCGCGCCACATCACCGGGAGTTGGGCGAGGACCATCAGGCAGCCGCCCGCGGCCACCCCGACCGCCGCCGCGCGCACGCCCCACCGGCCGCCCAGCACGAGCACGGCCGTGATGATGCCGGTGTTGTAGGCGACGTAGATCGCCGCCGGGGCGAGGAACCTGCGGTGCGCGCGCAGGGCCGCGCTGCAGTACCCGGCCAGACCGAAGGTCAGTACGCAGGTCGCGGTGAGCCGGGTGCAGTCCACGGCGAGCGCGGGATCCGGCAGGCCCGGGGCCAGGACGTCCACGAGCTGCGGGGCGCAGACGGCCAGGAGCGCGGCGACCGCGGCGAAGGCCAGCGACAGCCGGGGCAGGGTGGTGACGACCAGCGAACGGACCGGGTCCCCCTCGGCGCCCTGCGCCCGCCGGGCCAGGGCCATGCTGAACGCCGGGATCAGCGCGATGGCCAGCCCGTCCTCGATGAGCAGTGTCGCCGCGAACTCCGGCACGGTCCACGCCACGAGGAACGCGTCCGTGTCGCTCCCGGCCCCGAACATCCGCGCCAGCGACAGGTCCCGCACCAGCCCGAGCAGCGCCCCGGCAGCGGAGAACACGGCGGTGACGAACGCGGCCCGGGCGAGGAACCCACGGGTGACGGGGGCGTCGGCGGGCGCGGTCCCACCCGGGGCGGTTGGGGTGCCCGGTGTCCCGGGGCGGCTCGCGTCCGGTGCGGCCGGAACCGAGGGTTCCGCCGCCGCCGGAATCGCCGTTTCCGCCGCCGGAACCGTCGTTTCCCGCGCCGCCGGGACCGTCGCTGCCTCGCCCGTGCCGGTCTGTTCAGGCGTCAGCGTCATCGCGCCGCCGCCCCCTTCGCCAGGGCCCGGGGACCGGAGCCGGCGCCGGCCCCGTCGGACCGCGGCCGGGTGCTCGCGGCGGCCAGCCCCCACCACGCCGCCAGGCCGAAGCACATCGCCGTCAGCACCGTGGACGGGCCGCCGATGTCGGCGTAGGCGAAGTCCGTCAGCTGCCAGACCAGCAGGCCGCAGGCGACGAGGCCGCAGTCCAGGCCCGGGGCGGGGGAGCGCCGGGTCCGCCACAGGGCGCGCACCGCGCACAGCAGCAGCGCCAGCCAGCTGCCCGCCAGGGCCAGCAGCCCCAGCAGGCCCTGCTCGGACAGGATGAGCAGGTACATGTTGTGCGGGGACAGCAGCGGCTGCTTGCGGAAGGCCGCGCCCGCGCCCTCCGTGTCGCTGCCCGCCGACAGCGCCAGGGAGGCGTGCGAGTCCCGGTGCTCGGGGAAGCCCTTGAGCCCGACGCCGGTCACCGGATGCTCGCCCCACATGCCGGTGGCCGCCGCCCACATGGTGTACCGGTCGGTCACCGACTGGTCGGGCGCGTCCGTGACCCGCGTGATGCTGCTGATCCGCTCCTGCAGCATCGCCGTACCCAGTCCGAAGCCGCCCACCACGATCACGCCCACCGCGGCCAGCACCGCCCCGGCGGTCAGCGCCCGCCGCAGCCCGGACAGCAGCAGCTGCGCGGTGACCGTCACCGCCGTCGCGATCCACGCCCCGCGGCTGAAGGACAGCGCGAGCGGCGGCAGCAGCACCAGCGCGCAGGCCAGCCCGATGACCCGCTGCCGCACGGGCCCGGCGCCGAGCGCGAGACCCACCGCGCACACCAGCCCGAGCGAGACGACCGTGGCCATCCCCATCACGTCCTGCGCCCCGAACGTGCCCACCGCCCGCACCGGCCGCCCCTGGTACGAGGCGCCGGTCCCGGTCGCGTACTGGTGCACCCCGACCGCTCCCTGCCACACCGCCAGCCCCACGAACGACCAGGCCAGCAGCCGGAAGTCGGCCCGGTCGCGCAGGAGCAGCAGCACGGCCGCCGGGACCAGCACGAAGACCTGGAGGTAGCGGCCGAGGCCGGTGAGCCCCTCGCCCGGCGACACCGCCCCCATCGCCGCGACGGTGACCCCGAGCACCGGAAGTCCCAGCACCACCGCGGCCGTCGGTGACAGCGGCCGCCGCCGGTCGCGGACCAGCCGGACGGCGCAGAACAGCACGACCACCGCGGACACCGCGTCGGCCGGCCCGGCCCCGCCCTCGCCGCCCGGCCCGAGCGGCAGCGCGAGCAGGACGACGACGGCCAGCAGCGGCAGAACGGGCGCGTGCGCCCCGACCCGGGTCATCCGGCTTCAGCTCCCCGTCGGACGCACGAGTGCGGCCGCGGTCCGCAGCAGCAGGCAGACGTCCTGCCACAGCGACCAGTCGTCGATGTAGGCGTTGTCGTACCGGGCCCGGTCCTCGATCGAGGTGTCGCCGCGCAGTCCGTGCACCTGCGACAGGCCCGTGATGCCGGTCCGCACCCGGTGCCGTGCCGCGTAGCCCGGGTGGGCCTGGCCGAACTGGGCGACGAAGTAGGGGCGTTCGGGCCGCGGCCCGACCAGGCTCATGTCGCCGCGCAGCACGTTCCACAGCTGCAGCAGCTCGTCCAGCGAGGTGCGGCGCAGGAAACGGCAGAACCACGGCATCCGGCGTTCGTCCGCCACGCTCCAGCGGGTCGCCGACTCGTGCTCGTCGACCGGGCGGTGGGTGCGGAACTTCAGCAGCGTGAAGGGCCGCCCGCCCTGGCCGATCCGCTCCTGCCGGAACACCACACCGGGCCCGTCGCTCGCCCGCAGCACCACAGCGCACACCAGCAGCAGCGGGCTGACCAGCAGCAGCAGCGCCCCGGACACCACGACGTCCAGTGCCCGCTTGCCGGCGCCGCCGCGCGGTCCCGCCCCGAGGTCGAGGTGACGGCAGGAGAACCCGGCGAGCCGGTCGGGCGACCGGTACGACGGCACGTCCGGGTCGATCTCCCACACCGTGCAGCCCGACTCGGCGAGCGCCCGCAGCAGCGGCCCCTGCCCGGCCCGCACGGAGGGGTGCACGGCCAGCACCTCGCGCACCCCGTTCTGGATCAGCGCGCGCTGGACCTCCTCGCCGGTGGTGAGCACGGGCAGCCCCTCGGCGCCGTCCGGCGCGTCGGCGACGACGCCCACCGGCCGCACCCCGTAGCGGGGATGGCGCAGCACGGCCGCGGCCACCCGCTGCGCGGTGGCGGCGGGCCCGACGACGAGCGCGGCCCGCGGCCGGCGCAGCAGCTCCGCGCGCCGGTGGGCGTGCACCGCGCCGCGCCCGGCGCAGCTCACCGCGGTCTGCAGCAGGAAACCGGTGAGCAGCGTCCGGGCGGACAGCGCGTGCTGCGGGGCGTGGGCGGCCGTGAACGCCGCGAGCGCCAGCCAGGCCACGGCGATCCGGGCGCTCACGGCGGGCAGTTCGTCGAGCAGGGCCGGCACGCGCGCGCTCCGGCGGGGACGCAGCAGCAGTGTGACGGTCACCAGCACGGCCAGCAGCAGCGGGTGGCGCTGGGTGCCGGTGAGCGCGAGCGCGCCCAGCACGGCGGCGGTGCCGTCCGCGGCGAGCAGCGGCAGCGGCGACACGTGCCGGGCCGCGGACCGTCCGGCGACCGGGCGGAAACCCGCCCCGGTGCCGCGCGGCGGCAGCAGCGTCACCGGTGTGAGTCCGTGGTCCCGGGGCTGCCCGGCGGGAGGGGGGACGGTGCTTTCCGCGGTCACGAGTGGACTGACTCCCTGTGCTCGGTGGACACGGCGCGCCCGCCCAGGAGCGCGCGGTAGACGTCCGCGACCGCCTGAGCCGTGCGGCGCACGTCGTGCGTGGTCAGGACGTGCCGGCGCCCCCGGTCGCCCAGCGACGCGCGCAGCGGCGCGTCCGGCAGCAGCCCGGTGACGGCCGCGGCCAGGGCCGCCGGGGCGACGGCGGGCACCAGGCAGTGCGGCGCGAGCCCGGGCGGCAGGCTCTCCCGGGCCCCGCCCACGTCCGTCACCACCACCGGCCGCCCGCACGCCATGGCCTCCAGCGGCGCCAGGGCCATGCCCTCCCAGCGCGACGGCAGGACGACCAGGTCCGCCGCCTGGTACCAGGGCACGACGTCGGCGACGTCCCCGGCGAACCGCACCGACGGGGGTGCCAGGGCCCGCAGCCGCCCCTGGTCGGGGCCGTCGCCGACCAGCACCAGCCGCGCCTTTGGCACCTCTCGCAGCACCGACTCCCACGCCGTCAGCAGGACGTCCTGCCCCTTCTGCCGGCACAGCCGCCCCACGCAGACCACCAGCGGCACCCCGGGACCGGCATCCGGCAGCAGCCGCGCCCGTACGGTGTCCGCGGCGGCCGGGCGGAAGCGCTCGACGTCGATGCCGTTGGGCACGACGGTCCACCGCCCGCGGACCCCGGCCGTCTCCCCCCGCCGGCGTTCCGCCTCGCTCACGCAGATCACCCGCTCGGCCCAGCGCGCCCCCCACCGCTCCCAGCCGCGCGCGAGTGCCGCGGTGGTGCCGCCGACCGCCTCGAACGACCAGGCGTGCGGCTGGAACACCGTCGGGATCCGCCCCCGCACGGCGAGCCGCCCGGCCAGTCCGGCCTTGGCGCTGTGCGCGTGCACCAGATCGGGCCGGACGTCCGCGACGATCCCGGCGAGCCGCCGTACCTCGCCGCCGAGCGACGGGCCCGGCGCGCGGGTGGCCGCCCAGGGCCGCACCTGTGCGCCGAGCGCCGCGAGCCGGGCCGCCAGCGGGCTGTCGGGGCAGGCGACCGTGACGCGCAGCCCGGCGGCGAGCTGGGCCCGGGCCAGGTCCGCCACGACGCGGGCGACGCCGCCGTCCACGGGCTGGGTGACGTGCAGGACCCGTGGCGGAGGGTCGGTCGGTGACAGGTGCATGCGCGGTTTCCTCGCTCACGGACGGCGCTCGGGACGGCGGGAACGCGCCTCACTGCCGGGTACCGACAGCGCCGAAAGCCGCGCCGGCGCACGCCGCGTCCCGCTGGGCAACGAGCCGGACGGCCACCTGGTCACCACCGCCCCGCAGGGCTTCGCGGAACGTGGTCTCCCCGGGTGGCTCGTCGAAAGGACGAGCGAGGCGTCTGCGGTCCGCGCGGGACCGGCGGGTCTCGTGAGACGTGTCAGGGGGCCGTCATCGGTGCGATCTGCTTGCTGTCGGGGTGCGTTGAGAGGACCGCAACTGTAGTCGCCACCCGTACGATTGCGGAGAAACCGGGCATGTGTGTCGGAACGGTGAAGAGGGTTGTCCCGGTCAGATCACTCCTTTGGCGGCACAACTCGCGCGCACGCCACGCGTTGACACAGCGCCGGGCATCCGCCCGGATGTTTGTGTCAACCCCAAGGAGCACCTCTCCATGTCGCGTATCGCGAAGGGCCTGGTCCTGACCTCCGCTGCCGCTGCCGCTGTCGCGGGCAGCACCGGCATCGCCGCCGCCGACGCCGGCGCGCAGGCCGCCGCCGCCCACTCCCCGGGCGTGCTGTCCGGCAACGTCGTCCAGGTTCCGCTGCACATCCCGGTCAACGTCTGCGGCAACACGGTCGACATCATCGGCCTGCTGAACCCGGCGTTCGGCAACGAGTGCGAAAACGACTGACGTCGTCGCGGAACCCCGACCGGCCGCCTTCCCGCAGGACCATGCGGGCGGGCGGCCGGTTCGCGTCATGCGGCCGGTTGCCCCGAACGGGGGCGGGTGCGCCGTCCGCCGGCCGCCCGCGCGCAGGCCGCCTCACCAGGGGGGACGCCGCGGGTTCGCGGACAAGGGGCTGACCTGGTGCGTTCGCTCGGTTGCGGAGCGTTGCGGCCGCTCGCACGGTGGGCACAAGATCCGACGCACCACCGAAAGGAACCCCCATGCGTCTGCCCGCACGGCGAATCGCGACCCCCGCACTCTGCGCCACGCTGCTGCTCGCGGTCACCGGGCCCGTGGCCGCGGCCGCCGACGGCGCCGCCGCCCCGGAGCGCGCCACCACGGCGTCCCGGGCTCCCGTCCCCGACGCGGACGCACTGCTCGGCCAGGTCGAGGGCCTGGGCGACCTCGGTGGCGTGCTCACCCCGGTGGCCGACCTGCTGACCGCCGTGCTCAAGGCGGACGGCGGGCAACTGCCGCCCTCCCAGGCGGCCGAACTCAGCACCTCGGTGCAGGACGCCATCGACCATGCCACCGCCTCCCCGGCCGCGACCGCGCCCGGCACCACCGCCCCGAGCGGCCCCCTGCCGCAGGCCAGCACCCTGCCCGCGCCCGTCGAGGACCGCGCCGAGGTATCGGAAGGGCTCGTGGCCGAGGCGCTCGCCGCCCTGGAGAAGGCCACCGGCGGTCTGCTCAAGGCCGTCACCTCCGGCGAGAGCGCCCAGGTCACACCGGCCGTCAACGCCGTGGTCACGGGCCTGGTCAACACCGTCGCCGCGACCCTGGTCGGCAGCGAGCTGCCCGCCCCCGACCTGGCCGGCCTGTCCTCGCTGCCGAAGGCCCCCTGAGCACCGGGCCCCCGCCCGTCCCGAAGCCGTGCCGGTCCCCTCGGACCGGCACGGCTTCTCGCTATGGCTCTTGCTGCGGCTTCTTGCTGGGGCTTCCCGTTGCGGCCTCCTGTTCCGGCTTTCTGTTCCGGCTTTCTGTTTCAGCGACTCATATGACGTTCCGGCGACGGGGTTTCCGCTCCGCACAGGCCTCGTTAGGCACGGCGTCGGAAATTCCCCCTAACGGTGACCCGAGTCGCCCAGGAAAGGACCACGATGAAGTCCCTGAAGGCCGCCGCCGTCGTTGCCGGTTCCCTCGCCGTCGTCGCGGGCGCCGCACCCGCGCACGCCGACTACGACCCCGCGCACGTCACCCCCACCAGCCTCAACGGCGCCGTCAACGCCCTCACCCGCGAGCCCATCGACCCGATGCCGCTCAAGCACCAGTCGAACGCGCTCGACACCGAGAACGAGGACTCCGTGCTCAGCACCGTCAAGAAGGCGACGACCAAGCTGAACTCCAGCCGCGGTCTGCTCGGCGGTCTCCCCCTGTCGAAGTGACCCCACCGTCCCCCGCGGCGGCGCCTTCGGGTTCCCCGACCCGATGCCGCAACGGGGCGCCCGGTCCGTCGTATTACTGCGGCAGTCGGGGGAATTGTGCGCTGGTGCGTCTCCCCGGCTCGTTACTCGGTACGCACGCTGAGCCCCGACACGCGAAAGGGACCGTACCCCTGATGAAGTCGACCACCCGAGGAACCCTCGCCGCAGTGATCACGTGTGTGGCGGCCGCGGCCGGCGCCGCCACCGCGACCCCCGCCGCCGCGGTCGGCACGGTCCCCGTCCCCGTGCCGCTCGGCGGCGCCGAGAAGGCCCTCAACGTGGAACTGCCCGAAGCCACCGGGCAGCTCCCCGTGCCCGTACCCGGCTCGCCCGACGGGCCGCGCTACGTCGAGGGCCGGCTCATCCCCGAGCGGGCGATCCCGCAGCTCCCGGTGCACGGCGGACTGCCCGGCGCCGACCTGCGCGCCCCCCTGCCGCACGTCCTCGGCGCCGGCTTCGACCACGTCGGTGTCGACGCCCCCGCCTCCGACCTGCGCACCCTGGCCCCGGGCCTGTCCGTCGACGCCCCGCTCAGCTCGCCCAACGCCGACGGCTTCGGCCTGCCCCAGGCGAAGCTGCCGCAGGCGGGCGTGCTGACCCCGCTGGTGCAGACGGTCCCGACCGCCGACCTGGGCGTCGGCCCCGGCCTGTAGGTCCCGGCCGTAGCGGGAGTTCTCGTGTGGCCCTCGCGGCGGTGACCGCGGGGGCCTTCGGGCGGTTACCGCTACGACAGCCCGAGCGGATTGAGGAGCACAGCATGGTCGTAGGGGTCGGCGGAGTACCGGTGGGCGCGCAGGCGGGGCCGGCACCGGAGGGTGACGGGCGGCGGACGCGGCGGGGCCTGATGCGCGGGCTCGTGGCCGTGGCACTCGGCGCCGCGGCCGTGCCCGTCGTCGCGGTCTCCCGGTCCGGGGAGTCCGCGCTGTCCGGGGGCAAGAACACGGACGTGCTCGCCGGGGACGGCATGTTCGAGGAGGTCTACCGGGGCCGCCGCATCCGGGGCGTGCCGGTGCCCTCCCCGGAGCGGACCGCAACGGACGTGGAGTGGCACGTCACCGTGGACGGCCGGCCGCTGCACCTGATGCGCCGCGCCGACGGCAGCTGGCTCAGCATGGTCGACCACTACCGCTCCTACCCCACCCCCCTGGCCGCGACCCGCGCGGCCGTCGACGAGCTCGGCCCCGGGCGGCACCTGCGCGACCTGCCCGGCCACGGCCCCGGCCGGCACCAGGAGGGGGGCCCTCATGGTGTACACGCGTAAGGACGTCAGCACGCTGACCCGCACCGAGAAGCGCCGGTTCGTGAAGGCGATGCTGGAGGTGAAACGGCGCGGCGAATACGACGAGTTCGTCCGCACGCACATCGAGTACTACACCGCCGACGGCGAGGACGGTCTGCGCACCGCCCACATGGCGCCCTCGTTCCTGCCCTGGCACCGGCGGTTCCTGCTGGAGCTGGAGCGGGCCCTGCGCAAGGTCGACGCGTCGGTGTCGGTGCCGTACTGGGACTGGACGCGCGACCGCTCGCCCACGTCCACGCCCTGGACCGCGGACCTCCTCGGTGGCAACGGACGGCGCTCCGACCGCCAGGTGACGACCGGGCCGTTCGCCTACGCGGAGGGCAACTGGACGCTCAAGGAGGGCGTCACCGACGAGGAGTTCCTCACCCGTGACCTCGGCCGCGCCCGCGACCCGATCCAGCTGCCGACCAGGAGCGAACTGGAGTGGGCCCTCAAGGACCCGCTCTACGACGCCTCGCCCTGGGACTCGACGGTCACCAAGGGCTTCCGCAACAAGCTGGAGGGCTGGGGCACCGGACGGGGCAGCGCCTCCTGGCACAACCACAACCGGGTGCACCGCTGGGTCGGCGGGGCCATGGTCGGCGGCGCCTCGGTCAACGACCCGGTCTTCTGGATGCACCACGCCTTCATCGACCTGGTGTGGTCCCGCTGGCAGCGGCGCCACCGGGAGCACCGCTATCTGCCGGCGAAGCCGCCCGGGCCGAGCAGCGCGCAGTACCGGCGGGTCGTGGCGCGGCACGAGAAGCTGCCGCCGTGGGACGTGAGCCCCGAGCAGCTGGAGGACCACGGGCGGATCTACCGCTACGCCTGACACGGCTCCGGCCTCACCGGGCCGCTGACGCGGCAAAGCTCACCGGCCCGATGGCGCGGCGAGGCTCACCGGCCCGGCGAAGCGGAAAAGCCCCGGCGCTCTAGGTGCCGGGGCTTTTCCGTGGGTGCACGCGGGGTGCGAACGGCTCAGTGACCGTACCCGTAACCACCCTTGTGGCCCTTGTGGTCGTCCTTGTTCTCGCACTCGTTGCCGAATGCGGGGTTCAGCAGGCCGATGACGTTGACCGTGTTGCCGCACAGGTTGATCGGGATGTGGACCGGGACCTGCAGGACGTTGCCCGACAGGACGCCCGGCGACCCGACGGCCGCGGCCTGGGCACCCGCGTCGGCCAGGGCCAGACCGGCCCCGCTGACCATCACGGCACCCGTGCCCAGCGCGACGCCGGCTGCCTTCGCGATGCGAGACATCACGTTCTCCTTCTGACTCGGTGAGCAGGCGGCAGGTGGAGCCGCCGTGCTCCCCGTTCAACGCGCCCGCTCACGCCGGGTCACGGCGATCATGCCCGGATCACCCGTCTTGAAGGCATGTCAGGGCAGCCGGCGCACCGGGGAGCCGTCGAGGAACGCCCGGATGTCCTCCACGGCCTGGCCGTAGTAGGTCGTGTAGTTGGCACGCGAGACGTAGCCCAGGTGCGGGGTGGCGAGCAGGCGCGGGGCGGTGCGCACGGGGTGATCCCCGGGCAGCGGCTCGATGTCGAAGACGTCGAGGCCCGCGCCCGCGATCCGGCCGGCGTGCAGGGCGTCGAGCAGCGCGTCCTGGTCGACGATCGCCGCGCGGGAGGTGTTCACCAGGTAGGCGGTCGGCTTGAGCAGGGCGAGCTCGGCGGGCCCGAGCAGGCCGCGGGTGCGGTCGCTCAGCGCGAGGTGGACCGACACGAAGTCGCTGTCGGCGAGCAGCTGCTCCTTGGAGGCTGCGAGTTCCACGCCGACCTCCTCGGCCCGTTCCGGGGTGAGGTTCCGGCTCCAGGCGCAGACCCGCATGCCGAAGGCGAGGCCCACCTGGGCGACCCGGCTGCCGATCTTCCCCAGGCCGAGGAGCCCGAGGCGACGGCCGTGCAGATCGGCGCCGACGGTGCTCTGCCAGGGGCCGCCCGAGCGCAGGGCGTTGCTCTCCTCGACGATGCCCCGGGCGAGGCCGAGCAGCAGCGCCCAGGTCAGTTCGACGGGCGGGGTGGAGGAGCTGGCCGTGCCGCACACCGTGACGCCGTGCGCCTCGGCGGCCGCGTAGTCGATGACGGAGTTGCGCATGCCGGAGGCGACGAGCAGTCTCAGCCGGGGCAGCCGGGCGATCAGCGAGCCGGGGAACGGCACGCGCTCGCGCAGGGTCACGACGATGTCGAACGCGGCGAGGGCGTCGGCCAGGGCGTCCTCGCCGTCGAAGTGCCGGTCGAACGACACGACCTCCACGTCGTCGGCGACGGCCGACCAGTCGGCGACCTCGGTCGCCACCTTCTGGAAGTCGTCCAGCACAGCACAGCGCAGCCGCACGGCATGCCCCTTTCACGGACCGTCATCGGGGTCCCATGATCACGCCTTCGAGGGAACACGGGAATGCCTCCGCCCGCGCCCGGCCCGGCACCGGCTCACCGCGCGGCCCCGAAGCCGCGCAGGGGATCGGACCCGGACGCTGCTCAGCGGGCGCCGCGAGGGCCGTTGCCGCGGGGATCGTTCTCCTCGTACCAGCGTTCCTCCTCGCGCCGGCCCTCGGCGCTCATGGAGTACTTGAAGGTGCCGAGGAGCACGGCCAGCGTGAAGCCGCCGAAGGCCAGCAGGAGAAGGAACGACAGGACGGCACTGACGACGGCGGTGATGACGCCCCACAGCACATACCCGAGCACGGCGACCGTCACGAGCTTGGCGAGGAAGTGCCAGGGCTGCGGAATCCGGCGGTACGGCCTGGGCAGCCGGGCCAGGACGGACAGCAGGGCCGTCAGCACCCTGTCCTCGCCCCGGCCCGGGCTCGGCCCCGTCGGCTGAGGACGGACCCGCCCTCGCGGCGCGCCGGGGCGTGGGCTGCGTCGGCGTGACGTCATCATGTGCCTTCCCTGGCGCGGAGAAACGCCGCCCCGTCCCGGAGGCGGAGGGCGCGCGTTCCCGTCCCTCTGGAGCGAGGGACGGGACAGCGATGCTAGGGAAGGGGCGGTCTGCGACATCGCCCGATGACCAGGACACCGCACCACTTGGTCGAAACCGACCGGAGAAGGACTCCGGACGCCGTGTACGGCCCGGATCCGTTCGATCTGTTCGATCCGTTCGACCCGTCCACCGCCGGTCAGTCTCCGGCAGGCGTCTCCCGGCGCCGCAGCACGATCAGCGTCGCCCCGCCGATCACGACCAGGCCGATGGCGATGCCGCCGATCAGGGGCGTCAGGCCCGAGCCGCCGGTCTCGGCGAGGTTGGTGTCCGCGGCGGCACCCAGCACGGCCGGGCTCGGTTCGGTCAGCGTCCGCGTGCCGGTGTCCGGCTCGGCGCCCTGGACCTGGCAGTCCAGCATGCCGGTGAAGCGCTGGGCGAGGCCGCCGGGGCCGTGGACGGTGAAGTCGTAGGCCTGGTCCTCCTGGAGGGGGACCGTGATCGTCCTGGTCTCACCGGGGGCGATGGTGTGCTCCAGGCCGACCAGGTCGAACGTGAACGGCTCGTCGCCCTTGTTGGCCGCGATGACGTCCACGCCGCCTTCGGCGCAGTTCTTCTCCGCCGACAGGGCCGGGATCGCGCCCTCCTTCGCCCAGGCCGCCCCGGCCGTCGCCGACACCGTCGACTCGCTGGAGCCGGCCAGGATCTGCGTCTGGCTGCGGCTTTCGGAGGCGAAGGCGCGGCCGACCGGCACGGTCGTCGAGGCCTGCACGGTCAGTTCCGCCGAACCGGCCGCCGCGTCCTCGGGCACCTCGAAGAACACCTGCCCGCCGTCGGTCGCCGAGGTGACCTCCCGGCCACGCCGGTCGACGATGCGCACCCCCGTCGTGGCGGCGTCCGCCGGCGGGGTGAGCGTCGCGGCACCGGCGTTGGTGCGCACCGTCACCGGGCCGATCCGCTCGCCCGGCCGGCCGGAGACGGCCGGCGGGTCGAGGACCAGCGAGGCCTGGGGCTCGGGCAGGGCGCGCGCGCTCTTGTGCAGGTAGTCGGCGAGCTGCTCGGCCTGGGGGTCGAGCGCGTCGACGGCCACGTCGTCCGAGTAGCGCCAGATCGCCACCTGCGTGCCGGCCGCCGCGTCCTGCTCGGTCAGCGCGCCCCGGACCCCGGCCTTCCGGGCGAGCGCCGCGAGGTCGTTGACCTGCGGGTAGGAGTTCTGCAGGATCCAGCGGATCCGGCCGGCGTCCTTGTTGGCGCCCAGCGACGTGCCGCTCCAGGGCGTCTCGTGGTACTTGGCGTCCCGCTGCGTCGGGTTGTGGAGGTCGACGCAGTACGTCTGCAGCGTGCCGCCGCCCTCGACGGACATCTCGAACAGGCCTGCCGAGACCTGCTGTTCGCCGTCGGCGCCGTGTATGACGGCGGTGCCGTACGTCTTGAGCCCGGCTATCGTCGCGGCCGCTCCGCCCTGGCTGCGCGTCGTCTCGTCGGCGGCGGCCGGGCCGGCACCGGCCAGCGCGCCCGCGGCGACGAGCCCGGTCACCAGCGTCGTGGCGGCGAAACGGGCCGCCCCTCGCCTGCGTGCGAACACCGCCGACAACGAAGCAAACACCACATCTCCTTCGAGTGGGACCCGTGACGTGGGGGGAAGGTCCCACCTGCAGATTTCGGAAGCCTCTGTGGCCCCGGGAGCCTCAAGAGCCATTCCGGCATCCTAGGGAGGACGCGAAGCCCGCCCGCCGGTCAGACGGTCCGATGAGTATTCCGACTCGGAATCGTTATCGCCGGGACCCCCGGTGAGCAGGGCTTATCGGTATGTCCGCCCTGATCGTTCGGGTGCGCACCCGTCGATAAGCCGCAGTTCGGACGGGGTGACGGTGATTGACGTCACGTCAGGAGCGCGGGCTCGGCGGCCCGTTCCGCAGTCAACTCCCGGGCGGTGTCCGCATCCTCCGGCGGAGTCTCCCAGTCGGGTTCCGGCCGGGGCGGTGACACCGTCGTCTCCTGCTTGCCTCCCCGCCGGAAGGCGGAGGTGCCCCAGGCGAGGTCGTGGCCGATCGCGACGGCGTCGATGTCCGCCGAGGTCCGGTTCTGCCCGTCGCGCACATCGGTGCGCACCTTGAGCCTGCCCTGCACGATCACGGGCTCGCCCACGGTCAGCGACGCCGCCGTGTTCGTGGCGAGCTGGCGGTTGGCCCACACCGTGAAGAAGTTGGTGTGCCCGTCCGTCCACGTGTTCTTCTCGCGGTCCCAGTAGCGCGCGGTCACCGCCAGCCGGAACCTCGCCGACGGCCCGGACGCCGTCTCCCGGTACACCGGCTGCGTCGCCACCCGGCCGACCGCGCACACCATCGTCTCGTTCATCGCGTTCCCCTCCCTCGCCCGGCGTCGACACCGGGCCGGCACACGTACGGGCCCGCCCCGTACGGCTGTGTCCCCCAGACTGCCGCCGCCGGGCCGGGCCCGCTGAACGCTGTGGACCGCCCTCTCACCTGTGGACAACTCCGTCACCCGCAGGGGTGACGCGCAGCGGTCGCACGTCCAGGCCTCAGGCCCCCACCACCCGCCCGTACTGCTCCCGCACCTCCCGGTACCGCAGCAGCTCCGCCGCCACCGGATCCAGCACCCGTGCCCTGCCGCACCCGGCCGCCGCCTCACGCAATCGCCGCTCGGCCTCCAGGCCGTAGCGCCGGCCGGGGCCGCGGGCCGCCATGCGGCAGCTCCACTCGATGAGCGGACCGCCGACGATGCCGATCACCATCAGCAGCACCGGCACACCCAGGTTCGGTGCCATGAACCCGATGATCTGGCCCAGCAGCCACAGCCCGCCGAGGAACTGCAGGATCGTCATGGACGCCTGGGTCAGCACCGCCACCGGCCACCACCCCGGCCGTGGTGGCCGCCCGGCCGGTACCCCCGCGCGCACGGACAGCTCGTCCAGCGCCTCGGGCAGCCCCTGCGCGCCGCGGGCGGCCGCCTCGCGCACCGCCTGGGCCCACGGCGCGGGCAGTCCGGCCGAGGCCCGGTCGGCCACCGTGCGCACCGCCTGCTCGACCCGCTGCCGCGCGGTGGCCTCCTCGTCCGCCTGGGTGCGGGCGGTGATCCTGCCGGTGGCGGGCTCGCCGCGGTCCTGGTACCAGCGCCACAGCCGCAGCCAGGGCGTGCCGCAGGCGCGGTTGGCGTTGCGCAGCCAGGCCCGTTCGGCCGCCTCGCCCGCCGCCGTGGCCCCGACGGCGTCCGCGAGCCGGTCGGCGAACTCCTCCCTGGCCTGTTCGCTGAGCCCGGTCCGCCGCCGCGTGGCGTAGACGGGCCGCAGCCGGGCCGCGGCGATGTCGACGTCCGCCGAGATGCGCCGGGCCGGTGCGCCGCGCTCGGAGACGAACTGGCCGAGCGCCTCGCGCAGTTCGCCGACCCCGTCGCCGGTGAGCGCGGAGAGCGCCAGGACGGTCGTACCGGGCTCCCCGTACTCCCCGAGGGCGATGCCGTCCTCGTCGAGGAGCCGCCGCAGGTCGTCGAGGACCTGCTCGGCGGCCTCCCCGGGCAGCCGGTCGATCTGGTTGAGGACGACGAACATGACCTCGGCGTGGGCCGCCATCGGCCGCAGGTAGCGCTCGTGGAGGAGGGCGTCCGCGTACTTCTCCGGGTCGACGACCCAGATGACCGCGTCGACGAGCGCCAGGATGCGGTCGACGTGCTCACGGTGCTGCACGGCGGCGGAGTCGTGGTCGGGCAGGTCCACCAGGACCAGTCCGCGCAGTGACTCGCCGTCCCCGGTGGGCAGCGGCCGCCGCCGCAGCCGGGGCGGGATGCCGAGCCGCTCGATCAGGCTCGCGGCCCCGTCGCTCCAACTGCACGCGATGGGCGCGGCGGTGGTGGGGCGGCGCACCCCGGTCTCCGAGATGGCGACCCCGGCGAGCGCGTTGAACAGCTGCGACTTGCCGCTGCCGGTGGCGCCCGCGATGGCGACGACGGTGTGCTGCCCGGAGAGCCTGCGCCGGGCGGTCGCCTCGTCGAGGACCCGGCCGGCCTCGGACAGGGTGCGGCTGTCGAGCCGGGTGCGCGACAGGCCCACCAGTTCGCGCAGGGCTTCGAGCCGGGAGCGCAGGGGACCGTCGTAGACCAGCGGGGTCACCGTGGTGGGGGCGGCGGAGCGGCTGTCCAGCGCGGGGAACGCGGTCCCGTCCGTGGTCTCCGTGACCCGGCGGGCGATCAGGCCGTCGTCCCAGGACTCCGCGGCGTCCGTACGGGCCGCGCGCTCGCCCTGTGCGGTGCCCGGGGACGGGTTTCCGGTGCGCGGGTCTCCGGCGGCGCGCGGGTTTCTAGCGGTGCGCGGGTTTCCGGCGGCGCGCGCCCGGTTCGCCTCGCCGTCCGGCTGGTCGGCGTGCTCGGTGGGGTCCTGGTCAGTGATGGCGGTCACCGGTCACCTCTCCTTCTGCAGTACCGACAGCGCGGCGATGAGTTCGGCCTGGGGCTCGGGGTGGATGCCGAGGGCGTCGAGGGGGGCGAGCCGGCGCTCGCGTTCGGCGTGCAGGACCCGGTCGACGTGCTGGCCGAGCAGCCGTCCGGCCCGGTCGCGCAGCCGCAGCGCGCCGTGGGCGCCGATCCGCTCGGCGAGCCCTTCCCCGGCCGTGCGGCCGCGGCGGCCGCCGAGCAGGGAGGTGGCGACCAGGGCGGCGACCAGCTCGGGGTCGGGCGCGAGAGCACGGTCCAGCTCGCGCACCTCCTCCTCGGCGTGCTCCTCCAGCTCGCGCCGCCAGCGCCGGACGGCGAGCCCGATCCGGTGCTCGGCGCTGTCCGCCGCGGGCTCGCGCGCGGCCAGTTCCGGAGCGGCCGAGGCCGGTTCACGCCGCCAGGCGTCGTCCACGCGCTCGTCGGCGGCGGTGACGGCGCACAGCAGCAGCGCGCTCAGGCTCTCGACGAGCGCGTCGAGCAGTTCGGCGGCGGTGCAGTCCAGGGGGAAGGCGCGCCACCGCTTGAGCGCGTCCCCGGCGAGCACGGCCCCGGACTGCAACCGGCCCCGCACGCGCGCGTGCTCGCTGTCGTACGCCCCCTCGACGGCCGAGGTGAGTCGCAGGGCGGCGGCGTACTGCGCGGCGGCGGCGCCGGCCAGCTCCGGCATGCGGGACTTGAGGGAGTCGAGGACGCCGTAGGCCGTCCGGGCCAGGATCTGCTGCCGGGCCGCGGGGTCCTGGGCGTGGTGGACGAGCCAGTTGCGCAGCTGGGCGACGGCCGTGGCCGGCAACAACCCCCCGCCCCAGGCGGACTCGGGCAGTTCCGGCACGGTGAAGCGCGGCACCTCGCCGAGCCCCGCCTTGGTGAGCAGGGCGCCGTACTGCCGTGACACCTCGTTGACCACCTGGTGGGGCACCCGGTCGAGCACGGTCACGAGGGTGACGTCGTACTCCTTGGCCGTGCGCAGCATGTGCCAGGGGACGGCGTCGGCGTAGCGGGCGGCCGTGGTGACCATCACCCAGATGTCGGCGGCGCAGATGAGTTCGGCGGCCAGGACGCGGTTGTCGGCGACCAGCGAGTCGATGTCGGGCGCGTCGAGCAGGGCGAGGCCGGGGGGCAGGGTCTCGGCGGTCTCGACGCGGAGCACGCGCGCGGGGTTCTCGCCGGGCAGCAGCAGGTCGTCGGTGGCGTCCTGCTGGGGCACCCACACCCGGGTGAGGTCGGGCAGCACCCGCATCCCGCTGAACCAGTGGTGGTCCTCCGGATGGCAGACCAGCACGGGCGTCCGGGTCGTGGGCCGCAGCACGCCCGCCTCGCTGACGCGCCGCCCCACGAGGGAGTTCACGAGGGTGGACTTCCCGGCGCCGGTGGAGCCGCCGACGACGGCCAGAAGTGGCGCTTCGGGGTCCCTCAGTCGGGGCACCAAGTAGTCGTCGAGCTGGGCGAGGAGTTCGTCGCGGTTGGCACGCGCGCGTGGGGCCCCCGCAAGGGGCAGCGGGAAGCGTGCGGCGGCGACACGGTCGCGCAGGGCGGAGAGTGCGTCGAGCAGCTGAGGCCGTACGTCCAAGGTCACCACATGTGAAGAATGCCCAATTTTAGGGGAATTCTGAAGCATATGAGCATGTCTGCGCGCCGACGGAACACAAGGGACGGAAGGGACGACTGGGACACGGGCACAGTCCAGGCATAACGAGTGCACAACACCCGATGCGTCGGACGCCAAAAGCGATGCACGATTCGTACCTGCCTGCGATTATCAGGACCGCTTCACCGAACCTCCACATCGAGCCACGGAGGCGAAGCAACAGGGACGAGGATGCGGGAGCCCTATCCTTGTCCCCGGCAACGTCACGGATCGGCCCACACCCGGGCACCCAGACAGAGGCCACCACACCCGGCCCCCGTAGCTCAGTGGATAGAGCAGGCGCCTTCTAAGCGCTTGGCCGCAGGTTCGAGTCCTGCCGGGGGCGCCACCTCTCACCAGCAAAAACGCCCCAGAGGGGATCTCCCCTCCAGGGCGTTTCGTGTCTGTGACGGCAACCGCCCCGTCAGGCGCCGGAGCTGACGTGTTGTCCACTCGCCGGCGGTTGTTCCAGGCGCATGCAAAGCCCGGCAAGCGACACCGGCTCCGGCCCCGACATCGTCGTCATATGAGGTATGAGGGGTGAGTGCGGTCGGCCCCGCCGGTCACGTCGCCACGGTGGCCCGGCCCTGCACAACGCCGCCGTCGAGTGATCACCGCCCGGCCCTCTCCGGGCGGTGCGAGGGGGGCGAGGCCGGGCAGCGGTGACCGGCGGTGGTGGACGAGTCCGGGCCACAAGGCTAACCCCCAGGTCACAGCCCCCCACCCCTACGCGTTTCCGCCCAGCCCTGGCGGTACGGCAAGATGGGGTGTATCTGCCCACTGCCAGTTTCAAGCTGCCGGACGGTTTCTCTTGGCTGAGTTCATTTACACCATGCGCAAGGCGCGCAAAGCGCACGGCGACAAGGTGATCCTCGACGACGTGACGACGAGCTTCCTGCCGGGGGCGAAGATCGGCGTCGTCGGCCCGAACGGCGCCGGCAAGTCGACGATCCTGAAGATCATGGCCGGCATCGAGCAGCCGTCCAACGGTGACGCCTTCCTCACGCCCGGTTACACGGTCGGCATCCTGCTGCAGGAACCGCCGCTGAACGAGGAGAAGACCGTCCTGGAGAACGTCCAGGAGGGTGTCGCCGAGATCAAGGGCAAGCTCGACCGGTTCAACGAGATCGCCGAGCAGATGGCGACCGACTACTCCGACGAGCTCATGGACGAGATGGGCAAGCTCCAGGAGCAGCTCGACCACGCCAACGCCTGGGACCTCGACGCCCAGCTGGAGCAGGCCATGGACGCCCTGGGCTGCCCGCCCGGCGACTGGGCCGTCACCAACCTCTCCGGTGGTGAGCGCCGCCGCGTCGCGCTGTGCAAGCTGCTGCTGGAGCAGCCCGACCTGCTGCTGCTCGACGAGCCCACCAACCACCTCGACGCCGAGTCGGTGAACTGGCTGGAGCAGCACCTGGCCAAGTACCCGGGCACCGTCGTCGCGGTCACCCACGACCGGTACTTCCTCGACAACGTCGCCCAGTGGATCTGCGAGGTCGACCGCGGTCGCCTCTACCCCTACGAGGGCAACTACTCCAAGTATCTGGAGACCAAGGCCGCCCGCCTCAAGGTCGAGGGGCAGAAGGACGCCAAGCGGCAGAAGCGGCTCAAGGAAGAGCTGGAGTGGGTGCGCTCCAACGCCAAGGGGCGGCAGGCCAAGTCCAAGGCGCGTCTGGCCCGCTACGAGGAGATGGCCGCCGAGGCCGACAAGATGCGGAAGCTGGACTTCGAGGAGATCCAGATCCCGCCGGGCCCCCGCCTGGGCAACGTCGTCGTCGAGGTCAACAACCTCACCAAGGGCTTCGGCGACAAGCTGCTCATCGACGACCTCTCCTTCACGCTGCCGCGCAACGGCATCGTCGGCATCATCGGCCCCAACGGCGCCGGCAAGACCACGCTGTTCAAGATGATCCAGGGCATCGAGGAGCCGGACTCCGGCTCCATCAAGGTCGGCGAGACCGTCAAGATCTCGTACGTGGACCAGAGCCGCGAGAACATCGACCCCAAGAAGACCCTGTGGGCCGTGGTCTCCGACGAGCTGGACTACATCAACGTGGGACAGGTGGAGATGCCCTCCCGCGCGTACGTGTCCGCCTTCGGGTTCAAGGGGCCGGACCAGCAGAAGCCGGCCGGCGTGCTCTCCGGCGGTGAGCGCAACCGGCTGAACCTCGCGCTCACCCTCAAGCAGGGCGGCAACCTGCTGCTCCTCGACGAGCCGACCAACGACCTCGACGTCGAGACCCTCTCCAGCCTGGAGAACGCGCTGCTGGAGTTCCCCGGCTGCGCCGTGGTCGTCTCCCACGACCGGTGGTTCCTGGACCGCATCGCCACGCACATCCTCGCCTACGAGGGCGAGTCCAAGTGGTTCTGGTTCGAGGGCAACTTCGAGTCCTACGAGAAGAACAAGGTCGAGCGGCTCGGCCCGGACGCCTCCCGTCCGCACCGCGCCACGTACAAGAAGCTGACCCGGGGCTGATCTTGCGGCACATCTACCGCTGCCCGCTGCGCTGGGCGGACATGGACGCGTACGGCCACGTCAACAACGTGGTGTTCCTCCGCTACCTGGAGGAGGCCCGTATCGACTTCCTGTTCCGCCCGGACAAGGACTTCCAGCAGGGGTCCGTGGTGGCTCGCCATGAGATCGACTACAAGCGGCAGCTGGTCCACCGGCACCACCCGGTGGACGTCGAGCTGTGGGTCACGGAGATCAGGGCGGCGTCCTTCACCCTCACCTACGAGGTGAAGGACGGCGACCAGGTCTACGTGCGCGCCTCGACGGTGATCGTGCCGTTCGACTTCGAGGCGCAGCGCCCGCGCCGGATCACCGAGCAGGAGCGGGAGTTCCTCAGCGAGTACATGGACGACGACGAGGAGGAGGCCGTCGCCGCATGACGGTGCTCCACCTCGCCGACGAGGGGGAGGCGGCGGATCTCGCCGCCTTCCTCTCCCGGCTGCTCCACTACGACCGCGGGGCCGCGGTGCGTCTGCAGGCCGCGGGCACCGCGCTCGCCGTCTTCGGGCGGCCGCCGTCCTTCGACGTGCTGGCGATCCGCGCGGTCCGGCTGGCGAAGCCCTACGAGAACGGGCTCGACGTCACGCTGGACGCGACCGTGTCCGCCGGTGAGCTGCTGGAGTCGGTGGACGACAAGGGCGCCACGGCCGTCGTGCCGGGCGCCGTGACCGGACCGCCCTGGGCCGGTGTGCTGCCGCCGCGCGGCGGCTGGCGGCCCGAGCCGGGGCTGCCCGGGCCGGACGCGCTGCGGTCCCTGGTGGCCGCCGTGGTCGCCGAGTTCCGCTCCCGCACGCAGGAGCTGCCCGACGAGCGGCGCACCCGCGCCGAGCTGGACCGGATCGGCCGGGACATCTGGTCCCGCACGGTCGGCGACACCCGGCTGCCCGTCCGGGCCGTGCACGCCGCGCAGGCGCTCGGCTTCCTGCGGCCCGGAGCGCCGCCGGCCCTGTTGTCGTCGGGCGCCTGGCTCCGGCTGCGCACGCCCTACGGGTCGACGGCCGTACGGCGGGCCGGGCTCGGGGCGCTGGACGTCAGCGTCCGCTGACCGGCTCCCCGCCGGGCGACCGGCCCGGTCAGGGTTCAGCCCGGGGTGTTCACCATCGACGCCGCCGCGTACGTCAGGTAGTTCCACAGCGTGTGCTCGTGCTCCTCGGACAGGCCGAGCTCCTCCACGGCGACCCGCATGTGCTTCAGCCAGGCGTCGTGCGCCGCGCGGTCGACCGTGAAGGGCGCGTGCCGCATCCGCAGGCGCGGATGGCCGCGGTTGTCGCTGTACGTCGTGGGGCCGCCCCAGTACTGGATGAGGAAGAGCGTCAGGCGCTCCTCGGCCGGGCCCAGGTCCTCCTCGGGGTACATGGGCCGTAGCAGCGGGTCCTCGGCGACTCCCTCGTAGAAACGGTGGACGAGCCGACGGAAGGTCTCCTCCCCGCCGACCTGCTCGTAGAAGGTCTGCTCCTGAAGCGTGCCGCGCCGAATCTCTTTCACGCCGTCCATGGTCTCAGACGCGCCGGCATAGGACTTGAGACCTAGGACCCGGCCGAAGATCCCCGCCTTACTGTGGAGACATGGGCGGCCACGACACGGAACTCGACGCACTCGCCGCCTCCGCGCGGGCGGAGCTGGTGCGGCGGATCGAGGCGAGCGGGGCCTGGGCGGCCGACCCCGGGTGGCGGGAGGCGTTCGCGGCGGTGCCGCGCCATCTCTTCGTGCCGTACTACTACGTCGGCGCCGCCCGGGGCTTCGAGCGCCGCTGGGGGGAGAGCCCGGAGCGCGAGGCGCGCCAGCGGTGGCTGCGCGGTGCCTACGAGGACACCCCGCTGGCGACCCGGCTGCGGGACGGTGAGCTGCTGTCGTCCAGCAGCCAGCCGTCCCTGATGGCGGACATGCTGGTCGCGCTGGACGTACGGGAGGGACACCGGGTGCTGGAGATCGGCGCCGGGACCGGGTACAACGCCGCGCTGCTGGCCCACCGGCTCGGCGACGACCACGTCACCACCGTCGACCTCGACCCGGAGATCACCGAGTCGGCCCGCCGGCACCTGGCCGCGGCCGGGTACCGCCCGCTCGTCGTCACGGGCGACGGGACCCGGGGCGTGCCCGAGCGGGCGCCGTTCGACCGGATCATCGCCACCTGCGCGCTGAGCACGGTGCCGCGGGCCTGGCTCGCCCAGGTCCGTCCCGGCGGTCGCGTGCTCCTGCCGCTCGCCACCGGCCTGATCGTGCTCACGGTCGGCGACGCCGGGCACGCCGAGGGACGGTTCCGGCACACGCCCGCCTACTTCGTGCCGCTGCGCGGCCAGGGCCGGCCCGGGGGCGAACCGCTCCAGCTGGGCGGGGTGCCGCACCGGGCCCGGGAGGACGACCTGTTCCGCTTCCTGCTGACGCTGACCCGCGGCAGCCTCGACCCGCAGGAGGCGCACGCGCTGTGGGAGCAGGAGGGCAGGCCGCAGCGCGAGCGCTACGGCATCACCGTCCGCGGGGATCGGGAGTGGGCCTGGCTGGACGACCCGGAGGGGCCGTACGCCTGGCCCCTCCCGTCCTGACGGGAGCCCCCGGACGACGGGGCCCGGTGGGCTCAGCCGCGGCGGATCGTGATCGTCGTCCAGGCGCCGACGTGGACCCGGTCGCCGTCCTGCAGCGGTACCGGGACGAACGGCTGGATCGGCTCCTCCGAACCGTTGACCGTCGTGCCGTTCGTCGAGTTCTGGTCGACGACCGCCCAGCTGCCGTCCGGCTGCTGGACCAGCACCGCGTGCTGGTGGGAGACGCCCGGGTCCTCCGGGGGCGTCGACAGGTCGATGTCGGGGGTGTCGCCGGTGGAGTGCCGGCGGCGGCCGATCGTGATCTGGTTGCCGGTGAGCGTGCGCTGCTGCTCGGGCGAGTACGCCGGCAGGTTCAGGCCCGCGGCCTCAGGGCCGGAGCGCTGCATCATCGCCATGAAGTACTCGCGGTCCGGGCCGATCGTCGCGGTCCAGGTGGCCGGGCCCTGGGGGGCCTGGGGCTGCTGCGGGAAGCCGCCGGGTCCGGGCGGGGCCTGGGTCGCGCCGGGCTGCGGGTAGCCGTAGCCACCGCCCTGGCCGGGGCCGCCCGGGCCGCCGGACGGCGGGGAGATCACCCAGTCGTCGTCACCGCCGCCGAAGGACGGACCGCCCTGCTGCGGCGGTCGCCGGGTCTCCTGCGGGAAGCCGGGCGGGGCCGGCGGGCCGGACGGGTGGTAGCCCTGCGGGGCGCCCGGACCACCGTGTCCACCGGGACCACCGTGTCCACCGGGACCACCGTGTCCACCGGGACCGCCGTGTCCACCGGGGCCGCCGTGCCCGCCGGGGCCGGGCGGGGGCGGGACCGGGCGGGACGGGTCGGGGCCGAATCCGGGCGGGCCGGAGGGGCCGCCGGGGCCGCCGGGGCCGGGGTGGCCCCCGGGACCGGGACGGCCGGACGGGTCGCCGCCGAAGGGCGGGATCGGCTCGGCCGGGCGGTTCATCTGCGAAGGACGGGAGCTCTGGTAGTCGTACGCGTCACCGCCGCCGTACGACGGGCCCCCGGGGCCGGGCCGGCCCGGCTGCTGGAAGCGCACGCCCTGGCCGGGCGGCGGCGGGGGCGGGGCCGCGGGGGTGTACGAGGTCGCCGTGTTCGTCAGGAAGTTCCACCGGCACTCCTCGCAGAACGGCGCACCGCCCTCGCGGGGCGTACGGCACTGCGGGCAGAGCTCCGGCTCGGCGTTGGGCACGGCGGACAGGTGCGGCGGGCGGCCGCCGGGCTGGCCGCCCGGGCCGCCGGGACCGGCGGCGGGCGGGAAGCCGTAGCCGCCGCCGGGCGGGGGCGGCGGGGGAGGCGGAGGCACGGCACCCGCCATGCGGTGACCGCAGACCTCGCACCAGTCGTCGGAACCCGACTGGTGTCCGTTCGGGCAGGTCGGCATGTCGGCGCGTCCCTCCTTCGATCTCTTCTAGGTCACTTCTTCACGCGAACAGTCTTGGTGGACCGGGTTTCGAGCGTCATCTCGTCGGCCTCCTCGACCTTCGCCTTCAGTCGCACAGTACCGGTCGCGGCATCGACCACGTCCACCACCTTCGCAAGCAGTTTCGCAGTATCGGCGTTCCCGGAGGCACTCGCGAGCTGAACGGCCCGGCCCAGTTTGGCCGTTGCGCCGTCCATATCTCCCGCTTTGCGCAGATCCAGCCCTTGTTGGATGACCTGTGCCAGTTCGGCCTGCCCCGTGTAGTGGGCGACCTGCGGGTTGATCGACGTCGAGGCGACCATGTCGTCCGTCCACACGGCCCGGACCAGGCCCTGCGCGCCGAGGTTCTGGACGCTGCCGTCGGGCTGCGGGACGACCAGCGAGATCCGGGCCGCCAGCATCTCCTGGCCGAGGTGCGCGGGCGGCACCTCCACGCAGAGGTGGTAGTCACGGGACTCGTCCCCCCAGGAACCGAGCGGGTAGTCGCCCGCGCGCGGGCCCGCCTCGGTGCGCCGGCCGGTCAGTTCCTCGACCGTGGGGGCGACCTGTTTGACGAACTTCACCGTCGTGCCGACCGGGGTCCACAGCCGCAGGGAGACGTCCGCGACCTCCTTGCCCATGGCCGTCTCCATCATCCGCGTGAAGTCGGCGGCCAGCCCGGCCGGATCGGCGACGATGTCGGCCGTGCCGAGCAGGGCGGAGGCGATCCCTGTGACTTCTTTCACGTCCCAGTCGGTGCCCACACCGCGCGCGTCACACGTGAAGCGCCCGGCGCACGCGTCGAGCGCGGCCTTCAGGTCCTCGGGCGACTCGTGCTCGTTGCGGCCGTCGGTGAGCAGGATGCCGTGCCGGATGGTGACGTCCGCCGAGGACAGCAGCCGGTCGGCCAGGCGCAGCCAGGTGCCGATCGCCGTGCCACCGCCCGCGCTCAGCGAGCGCAGCGCCTGCTTGGCCTGGGCCCGGGTCGTGGCGTCGGCGACCGCGACCCGGCCGCCGCCCGGGTAGACCTCCCTGGCCACGTGCGTCCCGCCGATCACGGCGAAGTGCACGCCGTCGCGCAGGGTGTCGATCGCGGCGGCCGTGGCGTCCCGGGCGTTGCGCATCTTGGTCGGCGGATAGTCCATCGACCCCGAGCAGTCGACCATGAGCGCCACGGCGGCGGACGGGCCCTGGCCGGGCGCGTAGAGGTGGGGCGACGCGACCGCGCTGCCGATCGTGCCGCCGCCGGTCGCCGTCACCGTGACGATGGCGTTGACCTCGCCGGAGCCCTCCGGCAGGTACTCGTTCTGGTACACGTCCACCGAGAACCGGGGCACGTTCGACTTCGAGAAATTGGCCATGCCTGCTTCGATCCCCCTTCAAAGCCCCCGCCGAGGCGGGGTGATGACGGTAGGCGGACCGGTCCCCTCCGGTCCGCCGAGGCGTCCCCGTACGTGGCCTCAGGCCGATCCTGCCCCCTGCGGGACGGCGGGGAACGGCACGAGGGCCACTGTTACGTTGTCGTGGCCCCCGCCGTCCAGGGCGTGGCCGACGAGCACCCGGGCGCTGTGCAGCGGATGCGTGGCCGCGTCGAGCGGGACGACCCGGGCCATCTCCTCGGCCGCCTCCGCGTAGTTCCACAGCCCGTCCGTGCAGACGACCACCACGCCCGGGCGGTCCGGCTTGAACGCGGCCGTGTGCGGCTCCAGTTCGTAGGCGTCGGCGCCGAGCCAGCCGGTGATGGCGTGGGCGCGCTCGTCGGCGTAGGCCTCGGCCTCGTTCATCAGGCCCGCGGCGACCATCTGCGCCGCCCAGGAGTCGTCCTCGGTGAGCCGGGCCGGGGGAGCGCTCCGGTCGACCGGGACCCAGTAGGCGCGGCTGTCACCGACCCAGCCGACGATCAGCAGGCCGGACGTCACCACCGCGCCGACGATGGTGCACGCGGGGGCGTTCTGGTGCGGGGCGTGCTCGCGGGCCGTGGCGGGCTCCTCGGCCAGCGCGTTGACCGCGCGGGAGGCGGCGACGATCGCGTCGTGCATCGCCTGCTGCGGGTGCGTGCCCCGGGGCAGGGCGGCCAGCAGGGACTCGCTCGCCGCCTGCGAGGCCGCCAGCGAGGCGTCGTCGGGGCGGGTCGCCGAGGAGACGCCGTCGCAGACGATCGCCACGGAGGCGGGCGAGCCGTCGGGCAGCGCGGTGCTGCCGAGGGCGAACGCGTCCTCGTTGCGGTGGTGGCGCAGGCCGCGGTCGCTGACCGCGGCCACCGGGCCGGACTCCTGCTCCATGTGGTCCCGTTCGCGCGGCTGGGCGTGGCCGCAGTTCTCGCAGTAGCCGTCGTCGTCCACGCGGCCGGCTCGGCAGGCGACGCAGACCTTGCCGCCGGCGCCGTCGGCCCGCGCCGCCGGGTCGGCGGACACCCGTGGGTCCGGTGCCTGGAGGAGGTACTCGTCGGGCTGGGCCCGCCCGGCGCCGGCCGGGGCGGCGTGACCGCCGGGTTGCGCCGGGCGGTCGAAGCGCACGCCCGCGGCCGGGGCCGGCGGGGCGCTCGGCGGCGGGGGCGTGCCCGGCGGCAGGGCGGAACCGCCCGAGTCGGTGCCCGGGAGGTCCGCCGGCAGACGCACCGGACCCGCCGCCCCCGGGCCGTCCGGCCCGGGGGCGGCGGGCCAGGCCGCGCCGGCCGGGGGCGCCGGCGGGGGCTCGGGGTACGCGCCGGCCGGAGCGCCCTGGGCGGGCACCGAGCCGTTCATGGCGATGGTCGGGTTGTCCTGCGGCCGTGACGGCACGGCGGACAGGTCGTATCCGCACGCGCCGCAGAAACGGTCACCCGATTCGAGGGGTTCCTCGCAACTCGGGCAGGCGGACAACTGGGGCATCTGCGACATCAACTACACCCACGTCCGGGGGCGGTAACGATTGGCACGTTCCACCAGGTCGATCCTCTCCTCGCCGCCCCGCGCCAGCCGGGCCAGCGTGCGGTACGAACGCTCCAGGCCGAAGCGCAGGCCGCGTTCGTCCAGGCCGCTGCCGAGCAGCGTCCGTCCTCCGGCGGCGGGAGGGGCGGAACCCTGGCCCCCGGAGAGTACCCAGTCCAGGGCGCAACCGAGGACTTCGGTGGACAGGCGCTCCCGGCGCGCCGGATCCAGACCGTACGCCTCCAGCGCCTCCACCTGCGCCGCGGCCGCCGTCAGGTCCTCCAGGAAGGCCGCGTCCGGCGCCGTCGCCGTGCGCCGGCGCAGCCGGGCCCGCACGGCCGCCACGCGCGCGGCCGTGTAGTGGATGGACGACTCCGGCACCGACTCCAGCGTCCGTACGGCGCCGCGCCGGTCCCCGGTCGCCAGCTGCACCCGGGCCAGCCCGAACGCGGCGCTGACGTAACTCGGGTCGGTCGACCACACCAGCCGGTAGTACTCGGCGGCGTTGTCGAGCTGGCCCAGCACCTCCGCGCACAGGCCCAGCGCCAGCTTGGGCGCGATCTCGCCCGGGAAGGCGTCGTAGATCGCGTCGAAGGCCAGCGCGGCACCCTCGTCGTCGCCGGTGACCAGGGCGGCCACGCCCCGGTACCAGACCACCCGCCAGTCGTCGGGCCGCTCGCCCTCCAGGGCGGTCAGGGCCCCCAGGGCGGCGCCCGGATCGCCCGTCTCCAGCCAGGCCCGGGTCTGCCGCAGCCGGGTCTCGGTCGAGGCGGCCGGGGCGGCCGCGAGGGCGCCGAGCAGCTCGGCCGGGGCCGAGGTCATCAGACCCGCGAGGAAACCGGCGTTGGGGTCGGTCGGGTCGACGCGGGGGACGGGCAGGGCCAGGGCGGCGGCGGCCGTGTCGACGGGCCTGACCAGGCCGGGCAGGGCCGGGCCGGCCGGCGGGGGCGGGGTGTGCGTGAGGGCCGGACCGGGCACCCCGCCGTACGGGCCCGGCCCGGCCGGAAGGGAGGGCGCGGGAACCGGGGCCGCCGCAGAGAGCGCGGCGACCTGCGTGCCCGTGGCGGGGAGCGCGGCGGTGGAGCGGCGCCCGGTGCGCACCGCACGGGCTCCCAGCCGGGACACCTCGCCGTCCAGTGCCGGGAACAACTCCGTGTCCGTCACCCGCAGTTCCGGCCCGAACAGGGTGGACAGCGCGGGCCGGGCGCGGCCCGTCTGCAGAGAGACGACCTCGCGCAGCACACCCGTCAGCTGCTCGGTCATCTCCTGCGCGGAGGCGAAGCGGCGGGCCGGATCGGGGTCCGTGGCGCGGACCAGCAGCCGGTAGAACGACTCGTACTGCCGGAAGACCTCGATGTGGTCCGGGTCGGGCAGGGAGTCGGCGTAGACGTTCGTGTAGCCCTGGAAGTCGAAGGTCAGGACGGCCAGGGTGCGCGCGACCGTGTACAGGTCGCTGGCCACCGACGGGCCGGCCTCGGCCACCTCCGGGGCCTGGTAGCCGACCGTGCCGTAGATGGCCGACTCCTCGTCGTCCATCCGGCGCACCGCGCCCATGTCGATCAGCTTCAGCTGGTCCTCGGTCTGGATCGCGTTGTCGACCTTGAAGTCGCAATAGAGCAGGTTGCGGCTGTGCAGGTGGCCGAGCGCCTCCAGCGCCTCGATGCCGTACGCGCAGGCCTGCTCCACCGGCAGCGGGTCGCGCCTGCCCTGCGCCGTGCGGCGGGCGTTGGCGATCTCCTTGAGGGACTTGCCGCCGACGTACTCCATGACGATGTAGCCGTCGAGCGAGCCCGTGCGCTGGTCCAGGTGTTCCACGAAGTTGTAGATCCGCACGATGTTGGCGTGCTCGATCTCGGCGAGGAAGCGCCGTTCGGAGATCGCCGCCGCCATCGCGTCCTGGTCGCCCGTGTCCAGCAGGCCTTTGAGGACCACCCAGCGGTCCGAGACCGCCCGGTCGACGGCGAGGTAGATCCAGCCCAGACCGCCGTGCGCGAGGCAGCCGACCACCTCGTACTGGCCGTGCACCACGTCCCCGGCCCTCAACTTCGGCACGAACGAGTACGGATGGCCGCACTTGGTGCAAAAGCCCTCCGTCCGTCCCGGCCGGTCGCCGCGCGCCCGGCCCACCGGAGCACCGCAGTCCGAACGCGAGCAGAACCGCTTCCGCTCGGGCACCTCGGGGTGGTCCAGGACCATCTCGCGCGGATCGGGCCGCGGGATCGGCGGCACCTGCACCAGCCCGGCACCCAGCCGCCCCCGGGACGACGAACCGGTCGCGGAACCCGAGCTGCGCACCGACACCGAACGGCCCGTCGAGCCGCCCGACAGGGAGCGCGAGAGCCGCCCCGACACCGACCGGCGCGACTTCGACGACTGCGACGACGTCCGGGAACTGCGGCCGCTGGAACGGGAGCCGGCGCTGCCCGAGCCGCGGGAGCCGCCCCTGCCGCCGGCGGTGATGCCGGTGGGGAGCGAGCCGACCGTGCCCTGGCCGGCGGGGGCGGGCGCGACGACCGGGGCCAGCCCGCAGGTGTCGCAGTACAGCTCGCCGCCGCCCACGTCCTCGTACGTGCCCTCGCAGGAGGGGCGCTGGCAACCGCGCGCGGGGCCGGGTGGTTCCTGCGGTGCCTGACTCATGGACTCCCCCTCGTCGCTCATGCGCCCGGCCCCCTCCGGTCGTCCTCGGGCACGCCCTGGTCCGGCACGCGCGGCCCGCCGAGCAGCTCGGCCGCCGCCCGCTGGTAGCGCAGCACCGCCTGCTCGGCGGCGCGCAGGTCGCAGGGGGCGCTCCACAGCATGCGGCGCGCCTTCTCGTAGCGCTCCACCAGCAGCGTGTCCTCCGCGAGGCCGTGCCGGGCCACCTTCGCCTTGTACGCGTCGAGCCGGCCGCGCAGCTCGGCGCGGACCGCCAGCGGGGCCGTGACGGCCGTCAACGACTCGCGGGCGCGCAGCAGTTCGTCCTCCGCCTTCTGCTCCAGCGACTCCAGGAGCGGGGACAGCCGGTGCCACTGCCCCTGCCGGCGGTACTCCGCGGCCGTCGCCAGCTGCTCCTGCAGCGCCGTGGGCGGGCCGCTGACGACCGGCACCTCCGTCGCGGCGATCTTCGCCAGGACCTCGCCGCGCGCCGTGCGCGCCTCGGCCAGCGTGCGGTCCGCGCGGCTGAGGACGTCCCGCAGTGCGACGATCCGCTTCTCCGCATCCTGACGGACCGTCAGCACAGCGTCGATCTCCCGCCGGACGTCCTCCAGGGCGCGCGCCTCGCGGTCGTACACCGTCGTGTCCGGACGGCCGCCGCCGGGCGCCGAACTGCCCTCGGCGGGCTGCCAGAACGCCAGCGGGTCCGAGATCACCTGCTCGCGCAGCTTCGTCAGCGTGCGCGTGATGCGCTCCAGGTCGTCGCCCGCCGGGTGCTCCCCGGGCCGCACCCCGACCGAGTGGGCGAGGCGGCGGGTGCGCTGCAACTCGGCCGCCAGCAGGTCGATCCGGGCCGGCAGCGCCGACCACACCGCGTCCGCGGCGACCACCATGTCCAGGCTCGTCGCGTACAGCTCGTTCATCCGGTCCACGAGCGTGGCGAGCGAGTAGCGCTCACTGAGCCTGCCCGGGCCGCCGTGCGGCGCCGGGGCGTTGGCGGTCGCGGCGCTGCCCGCGACCGTGACCGACTCGCCGCTGAGCAGCTCCGTCAGCTCCACCAGGTCCTCGCGGCTGGACCAGCGGCGGCGGGCCCGGATGTCCCGGGCGGAGCGCAGCGCGTCCGTGTACGCGTCGAAGTACGTCCACAGCAGCGTGATCGACGCCTCCGTGGACGCCCAGCGCTCGCGGGTCACGCCGGTGAGCTCGGCGCCCTCCAGAAGTCTGCGGCCCGCGTGGTCCTGCAGGGCGAGGAGCGAGGTCTCGATCGCCTCGTGCTCCGCGCCGAGCCGCGCCAGCGCACGGTCCACCTCGTCCCGGTCCATCACCGGCCCGGCGGGTCCCGTGACGCCCATCGATCACCTCTCGCTGCCTTCGTACCGGTCGGGGGGTTGGGGCTTGTTCACTCTTCGGTCCCGGCCACCCTCAGCCGGTGCGCAGGTACTCCGGTGCCGGGGGTTCCGACTTCTTCGCATCCTTGCCCAGTGTCGCCGACAGCCATTTGCGGTAGGACGCCTGCCAGCCGTTCGCGGTGTCCTTGCGGTAGTCCACCAGGATCCGGTTGACCCGGCGTACCAGATCGTCGGCGTCCTTCTTCATCGCCACGCCGTAGTACTCGGCAGTGAAGGCGTCGCCCTTGAGCTGGACCGTCGGGTCCTGGGCCGCCTGGCTCGCCGCGAGGGCGCCGTCCGTGACGACCGCGTCGACCTCGCCGAGCTGGAGCCGCACCAGGCAGTCGAGTTGGTTCGGGACGGTGGTGGAGATGTCGGTCGTCGCGGGCAGGTCGCCGCTGTCCCGGTCCTCCTTCAGCGTGGAGTACGCCGTCGAACCCGCCGCCGTGCAGACCCTCTTGCCGGCCAGCGTGCCGTCGTAGCCCGTGACGGGCGAGGACTTGGGCGCGAGCACCTGCTGGCCCGTCTTGAAGTAGGGCGCGGAGAAGGCGACGTCCTCGATGCGCGCGCAGTTGATCGTCATCGTGCGCACGACCATGTCCACGCGGCCGTCCTGGATCGCCGGGATGCGCTGGTCGGTGGGGATCGCCTTGAACTGGACGGCCTCCGGGTCGCCGAGTATGTCCTCGGCGATGCGGTGGACCAGGTCGATGTCGAAGCCCTCGAGCTCCGCGGTCCTGCCGCTGTTGGGGTTGCGGTAGCCCCAGCGGTAGCTGTTCTGGTCGACACCGACGACCAGCTTGCGCTTCTCGCCCGTGCGGTTCTTGATCTCCCGGATCGTGGGGCCGTCGGCGGAGGAGGGGGAGAGGGTCTGCTTCTCGGGGTCGTCGCAGTCCTCGTCCGCCTGCCCGGTGGTGGCGGTCCCGGTCGAGGTGGTCGCGGTGCCGCCCGTCGTGCGGGTGGAGTCCGGGGTCACAGCCGACTTCGGCAGGCAGAGCGCGAGGACCGCCACCAGGGCGCAGACGAACGCCATCGCGGTCACTCCGCCCCAGCCCCTGAGACTGCTCCGCATCGCGCCTCCTCCTTTCGCCCGTGGCCCGTTCACCGGTACTCCGAGAGCCTGCGGCCGATGCCGAGCACCGCGCCCGCGGCGCCCAGGACCGCCAGGACCGCGGCGCCCGCCGGGAGGCCCCTCAGCGCGTCCCGGCCGTCGCCCGCCGCGTGCTCGAACTCCGTCTCCTCGTGCGCCAGTGCCGCGCGCAGGTTCGCGTCGACGCTGTCGAAGCATTCGCCGGTCGCGCCCTTGTCGCCGATGACCAGGTCGAGCGCCTGCTGGTAGTTGCCGTTCTCGTCCTGCTCGCGGGCCGCCGAGTGGCGCTTGCGCCACTCCTCCATGCTGCTCACGGCCGTGGTGACGGGGCGTTCGCCCGGGGCGTCGTCGGCGAGCTTCCCGGCGGCCGCGAGGTGGGCGCCCAGGGCCTTGATGTCCGCGCCGAAGGCGTAGTCGTAGGCGTCGTACGTCCGGTCGCCGGCCTCCTTCGTCTGCGCGCCCCGGGCCACCAGGGTGAGGTTCTCGTTGCCCCGGGCCTTGAGGGAGGCGATGCGGGCGTCGTGCAGCACGTTCAGCGAGCGGACGCCGTGGTCGTAGGAGTCGTCCAGGGCGGCGCGGGCGACGCTGTGGCCGACGACCAGCCAGAGCAGGACGACCGTGGTGGTGGCCGTGGCGGCGACCAGGCCGTGGTTGAGGACCCGGTTGGTGCGGCGGTAGGTGCGGTGCTGCGACCAGGCGAGGGCGGCGAGGGCCAGGACGCCGAGGGCGATGGCCGCCCAGGGGTAGGGCCGGGCGTCCGCGTAGTCCGCCTCCAGGCGCTGGTTCTCCTTCTTGTAGAGGTCCTCCGCCCCCGGGAGCATCTGCTGCTGCATCTTCTCGTTGGCGTAGCGCAGGTAGGCGCCACCGACGGGGAAGCCCTGGCGGTTGTACGTGCGGGCGCGCTCGATCAGGCCCTTGTACTCGGGCAGCAGCCGGTTGAGCTCGGCGATGGTCGCGGTGGAGGGGGAGTCGGGGTTCGCGTTGGCGGCCGCGTTGACGAGCTTCTCGGCGGCCGTGCGGATGTCCTTCTCGTAGCGGTCGCGGGTGGCGGCCGACTCCTGGCCGCCGGCGAGGAAACCGCTGGAGGCGGCGGTGTTGGCGTCCGCGAGGGAGCGGTAGATGTCGGCCGCGTCGGAGGTGAGGGGCTGGCTGCTGGTGAGGACGTCGCCGGCGGCGGCCGCGCGGTCGGTCATCTGCCAGGCCGTGACGGAGCCGAAGGCGATGACGAGCAGGGCGAGGAGGGCGCCGATGATGCGCAGCCGGCCCGGCTCCGTGGTGGCGGCGGTGCGGAGCTGGTCCAGGCCCTCGGCGAAGGCGGTGCGGCGCGGGGGCTGCGGGGCCGGGCTGCCCGGGGTTCCCGCGGGGCGGGCCGGGGCCGGTGGGGGAGACGGGGCCGGTACGGCCGGCAGGATGGGCAGGCCGGAGCCCGCCGGTGGTGGTGCGCTGCTCTTCGGCGTGTACGTCACCGTGACCTCCCCCATGGTCATCCGTCGCCGCAAGTATCGCCGCCGGGACCGACATTCGCACCGGGCTTGCCTCGATCTTGATCGGATCGCGGCGTGGAGCACCACCCCTGTCCAGGTACACGTTCGGGGGGATTGTTCGGTTCCCGGGGTGGTGAGGGCGCCGTGGGAGCGGCTGCGGGCGCGCCGCGGCTGCTCACCCGCCGTAGTACGCCCGCAGCCGCTCCTGGGCCCGCGCGTCCGCGCCGACGCTGTCCAGGCCCAGCAGTGCCGCCCCCAGGACCGGGCGCGCCGTCACCACCCGGGGGGCCGCCTTGGGGGCGCGTTCCGTGAGCAGGTCGCGGATCCGGTCGTTCAGCTGGGGGTGACGGGCCGCCAGGACGCCGCCGCCCAGGAGGACCGGTGTCTCCTCGGACAGGAGGTCGAGGCGGGTGAGCGCCACCACCGCCATCGCGACGACCTCCTCGGCCTGGCGGGTGACGAGGGCGCGGGCGGTCGCGTCGCCCTCGGCGGCCGTCGCGAAGAGGACCGGGGTCAGCTCGTGGCGCCGGGGCGGCGGGACGCGCTCCAGGTGCAGTGCCTCGACGAGGGCGTACACGGACGGCAGGCCGAAGTGGGCGGGCAGGGTGCGGGCCAGTGCCGTGGGGGCGCCGCGGCCGTCCTCCGCCCGGGAGGCGTGCCACAGGGCCTCCTCCGCCAGGCCCCAGCCGCCGCCCCAGTCGCCCGAGATCCGGCCGAGCGCGGGGAAGCGGGCGGTGCGGCCGTCGGGGCGCATGCCGACGCAGTTGATGCCGGCGCCGCAGACGACGGCCACGCCGCGCGGTTCGGTGACGCCGGCCCGCAGGATGGCGAACGTGTCGTTGCGGACCGTCACCGTCCCGGCCCAGCCGTGGGCCCGCAGCGCGGTCGCCAGCTGCTCCTCCTCGACGGGGAAGTCGGCGTTGGCGAGGCAGGCCGAGACGTGGGTGACCGAGGTGAGACCGGCGGTGCGCAGGGCCCGCGTGACGGGCGCGGCCAGGTCCCGCATCGCCGTCTCCAGGCCCACGGCGGGCGGACGGAAGCCGCCGCCGCGCGCCGTGGCCAGGACCTCGCCGTCGGCCGCCACGATCGCCACGTCCGTCTTGCTGTTGCCCGCGTCGATCGCGAGGACACGTGCGGTCAGGCCCACGCCAGGTGCTCCCGGTTGTGTGCGATCAGTCGGTCGGTGAGCGTCTCGGCGTACGCGTACTGGGCGACGAGGGGGTGTGCGAGCAGGGCGCGGAAGACGCGGGTGCGGCCGCCGTGCAGGGCGGCGTCGAGGGCCAGCTGCTCGTAGGCCGTGACGTCGGCCATCAGGCCCGCGTAGAGGGGGTCGACGGGGTGCACGGGGAGCGGGGCGGCACCCTTGGCGCCGACGGCTGCCTGGACCTCGATGACGGCGTCGTCGGGGAGGAAGGGGAGCGTGCCGTGGTTGTACGTGTTCACCACCTGGTACGGCGTGCCGCCGCCGCCCAGCAGGGCCGCGGCCAGGTCCACCGCCGCCTCCGAGTAGTAGGCCCCGCCCCGCTGGGCGAGCAGCTCCGGCTTCTCGTCCAGGGCCGGGTCGGCGTACATCGCCAGCAGGCGCCGTTCCATGTCGGCCACTTCGGCCGCCCGGGAGGGCTTGGTGCGCAGCTCCCGTACGACCTCGTCGTGGGCGTAGAAGTAGCGCAGGTAGTAGGAGGGGACCACACCCAGCGTGTCGAGCAGGGAGGGGGGCAGGCGCAGGTCGGCCGCGATGGTCGCGCCGTGGTCGGTGAGGAGCTGGGGGAGGACGTCCTCGCCCTCGGGGCCGCCCAGGCGTACGCCCGTCTCCCAGGTGAGGTGGTTCAGGCCCACGTGGTCCAGGTGGAGCGCGGACGGCTCCAGGGCGAGCAGGGCCGCGAACTTGCGCTGCAGGCCGATCGCCACGTTGCACAGGCCGACCGCCTTGTGGCCCGCCTGGAGCAGGGCGCGGGTCACGATGCCGACGGGGTTGGTGAAGTCGATGATCCAGGCCCGGGGGTTGGCGCGGCGGACGCGCTCCGCGATGTCCAGGACGACCGGGACCGTGCGCAGGGCCTTCGCCAGTCCGCCGGCGCCGGTGGTCTCCTGGCCGACGCAGCCGCATTCCAGGGGCCAGGTCTCGTCCTGCTGCCGGGCGGCCTGACCGCCGACGCGCAGTTGCAGCAGGACCGCGTCCGCGCCGTCCACGGCCGCGTCGAGGTCGGTCGTGGTGGTGATGCGGCCGGGGTGGCCCTGGCGGGTGAAGATGCGGCGGGAGAGGCCGCCGACGAGGTCCAGGCGGTCCTGCGCCGGGTCGGTGAGGACCAGCTCCTCGATGGGCAGGGTGTCCCTCAGGCGGGCGAAGCCGTCCACGAGTTCGGGGGTGTAGGTCGAGCCTCCGCCGACCACGGTGAGTTTCATACGTGTTCTAACCCTTTACTCCGGTGAGCGTGACACCCTCGACGAACGCCTTCTGGGCGAAGAAGAACACGAGGATCACGGGGGCCATGACCAGCACGGTGGCGGCCATGGTGAGGTTCCAGTCGGTGTGGTGGGCGCCCTTGAACGACTCCAGGCCGTACGAGAGCGTCCAGGCGCCCGGGTTGTCCGAGGCGTAGATCTGCGGTCCGAAGTAGTCGTTCCACGCGTAGAAGAACTGGAAGAGCGCCACCGCGGCTATACCCGGCCGGGCCATCGGCAGAACGACCCTGATCAGGGTGCGCAGTTCGCCGCAGCCGTCCACCCTGGCCGCGTCCACGTACTCGTCGGGGATCGTGGTGAGGAACTGGCGCAGCAGGAAGATCGAGAACGCGTCGCCGAATGCCATGGGGACGATCAGCGGCCACAGCGTGCCGGACAGATCCAGCTGCTTGGCCCAGAACAGGTACATCGGGACGACGACCACCTGCGGCGGCAGCATCATCATCGAGATGACCAGCATCAGGGCCAGATTGCGGCCCCGGAAGCGGAACTTGGCCAGGGCGTAGGCGACGGGGACCGAGGAGACGACCGTGAGGACCGTGCCCAGGCCCGCGTAGAGCAGGGTGTTGCGCCACCACGTGAGGAAGCCCGGGGTGTCGAAGACCCTGGCGTAGTTGCCCCACTCCCAGGTGCGCGGGACCAGGTCGCGGCTGAGCGCCTGGCTGTCGCTCATCAGGGAGGTCAGCAGGACGAAGACGAAGGGGAGCGTGAAGAACAGGGCGGCGGCGATGCCCAGGGAGTGGACCGCCGTCCATTCCAGGAGCGCCCTGCGGCGGGCCGTGCGGTGCGCGGGCGTGTCAGGCGCCGCCTTCGTCGGCTCCGGGGGCCGGTCGAGTACCCGGGTCATCGCTCACCTGCCTGGATCAGGCCGCCCCTGCGGCGCATCAGAAGTGCCGTGAAGGCCATGGAGAGGGCGAACAGGACCAGGGCGACCACGCAGGCGGAGCCGTAGTCGAAGCGCTGGAAGCCCAGGTTGTAGACGAGTTGGGGGAGGGTCAGGGTGGACTTGTCCGGGTAGCCGGGCTCGAACTGGGTGCCCGCGCCCTGGATCACGCCCGAGGCGACCTTCCCGGCGATCAGCGGCTGGGTGTAGTACTGCATCGTCTGGATCACGCCCGTGACCACCGCGAACATGACGATCGGGGAGATGTTCGGGAGGGTGACGTACCGGAAGCGCTGCCAGGGGGAGGCGCCGTCCAGTTCGGCCGCCTCGTACTGCTCCTTCGGCACGTCCAGCAGCGCCGCCATGAAGATGACCATGAGGTCGCCGATGCCCCACAGGGCCAGCAGGGTCAGGGCCGGCTTCGACCAGGCGGGGTCGTTGAACCAGCCCGGCGCGGGCAGGCCCACGCGCTCCAGGATCGAGTCGACGGGACCCGTGCCGGGGTTGAGGAGGAAGGCGAAGGCCATCGTGGCCGCCACGGGCGGGGCCAGGTAGGGCAGGTAGAACAGGGTGCGGAAGACGCCCGTGGCCGTCCTGATCCGGGTGATCAGCAGGCCGACGCCCAGGCCGAAGACGACCCGCAGCGTGACCATGACGACGACCAGCCACAGGGTGTTGCGCAGGGCGGGCCAGAACAGCGGGTAGTGCTCGAAGACGTACGCCCAGTTCCTCGTGCCCACCCACACCGGCGGCTTGAAGCCGTCGTAGCGCATGAAGGAGAAGTAGACGGTGGACAGCAGGGGGTAGGCGAAGAAGACCGAGAAGCCGATCAGCCAGGGGGACAGGAACGCCAAGGTGCGCAGGGCCGAGCGGCGCCGTTTCGCGCGCAGCGTGAGGGTGCTCATGGGCTACTTCGCCTGCGCGATGTCCGTGTCGATCTGCCGGGCCGCCTTCCGCAGCCCCGCCTTGAGGTCGGTGGCCTTGCCGCTTTCGTAGTCGTAGCCGAACTGCTGGATCGTGGTGAGGTAGACGCCGCCGTTGACCGAGGCGGGAGCCGTCGTGGAGTGCGGGTTCGCGGCGATCTCCAGGAACGTCTTGAAGCGCGGGTCGTACTTCAGTTCGGGGGACTTCAGTGCCGCGAGCGTCGAGGGCACGTTGTGGATCGCGTTGGAGAAGTCCACCACCGCGTCGGTGTCGGTGGTCATGTACTTCACCAGCTCCCAGGCCGCGTTCTGCTTCCTGCTGGTCGCGGCGATGCCGGCGATCGTGCCGGTGATGTAGCCCTTGCCGTACTGGTCGGCCTGGTCGTCGGGGACGGGCAGCGGGGCCACGCCGATCTCGAACCCGGGCTCGGCCTCGAGCGCCATGCCCAGGCGCCACTCGCCGTCCAGCTGCATCGCGACCTGGCCGGTGTGGAAGGGGTGCTTGGGGCCCCACTCGTCGCCGAGCCCGGAGCGGTAGGTCTCCAACTTGCGGTAGCCGCCGAGGGTGTCGACCAGCTTCTTCTGCGTGCGGAACGCCTTCTCGAAGGCGGGGTCCTTGCCGACGTTCGACGTGCCGTCCTGGGCGAAGTAGGTGGGGGAGAACTGGCCGAGGTAGTGCTCGGTGGTGGTCTCCCAGCCGTGGTAGTTCGGCATGAAGCCGAGCTGCCGGTAGCTGTCGCCCTGAGGGATCGTCAGTTTCTTGGCGACCCGCTCGAACTCCGACCAGGTCTTCGGCGGGGCGGTGATGCCGGCCTTCTCGAAGGCCGTCTTGTTGTAGTAGAGGCCGTAGGCGTCGCCGAGCAGGGGGACGGCGCAGCGGTTGCCCTCGAACTGCGTGTACTCGTTCATGGCCTTCGGGAAGGTCTTCCGCGGGTCGACGCCCGACTTGTCGAAGAAGGGGTTGAGGTCCACCAGCGCCCCGGAGGAGCAGAACTTGCCGACGTTGTTCGTGGTGAACGACGAGATCACGTCCGGGGCCTTGCTGCCGCCGGCGCGCAGGGCCTGGTTGATCTTGTCGTCGGTCATGTTGCCGACGACGTCGACGTGGATGTTCGGGTGCGCCTTCTCGAAACCGGCGACCAGGTCCTGGACGGCCTTCACCTCCGAGGGCGCGCTCCACGCGTGCCAGAAGGTGAGGGTCGTCTCCTGGGAGGCGTCGTCGCTCGCGCCGGAGTCCGGCTGGCCGGTGCAGGCGGTGGCGAGGAGCGCGAGGGAGGCGGAGGCGGCGAGAGTGAGGGCCGCTTTTCGGGGCATTCCGGGCATGGCGAAGCTCCCTGAGGTACGGGGGAAGGAAGGGGGAACGCGAGCAGGGGGTGGGGTCAGCGGGAGGTGTCGAAGACCTCGTCCCGTGTCGTCGCCAGCGCGCTCTCCAGCGCGCCGCGCAGCACGGGGTGTTCACGGACGTCGCCCACGACCAAGCGCGGGCGGGACGCGGCCAGTTCCTCCAGCTCGGCCTGGACGAGGGCGCGCAGCGGCTCCCCGCCCGAGGTGAGGGCCGCGCCGCCCAGGACGACCAGCTCGGGGTCGAGGACCGAGACGAGGGAGGCCAGACCGGTGGCCAGGCGGGTCGCGTACGTCTTCAGCAGGTCGCGGTGGGCGTCGTCGCCGGACCGCGCCGCCCGGGCCAGCAACTGCGCGGCGACCTCGGCGTACGGGCCCTGGGGGATGTCGCCGATGCCGAGGTCACGGGCCAGGCGCGGGACGGCCTGGGAGCCGGCCAGCTCCTGAAAGCCGCCGCTGTTGGCCTTGGTGACCTGGCGGACCAGGGGCGCGCCGGGCACCGGCAGGAAGCCGACCTCGCCGGCGCCGCCGGTCCAGCCGCGGTGCAGCCGGCCACCGAGGACCAGGGCGGCGCCCAGGCCCTCCTCGTTCCACAGCAGCACGAAGTCCGCGTGACCCCGGGCCGCGCCCAGGCGCTGTTCGGCGAGCGCCACCAGGTTGACGTCGTTCTCGTACTCGAACGGCATCGGCAGGGCGGCGGCGAGCTCGTCCAGGAGGGTGGGGGAGTGCCAGCCGGGCAGGTGGGAGGCGTAGCGCAGGCGGCCCGTGGTGGGGTCGAAGGCGCCGGGGGTGCCGATGACCAGGCGGTGGATGTCGTCGCGGGCCAGCCCCGCCGCCTTCACCGCGCCGTCCAGGGCGTCGGTGACCTGCTGGACGACCGGGGTGCCGGTGCGCCGGCCGGGCGTGGGCAGTTCGAAGCGGCCGATCGTGCGGCCGGTGATGTCGGCGACCGCGGCGAGGATCCGCTGGGGGGTGACGTCGAGTCCGGCGGCGTGCCCGGCCGCCGGGTTGACCTCGTAGAGCTGGGCGCTCGGCCCCGGGCGGCCCTCGGTGGTGCCGGTGGCCAGGACCAGGCCCGCCGCCTCCAGGCGGGCCAGCAGCTGGGAGGCGGTCGGCTTGGACAGGCCGGTGAGCTTGCCGATCCGCGTGCGGGACAGCGGCCCGTGCTCCAGCAGCAGGTCCAGGGCGGCCCGGTCGTTCATGGCGCGCAGGACGCGCGGGGTGCCCGGCGTTCCGGCGAATCCTGCCATGCGTGTCCACACCTGCCCTTCGGCTGCTCAGCTTCTCAGTGATCGGGGAGGGAAGTCCACCGACCATTGTTAGGAAACTTACCTATCGGATGCGAGGACGGTAGGGCGCCGGAAGGGCGGCGTCAAGAGCCCGGGAAAAGGGGGGTGGCGGAAACGACGGAGGGCCCCCGGCGCTGCCGGGAGCCCTCCGTGCGGTGCGGACCGCTACTTGGTGACGTTCGGCGGCGTCAGGGGCGTCGCCGCCTGGGACTGCGGTGAGGTGGTGCTGGCGTACACCGACGGCGCGGCCATCCCCGCCGTCGGATCCGCGGGCGTCTCCTCCACCGGGGCCGTGGCGCCGCCGACGATCCGGATGTCCGCCGCGTCGAAGGCCCGCTTCACCCGCCAGCGCAGCTCCCGCTCCACGGTCAGCGACTTGCCCGGCATGGTCTTGGCCGACAGCCGCACGACCATCGAGTCCAGCAGCACGCTGTCCAGGCCGAGGACCTCGACCGGGCCCCACAGCAGCTCGTTCCAGGGCTCCTCGGCGCCCATCTTCTCGGCGACCTCGTCGAGCGTGGCCTTGACCTTGTCCAGGTCCTCGGAGGCGGCGACCGTGACGTCCACGTTGGCCGTCGCCCAGCCCTGGGAGAGGTTGCCGATGCGCTTGACCTCGCCGTTGCGGACGTACCAGATCTCGCCGTCGTCACCGCGCAGCTTGGTCACGCGCAGACCCACCTCGATCACCTCGCCGGAGGCGACACCCGCGTCGATCGTGTCGCCGACGCCGTACTGGTCCTCCAGGATCATGAAGACGCCCGAGAGGAAGTCGGTGACCAGGTTGCGCGCGCCGAAGCCGATCGCCACGCCCGCGACACCGGCGGAGGCCAGCAGCGGGGCCAGGTTGATGTTGAACGCGGACAGGATCATCAGGGCGGCGGTGCCCATGATGAGGAAGCTGGCCACCGAGCGCAGCACCGAACCGATCGCCTGCGAGCGCTGGCGGCGCCGTTCGACATTGACCAGAAGACCGCCCAGCGGGCTCCCGTCCGAGCTCTGCGCCGTGCGGCTCATGCGGTCGATGAGCTTGGTGATCGCCCGCCGCACCGCGACCCTCAGCACGGCCGCTATGACCAGGACCAGCAGGACCTGCAGGCCGATCGCGAGCCAGGTCGACCAGTTCTGCTCGACCCAGCCGGCGGCGTTCGTCGCGCTCTCCTGGGCGTCCTGGAGCGAGGGCACTCTCGGGGACTGCGTATCCGAGGGAGTGGGCGACGGCGACGGTGACGGGCCGGCGGCCGACAGGACGGCGTCCACGACGGACAGGGACACGGCAGGTACCTCCAGGTGCAGCGGTCTGCCCCGGTGCGGTGGTTCACGGGGGTCAAGGTCACGGCTGGGTCACCGAAGGGGCAGAACCACCACACTAACGGGGCATTGTGTGTGCCTTTGACGAATGTGTGAAGGAGAGACCGGACTCACCTGCGCTTGAACAGGCCATGATCCGGGGGATCCTCCAGATGTGGTCGAAAACACTCCCAGCCCGTTACGGGGACATGGTGGCGCTTCCACCAGGCATGAGGGGAGACTGACTACGAATCGTCCCGGCGCGAGCCACGCGCCGCCGGCGTCCAAGGAGGCATCCGTGCCGCATGTCCTGGTCCTCAACGCGTCGTACGAGCCGCTAGGCGTCGTACCGCTCCGCCGCGCGCTCGTCCTCGTCCTCGAGAACAAGGCCGTCTGCCTCGAGGAGTCCGGCGCCTATCTGCACAGCGCGACCGTCACAGTCCCCGCACCCAGCGTGGTCCGGCTCAAGCGATTCGTGCGGGTCCCCTACCGGGGGCCCGTTCCCCTCACCCGGCGCGCGCTGTTCGCCCGCGACGGGGGCCGGTGCATGTACTGCGGTGGCGTCGCAACCAGCGTCGACCACGTGATCCCGCGCAGCCGCGGGGGCAAGCACGTCTGGGACAACGTGGTGGCGTCCTGCCGCCGCTGCAACCACGTGAAGGCCGACCGGCATCTGGTCGAGATCGGCTGGCGGCTGCGCCACAAACCCGCCCCGCCCACCGGCCTGGCCTGGCGCATCATCGGGACCGGCCACAGGGACCCGCGCTGGCTGCCGTACTTGCAGCCGTACGGCGCGGACGACGCCCTGGCCCGGATCGACGGCATTTCCGCCTGACGACGATCCGGGCTTTCGTGTAGGTACGCGCGGCACCCGCCGGGCCCGGGGAACCCCCGTTCCCCCGGGCCCTCAGGCGCGTTCGCTCACGCGTACCGCAGCTCCCCGGGGCGCACCGAGCGGCGCAGCAGGGGCAGTGAGCCGGCCGCGGCCAGCAGGCAGGCGGCGTAGGCGGCGAGGGGCACCAGGGCGATCGCCCAGGGGACCGGCCGGCCCGCGAGCTGGGCGTACCAGGCGCCGACGGCCGTCCCGCCCACGCCCGCGAGCAGCAGCGCGGGGGCCAGCGGCAGCGCGGTCTCCAGCAGCAGGGCCCGGCCCAGCACCGCGCGCGGCACCCCGCCGGCCACCTGCGCGGCCAGCGTCCGGCGGCGGGCGGCCACGGACTCGGCGGTGCCGACGGCCAGCGCGGACAGGGCGAGGGCGAGGGCGACGGCGACCGCCGCGCCGGCGAGATCGAGGCCGGCCAGGTAGAACGACGCGTCGAGGTCCTCCCTGGAGCGCACCACGTCCCCGAGGACCCGCCGGATGCCCAGGAAGCCGGTCCCGGCGACCGTCACCAGCAGCACGGCCGCGTGGGTGCGGGCGGCGGCCCAGGGGTCGTCGCGCAGCCGCTCGGCGGCGATCAGGGCGGCCGCCGAACGGGCCCGGGCCGCGAGGAGCCGGCCGGTCGCCCCGGCGGCGGCGCCGGAGAGCCACACCGCGCCCGCGCCGGCCGCGACGGCCGCGCCCAGCACCGCGAGCAGCGGCGCACCGGCGGGCCGGTCGGCCCCGGTGGTGGACGCGCCGGACACGGTGAGCGCACCCACCAGGCCGACGAGGCACAGCCCGGCCAGGAACAGCAGGCCCGGTCCCCGTCCGCCGCGCGGCCCGGTCCGGCGCACCCGGCCGAGCGGGTCGGCCACCACCCGGCGCAGCGCGAGCCCGCCCGCCACCGCGCCCAGCAGCGGCACGGCGAGCGCGACCAGGACGATCCCGGCCCAGGCCGGGGCGCCGGGCCGCTCCCACCAGCGCAGCAGCAGCGGCACCGCGCAGCAGGCGGCGACCGCCGAGCCCAGCAGGCAGGCCAGGCCGGTCTCCAGCGCGGCGATCCGGCGCACCTGCCAGGGCGTCGCCCCGGCCAGCCGCAGCCCGGCCAGCCGCCGGTCCCGGTGCACCGCCCCGATCCGGGCGCACTGGCCGAGGAACCCGAGCACCGGGACGAGCAGGAGCAGCAGGCCGACGATCACGCCCGACCGCGTGCCCGGCTGGTCCAGCAGGCCGTGGGCGACGGGCACGCGGTAGGTGCCGCGCAGTGCCGCCAGGGCGGCGGCGGTCAGCGCGAACCCCGTCGCGAGGGCCGCCCCGGCCGCCGTCAGCGCGATCCGCCACCACTCGCCGCGGCCGGAGCCCCGGGTGAGCTGCCAGGCCAGGCGCAGATCGGAGCGCAGGGGTGTCATGCCGTCACCCCCAGCGCCGCCACCGCGCCGTCCCGCAGCCGGATCTCCCGGTCCGCGTAGGCCGCCACCTGGGCGTCGTGCGTGATGAGCAGGACCGCCGTGCCCGCCTCGCGGGCGGTGTGGACCAGGGCCGTCATGACCTGCTCGCTCGCGAGGGAGTCCAGGGCTCCCGTCGGCTCGTCGGCGAAGACCACCCGCGGGCCGGTGACCAGGGCCCGGGCCAGCGCCGCCCGCTGGGCCTGGCCGCCGCTCAGCTCACCCGGGCGCAGCTCCCCCTGCCCGAGCACCCCGAAGCGCTCCAGCCACGCACCGGCCCGGGCCCGGGCGGCGGCCCGGCCGGTGCCGGCCAGCAGCAGGGGCAGGGCGACGTTGTCCAGGACCGTCAGCTCGGGGACGAGCTGGCCGAACTGGAACACCACGCCGAACTCGGTGCGCCGCAGCGTGCTCAGCCGCTGCTCGGACAGCTCCTCCAGCCGCCGGCCGTCGTAGGTGACCGAGCCCTCGTCCGGCCGGACGATCCCGGCCAGGCAGTGCAGCAGCGTCGACTTGCCGCTGCCGCTCGCGCCGGTGACGGCGAGGATCTCCCCGGCGTGCAGCTCGGCCGACGCGCCGCGCAGGGCGGGTGTGCCGCCGTGCGTCTTGACGAGGCCACGGGCCGTGAGGAGGGGCACGGGTCTGTTCATGTTGCGTCGACCTCCGCGGTCAGGGTGGTGAGCCGGGCCGCCGTGGTGTTCATCCAGCGGAGATCGGCGTCGAGGTGGTTGAGGGCGTAGTCGGCCGAGAGCACGGTGGCCAGGTCGGCGCCCGGGGCCGCCTTGAGGGCGGTCAGCTCCCGCATCCGCTCCATGTGGGCGGCGCGCTGGGCGCTCAGGTACCCGGCCGGGTCGCCGCCGGAGAGGATCGCGACCACGACCTTGGCGAAGATCTCGTTCGCCACGAAGGGCGCGGGCGGTGCGATCTGCGCCGCCCAGCGGGACAGCTCGCGCGTCCCCTCGCCGGTCGAGCGGTAGACCGTCCGCTCCGGGCCGCCGTCCGAGTCGGTGCCGTCGACCTCGGCGAGGCCGTCGCGGACGAGGCGCTGCAAGGTCGTGTAGACCTGCCCGTAGGCGAGCGGGCGGGCCTGCGGGAAGCGTTCGTCGTGGCGTCGCTTGAGGTCGTAGCCGTGGCTCGGACCCGTGGCGAGCAGGCCCAGCAGGATGTGGCGGGTGCTCATGGCGATCATTATGTACTCAGTACATGTACTGAGTGAATAGTGGGCGCCGAAAAGCTCGCGCGGGCGCTCGCCCCGGGATCCCGTTCCAGGTCACTCCGTGACCGCGTAGGCCTCCACCGACCACAGCGAGTAGCCGTACGGCGTGGCGCGCTTGTCGCCCTGGACGCGGACCACGCGCACGTCCCGTTCGTCCAGGCGGACGGTCTCGCGGCCGCCCCGGCTGTCGCGGACCGTGGCCGCCGTCCGCCAGCGGCGGCCGTCCGGCGAGACCTGGACCCGGTAGGCGGAGGGGTGGGCGTCCTGCCAGCGGAGCACGAGCCGCCCGAGCCGCGCCGGGCGGGGCAGCTCCAGCTGCCACCAGGCGCCGTCGTCGGGCGGGGACGACCAGCGGGTACCCGGGTCGCCGTCGTTCGCCGCCGACGCGGGGAAGCCGGGCGTCTCGTCGGCCGAGGAGCGGGCCGTCGCGGTGCGGGCCAGGTCGGGACCGCCGGTGGGCGGGAACGCCCGGACGGTGAGGGTGCGCTCCGCTCCGGCGAAGCGCAGCCGGACGTCGTAGGACCGCGTCGGGGCACCGCGCGCGCCGCGCTCCACGGTCACCTCGACCGGCACCTCGACGGTCGTGCCGCGCGGCACCACCCGCTCGGCGCGCTCCACCCGCACCCGCACGCCCCGCGGTGCCTCGACGGCGAGCCGGCCGCGCGTGCCGGCGGGCCGCAGGGAGTCCAGGCGCGCCGTCAGCCGCTCGGTGCGGCCGCTCTCCACGTCCGCGAGGTCCCGGTCCAGGCCCAGGGAGGTGGCGGGCGCGTCCGCGAACCAGGGGACCAGGTGGCGCACCCGGGCGGGAGCGGGGCCCTCGACGCGCACGGCGTCCACCTTCTGCCCGGCCCCGCCCGGCAGCCGCACCTCCGTCGCCCCCGACGCGTCCAGCCGGCCGGCCTCACGCCAGCCCCGCCCCGGCAGCCGCACCTCGACCCGGCCCCGCGTGCCCGGGTCGGCCAGGACGGTCAGGGCGGTCAGCGGGCGGGCCTGCGAGAAGCGCAGGGTACGGCCGTCGCCGGGGTTGCGGGGCGGCTCGTGGTCGATGCCCGACCAGGCCGTGTACGCCTTCTGCGCCCGCTGCAGGAACGCGTCCAGCACGTCCGTGCCGACCTCGACGCGGGCCGACTGGAGGTCGTCGCGCAGCGCCCCGAGCCCGCGGTACGCCGTCCAGGCCGCCGCCGCGTCCCCGGCGCTCTGCGCGTCCAGCATGCCGAGCGCCTCCGTGCCCGCCTCGCCGTAGCGGGACAGCTGGTCCGCCCAGGGCGCGACCTCCCGGGCCAGGCCGGTGCCCGCCAGCCGCGCGGGCAGCTCGCGCAGCACGGTGAAGGCCTGCCGCAGCCGCCGCGCGGCGTCGCCGCCGCCCGGCCCGCCCGTCGCGCGGGACCGCCAGTACGCCTCGGTCAGCGGCCGCAGGTAGGCGGACTCCTCCTCGTCCAGCACCGACGAGGCGTCGTTCCCGGCGAGCGCCGCCAGGGCCTGCTCGCGGCGCCGGTCCCCGCCCGCCAGGTCGGCGATCGCGGCCCGCCAGGACTCGTCGGGCCGGTAGCCGCGCGGGTTCCAGGCGTAGTCGGCGGCGGTGAACAGCGCGATGCGGGACGCCTCCGGCTGCTGCATGGCGTTGGCGAGCAGGGCGGCCGAACCGGCCGCGACGGCCGGCTCGCGCCCCTGGTACGGGCCCAGGAAGAGCCGGCCGGGGGCGTAGTCGTTGACCGGGTAGTTGTCCATCGTCACCAGCGGGTGCCCGAACGCCCGGCGTGCCTCGGCCAGTTCGCGGCCCGTGATGGTGCGGGGCACCACCCCGACGCCCGTCCAGGCCACCTCGACCCCCTCGGCCAGCGCGTCCGCCAGGGCCCGCCGGTAGTCGGTCGCGCCGTCCTCGTAGTACTCGGTGGGCATCAGGGACAGCGGCGGGGCGCCGGGATGCCGCCCAGCCAGGTGCCGGGCGAGGGCGTTCGCCACCCGTGCCTGCGCCCGGGCGGCCGCCCCGGGCCCGGAGCCGAACCGCTCGGCGTCCGCCTCGCAGTGCCACTCGCTGTAGCTCACGTCCTGGAACTGGAGCTGGAAGACCCCGAACCCCAGCGCCCCCATCGCGTCCAGCTTCCGCGTCAGCGCGCGCACGTCGTCGTCGGAGGAGAAGCACATCGCCTGGCCCGGGGCCACCGCCCAGCCCGGTGTGACGTGGTTGCGGCGCGCCCGCTCGGCCAGCTCCCGGAACGCGGCCCGCTGCGCCGCCGGGTACGGCTCGCGCCAGCGGGCCTGCCGGTACGGGTCGTCGCCCGGGGCGTACAGATAGCGGTTCTGCTTGGTGCGCCCCAGGAAGTCGAGCTGCGCCAGCCGCTGCCGGTGCGTCCACGCGGTGCCGTAGAACCCCTCGGTGACCCCGCGGACGGCGGTGCCGGGCCAGTCGCGCACGACGGCCGCCGTGATCCGCCCGTCCGGGCGCAGGAGCTGCCGCAGCGTCTGCACGGCGTGGAACAGGCCGTCCGCGCCGGTGCCGGTGAGCCGGACACCGCCGACGCCCACCGACAGCTCGTAGCCCCCGGCGGGCAGGGCGTGCCGGTCGCCGGGGCGGGCGGGTTCCGTCCGCGCGCGCACCACCAGGGCGCCCGGCTCGGCGGTGTCGGTGATCCGGCGTGCCCCGGCGTGGCGCAGGAGCGCGCGCAGTGCGTCGAGGGCGTACGGATCGGCGTGTGCATCGGTGAGCAGCGCGACCCGGTCCGGCACGGCGACGGGCGCGCCGTTCCCGCGCAGGGACTGCGGACGCGGCCGGACGGACGGGCCCGCGTCGGTGACACCGGGGGCCGGCGCGACGGCCGGGCCGGGCGGGGGCGGGGCCGCCACCGCGGCGGGCACGGCCCCGAGGCTTCCGGCCACGACGGCGACCGCGAGGGCCGCCGCCCGCTTCCCGCGCCGCAGTCCCACAGGCCTCCTCCAGGTGTGTCCGACCGGCGGAACGAGCCCACCACCGACCCGGCGAAGGTGTCAACGACAGTGGCCGATGTGACTGCTTTCGCCGGAATGTGGAAGGAGTGCAGGGGAGCGGGATGTGAGCAGGAGCACGATGTCCGGCGCGGGGCGTCTGCCCGCCCGCCGACTGGGTAGGGCTGCGATGACCCGTAAGCCGCACCCGAAAAGGAGGCCCCGTGGCTGCGATGACGTTCCTTCCGCTCCCGGCCCCGTCCAAACCCGTGGCGGACGACCCGTCCGCCGACCTCGACGCCCCCCGCCACGACCCGCGGTACTGCGTCTTCAGCTCCGAGAGCGCCTGCACCGAGGCGCCGCTGACCAGCGAGCCGCCGCTGCCGGACGCCGAGCCCCTGACCAGCGAGCCGCCGCTCGCCGAAGCCGCCCCCCTGACCAGCGAGCCCCCCGCCTTCGTCCCGGACCACACGAGGCTCTAGATGACCGCTCCCCGGCCGGCCGAACCGCTCCCCGAGGACCTGTCCCGCCTCGCCGTCCTGTACGGCGTCGCCCCCTCCTACAGCCCCTCGCCGGACCGCACCGTCGCGGCCTCGGCCACCGCGGTCACCCTCGCCCTGGCCGCGCTCGGCGTGGACGCGAGCACGCCCGGCGCCGTCCGCGCCGCGCTCGCCGCCCGGGAGCGCGAACTGGGCGCACGGCTGCTGCCGCCGACCGTCGTCGCCTGGGGCGCGAACCCCCCGGCCGCCCTGGCCGCCCTGCCCGAGGGGACCCGGCTGCGCGTCGAGACCGAGCAGGGCGAGACGCGCGCCTCGGCCGAGCAGTTGCCGCCCGGCGTCCACCGGCTGACCGCCACGGCCCCCGACGGCCGCACGGCCCACGCCCACCTGATCGCCGCGCCGGAGCGCCTGCCCGCCGCCCCCGGCCGTTCGTACGGACTGCTCGTCCAGCTGTACTCCCTGCTCTCCCGCCGGTCCTGGGGCATGGGCGACCTCGGCGACCTCGCCGAACTGGCCGGCTGGGCCGGGCGGTCGCTCGGCGCCGGCTTCGTCCAGGTCAACCCGTTGCACGCGGCCGTGCCCGGCGCCCCCACCGACCCCTCCCCCTACCGCCCCTCCTCGCGCCGCTTCCCCGACCCCGTGCACCTGCGGATCGAGGACGTGCCCGAGGCCGCCCACGTCGAGGACCCCGGCCGGCTGCGCGCCCTGCTGGAGCGGGCGGCCCGGCTGCGCGAGGCGGTGCTGCACCAGGGCGCGCTGATCGACCGGGACGCCGTCTGGGAACTCAAGCGCGAGGCGCTCGAACTGCTCTGTGAGGTTCCCCTCGGTCCCGGCAGGCGCGCCGCCTACTGCGACTTCCTCGCCGGGCAGGGCCGGGCCCTGGAGGACCACGCCACCTGGTGCGCCCTCGCCGAGGTGCACGGCCCGGACTGGCACCGCTGGCCCAGCGGCCTGCGCGACCCCCGCTCGGCCGAGACGGCCCGCGCCCGCAACGGCCTGATGGACCGGATCGACTTCTTCTCCCGGCTCGCCTGGCTCACCGACAGCCAGCTCACCGCCGCGCAGCGCGCCGGGCGCGAGGCGGGCATGCCCGTCGGCATCGTCCACGACCTGGCGGTCGGCGTGCACCCCGCGGGGGCCGACGCCTGGGCGCAGCAGGAGTACTTCGCCGCAGGCATGTCGGTCGGCGCCCCGCCGGACGCCTTCAACGCCCGCGGCCAGGACTGGGGCCTGCCGCCCTGGCGGCCCGACCGCCTGGCCGACTCCGGCTACGCCCCCTTCCGCGAGCTGCTGCGCGCCCTGTTCCGCTACGCCGGGGCCCTGCGCATCGACCACGTCATGGGCCTGTTCCGCCTGTGGTGGGTCCCCCAGGGCCATCCGCCCACCGAGGGCACCTACGTCCGCTACGACGCCGAAGCCATGCTCGCGGTGCTGGTCCTGGAGGCCTCCCGGGCCGGAGCGCTGGTGATCGGCGAGGACCTCGGCACCGTCGAGCCCGGGGTGCGCGAGGCGCTGCGCGAGCGGGGGGTGCTCGGCACGTCCGTGCTGTGGTTCGAACGCGACTGGGAGGGCGACGGCCGCCCCCTGGCCCCGGAGAGCTGGCGCGCGGACTGCCTGGCCACCGCCACCACCCACGACCTGCCCTCCACCGCGGCCCGTCTCACCGGCGAGCACGTGGAGCTCCGCGACAGTCTCGGGCTGCTGACCCGTCCGCTCGCCGAGGAGCGCGCCGAGGCGGCCGCCGACACGGCGGAGTGGCTGTCCCTGCTGTCCGAACTCGGCCTGCTGCGCGGCACCGGCGGCGGCACCGACACCTCCTCGGAGGAGGCGCAGATCCAGGCCGTCCACCGCTTCCTGCTGCGCACCCCGGCCCGCATGGTCGGCGTCTGGCTCCCCGACGGGGTGGGCGACCGCCGCCCGCAGAACCTCCCGGGGACCTGGGACCAGTACCCCAACTGGCGCCTGCCGATCGCGGACGCCGAGGGGCGCCCGGTGACGCTGGAGGAACTGGCGGCCTCGCCGCGGCTGCGCGCGCTGACGGAGGTGCTCAGGGAGGGCGGATCCTGACGCCGGGCCCCTTACGGCACCCCGGGCGCGCGGCCCGGGGCGGCGTTGGATACTTTGACACCGTGGACAAGAAGAACGCCCTGCGCGCCGGCGCCCTGGCAGCCGGAACGACGCTGATGATGCTGCTCATGTCGTCCCCCGCCTCCGCGCTCACGCGCGACGACGGTGACGACCCCGGCACGGGCCTGAGCGTCATCGAGACGCTGGGTCTCTTCGTCGTGGCCCCGATCGTGCTGTACCTGGTCATCGCCGGACTGGTGATGGTCGGCGACAAGTCGCACAAGAAGAAGGACCCGACGAGCTCCAACATCACCACCAAGGCCGACGCGAAGACCGAAGTCAAGGCCTGATCAGGGATTTCTCGCCGAGGGCGCCGTCGCGGTCACCGCGACGGCGCCCTCGGTGGTGTCAGGGGCGGTCCGCCCCCGACAGCAGGTCCCGCAGCAGGCCGGCCAGGGCTTCGGCCTGCTCGGCGCCGAGCGCGGACAGCGCCTGCGTCTGCACCGCGAGCCCCGCCCCGACCGCCTCGTCGACCAGCGCGAGGCCCTCGTCGGTGAGCGTCACGTGCAGGGCGCGCCGGTCGTGCGGGTCGGGGGAGCGGCGCAGCAGCCCCGCCCGCTCCAGCTTGTCGAGCCGGCCCGTCATGCCGCCGGTGGTGAGCATCAGCGTCGCCGAGAGCTGCCGGGGCGAGAGCGTGTAGGGCTCCCCGGAGCGGCGCAGGGTGGCCAGGACGTCGAACTCCCCGCGGGAGATCCCGAACGTCGCGTAGACCTTCGTGGCCCGTTCCCCCATCGCGTGCGCGATCCGGTTGATCCGGCCGAAGACCTCCATGGCGGTGGTGTCGAGGTCGGGCCGTACCCGCGCCCACTGCTCGATGATCGCGTCGACGGGGTCCCTGCGCTGCTGGGGGCGTTCACTCATGGCAGGAGTATCGGGGCCCTTCCGGTCACCCGCAAGAAAGTAGCTTGACGGAAAGTAGCTTAGCGCTAAGCTACTTCCTACCGACCTACTTGGAAGGGTGTCCCGCATGGCCGTCTCCCGCCCGGCTCTCATCGCCCTCACCGCCCTGGCCCCCGTCTCCTGGGGCACCACCTACGCCGTCACCACCGAGTTCCTCCCGGCCGACCGCCCCCTGTTCACCGGCCTGATGCGCGCTCTGCCCGCCGGTCTGCTGCTGCTCGCCCTCGCCCGGACCCTGCCGCGCGGGATCTGGTGGGCGAAGGCGGCGGTGCTCGGCGCGCTGAACATCGGCGCCTTCTTCCCCCTGCTGTTCCTCTCCGCGTACCGGCTGCCCGGCGGCATGGCGGCGGTCGTCGGCTCGGCGGGGCCGCTGTTCGTCGCCGCGCTCGCGGCGCTGCTGCTGGGGCAGCGGCCGACCCGGCGCACGCTGCTCACCGGGGCCGTGGCCGCGTTCGGCGTCAGCCTCGTCGTGCTGCGCGCGGCCGGGGCGCTGGACGCGCTCGGCCTGCTGGCGGCCCTCGCGGCCACGCTCTCCATGTCCGCGGGCACGGTCCTCACCCAGCGCTGGGGGCGTCCCGCCGGGGTCGGGCCGCTGGCGCTCACCGGCTGGCAGCTGACCGCCGGCGGCCTGCTCATCGCGCCGCTCGCCTTCCTGGTGGAGGGCGCGCCCCCGGCCCTGGACGGCCGGGCGGCCGGCGGCTACCTCTACCTCGCCCTCGCCAACACGGCGGTCGCCTACTGGCTGTGGTTCCGCGGCATCGGCCGCATGACCGCCACGCAGGTCACCTTCCTCGGGCCGCTCTCCCCGCTGACCGCGGCCGTGGTCGGCTGGGCGGCACTCGGCCAGGCGCTGACGCCGGTGCAGCTGGTGGGCATGGCACTGGCGCTCGGCGCGACGGTGGCGGGGCAGTTCACCGGGCGGGGCGGCGGTCCCGGCGCCCGCGCGGTCGCCGGAACGAAGCCCCGGGACGCTCCGGCCGGCAGGGAACGCCGGGACGTGGCGGCCGGCGCGGTGCGGCGGTAGAAGAGGGGCGCGCTCGGGCAGGCGGGGGGTACGACGGCCGAAGGGGCGCCCGGCACAGGCCGGGCGCCCCTCGTCGGTGCCGCTGGTGGAACCGAGCCGCTACCGGCCGGCCGCCGCCGCGTCCGCGCGCTGGGCGCGCAGGGCGCGCTCGACGCCCGCGCGGGACTCCGAGACCAGCCGGCGCAGGGACGCGTTCGGTCCGGCGGAGGACAGCCACGCGTCCGTCTTGTCCAGGGTCTCCTGGGAGACCTGCACGGCCGGGTAGAGGCCGATCGCGATCTGCTGGGCCATCTCGTGGGAGCGGGACTCCCAGATGCCCTTGACCACCTCGAAGTACCGGTCCGCGTACGGGGCGAGCAGCTCGCGCTGGTCGGTCTGGACGAAGCCGCCGATGACCGCCTCCTGCACCGCGTTCGGCAGCTTGTCGGAGTCGACGACCGACGCCCACGCCTCCGCCTTCGCCTCCGCGGTCGGCCGGGCGGCCCGGGCCGTGGCGGCGTGCCGCTCACCGGCAGCGGTGCGGTCGCGCTCGTACTCGGCCGCGATCTCCGCCTCGTCGAACCGGCCCACCGCGGCCAGCCGCTGCACGAACGCCCAGCGCAGCTCCGTGTCGACGACCAGGCCCTCGACGCTCTGCGAGCCGTCCAGCAGCGCGTCCAGCAGGTCCAGCTGCTCCGGCGTGCGGGCCGTCGCGGCGAACGCGCGCGCCCACGCCAGCTGGTGGTCGCTGCCGGGCGCGGCCGACCGCAGGTGGGCCAGCGTCGCGTCGGTCCAGCGGGCCAGCAGCGTCTCGCGGGCGGCCGGGTCGGCGTACAGGTCGATGGCCAGCTTCACCTGCCGCTGGAGCGACTGCACGACACCGATGTCGGACTCCTTGCCGATGCCGGACAGCACCAGCGACAGGTAGTCGCGGGCCGCCAGCTGGGCGTCGCGGGTCATGTCCCACGCGGACGCCCAGCACAGGGCGCGCGGCAGGGAGGACTCGAAGTCGCCCAGGTGCTCGGTGACCACGGCCAGGGACTCCTCGTCCAGGCGCACCTTCGCGTACGACAGGTCGTCGTCGTTGAGCAGGACCACGGCCGGGCGGCGCCTGCCGGACAGCTGCGGCACGGCGGTCAGTTCCCCGTCGACGTCCAGCTCGATGCGCTCGGTGCGCACCAGCTTGCCGCTGCCGGCGTCGAGGTCGTACAGGCCGACGGCGATCCGGTGCGGGCGCAGCGTCGGCTCGCCCTTGGCGCCGGCGGGCAGGGCCGGGGCCTCCTGGCGGACGGCGAACGAGGTGATCACGCCGTCGGCGTCCGTCTCGATCTGCGGGCGCAGCACGTTGATGCCGGCCGTCTCCAGCCATTTCTTCGACCAGGTCTTCAGATCGCGGCCGGAGGTCTCCTCCAGCGCCCCCAGCAGGTCCGACAGGCGCGTGTTGCCGAAGGCGTGCGCCTTGAAGTAGGCCTGCACGCCCCGGAAGAACTCGTCCTCACCCACGTAGGCGACGAGCTGCTTCAGCACGGAGGCACCCTTGGCGTACGTGATGCCGTCGAAGTTGACGAGCACGTCGTCCAGGTCGCGGATGTCCGCCATGATCGGGTGCGTCGAGGGCAGCTGGTCCTGCCGGTACGCCCAGGTCTTCATGGAGTTGGCGAACGTCGTCCACGAGTGCGGCCAGCGCGAGCCGGGCGCGGCGGCCTGGCAGGCGATGGAGGTGTAGGTGGCGAACGACTCGTTCAGCCACAGGTCGTTCCACCACTCCATGGTCACGAGGTCGCCGAACCACATGTGGGCCAGCTCGTGCAGGATGGTCTCCGCGCGCGTCTCGTACGCCGCGTCCGTCACCTTCGAGCGGAACACGTACTGGTCGCGGATGGTCACCGCGCCCGCGTTCTCCATCGCGCCCGCGTTGAACTCCGGCACGAACAGCTGGTCGTACTTCTCGAACGGGTAGGCGTAGTCGAACTTCTCCTGGAACCACTCGAAGCCCTGCCGGGTCACCTCGAAGATGGCGTCCGAGTCGAGGTACTCGGCCAGCGAGGGACGGCAGTAGATGCCGAGCGGGACGGACTGGCCGTCCTTCTCGTACACGCTGTGCACCGAGTGGTACGGGCCGGCGATCAGCGCCGTGATGTACGTCGAGATGCGCGGCGTCGGCGCGAAGGCCCAGACGTTGCCCTGCGGCTCGGGCGTCGGCGAGTTCGAGACGACGGTCCAGCCCTCCGGCGCCTTCACGGTGAACTGGAAGGTCGCCTTGAGATCCGGCTGCTCGAAGCTGGCGAACACCCGGCGGGCGTCGGGCACCTCGAACTGGGTGTAGAGGTAGGCCTGGTCGTCGACCGGGTCGACGAACCGGTGCAGACCCTCACCGCTGTTGGTGTAGGCGCAGTCGGCGACCACCCGGAGGATGTTGCGGCCCCGCAGCAGACCGGGCAGGGCGATCCGGGAGTCCGCGAAGACCTCGGCGGGGTCGAGCGCGTCCCCGTTCAGCGTCACCTCGTGCACGGCCGGAGCGACCAGGTCGATGAACGTCTCCGCGCCGTTGTCGGCGTCGACGTCGAAGCGCACCGTGGTCACGGACCGGTAGGTGCCGCCCTCCTGCGCGCCGGAGAGGTCGAGTTCGATCTCGTACGAGTCAACGGCGAGCAGCTGCGCCCGCTGCTGCGCCTCTTCGCGGGTCAGGTTTGTGCCAGGCACGCGGTCATCTCCTCGTTATGGGTGGGTTGCGTCATCTTTCCACGGCGGCTCGGCGTCGGGCGACGACCGGGGCCATCGGTAGGGATACCCCTCGGGGGACGGCCGGCCCCGGCGGACACGAGGTCCGGAAACCGCCGGTCATCCCGCCCCGCGCGCCCGACCCTGGGGACCATGACGACGACGTACACCGCACGCCCCATCGACCCCCGGGCCCTGAAGGAACTGCGCACGGCCGACGACGCTGGCCGTCCCACCGCCGGCTTCACCGACCCGGAGGGCGGCGCCCCGCTGCGCTGCTGCCTGCGCCGCAGCGCACCCGGCGAACGCATCGCCCTGGTCTCCTACGCGCCCCTGCGCCGCTGGGCGTCCGCCACCGGGGCGGACCCGGGGCCGTACGACGAGCAGGGGCCGGTCTTCATCCACGCCGAGCCCTGTGCGGGGTACGCCGCCGGCGCCCTGCCCTTCACGAACAGTCACCGCACGGTCCGCCGCTACTCCGCCGACGGGCGCATCCTCGGCGGGCGGCTGGTCGAGGAGCCCGCGGCCTTCGGGGCGGCCTTCACCGAGGCCTTCGCGGACCCGGACGTGGCGCTCGTGCACGTCCGGGCGGTGGAGTACGGCTGCTTCCTGTACGAGGTGCGCCGGCCCTGACGGGACGGGCCCGCACAGCGCTCGGGGCGGTCACCCCCGGCCGGAGGTGACCGCCCCGCTGTGCGTGGGGCGCCGCCGCCCTACGCGGCGGACAGCTCCTGGGCCACCAGCTCCGCGATCTGCACGGCGTTCAGCGCCGCGCCCTTGCGGAGGTTGTCGTTGGAGACGAAGAACGACAGGCCGTGCTCCACCGTCTCGTCGGCGCGGATACGGCCGACGTAGGACGGGTCCTTGCCCGCGGCCTGCAGCGGGGTGGGGATGTCGGAGAGCTCGACACCGGGGGCGTGCCGCAGCAGCTCCGTGGCGCGCTCGGGGGTGATCGGGCGGGCGAAGCGGGCGTTGACCTGGAGGGAGTGGCCGGAGAAGACCGGGACGCGCACGCAGGTGCCGGAGACCTTCAGCCCGGGGATCTCCAGGATCTTGCGGGACTCGTTGCGGAGCTTCTGCTCCTCGTCGGTCTCGTTCAGGCCGTCGTCGACGATCGAACCGGCCAGCGGCAGCACGTTGAACGCGATGGGGCGCTTGTAGACGCCGGGCTCCGGGAAGTCGACCGCCTCACCGTCGTGGGTGAGCTTGTCGGCGTCGGCGGCGACCTTCTGCACCTGGCCGTGCAGCTCGGCGACGCCCGCGAGACCGGAACCGGAGACGGCCTGGTACGTGGCGACGACCAGGGCCTGCAGGCCCGCCTCGGCGTGCAGCGGACGCAGGACCGGCATCGCGGCCATCGTCGTGCAGTTCGGGTTGGCGATGATGCCCTTGGGGCGGTTCGCGATCGCGTGCGGGTTGACCTCGGAGACGACCAGCGGGACCTCCGGGTCCTTGCGCCAGGCGGAGGAGTTGTCGATCACGACGGCGCCCTGGGAGGCGACCTTCTCGGCCAGCGCCCGGGAGGTGGCACCGCCCGCGGAGAACAGCACGATGTCCAGGCCCGTGTAGTCGGCGGTCGCCGCGTCCTCCACCGTCACGCCGTCCAGCTCCGTGCCCGCCGAGCGGGCCGAGGCGAACAGGCGCAGCTCGGTGACCGGGAAGTTCCGCTCCGCGAGGATCCTGCGCATGACCGTGCCCACCTGTCCGGTGGCTCCGACGATTCCGACCCTCACGGTGACTCCCTCTCCTGCGTCTCTTCACGTGCTCGTTGCTTGGCCGAGGCTTTTCCATCATGCGGCCGACCACGCCCCGTCTGTCCACTTCTTTGCCCGGTCTGCCCGGCACGTGGGACGGCGCGGCCCGCACGATGGTCGCGGACCTGCGGTGCCGACCCCGCTGAACTGCAGGAATTCGTCCCGCGGGGGCCGTGGACCGCAAGCTCGCCTGCCCATGCGGGTCCCGGCCACACGGGAGTGTGACGTATGCCTCGGCCGGCTGCCGGAAACCGGCGCGAGGACGGCCGAACGTTCCGGGCCGTGCCGGCGTCGTAGGACAAACACGGTGAGGGGGGTGGCTTGTGCTGCTGCGCGGAAGGGACCGGCGCGGCCGGGAAGGGCACGCCGGGGACGATCCGCCGGGCGAGGCCGATCCGCTGGACGCGGCGCAGGAACGCCGGGTGCGGGCGGTGCTCGCGCTCGGGGGAGTGCCGCAGGCGGACCTGCCGGACGGGGTGCAGCAGGTCCGCCTGCGGCTGCTGGAGCGGGCGGCCAGTGGCCGGGAGGCGCCGCGGAACGTCTCGGCGTGGGCGGCGGTCGTCGCCTCCAACCTGGCCATGGACTGGCACCGGGCCAAGCGCCGCCAGGAGCGGCTCGGCGAGCGGCTGGCCGCGCTGCGGCAGCTGGAACATCCCTCCGGGGAGGACACCAGCGTGCTGTCCGTCGCGGTCGCCCAGGGCCTGGACGAGCTGCCGGCCGCCCAGCGGCAGGTCGTCGTCCTGCGCTTCTACGCCGACCTGCCGGTCCGCTCCATCGCCGAGCAGCTCGGCGTCCCGGAGGGCACGGTCAAGAGCCGGCTGCACACGGCGGTGCGGGCCCTGCGCGCCCGCCTGCACGAGGACGAGGTGGTGTGACGTGGCCCGGTACCACAGCGAGGCGGGCGGCGCGGACGGCGACCCGCTGATGGCCGCCATCACGGGCGAGCCGCTGCCCCAGGACGCCGACGCCGCCGCCCGGGCGGAGCACCGCGCGGCCCGGGCGGACGTGGCCCTGCTGCGCGAGCAGCTGGGCCTCGTCGGGGACGCGCTGGCGGACGCGGGGGAGGCGGCGCGTCCGGCCGGGGCACCGCGCGCGGCCCGCCGGCGCCCGTGGCCCCGGCGCGGCGTCGCCGGGCGCGGCCCGCGAGGCGCCGGGCAGCGGCCGGGGCACGGGGGCGGCACGGAGCCGCGGACCGCGGCAGGGGCCGGGAGATGGTCCCGGCATCCGGGGATCAGGGCCACCGCCCTCGGCCTGGCCGCCGCGGCCGCTCTGGCCGGCGCGACACTGGGCCTGGGCCGGCTCGTCTCGCACGAGGGGAGCTCGGCCGACACCTCGGCGGCCAGCGGGGAGAGCGGGAGCGCGGCGGACAAGGCCGCCACCCCGCGCGGCCCGGCCTACCTCGCCTGCGCCGAGCTGGTCGTCGAGGGCACGGTCGGCTCGGTGGCGCCGGGGCCGGAGGGCGGCGAGGACCGTGTCACGCTCGATGTGACGCGCTCCTACAAGCCCGCCCGGAGCGAGGGCGAGGTCACCTTCCGCGTGACGAGGGGCTCCTGGCCCCGGCCGGCCGTGGGCGACCGCCTGCTGGTCGGCATCCGCCCCGGGGCCGCGACCCCGGACCTCTGGGCGCACGGCGAGCGGCGGATCGCACGCGAGCGGGCCTGGATCGTCCCGGCGCTGCCGTCGGCGGAGCGGACCACCTGCGAGGAGTGAGCCGGGCAACGGCAAAGGGGCGGGTGTCCGGCCGGACACCCGCCCCTCACCTGTCGTCCCGCAGGGTTACGGCACGACCTTCTCGATCTTCACGCTGCCCAGGCCCGCGACCGTGCCGCGGGCGTTGACCAGCTGGACCTCGCCGAAGAACTCACGGCCCTCGGGGGCGGCCGCGGCGGCGGTGACGCTGCCCGAGACCGTCGCCGAGTCACCCGTGCCGAGCTTCACCGCGGAACCGTCGACGCTCACGCTGCCGAGGGAGGCGGAGAAGAACACGTCCTGGTAGTCGTAGGCGGTGGTGCCGGACGGCACGCCGTAGCCGACGACCTCGATCGTGTAGGTGCCGGCGGCCGGGGAGGGCACGGAGACCGACTCCTCCGAGTCGCCGTCGGCGGAGCTGCCGACCTGCTTGCCGGCCGCGTCGTAGACCGCCAGGTCCAGGTCGGCGGCGGCGTCCGAGACGTTGCCGATGACGACGTCCAGGGACTTGGCGCCCGCGGGCACCTCGACCGTGGTGGTCTGCGTCTCACCCTGCTTGATCGACGGGCGGGCCGTCTTGGCCGAGCCCAGCGGGCCGCCGGCCAGCTTGCCGTCGATCGCCGCGAAACCGTTGGTCACCTTCCAGGAGGCGGTGGCCGGGGTGCCGACCTTCGCCTCGGGGACGGTCACGGTCTCCGGCTCGAAGGCCGCGCCGAGGACGGCGACGTCCAGCTTGTACGGGTTGTCCAGCAGGGGCGACGTGCGGCGCGACTCGACCTCGATCTCCCAGACGCCCGGCTGCGGGTCCGCGTACGCACGCAGGTCGGGGCGGCAGGTGTTGGCCGGGTTCGCGTAGTTCGGGTAGCAGTTGATCGTCGACGTCGGGTCGGCCGGGACGCCGTACGGGTGGATGGAGATGAAGCGGGTCTGGCTCTTGTCCTTCAGACCGCTCATCGCGACCTCGAGGGTCTTGGCGCCCTCGGGGACGGTGACGAAGTAGTGCTGCGAGCTGTTGCGCTGCACCGTGCCGGCCGCGGAGAAGGTGTACTTCAGCGGCTGCGAGACGACCACGGTGTGCAGGACCTGCTTGTCGATGCCCTCGGTGCGCGGGTCGTCGACCTCCAGGATCGCGCTCTTGATGCCCGCGGACTTCGGCGCGGCCTGGACCTTGACGGTCACCGGCTGGTTGAGCGGCAGCCGCACCTCGTCGGAGCCGACGATGCGGAACGTGCCGCCCGCGTTGTTCTCGAAGTGCAGCTCGTGCCGGATCGCCTTGTCGGCGCCGGACGTGCGGGTGATCGTGACCTCGTAGGTCTTCTTCTGGCCGGCCTTCAGACCGCCCTCGCGGTCGTAGAGACCGGTGCCAAAGCCCGGGGTCTTCAACCGGTGATCCATCGCGGTGTCCACGGGCGCCTTCACGGAGTACGTGTGCGCTGTGGCGCCGTCACGGATGGCGTCCCAGGCGTCCGGGATGTTCATCAGGCCCGCGCCCTCCTCGTACGCCTGCACACCCTTGATGTGGTCGGCGGTGGAGGTGAGGGCCGTGCGCAGCGTGGCCGGCGTGAGGTCGATGTCCTTCTGCTTCGCGGCGGACAGCAGCAGCGCGGCGGCGCCGGCGGCCTGCGGGGAGGCCATCGAGGTGCCCTGCAGCATGCCGTAGCCGGCCGGCAGGGAGTAGCCCGCCTCGGCGACCGGGGCGCCCGGCATCCAGGTCTGGATGGTGTTGATGGCGGCACCCGGGGCGACCAGGGTCGGGGTGAAGCCGCCGTCCTCGCGCGGGCCGCGCGAGGAGAACGGCATCATCGCGTACTTCTTCTCCACGACGGAGCCGTAGTTGGCGGCCCAGGTCTCCTTGGAGACGGACGCGCCGACCGAGATGACCTTGTCGGCCAGGGCCGGGTCGCCGATGGTGTTGGCGCCGGGGCCGGAGTTGCCCGCGGAGATCACCAGCTGGACGCCGTAGGTGTCGATGAGCCGGGTGTACAGCTCGGCGCGCGCGTTGTTGCCGTCGTTCAGCGCCGGCAGGCCGCCGATGGACATGTTGACGATGTCGACGCCGCGCTTGGTGACGAGGTCGATCATGCCCTCGGTGAGCGCCACGTTGGTGCAGCCGCCCGACCAGGTGCAGGCGCGCGAGGAGACCAGCTTGGCGCCGGGCGCCGCGCCGTCCATCTTCCCGCCGAACAGGCCGTTGGCGGCGGTGATGCCGGCGACGTGCGTGCCGTGCTCGGACTCGATGACGCCGATGTTGACGAAGTCGGACTTCTTGCCGACCCAGGAACCGCCCAGCGGGTCCATCGGGACGTCCTTGCGGATCTCCACGACGAACGGCTGCCGCTCGGCGATGTCGGTGGCCGGGTCGTCGGTGCCGAAGTACCCGATCTGGTGGCCGTCCTTGTACGGCTTCATCGGGGCGTCGTCGCCGAAGTCGTTGTTGTTGTTCAGGTCGACCCGGACCGTGCCCGCCGCCGCGTCGTAGAGCACGCCCCAGACGTCGGTGGTGTCGCCGTCGCGGTTGGCGTCGCCCGCCGCGTCGCCGCCGGTGGTGTACGACTCCTTGAACAGGCTCACGGCATAGGAGCCGGCCGGGGCCTTGTACGACTGGCCCTGGTAGGTGAAGGCCGGGCCGGAGACGGCCGTGACCATCGGGCGCCAGGTGTTGTCGTTGTCGATGATCGGGTCGGTCGCCGTCACCCAGTCGACGATCTTCCGCTCACCGGTCGTCGTCTTCTGCAGCGCCGGGTGGCCGAGGTCCACGCCGGAGTCCAGGATGCCGATGGTGATGCCGCGGCCGTCCGCCTTCGGGTGGTCCTCGACGAAGTCGACCGCGCCCGTCTCGAAGGACGGGTTGTACGGGTTCTCGGCCGGGGTCTTCCTGCCCGGCGCCGGGTAGGTCCCCGTGGCCTTGGCGCCCTTGGCGGTGTCCGCGCCGGGCGTCGGGTCGTCCAGCGGGATCTCCTCGCGCAGGTCGATGCCGTGCACGGAGGACAGCTTGGCGGCGGCGGCGATCGCCGAGTCGGCCTTGGCCGTCGGGACGGTGGCGCGGACGTAGCCCAGCTTGTCGTCGGCCCGGCCCACCGAACCGCCCTTGACCGCGTCGAGCTGCCCGGAGACCTGCTCGGTCTGCCCGGGGGCGGTGGCGATCATCATCGTGACGGTCTTGTCGCCGTCGGCCTTGGCCTCGGCGAGCAGGTCCGCGTCGTCCGAACCGAGCTTGTGGTGCGCGGACTTGACGTCGCGGTCGGCCGGGGCGGCGCCGGGGCCGTCCGCGGCGAGGACCAGGGGGACCGGCCCGGCCGCGGAGAGCGCGGCGACGAGTCCGGCGGCCACGGCGATGCGCGCCACGCGTCTCCGGCCCGATATCGGGTCACGCTGGGGGGTGAGGGTCATCGGCATCCCTTGGAGGTAAAGGAACGAGCGGGAACGACCGGGGCCTATCGGCCCTGGTCGCCACGGTCCGGAACGGCAAGCCCGGACGATCGCACAGCCTTACGCAAGGGGAAGTTCTTTGGGGAGGGTTGACCGAAACGAAATGGATGTATGGGGAAAACCCCCTATGCGTTTTGCGGGTATCAGTCCCGAAGGCGGTGAAATCGGTTAACGTCCCGGAGTGCGACAGAAGTTGAGGGTGGCGGCCTACGCCATATGCGTCCGTGACGGACAGATCCTCCTGGCCCGCTCGCCCGCCCAGGACGGCACCCCCGAGTGGGTCGTGCCCGGCGGCGGCATGGAACACGGCGAGGATCCCTACGACACCGTCCGGCGCGAGGTCGAGGAGGAGACCGGCTACCGGATCGACGTGACCGGGCTGCTCGGCGTGGACTCCTTCCGCCGGGTCTTCCGCGACGGCATCGGACGCACCGTCGACCACCACGCCGTCCGGTTCGTCTACGAGGGCCGGATCACCGGCGGCGAACTGCGCTACGAGGTGAACGGCTCCACCGACCTCGCCGCCTGGCAGGACCTGGACGCGGTGCCCGGCCTGGTGCGGGTGCCGCTGGTCGACACCGCCCTGCGCATGTGGCGCGAGCGGCCGGTGACCGGCCGGCTGGCCGACGCCCTGGACCAGGAGCAGTACCCCCCGAGGTGAACACCGCGTGACCGGCTCCGGGCCGTTCCCGGAGCGGCCGTCGACGCGCCGGGTGGACCGAGATCCACGTAGGGTGATCGGCGCTGCGCGTTGCCGCCCTGTTCACACGGAGGTCATCCCCGCTGCCAACGATCCAGTACGAGCGGGGTGTTCACCTGATGAGCACCCCGCGACCACTGCCGACGCGTTCGCACTCGGGGAGAGAAGCGCATGTCGCGCACACGCTCAGTCGCCGGCTCCGGCCAGGGCATCCACCGCCGTTCCGTCCTCGCCGCCACCGGAGCGGTCGCCCTTTCCGCGGGCGTCGGCTACGCCCTGCGGCCCAGCGACAGCCAGGCCGCCACCGCCGGTCAGGCCACCGAGGCGGTCGCCGCCTCCTCGCGCCAGGCCCCGGCCGCACCGCTCGCCCCCTACACCCGCGGCACCACCGTGGCGTCCGTCGCCACCCCGCGCGCCGGCTCCGGCTACCGGCGCCTGGGCGAGGGACCGGGCTGGCAGCGGGTCGTGCGCTCCGAGCTGGCCGCACCCAAGTCCGGCCGGGCCGGGCGCCGTGCCGCGCTCGCGGCGTTCGTGCAGCTCACCGACCTGCACATCATCGACGCCCAGCACCCGCTGCGCCTGGAGTACCTGCGCTCGGCCGACATCCACGCCTGGCGGCCGCACGAGGCGCTCACCGTGCAGGGCGCGATCGCGCTGGTGGAGCGGATCAACGCACTGCGCGGCGCCCCCGTCACCGGCGCCCCCCTGCACTTCGCCATGACCACCGGCGACAACACGGACAACAACGCCAGGTCCGAGCTGGAGTGGTTCCTGAAGGTCATGAGCGGCGGGCGCATCACGCCCAACACCGGTGACCCGCGCCGCTACGAGGGTGTCCAGAACAGCGGCCTCAAGCAGTACTGGCAGCCGGACGCGGCACTCCGCGACACCGACAAGCAGGCCGGCTTCCCCCGCCTCGACGGCTTCCTGCAGGCCGCGATCCGCGAGGTGCAGAGCCCGGGCCTGAACCTGCCGTGGTACTCGACGGTCGGCAACCACGACTCCCTGCCGATGGGCTGCTACGCCTCGCACCGCGACTCCTACCTCACGGAGCTGGCCGTCGGCGGCAGGAAGCTCATGGACGTGCCGGCCGCGGAGGCGAAGCGGCTCCAGACGCTCATCAAGAAGGCCCGGGACCCCCAGGGCGTCCGCTACCACGACTTCCTGAAGTCCCACGCCCGCGCCATGCGTTCGGTGACCCCGGACGAGCGGCGCGCCCCCTTCACGCCCGCCGAGTACATCGAGGCGCACCTGGACCCGGCCTTCCGGGGCGTCGGCCCGGTCGGCCACGGCTACTCCTCGGCCAACCTGGACGCGGGCACCCAGTACTACGCCTTCCGCGTCTCCGACGACGTCATCGGCATCAGCCTGGACACCACCGACGCGGGCGGCCACTACGAGGGCTCCATCGGCTCGGCCCAGCTGAGGTGGCTGGACCGGACGCTGCGGGAGAACAAGGACTCCTACGCGGTGATCTTCAGCCACCACACGAGCAAGACCATGACGAACACCCGGCCCGACCCGGCCCGCCCCGGCGAGCGGCGCCTGGGCGGCGCGGAGCTGCTGGCCCTGCTCGGCAGCCACCGCAACGTGCTGGCCTGGGTGAACGGCCACATCCACAAGAACGTCATCACGCCGCACTCCGCGCCCGACGGCCGCTCCTTCTGGGAGATCTCCACCGCCTCCCACGTCGACTTCCCGCAGCTGGCCCGGGTCATCGAACTGGCCGACAACAAGGACGGCACGATCTCCCTGTTCACCACGCTGGTGGAGTCCTCCGCCCCGTACCGCACCGACTTCTCCGACCTCTCGCAGACCGGCCTCGCGGCCCTCTACCGCGAACTGTCCCTCAACGCGCCCGGCGCGAGCAGGACCCTCGGCGGCGACCCGAAGGACCGCAACACCGAACTGGTCCTCAAGAAGGGCTGACACCGGACCCGGAGCCGTGCCGCCCGGGCACGAGGAGGCACGCCCGGGCACGAGGAGGGGCCGCCGGTGCGGCCGGCGGCCCCTCCTCTCCCCTCCTGGTTCCGCTCCTCTCCGGGTTCCGCGCCGGTCCGTCACTACCGGGGCAGCACCACGACATACGCGGCCGGTTCACGGTCGGCCGACGCCATCAGCGCCGTCCGGACCACCGTCGCCTGCTGGTCCGGGGAGTCGCGCAGCTTCCTGGGCGTGATGTGGACGACCGTGATCCCGAGCCGCTCCAGATGCTCGCGCTTGCGGGCGTACTCCGACCACAGGGCGTCGTCGTCCTGCCGGGGCGCCCGGGTGTCCAGCTCGACCGCCACCGCGTGGTCGGGCCAGTAGGCGTCCAGGCCGCCGAGGTAGGGGCCGCCCGGCAGGCGCAGGTCCACGTTCCACACCGGGTCGGGCAGGCCGTACTCGCGGACCATCCGGTACAGGCGGTCCTCGGCGAGGGCGCGGCCCTCGGCCAGCAGCGAGTCCACCGCGTCCACCACGTGCGGGCGGCTCAGCAGCCGCGCCTGGTTCAGCTCGCGCACCACGGAGGCCGGGTCGCAGTGGCCGCCGCGCACCGCCTCCGTGAGCAGCCGGCGCACCACGCCCGCGTCCGCCAGTCCGGCGACGGCGTCCGCCAGCGCCCGGGCCACCGGAGCCACCGGGACGCCCGTGACCTGCTCCGGAGTGGGCAGCACGGGCGTGCGGACGATCCGCGCGCACCCCGTCGAGCGCAGCCGCCGCATGCGCGGGACCAGCACGTCGAACGCGTCCAGGGACGGCAGCGGGGGCGTCGAGGAGAACCCGTGCAGGGTGAGCGCGGCCAGGCCGGTGATCATCACCTCCGGGTAGGCGGGAGCGTGTGCCGTGCTCGCGCCGGGCTGGGCCGGCACACCGGTGCCCCGCTCCCGTGCCGCGTACATCAGCGCCGCGTGCAGCCGCTCCTCGCTGGTCGGCGGGCCCGGGTGGAGCAGGACCACGCCCGGCAGGAGCTGCTGCCAGGGACCGCCGGGACGGCACTGCTCGTGCGTCTCGGCCGTGGAGACCCCGTGCGAGCGGAGCCGGACCGTGGTCGTCACGCGGGGCCGGCCCGCACCGGTCAGGTCGTGCAGGGGGCGGGGGGAGAGCGGGGTGTTCTGGGTCATGACCCGCAATTTCCCGCGTCCGGGGCGCCCTTGAACCGCTGTTACAGGTCCGTCGACAAATACGGACAACCCAGCACTAAAGGACGAGTGTTCGGATACCGAAAACCCCTGGTCCGTTCGGGTGCGGACCAGGGGTTACGGCTCAGCGGGCACGCGTCTCGTAACAGAGCGGGAACGCCCGGATCTCAGGCCAAAGCTACTGGTCAGCGGCCTGGTCGCACGCCTGTCCGCGCAACGCGCGTGCCAGATCGTCCCGGGACTCCAGGACCAGCCGGCGCAGCGCCGGGGCCGCCTGCGGATGGGCGTCCAGCCAGGCGTCCGTGGCGTCCAGCGTCTCCTGCGACTGCTGCAGCGACGGGAACATGCCCTGCACCACGTGCATGGCGATCTGGATCGACCGCTCGGCCCAGACCCGCTCGAGCGCCGCGAAGTACTTCTCCGCGTACGGCGCGAGCAGTTCCCGCTGGGAGCCCTGCGAGAAGCCCGCGATGGTCGCCTCGACCATCGCGTTGGACAGCGCGTCCGACTCCACGACCTGCGCCCACGCCTGGGCCTTGACCGCCGCCGAGGGGCGCGCGGCCAGGCAGCGCACCTGGTGCCGTTCGCCGGAGGCCGTGTCGTCCCGGGCCAGCTCCTCGGCCAGCGCCTTCTCGTCCACCGCCCCGTGCGCGGCCAGCGGCTCCAGGAACACCCAGCGCAGCTCCTGGTCCAGCTCCAGCCCCTCGACCGTCGCCGTGCCCGCCAGCAGGTCGCGCAGCAGGTCGAAGTCGGCCTCGGCGGTGGCCGTCCGCGCGAAGAAGCGCGCCCACGCCAGCTGGTGCTCGCTGCCGGCCTCGGCGGCGTACAGCTCGCGCCGCGCGCCCTGGGCGAGCAGCGCGGCGGTCGTCGCGCGCCGGGCCGGCGCGGAGTAGTGCGTGACCGCCGACTCGGCCCACGCGTGCAGCATCTGCAGGACGCCGATCTCGGACTCGCGCCCGGCGAACCGCAGCACCAGGTCCACGAACTGACGCGCCGGCAGCAGCGCGTCCCGCGTCATGTTCCACAGCGCCGACCAGCACAGGGCACGGGCGAGCGGGTCGGTGACCGACCCCAGGTGCTCGCGCAGCGTGGCCAGCGAGGTCTCGTCGAAGCGGCTCTTGCAGTAGGTCAGGTCGTCGTCGTTGACCAGGACCAGGTCCGGGGCATCGGCGCCGGCCAGCTCCGCGACCACCGTCCGGGCGCCGTCGACGTCGGTCTCCACGCGCGCGTAGCGCTCCAGCGTCCCGTCCGCCACCCGGTACAGGCCCACCGCGACCCGGTGCGGGCGCAGTTCCGGATGCGACTCGGCGGCCTCCTGCACCACCGCCAGCTCCTCGACGCGGCCGTCGGGGCCCAGCAGCACCTGCGGTGTCAGCGCGTTCACCCCGGCCCGCTGCAGCCAGGAACGCGACCAGGCGCTCATGTCCCGGCCGCTGGTCTCCTCCAGCACCGACAGCAGGTCGCCCAGGCGCGTGTTGCCGTAGGCGTGCCGCTTGAAGTAGCGCCGGGCGCCCTCCAGGAACGCCTCCTCGCCGACGTACGCAACGAGCTGCTTGAGCACCGACGCGCCCTTGGCGTACGTGATGCCGTCGAAGTTCAGCTTGGCGTCCTGCAGGTCGCGGATGTCGGCCGTGATCGGGTGCGTGGAGGGCAGCTGGTCCGCGCGGTAGGCCCAGGCCTTGCGGCGGTTGGCGAAGGTGATCCAGCCCTCGCTGAAGCGGGTCGCGCCGACCAGGGAGAACGCGCCCATGAAGTCCGCGAAGGACTCCTTCAGCCACAGGTCGTCCCACCACTCCATGGTGACCAGGTCGCCGAACCACATGTGCGCCATCTCGTGCAGCACGACGTTGGCCCGGCCCTCGTAGGACGCCTGGGTCACCTTGCCGCGGAAGACGAACTCCTCCCGGAACGTCACCAGCCCCGGGTTCTCCATCGCGCCCAGGTTGTACTCGGGCACGAAGGCCTGGTCGTACTTGCCGAACGGGTACGGGTAGTCGAAGTGGTCGTGGAAGAAGTCCAGGCCCTGCTTGGTGACCAGGAAGACGTCGTCGGCGTCGAAGTGGGGGGCGAGCGCCTTGCGGCACAGGGCGCCCAGGGGGATCTCCAGCGTCGTGCCGTCGGCGAACGTGCGGGAGTAGGAGTCCGTCACGTAGTGGTACGGGCCCGCCACCACGCAGGTGATGTACGTCGAGATCGGCTTGGTCTCCGCGAACCGCCACACCCCGTCGGACCGTTCACCGGAGCCGTTGCTCCACACGGTCCAGCCCTCGGGGGCCCGCACCTCGAACCGGAAGGGGGCCTTGAGGTCGGGCTGCTCGAAGTTGGCGAAGACACGGCGGGAGTCGGCCGGCTCGTACTGCGTGTACAGGTACACCTCGCCGTCCTCCGGGTCGACGAAGCGGTGCAGGCCCTCGCCGGTGCGGGAGTAGGCGCACCGGGCGTCGACCACCAGCTCGTTGTCCGCGGCCAGGTCCTCCAGCGTGATCCGGCAGCCGTCGAAGACCTCCCCGGGGTCCAGGTCACGGCCGTTGAGTGAGACGGATGTCACACTCGGGGCGATCAGGTCGGCGAAGCTGCTCGCACCGGGCTCGTTGCAGCGGAAGCGGATGGTCGTGACCGAGCGGAACGTACGGGGCCCGTCGCCGCTGTCCTCGCCGACCGCGGACCGCAGGTCGAGGGACACCTCGTACCCGTCGACGCTCAGCAGGGCGGCCCGCTCGCGGGCCTCGTCGCGGGACAGATTCTCACCGGGCACGGGCGGAACTCCTCAAGCGTCGTGGAATACGGCTGAACAGCACCGATCCTGCCACGGGCCCCTGACGCCGGTCAGCCGGGAATGGCCGGGGACCGCCGAGGTGTTTCCCGGGGAAAACGGCTTTCTCACGAGGAGAGACATGTCGGAGAAGACCCCCGTCGACTTCTGGTTCGACCCGCTGTGCCCCTGGGCGTGGATGACCTCCCGTTGGGTGCTGGAGGTGGAGAAGGTCAGGGACATCAAGGTCCGCTGGCATGTCATGAGCCTCTCCGTGCTCAACGAGAACAAGCTGGACGAGCTGCCCGAGCGGTACCGCGAGCTGCTGGAGACGGGCTGGGGCCCGGTCCGGGTCGTCATAGCCGCCCAGCAGGAGCACGGCGCCGAGGTGCTCGGCGACCTCTACACCGCGCTCGGCACCCGCATCCACAACCAGGGCGAGGGCCATGGCAAGGAGACCGTCGCCGCGGCCCTGAAGGACGTGGGCCTGCCCGACTCCCTCATGGAGCACTGGGACTCCACCCCGTACGACGCCGAGTTGCGCGCCTCCCACAAGGAGGGCATCGACAAGGTCGGCCAGGACGTCGGCACGCCCGTCATCGCCGTGCCCGGCGCCGACGGCGAGCAGATCGCCTTCTTCGGCCCCGTCGTCACCCCGGCGCCCAAGGGCGAGGAGGCGGCCCGCCTGTGGGACGGCACCCTCGCGGTGGCCTCGGTGCCCGGCTTCTACGAGATCAAGCGCACCCGCACCAAGGGCCCGGACTTCTCCAACCTCTGAGGCTCACGCCGAGGCGCCGGCTCCCGGGTTCTGCAGTTCCTCCGGGAGCCGGCCCCCGGCCGCCTGGTGGTCCCACGGCTGGTACCACCGGCAGCCCGGCGCGGTGCACCGCCACAGATCCGTGCGCCGCGTCCCGATGGCCTTTCTCTCCTCGGGCTTGAGCGGCGCGAACACCTGGGTGCCGCTGCCGGGACAGGTCGGGCAGTGCTTGTCCCTGAAGAACATCAGCTCCTCCTCGCGCTGACCGCCAGGTCCGGGAAGTCGGTGACGACCGCGTCGACCCCCATGTCGTAGTACAGCGCGTATTCGGCGAACGCGTCCCCGAAATCAGCGGGTCCGCTCCCGCGCCGGAACCGGGCCGGCAGGAACTGGTTCTCCGCGCGGAAGGTGTACGGCCCGATCCGCAGCCCGGCCGCGTGCGCGTCCGCGACCAGCGAGGTGCCGGCGACCGAGGACTTGTCCGGGCCGATCCAGTCCGCGTACGCGGCGATCCGGGCCAGCCCGGCCGGGCTCATCATGTCCCGGTACGTCGTCGGATCGCCGGCCGAGACCAGGTCGTACGGCCCGCCCGTCGTCCCCAGCGCCTGCCACAGCGGCACGCCCAGCCGCTCCGCGGCGATCCGCGCGAGGCTCGTCGGCTCGAAGGACTGCACGACGCACTCGCGCCGCCCGAGCCGGTTGCGGCGGATCACCCGGGCCAGTTCCGGCTCCAGCGGCAGCCCGATCGAGCGGAAGTACGTGGGGTGCTTGGTCTCGGGGAAGACGGCGACCGTGCGGCCGTGCGCCCGCGACAGCCGCCGCGCCAGGTCCACGACCTCCTGGAAGGTCAGGATCCGTTCACGCCCGTCGAAGACGGTGTTGCGGTTGCGCACCGCCGGCAGCCGCTCCACCGCCCGCAGCGTCCTCAGCTCGGCCAGGGTGAAGTCCTCCGTGAACCAGCCGGTGACCGGCCGGCCGTCGACCGTCTTCGTCGTGCGCCGGCCGGCGAACTCCGGCCGCAGGGCCACGTCGGTCGTCCCGGAGATCTCGTTCTCGTGCCGGACCACCAGTGCGTGGTCCTTCGTCGGCACCAGGTCCGGTTCGATCCAGTCGGCACCCGTCTCCACCGCGTGGGTGTACGAGGCCGCCGTGTGCTCCGGCCGCCAGCCGGCCGCGCCGCGGTGGCCGATGACGACCGGGCCGCGCGCACCCGCCGCGCCCGCCGCCGGGGCGGCGGCCGCCGTGGCCGTCCCCGCGGCCGCCGCGAGCAGGAGGGATCTCCGTCCGAGCCGCATACGACTCCCCTTCGTCGATGGGATGTTCAGCCCCGGGCCCGGGCCCGCGCCCCGGCCAGCCGGTCCAGGTGCTCCGCGTAGCCGTCCGTGTAGAACGCGGCCCGGTCCGGGTCCGGCTCCACGACCGCCGCCGGCCGCGTCCACGCCGGTGCGTCCAGCCCGGCCCCGAACCGCTCGGCCGCGGCCAGCACCGCCCCCCGCGCCCCCACCTCGCCCTCGACGACCCGCAGGGGCCGCCCGAGCACGTCCGCCAGCAGCCGCATCCAGGCGGAACTGCGCGTGCCGCCGCCGCAGACGGCGAGGCTCCCCGTCAGCCCGGCCGCCTCCAGGCAGTGCCGGGCCGCGTACCCGATGCCCTCGCAGGTGGCCCGGACCAGGTCGCCCCGGGTCGACTCCAGACTGACGCCGGTGAGTTCGGCCCGCAGCCGCGGCTCGACGAAGGGGGCGCGTTCCCCGGAGGGCGCGAAGTAGGGCAGTACGCGCACGCCGTGCGCGCCGGGCGGGGTCCGCGCCAGCAGCCCGTCCACCTCGTCGTGCCGCATGCCGGTCGTGGACAGCACCCAGTCCAGCGCGGCCGTGCCGACCATCGCGGGCATGGCGCGCAGCCAGTACCCGGGCCGGTCCGTGGAGATGTGCAGCCCGGCCGGTTCGCCGGTCAGGTCGAGTTCGGTCGTGGCGACCAGGCCGGCCAGGCAGGTGCCGACGATCAGCAGCCCGTCGCCCGGGGACGTCACCCCGGCGCCCAGCGCGCAGGCCGGCAGGTCGTAGGGGCCGTTGGCGATCCGGGTGCCGGCCGGCAGGCCCTCGCCGCGTGCCCCGGCCGTGGCCACCGGGTCGCTGACCGCAGGGAGCAGGTTCCGCCGGTGGCCCAGCCCGAGCAGTTCGACGACCCGGTCGTCGTAGGCGCGGGTCCGCGGGTCGAGGAACGGCATGGACGCGTCCGAGACGTCCGTGGCCGGGCCCGCCCCGGTCAGCCGCCAAAACACCACGTCCTTGCAGTACAGGGCGGCCCGCGCGGTGTCCAGCGCCTTCGGCTCGTGGCGGTCGAACCAGGCCAGCAGCGGCCCCGGGCAGCCGGGGAACAGCGCGCTCCCGGTCCGCCGGAACACCGTCTCGAACGTGCCGTCCGCCAGCCACCGGTCGACCAGTTCGTGGGCCCGCCCGTCCATCCAGGAGGCCGCCGCCCGCACCGGCAGCCCCTCGGCGTCGACCAGCCACACCCCGTCGCCCTGCCCGGTCAGTCCGGCGAACTCCACCGGCTCCGGCACCGCGGCGGTCAGCGCGCCGAGCACGCCGACGACCGCCGCGTACACCTCCTCCATGTCCTGCTCCACGACCCCGCCGTCCAGCGACAGGCCCACCGGCCGGGCCCGCACCGCCAGTTGGCGGCCCCCCGCGTCGAAGGCCGCCGCCTTGACCACGGACGTGCCCACATCGATACCGACGTACATGCGGCTCTCCCCTCCGGGTCCTCCTCCGGGTCCTCAGGTCAGACAGTGCGCGAGCGGCTCTCCCCGCACCCAGCGGCCCACCTCTTCGGCGGCGATCCGCGCGGCCTTCTCCGCCACGGCGCGCGAGGCGCCGCCCAGGTGGGGTGTGAGCACCACGCGCTCGGCGAAGCCGCGCAGCCGGGACCGAGCGGGCAGCGGCTCCCGCTCGTAGGTGTCGAGCGCCGCCGCCGCCACCCGGCCGCTGTCCAGCGCGTCGCACAGCGCGCCCTCGTCCAGCAGCGGGCCCCGGGCCGCGTTGACCACCACCGCCCCGTGCGGCAGCAGGCCCAGCTCCCGGGCGCCGACCAGCCCGCGCGTCTCGGGCGTGAGCCGGGCGTGCAGGGTGATCACCCGCGAGCGGCGCAGCAGGTCGTCGAGCGAGGTGACGCGCAGGCCGTGGATCTCGCCGTGCACATACGGGTCGTACACCATCACCCGCGCCCCGAACGCGCACAGCACCCGCGCGACCCGGCTGCCGACGGCCCCGTACCCGATCAGCCCGACGGGCAGGTCCTCCAGCTCGTGGCCGCTCTCCTCGTACGTGTAGTACGTCGCCCCCTCCCAACTGCCCCGGCGCACCAGGAGCTCGTGGGCCTGGGGGATGCGGCGCAGGGCGCAGAGCATCAGGCCGAGGGTGAACTCGGCGGTGGCGGCGGCGTTGCGGCCGGGCGCGAAGCACACCCGCACGTCGTGCCGCTTCGCCGCGTCCAGGTTGACGTTGACCGGCCCGCCCCGGCAGACCACGACCAGCCGCAGGTCCGGGCAGGCGGCCAGGACCCTCCCGGTGACCGGCCCCATCTGTGTGACCAGCACCCGCGCCCCGGCCAGCGCCTCGATCAGCTCGTCCTCGGCGTCACTGGCCTCGCGCACCTCGGCGACCGGCCCGAACGGCTCCAGCGGCCAGCCCAGCCGCACCTGGCGCACCTCGGCCCGCTCCACCTCGTGCTCCACCGCCCGCGCGATCAGCGACGGCAGGACGAAGTGGTCGCCGGCGGCCACGACACGCACCTTGTTCTCGAAGGTCATCGCAGTGAGGCTCCTGTCTCGGCGTCGAAGACATGGGTGTGCGCGAGGTCGGCGGCGACGCGGACCCGGTCGTCGTGGGCGAGCCGCACGTCGGGGTCGGTGAGCACGACCAGGTGCCGCTCCACACCGTCCAGGGCGAGCGTCGCCAGGCCCGCCTCCAGGAGCGGTTCGTGCGCGACGACCCGGGCGGGCAGGCCGTCCCCGGCGGTGAGCCGCACGTCCTCGGGGCGGATGCCGACCACCACCTCCCGCCCCGCGTCCACCGGCACGGGCAGGGCGATACGGACCGCGTCGGAGAGGCGGGCGTGGCCGTCGCCGCCGGCGATGCCGGGCAGCAGGGTGATCGCGGGCTCGCCGACGAAGTCGGCGACGAAGACGTCGGCCGGGCTGTCGTAGATCTCGTAGGGGGTGCCGAGCTGCCGGATGACGCCGTCCTTCATGACGGCGATCCGGTCGGCGAGGGAGAGGGCCTCCTCCTGGTCGTGGGTGACCAGGATGGTGGTGTGGCCGAGGTCCTTCTGGATGCGCTTGAGTTCGCGGCGGGTGGTGTCGCGCTGGGCCGCGTCCAGGTGGGAGAGGGGCTCGTCCAGGAGCAGCACGTCCGGTTCGCGGATCAGGGCCCGGGCCAGCGAGACCCGCTGCTTCTGGCCGCTGGACAGACCGGCCGGGCGGGCGTCGAGCAGGCCGGTCAGGCCGACCCGTTCGGCGATGTCCTTCACCTTGCGCTCGATGTCCCGTCCGGAACCGCGGGCGGACCTGCGCCGGGCCTTCAGCCCGAACGCCAGGTTCTGAGCGACCGACAGCGGCGGATACAGCGCGTAGTTCTCGAACGCGACCCCGATGTTGCGCCGCCGGGCGGGCCGTTCGGTCACCGATGTCCCGCCGACCAGGATGTCCCCGCCGGTGACGGACTCCAGCCCGGCGATCATCCGCAACGTGGTCGACTTGCCGCAGCCGGAGGGCCCGAGCAGACCGAGCAGTTCCCCCGACCGCAGGCTCAGGTCGATCCCGCGGACGGCGTCCACCGGGGGCCGCCCCCGTGACCGGTAGGTCTTGCGCAGCTCACGTAGCTCCAGTCCGGTTCCCGTCATGGCCGCCCTCCAGCGCGCAAACCTCGTAACGGACCTTGTGCTCGTCCAGATCCCGCAGTGCCTCCGGCGACGCCCCGTCGTCCACGAGGACCGTGTCGAAGCGGGACAGCGGGACCACCCGGTGCAGGGCGACCCGGCCGAGCTTGGTGTGGTCGATCAGCAGGACGTTCCGGGCGGCCGCGTCGAGCATCGCCCGTTTCACGGACACGATGTGCTGCTCCTGGTGGTAGGCGTACCCCCCGTGCACGGCCGACGTCGACGCGAAGCACACGTCCACCCGCAGCTGCTCGACCGCCTCCACGCACGACACCCCGAGGAACGAGGAGTGCAGCGGGTCGTAGTCGCCGCCGAGGGCCATCAGATGGATGCCCCGCTGGTCGGCCAGGAGGTTGATCGCCTCCAGGAAGTTGGTGACGACCGTCAGGGGCGTGATCTCGCCCGTGCGCAGCCGCCTGGCTATCTCCAGGGCGGACGTGGAGTCGTCCAGCAGGATCGCCATGCCGGGCTCGACCATGCGCAGGGCGCGCGCGGCGACGGCGGCCTTCTCGGCGCGCATGGCCTTCAGCCGGTACTGCACGTTCGACTCGAAGACGCCCGACGGCTGCGCGGTCACCCCGCCGCGGAACTTGCGCACGATGCCCTGGCGTTCGAGCTCGTCCAGGTCCCGGTGGATGGTCATCAGGCTCACCCCGAACCGCTCGGCGAGTTCCGCCGCCGTGGCCGAGCCGTCGGCCAGCACCTGCTCGGCCATGGCGGCCTGCCGTGCCGCGGGCCCCTGCTGTCCACCGCTGCTGTTGCTCATGGCTGTGTCTCTATCCGTCGTCCCGGTCGTTCCGGCCGGTCGGCCTCGAACAGCAGCAGGTTCTCAGGCCGGACCACGAGCCGTACCGGATCGTCCGGACGAAGGCGCGCCGCGTCCGCCCGGGGGGCCACCAGGGACACCCGCTGCTCCCCGGTGCCGAGCCGGACCGTGACCTCGACGGACCGGCCGAGCACCTCGGTGACGTACACGGTCCCGGCCAGTTCGTGGCCCGCGCCGCCGTGCAGGGCGATGTCCCGGGGGCGGATGCCGACCAGGACGTCCGTGCCCGCCGCGGCCCGCGCCCGCACCGGCAGCTCCACCCCGCCCTCCGACCGCACCCCGCCCTCCGTCACCACGCCCGGGAGCAGGTTGATCCGGGGCCGGCCGAAGGCCCGCGCGACCTCCGTGTCGCAGGGCCGGTACCAGATCTCCTCCCGCGTGCCCGTCTGCACGATCCGCCCTTCCCGGATCACGCCGATCCGGTCGCCCAGGGCCAGCGCCTCGACCGAGTCGTGGGTGACGTACAGGGTGGTGGTGCGCCGCACGGCCCCGATGGCCTTCAGCTCGGCCCGCATCTGCTGGCGGAGCTTGGCGTCGAGGTGGGAGAGCGGCTCGTCGAGCAGGAACGCCCGGGCGGGGCGGACCAGCACCCGGCCCAGGGCGACGCGCTGCCGCTGGCCGTTGGACAGCTGCCCGACGGGCCGGTCCAGCAGCCCCGGGATCCCGAGCAGCTCGGCGATCGCGCCGATGCGCTGCCGGGCCTCGGCGGCGGGCAGCCGGTGCCGGGGCGAGCGCAGCGGCGAGGCGAGGTTGTCGTAGACCGAGCGGTGCGGGTAGAGGGCGTAGCTCTCGAAGCACATCGCCACGCCCCGGTCGTAGGGCTCGACACCGCGCATGTCCTCGCCGTCGAGGACGACCGTGCCCGCGTCGGGCTGCTCCAGCCCGGCGACGGTCTTCAGGGTGGTGGTCTTGCCCGCGCCGGACGGCCCGAGCAGGCAGAAGAACTCGCCTTCGCGCACCTCCAGTTCGAGCCCGTCGAGCGCGACGGTCCGCCCGTACGCCTTGCGGATCCCGCTGAGCCGGATCACGACTTCACCGCCCCGAACGACAGGCCCCGCACCAGGTAGCGCTGGATGGTCAGCGCCAGCAGCAGCGGCGGGACGACCGACACGAGCGCGGCGGCGGCCGTGAGGTTGTACTTGGGCCGGTCCCCGCCGAGGAAGGACAGGGCGCCGACGGTCACCGTCTGGGCCTCGTTGGAGGTGAGGATCAGCGGGAAGACGAAGTTGTTCCAGGCGAAGATGAACGCCAGCAGCGACACGGCCGCGATGCCCGGCTTGACCAGCGGCAGCGCCACCTTGAAGAACGCCTGCTTGCGGGTGTAGCCGTCCAGCAGGGCGGCCTGCTCCAGCTCGGGGGTGAGGTCGGCGAAGTAGGACCGCATGATCCACACGATCAGCGGCAGTGTCACCAGCTGCAGCACCCACACCATGCCGACGTAGGTGTCGAACAGGCCGAGCTTCTGGTACAGCACGAACAGCGGGATGATCACGGTCAGTTCGGGGGCGAAGCGGAACGACAGCAGCGTGAACATCAGGTTCTCGGAACCCTTGAACCGCCACCGCGCCGAGGCGTACGCGGCCGGGAGCCCGACCACCAGCGACAGCGCGACCGCCCCCACCGACACCACCAGGCTGTTGACGAAGAACCGCACGAACGGGATGCCCTCGCTGTCGCCGAGGACGGTCCGGTAGCCGTCGAGGGTGGGGGAGAAGGAGAAGTAGGTGGAGAACAGCTGGTCGGCCGGCTTCAGCGACAGGATCACCATCCAGGCGATCGGGAACAGCGCGAAGACGAAGTAGAGGATCAGGGCGGCGTCGCCCAGCCACCCGAGGACGCGTCTGTTCATGTGGTGACCTCCGCGGCCTTCCGCTGGATCTTCCCCAGGTGCTTCACCAGCACCATCGCGGCCAGGTACACCACGGCCCACAGCACGATCGTGTAGGAGATCCCGAACGAGTAGCGCTGGAAGCGGATGGCCTCCAGATAGGCCCGGATCTGCAGCACGACGGTCGAGTCGCCCGGCCCGCCCTCGGTCAGGGCGTAGATGATGTCGAACACCTTCAGCGAGTCCATGAACCGGAAGATCACCGCGACCAGCACGTACGGCCACAGCATCGGCAGGGTCAGCCGCCGGAAGGTGTACCACCACCCCGCGCCGTCCACGGCCGCCGCCTCGAACGGGGAGGCGGGCAGCGACCGCAGACCGGCCAGGGCGAGGATCGCCACGAACGGGGTGTAGACCCACACGTCCACGGCGATCGACGACAGCAGCGCGCCCGTCGGGGTGTCGGTCCACTGCACGCCGCCCAGCCCGAAGGGCCTCAGCAGGTGGTTGACCACCCCGACCGACGGCTGCAGCATCAGCTTCCAGATGATCGCCGCGATCACCGGGGCGATCATCAGCGGCAGGATCAGGATCTTCTCCAGCACCCGGCCCACCAGGGTCGAGCGGTGCAGCAGCAGGGCGACGGCCACGCCGAGCACGGTCTCCGCCAGGGCCGCGCCGACCGCGTACAGCACCGTCACCCAGGCCGAGTTCCAGAACGCCTCCTGGGTGAAGACGGTGGTGTAGTTCTCGAACCGCACCATGTCCGGCTGCGGTTTGCTCGCCGAGAAGTCGAACAGCGTGTAGTACAGCCCGAGCCCGAAGGGGTAGAGGATCCCGCAGGTCAGCAGCAGGGCCGGGACGATCAACAGGTACGGCCGCAGCGCGAGCCGCACGGCTAGCCCACCTTGCCGGCGAGGTCGTCCGCCAGCCCGTGCAGCACCGACTGCGCGCCCTTGCCGCCGTAGATCTCCTGGAGGGCCGCGGCCCAGCTGGTCGTCGCGTCGAAGAACTGCGCCTGCGGGGTGAACTGGATCTTCGTCTGGTCGACGACCGTCTCGAAGGTCTCCAGGAAGCCCGGCAGGTGCCGCATCTTGTCCTTGTACGCGGCGTCCTCGGCCACCGACCTGCGCACCGGATCGATGTGGTTGTGCGTGATCGCGCTTCTGCGCAGGTGCTCCTTGCCGGTGGCCCACTGCAGGAACAGCCAACCGGCGCTCTTCTTCTTGCTCCTGGCGTTCATGCCGAGCGACCAGATCCACATGTTGGTGGCGAGCGAGCCGTCCGGACCCTTCGGCCCGGGGTGGAAGGCGATCTTCCCGGAGGCGGGGCTCGCGCCCTTCACCGCCTGGAAGTAGGCGGCCGTGTCCGCGTCGAACAGCATCCCCGCCTTCTTCGCGCCCAGGTCGCTGGAGCACTGGTACCAGGTGTAGGAGGTCCAGGACGGCGGGCCGCCCCGCTTCACCATCCGCGCCCAGTCCTCGGTGAAGGCGACGGCCTCGGGGCTGTTCATCGCCGGTGTGAGCTTCCCGCTGTCGACCGTGAAGTCCTTCAGGCCGTTGCGGGCGTACATCGTCATGAAGCCGGGGTGGATGGTGGCCCAGCTCCTGGACCCGCGCACGGCGATCCCGTACATCCCGTCGAAGCCGGCGCCCGGCGCCTTCCGCTTGATGGTGGCGGCGAGTTCGGTCAGCTCGTCGAAGGACTCGGCCGGTTTCAGGCCGAGTCTGCCGAACACCTCGGTGTTGTAGGCGACGACATTGGTCTCCCAGCCCCACGGCAGCGCGTACTGCCCGCCCCGGCCCAGCGGCGCGCCCGCCTTCAGCGACCACTGGCCGGCCTGGAGGAGGTTCGGGAAGAAGTCCGCCTGGTCCCACTCGGCGCCCGTGGCCGCCGAGTTGCGCATCCAGGGCCCGAGGTCCTCCAGCCAGCCCGGCGGCCCGTACTGCCACACCATGTACGCGCCGAGCATGAAGACGTCGTAGGAGGCGCGCCCGCTGGACAGGTCGACGGTGAGTTTGTCGAAGTAGTTGTCCTCGGGGAAGACGTCGTACTCGACCTCGATGCCGGTCCGCGCGGTGAAGGACTTCAGGTCGGCGATCAGGGCGTCCGTGTACGGGTGCTTGTTGAGCAGTGCCTTGACCGTCGTGCCCTTCTCCCGTTTCCAGTCGAAGGAGCCGGTGATGTCGTCGGCGGCGGACCCGTCGCTCTTGCTGTCGTTCCCGCCGAAACCGGCGCCGCAGGCCGTGAGCAGCGGGGCGGCGGCGGCCCCGGCGGCGAGGGCGAGGAAGCGCCGGCGGTCGTGCACGTGCGTGTCCATCCGTACCTCCGCGTGGAGCCTGGTCAACACGTCGAGTCGACTCGCTAACAGAGAGTGGAACGGCCGAAGTGGGGCGTCAATCCCTCGCGCACGGGAAAATATCGGGGCACAGTGAGAAGTTCACAGATCCGGCTGCGACGGCGTGGGAGGTTCCGGATGGTGGACGAGGGTGCGGGCTGGCTGGGCGTCGACCTGGGCACGCAGAGCGTCCGCGTGCTGCTCGTCACCGCCGACGGCACGGTCCTCGGCAGCGGTTCGGCCCCACTGTCCGGGCGCCGCCACGGCGTGCGCCACGAGCAGGACCCGCTGCGCTGGTGGGCCGCGCTGTGCACGGCGTCCCGGGCCGCCCTGGGCGCGGCTCCCCCCGGCACACCGGTCGGCGGACTCGCGGTGTGCGGCACGTCCGGCACGGTGCTGCTGACGGACGCCTCGGGCCGGCCCGTGAGCCCGGCGCTGATGTACGACGACGGACGCGCCACGCGGGAGGCGGCGCGGATCAGGGAGGCGGGGCTCGTCGTTCAGGACACCTGGGCGCTGCCCAAGGCGCTGTGGCTGCTCGGGGAGTACGGCCCGGGCCTGCGCCTCGCCCACCAGCCCGACCTGATCGTCACCCGCCTCACCGGCGCCCCGCCCCCGGCCGACTCCAGCCACGCGCTCAAGACGGGCTACGACGTGGCGCACGAGTGCTGGCCGGAGGCCGCCCTGGCCCGACTGGGCGTCCCCGAGGGCCTGTTGCCCTCGGTCGTCCGCCCGGGCACCGTCCTCGGCGAGGTCTGCCCGGCCGCCGCCGACGCCACCGGCATCCCCGCCGGCACGCCGGTGCTCGCGGGGATGACCGACGGCTGCGCGGCCCAGATCGCCTCGGGCGCGCTGCGGCCCGGTTCCTGGAACTCGGTGCTGGGCACGACCCTGGTGGTCAAGGGCGCGGCCCGCGACCCGGTCCGGGACCCCACCGGCGTGGTCTACAACCACCGCGCCCCGGACGGCACCTGGCTGCCCGGCGGGGCCTCCAGCGTCGGGGCCGGGGCGCTCGCGGCGCACTTCCCGGGCGCCGATCCCGCCGCGATGGACGAACGGGCCGCGGCGTTCGAGCCGTCGAGCGCGGTCGCCTATCCGCTGGTCTCCCCGGGGGAGCGGTTCCCGTTCCGGGCGCCGCAGGCCACCTCGCTCCTGCTGGGCGAGGTGGCGGACGACGCCGACCGGTGGGCCGCCCTGCTCCAGGGCGTCGGCTTCGCGGAACGCCTGTGCCTGGACTGTCTGCACCACCTCGGCGCCCCCCTCGACGGCCCGCTCACCTTCACCGGGGGTGGGGCGCGCAGCCCTTACTGGAACCAGTTGCGCGCCGACATCCTGGGCCGCCCGGCCCGCGTCCCCGAACAGACCGAACCGGCGCTGGGGATGGCGGCGCTGGCCGCGTTCGGGGCGTCGGGGGCCGGTTCGCTCGCCGGCGCCGCCGAGCGCATGGTCCGCGTCCGGACCGTCCTCGAACCCCGCCCCGGCCGCACGGCGGTCTTCGCCGAGCCGTACGCACGCCTCGTCGACGCCCTCCGGGACCGCGGCTGGCTGCCCGCCGCCGTCGCCGAACACGCCCGGGCCCGGCTGCACCTGGACACGGACCGATCATGACCGGGACCCTGGTGCGGCCCCGCCCCGGCGGGCCGACCCTCCCGGTGCGACCCCGCACCGACCGCCCGCCCCCCCGGAGCGGCCCCGCACCGACCGCCCGACCGCACGCGAACGGACCGGCCCATGACCACGACCCTCCTGCTGGCCCGCCACGGACAGACCGTCTGGCACGCCGAGAACCGCTACGCCGGCATCAGCGACATCCCCCTCACCGACACCGGCCGCGCCCAGGCCGAGGCACTCGGCCGCTGGGCCGCCGCCCACCCGGTGGACGCGGTGCGCACGTCCCCGCTGTCCCGGGCCGTCGCCACCGCCGACCCCGCCTGCCGTGCCCTCGGCCTCGCCCCGCAGCTCGAACCGGACCTGCGCGAATGCGACTTCGGCGTCGTCGAGGGCCGCACGCTCGCGGAGTTCGAGGCCGAGGACCCGGAGTGGGCCGCGGCCTACCGGGCCGACCCGGTGGCGCACTCCTTCCCCGGCGCCGAGGACCCGACGGCGGCGGCGGCCCGGGGGGTGCGGGCCCTGCGGGAGATCGCCGCCGCGCACCCGGACGGACGCGTCCTGGTCGTCGCCCACAACACCCTGCTGCGCCTGGTGCTGTGCAGCCTGCTGTCGATCCCCGCCCGGGAGTACCGCAGGGTCTTCCCGCGGCTGCGGAACGCGGCGATCAGCGAACTGCGCGTGCGGCCCGACGGTTCCGCCGCGCTGCTCTCCCTGAACGTGCCGTGCGATCCGGACTTGCCGTAGCGCGACGAGCCCGGGCCGCGGACCGGCCTCCCGCGCGGAAGACCCCCGCGAGTCACGTCCTCGCGGGGGTCTTCCTCTTACCGCCTGCCGTTCGTGAAGGGTGAGAAGACGATCACGAGGCAGGACGCTTCACGGGGGCGGCCTCAGGGGGCCAGCAGCAGCACGTCCGCCCGGGACTTCGCGGCCTCGTAACGCCGGGCCACGTCCTGCCAGTTGACGACCTGCCACATGGCCTCGATGAAGTCCACCTTCTGGTTGCGGTACTGCAGGTAGAAGGCGTGCTCCCAGGCGTCGAAGACCAGGATGGGGGTCGCGCCCTGGCCGACGTTGCCCTGGTGGTCGTAGACCTGCTCGACGATCAGCCGGCCGCTCAGCGGCTCGTAGGCGAGCACGCCCCAGCCGGAGCCCTGCGTGGTCGCGGAGGCCTTGGACAGCTGCGCCTTGAAGCGGGCGAAGGAGCCGAAGGACTCGGTGATCGCGTCCGCCAGCTCACCCACGCCGTCCTGCGCGAGCGGCTCGCCGCCGCCGTCCTTCGGGCCGGTCATGTTCTGCCAGTAGATGCTGTGCAGGATGTGGCCGGAGAGGTGGAAGGCCAGGTTCTTCTCCAGCCCGTTGATCGACCCCCAGGCCTCCTTGTCCCGCGCTTCGGCGAGCTGCTCCAGCGTGTCGTTGGCGCCCTTCACATAGGCCGCGTGGTGCTTGTCGTGGTGCAGCTCGATGATCTCGGGGCTGATCACGGGGGCGAGTGCCGCGTAGTCGTACGGCAGGTCGGGCAGCGTGTAGACGGGCATGGGCGGGTTCCCCTCCGAACCTCTTATTGCAACAGGCTTGCAACTGCACGCTAGCAGCAAGAGGTCCGGGAGGGGTGGCCAGGGCACAGAAAAAGGCCCCCGCGTGTTCCGCGGGGGCCGGTCGGGTGCGGCGGCTACCGCCGGGCGCGCGCCCGCTGCCAGGCGTAGCCGACGGCCGCGAGGACCAGGGTCATCCCGCCCGTGGAGTACAGCTGCACCCGGGTGTCCGGCTCCCGGGCCATCAGGACGAACACGGCGGCCATGCCGGCCAGGGCGAGCCACGTCAGCCACGGGAACGCCCACATGCGCACGACCAGCTTCCCGGGCGCCTCGCGCTCCGTCCGGCGGCGCAGCCGCAGCTGCGAGACGGCGATGAAGATCCACACGACGAGGATCACCGCGCCGATCATGTTCAGCAGCCAGGCGAAGACGTCGTTCGGCCGCCAGTAGCTCAGCAGTACGCACAGGAACCCGAACACACAGGAGGCCAGGACGGCGATCCGCGGCACCCCGCCCGAGACCCGGCCGAGCCCCTTCGGGCCCTGGCCGCGCTCCACCAGCGAGTAGGCGATGCGGGAGGCGCCGTAGATGTTGGCGTTCATCGCGGACAGCAGCGCCACCAGCACGACCACGTTCATCAGCTGCCCGGCGCCCGGGATGCCCAGTTCGTCGAGGGCCGCGACGTACGGGCCCTTCTCGACGACCTCCTTCGAGTCCCACGGCACGAGCGTGACGATGACCGCCATCGAGCCCACGTAGAACAGCGCGATGCGCCACATCGCGGTGCGCACCGCGCTCGCCACGCCCTGGACGGGGTTCTCCGACTCGGCGGCCGCGATCGTCACCGTCTCCAGGCCGCCGTAGGCGAAGACCGAGGCGAGCAGGCCGATGACCAGGCCCTCGCCGCCGTTGGGCAGGAAGTCGGTGAGGTTGCCCGCGCCGGGGGAGTCGGTGCCGGGCAGGACGCCCAGGATCGCCAGGACGCCGAGCACCAGGAACAGGGTGATCGCGGCGACCTTCAGCGCCGCGAACCAGAACTCGAACTCGCCGAAGTTCTTCACCGCCGCGAGGTTGGTGCCGCAGAAGACGACCATGAACAGCGCCACCCACGCCCACTCCGGGGTGCCGGGCAGCCAGCCGCTGACGATCTTCGCGGCGCCGATGCCCTCCAGGCCGACCGCCGTGCACAGCAGCACCCAGAACGACCAGCCGGCGGTGAACCCGGCCCACGGGCCGATCGCCCGCTCGGCGTGCGCCGAGAACGAGCCCGACGACGGATACGCGGCCGACATCTCGCCGAGCATCCGCATCACCAGCATCACGAGGAGACCGGAGAGGGCGTAGGCGACCACGATCGAGGGACCGGCGGCGGCGATCCCCGCGCCGGAACCGACGAACAGTCCGGCGCCGATCACCCCGCCGAGGGCGATCATCGACAGATGGCGCTGCTTGAGGCCGTGGGAGAGGGAGACGCCGTCCGTGCCGGTCGGCGTCTCCTGGGTGGTGCTGCTGGGCATGGGCGCGGCTCGTCCAATGCGTGAGGGGTGTACGCGGGCAAAAACGCCGCCAGTCTCGGACGCCTCCCCGCCCGGGCGGAGAGGCATCCCACGATGTGGACACCCGGGTCGCTCAGCGTGCCTACGCGGCCACCGGCGTGTAGTGCGAGGCGTCGCCCTCGATGGCGTGGCTCTCCTTGCCCTCCACCCCCACGGGGACGTCTCCGGCGACCGTCACCCGGTGCAGCCGGCGCGGCAGGCCGTCGTAGTTGTCGACGGCGTAGTGCTGGGTGATGCGGTTGTCGAACAGGACGAGCTGGTTCGGCGACCAGCGGTGGCGCAGCACGTGCTCGGGCCGGGTCACGTACGCCTGGAGCAGGTCGAGGACCGTGCGGGACTCGCCGGGCGACAGGCCCACGATCCGCTGGGCGAAACCGCCGATGAACAGGCCCCGCTCGCCGGTCAGCGGGTGGACGCGCACCACCGGATGGACCGTGCGGTACGTGATCGAGGTGAACTCGGCGCGCCGGGCCGCCTGATCCTCGTCGACGTCCTCCTCCGGTACGGCGTAGTCGTAGTCGTTGGTGTGCTCCGCCCACAGCGTGTCCGCCAGGCGCCGCAGGGGATCGGGCAGGCTCCGGTAGGCGGCGGCCGAGCTGGCGATCAGGGTCTCGCCGCCGTAGGGCGGGACCGTGATGCTGCGCAGGCTGGTGACCTGCGGCGGGTTGAGGACGAAGGTGACGTCGGTGTGCCAGTGGTTGGCGGCCCGGCCGTCGCCGCTGTCGACGGGCAGGACGTGCGGGGCGCCGTCGACGGCGGACACCGTCGGATGGGCCGTGGTGATGTCGCCGAAGTGGCGGGCGAAGGCCTGCTGGCCCGCGTCGTCCAGGCCCTCGGCGTCCAGGACGAGGGCCTTGTGCGTGTTGAGCGCCTCGCGCAGGGCGGCGTACGTCTCCCCGTCCAGCGGCCGGGTGAGGTCGACGCCCTCGACACGGGCGCCGATGTGTGCGGTGATCTTGTGGATCTCGATGGCCATGGCGGTTTCCTTCCGGGTCAGACGAGGGCGGGGGCGGCGACGTACTGGTTGGCGGGGCGCGGCAGGCCGTAGCGCTCCCGCAGGGTGCTGCGGGGCCCGTACTCCGTGCGCAGCAGACCGCGATCGCGCAGCAACGGGACGACATGGTCGACGAACGCCTCCAGGCCGGAGGGCAGCACCGCGGGCATGATGTTGAAGCCGTCGGCCGCGCCGGAGGTGAACCACAGCTCGACGGTGTCGGCGACCTGCTCGGGCGTCCCGGCGAAGGTGAGGTGCCCGCGGCCGCCGCCGAGCCGCCCGATCAGCTGCCGCACGGTGAGCCGGTCGCGCCGGGCCAGCTCGACGATCAGCGTGTAGCGGCTCCTGGCGCCCTCGATGGCGCTCTCCGGCGGCAGGTCGGCCGGCAGCGGGCCGTCCAGGTCGAGGCTGCCCGGGTCCAGGTGCAGCAGCCGCTCCAGCTGACGCACGCCGTGCGTGTGCACGATGTGGTCCTCCAGGACCCGCTCGTGCGCCCGCGCCTCGGCCTCGGTCGAGCCGATCACCGGGACGATGCCCGGCAGCACCTTGACGTGCCCGGCGTCCCGGCCGGCCGCGACCGTGCGGGCCTTGAGGTCGGCGTAGAAGGCCCGCGCGTCCTCGATCGTCTGCTGCGCGGTGAACACCGCCTCCGCGTAGCGGGCCGCGAACCGCTTGCCGTCCTCGGAGGACCCGGCCTGCACCAGCAGCGGGTAACCCTGCGGGGAGCGGGGCACGTTGAGCGCACCCTCGACGCTGAAGAAGCGGCCCCGGTGCCGGGGCGGGTGGATCTTCGTGTCGTCGCCCCACACGCCCGCCGCCTTGTCGGCGACGATCGTGTCGTCCTCCCAGCTGTCCCACAGCTTCAGCGCCACGTCGAGGAACTCGGCGGCCCGCGCGTACCGTTCGGCGTGCGCCGGCTCGGCGTCCAGACCGAAGTTGCGGGCGGCCTCGGCACCGGCGGTGGTGACGATGTTCCAGCCCGCCCGGCCGCCGCTGAGGTGGTCCAGCGTGGCGAACTTCCGGGCCAGGTTGTAGGGCGAATTGTACGAGGTGGACGCCGTGGCGATCAGGCCGATGTGCTCGGTGGCCGTCGCCAGCGCGGTCAGCAGCGTGATCGGCTCCAGCGCCCCGGCGGGCCGCTGCGCCACACTGCTCCACAGCTGCGGGCCGTCGGCCAGGAACAGCGAGTCGAAGGTGCCCCGCTCGGCGATCCGCGCCAGCCGCACGTAGTGGGCCAGGTCGACACTCGCGTGCGGGTCGCTCTCCGGCAGCCGCCACGACGCCTCGTGGTGGCCGGTGTTCATCAGGAACGCGTTCAGATGCAGCTCTCTGCGGCTCATCGGTGGTCCTCCGTGACACCGAGCGCGGCCAGCAGCCGCTCCCGGTACTCGCCGAGCAGGGGATCGCGGTACGACCGCGGGTGCGGGCGGTCGATGGTCAGGTCGAGGCCGATCCGGCCCTTCTCCAGGACGAGCACCCGGTCGGCGAGCACGATCGCCTCGTCCACGTCGTGGGTGACCAGCAGCACCGAGGGCCGGTGGCGCTCCCACAGCTCCCGCAGCAGCCCGTGCATCCGGATCCGGGTCAGCGCGTCCAGCGCCCCGAACGGCTCGTCGGCCAGCAGCAGTTCCGGCTGCTGCACCAGGGAGCGGGCCAGGGCGGCGCGCTGGGCCTCCCCGCCGGACAGCTCGCCCGGCCAGGCCCGCTCGCGGCCCTTCAGCCCGACCTCCTCCAGGGCCGCCCGGCCCCGGCGCCCGGCGTCCTTGCCCTCGGCGCCGAGGAGCACGTTGTCCAGCACCCGGCGCCAGGGCAGCAGCCGGGAGTCCTGGAAGACGACCGACACCCGCCCGGGCGCGGTCAGCTGCCCGGAGCCCGTGACGCCGTGGTCGAGTCCGGCGACGGCCCGCAGCAGCGTGCTCTTGCCGGAGCCGCTGTGCCCCAGCAGGGCCGTGAGCTGCCCGGCGGGCAGATCCAGGTCGATGCCGTCGAGGACCGTGCGCCCGCCGAAGGACCGGGTCAGCCCGCGCAGTTGCACGGCGGGGCGGGTCAGCTGCTCAGTGTGCGGCGCCATGACAGCACCCTCCGTTCGACGATGCGGACCGCGCTGTCGGAGACCAGGCCGAAGACGCCGTAGACGACCAGTCCGACGAGGATGACGTCCGTCTGGCCGTAGTTCTGCGCCTGGAACATCAGGTAGCCGAGCCCGCTGGTGGCGTTGATCTGCTCCAGCACCACCAGACCCAGCCAGGAGCCGGTCACGCCGAGCCGCAGCCCGACGAAGAAGCCGGGCAGCGCGCCGGGGATGACGACCTCGCGGATGAACCGCGGCTTCGACAGGCCCTGCACCTCGGCCAGTTCGACGAACCGGCTGTCGATGCCGGACAGCGCGGCATGCGTGTTGAGGTAGATCGGGATGTAGACGACGATCGCGATGATGGCGATCTTGAAGGTCTCGCCGATGCCCAGCCACAGGATGAACAGCGGGATCAGGCCCAGGGTGGGGATGGCCCGGTTCAGGTTCACGGTGCCGTCGATCAGCGCCTCGCCGGTCCGGGTGAGCCCCGAGGCCAGCGCCAGCAGGATCCCCACGGTCAGGCCGATCGCGAAGCCGCTCGCCGCGCGCCGCAGCGAGGTCAGGATGTCGTCCGGCAGGGTGCCCTCGCTCCACAGGCGCGTGCCCGTCTCCAGCACCGTCCAGGGCGCCGGGATCGCGCCCGGGTCGAGCAGCCCGGCCGCGGAGGCGGCGACCCACAGGGCGAGGACCGCGGCGGGTCCGACGAGCCGGGTGGCCGGCAGCCGCCGGCCGGGGGCCAGCCGCCGGCGCCGGCGTACCTGGTGCGCCTCCTCGGCCGGGGCGAGCGGGGCGGCGGTGCTCGTGTGCGTGGTCGTGGTCACGGCGGTCACCTCCGGTACTCCGCCGGCACGGCCTCGGCCGCGAGGGACTCGAAGCGGTGGTCGAACAGCTCGGAGACGTCGAACTTCTTCACGAAGCCGCCCTCCGCGAGCAGGTCCGCGGTCTCCTGCTCCCACCGGATCGCCTCGTCCCAGCGCGGCGGGAACAGCGGCTTGTTGGCCAGCGCGGTCACCGCCTTCGCCTGCGCGAGGGTCAGGTTCTGCGTCCCCACGTAGAACCGCTCGTTCCACTCCTCGGGGTGCTCGTACGTCCACACCTGGCCCTTCGCCCAGTACGGGATGTACGCGGCGACCGCGGCGGCCTTCGCCCGGTCGTTCAGCACCGACACCGGCGCCCACAGCAGGTTGAGCAGGTCCACCACGTCGGTTCTGATGGTGCGGGCCGACGCGTACTGCGCCAGATACGCCGGGGCCTGCGTGTTGCCCAGCGGCGCGATGTCCACCTGCCCGGACTGCAGCGCGGTGAGGAACTGGTTGCTGGTCAGCGGCACCAGCTCCACGTCGTCGTACGCCAGCCCCGCCTTCTTCAGCGCCCGCAGCAGGACGACGCCCTGCGCCTGCCCCTGGGAGAAGGCGAGCCGCCTGCCCCGGAAGTCGGCGACCCGGCGGATGTCGCTGCCGGGCTTGGTCGCGAACAGGTAGTTGGGCTTGCGGGTGATGTTGATCGCGACGATCTTCGCGTCGAAGCCCTGGTAGTGCGCCTGGATCGGCGGGATACCCGCGTTGTTGGCGACGTCCAGGGACTTGGCGCGGAAGGCGTTGATGACATCGGGACCGGCGCCGATGTTCAGCCAGTCGGACACCTCGAACGGCAGATCGCCGAACCCGGCCAGCTCGAACTGGAGCTGCTGCGCGTTCTGGTACGAGGCGATCTTCAGGCTCGTCCCGGCGGGCACCTTCGTGGCCAGGGGGGCGTCGGCCGCCGTCTTGTCGGCCGCCGCGCTGCTGTCCGCGCAGCCGCTCAGTCCGGCCGCCGCGGCCGTCACGCCGAGCAGCGAGGTCAGAAACAGACGCCGGCCGGGACCGGAAACAGGGGGAGAGGGCATGGGAGGCTCCCTGGAGGTGGAAGAGGGCACAGCGCAGCGAATTCCGGCAGAAAAGAGGACGCCGAGGGAATTCACGCGAATGTCACAAAGAAAGGAGAAGGCGAGAAGGCGCTCCGGGAAGGGGCGCCAAGGGCGCGTCAACGGGTCAGCAACAGAGGGTGCGACAGCTCGTGAGCGGGCTCATGAACAGGATGTTCCTGGTCGGCGACGCGCCCTGTCAACATTCCGAGTTTCTGAATTAAATAGCCTCAGGTGACACGGCCAGCGGATCCCGGTAGAGCACGTCGAGCGCCACCGCACCGCCCGCCACGGCCAGTACGGAATCCGGGAAACTGCTCGGCCTCACGGTATCGGCACGCCCCGAGCCGACCTCCTCGCGCAATGCGGCGAGGCAGTCCTCCCGGTGCATGACCCCGATCTCCGTCACGACCACCCGCTCCGGATTGAGCACGTCCAGCAGCAGCCCCACCGCGCGCCCCACCCGCCGCGACCGCTCCAGCAGCAGCCCGGCCGCCACCGGGTCACCGGCCGCCGCCGCACCGACCACGTGCATCGGGTTCGCCCCGCCGCGGACCCCCGCCGCACGGGCCCGCCGGCACAGGGTCCGCTCGCTCAACTCCGCCTGCAGGCAGCCCGTCCGGCCGCAGTCGCAGCGCTCCGAGCCGCCCGGCACCGGCAGATGGGCGATGGCCCCGGCCTGCGAGCGCGGCCCGTGGTGCACCTCGTCGTGGGTCGCGAACGCCGCGTCCACCACGTTGCCCGCGAACAGGTGCAGCAGACTCCGGCCGCCCCGCGCCCGCCCGAACAGCCGCTCGGCGTTGACCAGCGCCCGCGCGTGCCCGTCCACATGGACCGGCAGCCCGGTGCGCGCCCCGAGCAGCTCCCGCACCGGCACCTCGCGCCAGCCCAGCAGCGGATGCTCCACGACGGTGCCCGAATCGCGGTCCACCCAGCCGCCCGCCGCGAACCCCACCCCCAGCGCCCTGCTGCCCGCGGCCCGGCCGAGCAGCGCCGCCAGCCCGTCGGCCGCCCGGGCCAGCACCCGTGCGGGCTCGATGCCCTCGTGCTTCAGCTCCCGGTGGGCCACCACGCGCCCGCGCAGGTCCAGCAGCGCCACCGTGGTGTGCGGCACCGCCACATGCACCCCGCCCACCACGAACCGGGAGTCGTCCAGGTCGACCGGCAGGTGCGGCCGCCCCACCCCCTTGGAACGCAACGGCACGGCCGACTCGCGGATCAGGCCCGACTCGGCGAAGCGGGCGCAGTAGTCGCTCACCGACGCCGGCGACAGACCGGTGAGGCGGGCGATGGTGCTGCGCGCGACCGGCCCGTGCTCCAGCACGGACCGCAGGACGACGCTCGCGCTGGTGCGGCGCCGGTCGCTGTCGGCGACACGGGGGATGGGGGACGTCAGAAGGGGAGCCGCGGTTCGAGGCATGGGAGTCTTCCTGGGGCCGGTCCGACACTGCGCCGTCTCGATCGGCGGGCCGGATCCGCTCCGCCCCGCCTCACACCGGGCGGCGACAGGTGGCCGTGCCCTGGCGGCGCAGGTCGACATAGCGACGCTGCGAGAAGTACCGGGCCTGGGCAACCATGGCCGCGACGCTAGCAAAACGGCCCGGGACTGCCCAGACGGCGACCGACGGGCGAGACGGCGGACCCGGCGCCTTTGGCGGAAACCTACAGAGGGCTCCCGCGCCCCTCGCGTGTCGCACGGCACCCGAGCACCGTGACCGGCGTCACGCTCCACTCGGTGTAACCGCACTCTTTGTGCGGAGCCGACCAAGCCCCGGTTCGCGCCTTTGTCGACCGCTGACGGTGATCCGGCCGAGGGCGCTGGGATAGCGTCACGGTGTCCCACCGGCCCTCACCCTCGCGGAGTCCCCATGAGCACCGCTGCCGCCACGCCCGCCCGCACCGGACAGGTCCTCGCCGACCTGCTCCCCTCCTCCCGTGTCCGGGACGCGGCCCTCGTGCTCGGCGGCGCCGCGCTCACCGGCCTCGCCGCCCAGCTCTCCGTGCCCGTGCCGGGCTCCCCGGTGCCGGTGACCGGCCAGACCTTCGCCGCGCTGCTCGTCGGCACGTCCCTCGGCGCCGGCCGCGGTTTCCTCGCCCTGGCGCTGTACGCGCTGGCGGGCCTGGCGGGCGTGCCGTGGTTCGCGGGCGCCTCCTCCGGCGTCGCCCCCTCCTTCGGCTACATCCTCGGCATGATCCTCGCCGCGACCGTCGTGGGCGCCCTGGCCCGCCGCGGCGCCGACCGCTCGGTGTGGCGCATGGCCGGCACGATGCTCGTCGGCGAGGCCGTCATCTACGCCGTCGGCGTGCCCTACCTGGCCCTGGCCACCGGCATGTCCGCCACCGCCGCGATCGCCGCCGGCCTCACGCCGTTCCTGATCGGCGACGCGCTGAAGGCCGCGCTGGCGATGGGCGCGCTGCCGACGGCGTGGAAGTTCGCGAACAAGCGCTGAGCGCGCGCCTGCCGTCGAGGCCGGCCGGGACGTACCGTCCCGGCCGGCCTCTTTCCGTGTCCGCCCCGCGAGGGCGCCGGATCAGCCCTCCCGCACCGCCGGCCGCCGCCGCTGCGACCACCACAGACCGGCCACGCCGGCGGCCAGCAGCGACGCACCGGCCGCGCCCAGCGGCAGCAGATCACGCGCCGGACCCGTCCGGGGCAGTTCCTCGCGGCCCGGGCCCGCCGGCTCGTTGTCCGTACCGAGCAGCAGGGGAGTGGCCGGCGCGTCCGGCGACGGGTTGGTCGTGCCGAACGGCACCGGGCCCTGCTGCCAGAACGTCTTCTTCCCGTCGCCCGTCTGAACGGGCAGACAGATCTTCCCGGTCTTGCCCAGGTCGTACGTCGCGTCCACGGCGAACGACTTCGACTCACCCGCCGCGAGACGGTCGAGCGGGCAGGCGAATCCGCTGTTCGAACCCTCCGGAAGGTCCTTCTCGGCTATCGCGGAACACCCCTCCACGTTCTTGACGACAAGCCCGTCGAAACCGACGACCAACAGCCTGGTCTTTCCGCTGTCCTTGGTCCCCTCGTTCTTCACCGTGGCGGTGATCGCCGTCTTTTCCGAGGCGTTGTCGACGGAGATCTTCCCGGGCAGCAGCGTGGTGAACTCGACCCCCGCCGGAGCTTCGTCGACGACCTTTCCCCCCTTGCTGCTCGCGGGCCCTTCGTCCTCCGCGCCGGCGGTGCCGGAAAGGATCAGCACCGCCGAGAATGATGCCGCGACCAGCGGTCCCGCGACCACGGCCGTACGACGAGAACTCATGTTCGTCCCCCCTTGCGTCCCCCTGGGCTGCGCCTGAATTCGCAGCACTGAAAGAGGTACCACAAGATTTCACCGCACTGTCCTGGTGCGGCGCGAAGTGTGACCGTTGTGTTTCACTGGAGTCGGTCGCGGCGTCGTGGAGGGGGTGCGGCGAATTGCCGGGGAATGCGAACAGCGGCGGTGGTCCAGGGAAATTGGTGACGGGACGCTATCGATTGGTCGAGAGTATCGGCCAGGGGGGAATGGGGCGGGTGTGGCGAGCCGCCGACGAAATACTCGACCGGCAGGTCGCCGTCAAGGAAATGCGGATCGACGGCCTCGACGCGGAGGACAGCCGGACGCGCCGGGAACGGACCCTGCGCGAGGCCCGGGCCACGGCCCGCATCGACCACCCCAACGTCGTACGGATCTACGACGTCGTCGACGAGGGTGAACGGCTGTGGATCGTCATGGAGTTGGTGGCGGGCCGCTCCCTGGAACGCGTCCTCGCGGAGGAGGGCCCGCTGGGCCCCTGCGAGACCGCCCGGATCGGACTCGGGCTGGTCGCGGCGCTCCGGCAGGTGCACGAACGGGGCGTGCTGCACCGGGACATCAAGCCCGGGAACGTCCTGGTGGCGAACGCGGGCCCGAGGGCCGGATCCACACGGCCCGCCACCGGCGCCCCGGCCGTCCGCTCCCGCTCGCACGCCCGGCGCGTGGTCCTCACCGACTTCGGCATCGCCGCCATCCAGGACGCCAAGGCGCTCACCATGGTCGGCATGCTGGTCGGCTCCCCCGACTACATGGCCCCCGAGCGGGTCTCCGGCCGCCCCCAGGGCCCGCCGTCCGACATCTGGTCCCTCGGCGCGACCCTCTGCGCGGCCCTCGGCGGCCGCTCTCCGTTCTCCCGCGACACCACGCTGGCGACCCTGCACGCGGTCCTCTACGAGGAGCCCGAACTGCCCACCGCGGCAGGCCCGTTGCGCGAGATCCTCACGGCCCTCCTGGAGAAGGACCCCTCGACCCGCCCGACCCTGGAGGACCTGGAAACGGCCCTGGAACCGGTCGCGTTCCCCGAGCCCACACCCACGGTGGCGGTGGGCCTGGGGGTGGGGACAGGGGCGCCGGGGGAGGGGGCGACCGAAGCGGGGGAGCACACACGGCTGCCGCCCTGTGAAACGGGGCCGGACCCGAAAACGACCCCGGGCGTGGGGACGGCCCGGGGCGTGGGGACGGCCCCGGGCTCCGAGACCGGGCCGGGCGCGGGGACGGCCCTGGGCCCCGAGACGGCTCCGGGCCCGAGCCCGATGTCGCGTCAGAGTGCGGGTCCGAGTCCGGGGCCGGTGCCGGGGTGGGGCTCGGGTGCAGTACCGGGGTGTGGCTCGGGGGTGGTGCCGGAGCGTCCCACCCCGGCACCACCCCCGACCCCGCAGGACTCCCGGCCCTCCCCTCCAGCGGACCCCCGTCGCCCCGCCCCGGCCACGCTGCCGGCGCCGTACCCCGGCCCCGACCACCTCGACCCCAACACCGCCCCCGCGAAAGCCACCGCGCACGCGCAGCCGTCCTCACTCCCGGTCCCGACCCGGTCCCCGGATCCGCCCCCCTCCGAAACGGCCGGCCCCTCCGAAGGCCACACCGCCGCCGCCCGGCCCCCCACCCCGAGCCCTGTCTCCCTGATACGGGCACACGCGAAGACCGAGCACCGCCCCCACCCCAGGCCGAAGCCGCCCTCCACCCCCCTGCCACCGGCCGAACTCCCCGGCCCGGCCACCCCCGACCGGGGTACACCCACTCCCGCCACAACCGTCCCGACCGCACCCGCCCCCCGCCCCGCCGCACGGCGCCACCGCAGGCTGTTCACCGTCGCCGCGGCCGCCGTCGCCACCGCCGGTACCGTCGTAGGGATCCTGCTGGCCACGGCCTCCACCCCGCCGGACGGCGAACCCACCCGCGCGGACTCCACGGCAACCGCCACGCGCACCGTGTCCCCCACCCCGGCACCCACCGTGGAGGGCACCGCCAGGCCGCAGAGCCTCCCGCCGGGCGCGCACCGGGAGGCGGGCGGCTTCGCCTGGGCGACTCCCGACGGCTGGCGGCGCGACGTGAAGACGGGCGCGGAGGTGCACTACACGTCCCCGGACGGCTCCCAGGAACTGGTCGGAAAGTCGTCCCTGGCCCGCGGCAGCCTCCTGGAGACCTGGCAGACCTCGGAGCGCAACGCCCGGCAGGGCGAGGACTACCGCAAGATCCGCCTGGAGGAGACGACGTTCCGCGGCCACCCCGCGGTCGTCTGGGAGTACACGTTCACCCTGAGGGGCGTCCACTGGCACGCCCGCCTGCTCGGCTTCACCGTGGAGGGGAAGTCGTACCAGGTCAACACCTGGTACGACGCGGCCGCCGAGCAGGAGGCCCTGCGCGTCTACGACAGGGTCAAGGACAGCTTCACGGTGCTCTAGGGCAGCGAAAAGGCCTGCGGCGCGTGCGCCGGAGCAACGCGCGCCGCAGGCCCTGCCGTTCGGTCACGAGACGGCGAGCGCCTCGGGGCTCAGCCGGCGGAGACCTTGTCCCGGGCCTCGGCCTCGTCGGCGGCCCGTCGCCCGCCCCGTACCTTCTCCTTCACGAAGGCGATGACGAGCACCACCGCCGCCACGAGCAGCGACAGCGAGATCGTGGTGCGCCCGTCGTGCTCGGTGTCGGTGAGCATGTAGCCGAGGATGAACACGATCAGCGCGGCCGTCGCCCACGTCAGGTACGGGTACAGCCACATCTTCACGACGAGCTTCTCCGGCGCCTCGGCCTTGATGATCTTCCGCATGCGCAGCTGCGAGAAGCAGATCACCAGCCACACGAACAGGGCGACCGCACCACTGGAGTTCACCAGGAACAGGAAGACGGAGTCCGGGAACTTGTAGTTGAAGAACACGGCGACGAACCCGAACGCGACGGACGCGAGGATCGCCGTGCGCGGCACGCCGTTGGCGGTGGTGCGGGCGAAGGACTTCGGCGCGTCCCCGCGCTGGCCGAGCGAGAAGGCCATGCGGGAGGCGGTGTAGAGGCCGGAGTTGAGACAGGACAGCACCGAGGTCAGCACGATGAAGTTCATGATCTGGCCGGCGTGCGGAATGCCGAGCGAGTCGAGCGCCGCGACGTAGGAGCCGTCCTCGGTGATGGACTTGCTGTCCCACGGCAGGAGGGCGACGACGACGAAGATCGAGCCGAGGTAGAAGACGGCCACACGCCAGATGATGCTGTTGGTCGCCTTGGTGACGGCCTGCTGCGGGTTCTCCGACTCACCGGCCGCGAGGGTCGCGATCTCACTGCCCATGAAGGAGAAGACGACGAGCAGCACACCGGTGAGGATGGCCCCGGCCCCGTTGGGCAGGAAGCCGCCGTGCTCGGTGAGGTTGCTCAGCCCGGCCTGCTCGCTGTCCACACCCGGCAGGACGCCGAACACGGCGAGTCCGCCGATGACGATGAACGCGGCGATGGCGACGACCTTGATGCCCGCGAACCAGAACTCGAACTCGCCGTAGGAGCCGACGGAGACGAGGTTGGTGGCGGTCAGCACGACCATCACGATCAGGGCCCAGGCCCACTGCGGCACGGCCGGTATCCAGCCCTCCAGGATCACGGCACCGGCGGTCGCCTCGACCGCGAGCACCACGACCCAGAAGAACCAGTACAGCCAGCCGATGGAGAACCCGGCCCAGGGGCCGAGCGCCCGGTCGGCGTGGGCGGAGAAGGAACCCGAGGTCGGGTTGGCGGCCGACATCTCACCCAGCATCCGCATCACCAGCACCACGAGCGTGCCGACGAGGGCGTAGGAGAGCAGGATGCCGGGGCCGGCGGTGGCGATGCCGGAGCTGGACCCCACGAAGAGGCCGGCGCCGATCACACCACCGATGGCGATCATCGAAAGATGCCGGTTCTTGAGTCCGGCCTGCAGCCCGGAGCCGTGCGCCCCGGGATCTCCGGGGCCCTGGGGTTCGTTTCCGGTTGTCTTCAACGTCGGCTGCGAGGTCATGGAACGGATTTCCTTTGCGCCGGGGAGTGGTACTTCCGTACGCACCGCACGCGCCGTACGAACGGGGTGTGTCGCGGCATGACGGTGTACGGGGGCTCGTACGAGCGGTGTACGAGCCGGTCCAGTGAAACGGAGGCGAACGACTAGGAGAACCTTTGAATCCAGATTGTTACTTGAGGTTTCCCTGAGCTTCCGTAATGCGGCTCACATTCCGCGCACGTTTTCCCGAGCGCCACCCCGCGCGCCTTCCCCGGAACACCCGTGTCACACTCGTGCCATGCGCGTGTACCTCGGCTCGGACCATGCCGGCTACGAACTGAAGAACCACCTCGTCGAGTGGCTGAAGGACGCGGGTCACGACCCCGTCGACTGCGGCCCGCACATCTACGACGCCCAGGACGACTACCCGCCGTTCTGCCTGCGCGCCGCGGAGCGCACGGCCGCGGACCCCGACTCCCTCGGCATCGTCATCGGCGGCTCCGGCAACGGCGAGCAGATCGCCGCGAACAAGGTGAAGGGCGTCCGCGCGGCCCTGGCCTGGAGCGAGGAGACGGCGGCTCTTGGCCGCCAGCACAACAACGCCAACGTCGTGGCCGTCGGCGCCCGCATGCACTCCCAGGACGAGGCGACCAAGTTCGTCGAGGTGTTCCTCAACACCCCGTTCTCCGGTGATGAACGTCACATCCGCCGCATCGACATGCTGGCGTCGTACGAAACGACCTCGGACCTCCCCCCGATCCCCCCGCACCACCCCCAGCAGTAATCCCCGGACGCCCGCGAGACGAAGGACGCGGCCCCGGCCCTGAGGGGTGCGGCGGACGCGGTCCCCGCCGGGGCCCGGCATGCCGTCCCTGCCTGAGCCCGGCACGCGGTCTCCGCCGGTCTCGGGGCGCGGTCTCCGCCGGGGTCCCGGGGCGCCGTCCCCGCCGAGGCCGGAAGCGGAGCCCCGGGCCAGGGTCTGCCGCGTCCGTCCCCTGTGTCAGCCGAGTCGGGCGAGCGCGCGGGCAGGCACGCGGGGGCCGGGGCGGATCCCCGCGGCCTTCCGCCCCCGGCCCTCGCGACGAGCCGTGTCGGACGGGCGGGTGGGCAGAACCGTATCGACCACAGGGAGCACCCCGTGCCCGAAGGCCACACCATCCACCGCCTCGCGCAGGACTACGCCACGGCCTTCCGCGGCACCACCCCCCAGGTCACCAGCCCCCAGGGCACGTTCGCCCCCGCCGCGACCCTCCTCACCGGCACGGAACTCACCGCCACGGACGCCCACGGCAAACACCTCTTCCTCGGCTTCCGGGCAACCGGCCGCGGCGAAACCCACTGGATCCACATCCACCTCGGCCTCTTCGGCAAGGTCACCGCCGGCCCGGCCCCCGCACCCCCGCCCACCGACACCGTCCGCCTCCGCCTCGCCGGCGACACGGCCTACGTCGACCTGCGCGGTCCCACCACCTGCGCCCTGATCACACCCCCGGAGAAGCAGGCGATACACGACCGTCTGGGCCCCGACCCCCTCCGCGACGACGCCGACCCGGACATCGCGTACCGCCGTATCGCCCGCAGCCGTACGACGATCGCCGCCCTCCTCATGGACCAGAAGGTCATCGCGGGCGTGGGAAACGTCTACCGCGCGGAGGTCCTGTTCCGGCACCGCATCGACCCGTACCGCCCCGGCAAGGACATCACGCCCACCGAGTGGCACGCGATCTGGACGGACCTCGTCGCCCTCATGCGCGAGGGCGTCCGCGACAACCGCATCGACACCGTCCGCCCGGAGCACACCCCGGAGGCGATGGGCCGCCCGCCCCGCGTGGACGACCACGGCGGCGAGGTGTACGTGTACCGCAGGGCGCAGCTGCCCTGCCACGTCTGCGGCGGCGAGATCCGCACCGCCGATCTCGCCGCCCGCAACCTCTTCTGGTGCCCGTCCTGCCAGCGTCCCTGACCCGGCGGCGGCGTCAGAACCCGTGCGGCAGCCACGGCGCCGGGCCGGCCCCGCCCGCGAATGCCAGGGATGCCTCGGCCAGCGCCCCCCGCCGTACCTCCCGCACCCGGCCCGCCGCCGCCAACGAGGCCAGCGACACGCCTCCGAGGTACGCCGCCCCCAGCTCCCGCACCGACAGCACGACATCCGCCGCATCCGTCGTCCGCTCGCAGGACGCCCCCTTCTGATCCCCGCTCAGCCGCCAACGCCCGGCGTTCCAGGGGCAGAACGCGTCCTCCACCTCGAACACCACGTCCACCGGGGTCTGATACGTCCGCGCCTCCAGCGCGGCCCCCACCTCCACCGGCCGGACGTACAGGGAGTCCCGCACCCGCGGCAGGCACCGCCGTATGTCGGACACCAGGTACTGCCACGCGTCGTCGACCGGCCGCCCCCGCGCCACCACCTTCGACGTCAGGTCGATGTCGAACAGGAAGCGCCACAGCGCCGCGTCCGCCGCCGGATCCAGCGCGGCCAGAGCCTCCACGACCACGGTCCCCTCGGGCCCGGCGGTCGCCCACTCCGGCTTGATCCGGTACCGGGCGTATCCGACGGTCTCGCCGTCCCGTTCGGCCACGACACACTGCAGCGGCGACGCCCCGCCCCGCTCGCTCTCCGGGTCGAGCACCCCGACCCGCTCCCAGCCGGGCCGGCGCGCCAGCATCCCGGGCCGCGACGGCACCAGCCGGGCGTACACCGCCTCGCACGCCTCGAGGACATCGGCCGGAGCCGCGTACCGCAGCCGTACGTCGTCCGTCCCGGGCGGCACCGACAGCCGCACCCGGCTGGTGTCGATCTCGGCGTTCACGTGGTAGGTGGCGTTGCCGTACCCGAACCGGCCGTAGATCGCCGGCTCGCTGGCCGTGAGCACCGCGAGCGGCTCACCCCACGCACGCACGTCGTCCAGCTGCCGGCGCATCATCGACGTCAGCACCCCGCGCCGGCGGTGCGTCGCGGCCACGCTCACCATCGTGACGCCCGCGGCCGGCACCGACGCCCCGCCGGGCACGGTCAGCCGGAACGAGAACGCCCCGGCCGTGCCCACGCACGCGTCCCCGTCCCATACGCCGAGCGAACGGTCGAACTCGGTCAGCGCGTTCCACAACTCCCGTTCCTCGGCGGACTCCGGCACCCCGCCGAAGCCCCGGATCAGGGTGTCGTAGAACTTGTCCCATTCGTCCCGCCGGAGCACCCGCAGGTCGGCCGCGGAGCCGGTCACGTCAGTCGCCATGCGCCATGCCTACCAGGGCGATGCGGGACGGGCGAGGGAATTTCTCCCGGGCGACGGCGGGGTGGCGCGCTGTGAAGTTCACTGTGAAGTGCGCCCTCGGACGGGGGACAAGGAGGACCTCCCGTGCCAAGGGGCTGGTCCGATGGATAGGGTCCCGAACTAATGGCATCAGGACGAGAGCGGCGCGCGGCAGCCGAGACGTTCACGGCCCGGTTGAAGAAGCAGTGGCACCGGGCCCGCGTCGGCGTGCGCCGGGCCGCCGTGGACTACTTCCGCGGCGACGGCTCGGACTGGATCGCCCTGGCCGGCCTGCTCCTGATGGTTCCGGTGATCGCGGCGGCGACGCTGGCCAACTCGGTGTGGTTCTCCCCGGCCGCGCTGGTCCTGCCCGTCGTCGTCGGCGGCCTGCTGCTGCGCCCGGCGAGCCTGCTCGGCCTGTACGCGGCCGCCGCGACGGCGCTGATCGTGGAGTCGGTGCGGCTCGGCCCCTACACGGAGGGCCCCTCGCGGGTCACTCCGGGCGTGGTGCTGGTGGTCGCGGCCTGCGGCTTCTTCGGACTGCTGCTGGCGCAGTTCCGCAGCCGGGTCGGTGTGCCCTGGCGACGCGGCGGCACCATGCTGTTCGACCTGCGCGAACGCATCCGGGTGCAGAGCAAGCTGCCCGGCCTGCCGGAGGGCTGGCACCGCGAGATGGCCCTGCGCCCGGCGGGCGGCCAGTCCTTCTCCGGCGACTTCGTGGTCGCGGCCCGCACCAACGGCGGCCGCACGCTCGAAGTCGTCCTCACCGACGTCTCCGGCAAGGGCATGGACGCCGGCTCCCGCGCGCTGCTGCTGTCCGGCGCGTTCGGCGGCCTGCTCGGCTCCCTGCCGCCGCACGCCTTCCTGCCGGCCGCCAACGGCTATCTGCTCCGCCAGGACTGGGAGGAGGGCTTCGCCACCTCCATCCACCTGGTCCTGGACCTGGACTCCGGCGACTACGAGCTCTACTCCGCGGGCCACCCGCCGGGCCTCCAGCTCAGCGCCGGCACCGGCCGCTGGGAGGAGAAGGCCGCCGAGGGCCCGCTCCTCGGGGTCTACGACGGCGCCCAGTTCGACCCGGTGAAGGGCTCGCTGCGCCCCGGCGACGTGCTGATGCTGTTCACGGACGGCCTGGTGGAGACGTCCGACCGCGACATCGTCGAGGGCATCGACCGCCTCACCGGCGAGGCCGACCGCTATGTGGCCGGCGGCTTCCACGGCGCGGCCTGGCACCTCATCGAGGCGGTCGCCAAGGACGTCAACGACGACCGGGCCCTGCTGCTGATCTGCCGCGAAGGTCCCACGGCCGCCGCCACCCGCTGACTTCCGTCGCCCGTGCGCGGCACACTGGAGCCGTGACCGAGACACCCCCAACCCCGCTGACCCCGGCCCGGATCGAGGCCATCGCCCGTGCCGCGCACGCCGGGCAGACGGACAAGGCCGGACGCCCCTACGAGGAACACTTGCGGGCCGTCGCCGAGGGCGTCCGGGCGCGCGGCGGCGATGAGGAGCAGATCGCGGCGGCCTGGCTGCACGACGCCGTCGAGGACGACGCCCTCTCGGAGCAGTGGCTGCGCGAGGCCGCGTTGAGCGACCGGACGAAGGACATCGTGCGGGCGGTCACCAAGCGGACGGGCGAGCCGCCCGAGGCGTACGCGGCGCGCATCCTCGCCACGCCCGGCGCGCTGCTGGTGAAGGAGGCGGACCTGGCGCACAACGCCGACCCGGCGCGCCTCGCGGTCCTCGACGAGGCGACCCGCACACGACTGACCGAGAAGTACGCGCGGATGCGCGCACTTCTCGGTCTGACCGGCTGAGCCGGGGAGCCGGTTCAACCGGGTGAACCGATGGAACCGGGTTGAACCGGTGGAACCGGGCGAGGGTCAGGCGTCGACCTTCTCGCGCTCCTGCTCCTGCTCCCGCTCCCGTTCGCGCCGCTCGGCGCTCTGGCGCTCGCGGGCGAGTTCGGCCGCGTCCCGCTTGAAGGCCCACTCCATCTTCGGCTCCATCGCGAACCGGAACACGCGCTGCACCGGCTTGGTGCACAGCACGGTGACGACGGCGGCGGCGAGGACGGTGACGGCGATCTCACCGGCCGGGTGGTGCAGCCAGGAGGCCTCGAACCACCCCTGGTAGTCGCCCGCCTTCACCAGGAAGCCGTGCAGCAGGTAGCCGTAGAGCGTGCCGGCGCCCAGGGCGGTGAACCACATGTGGCGGCGCGGCACCCAGGCGAAGAAGCACGCGGTCAGCACCAGGGAGCAGCCGAACAGCGCGAGGACCATCACCGGGCCGGTCCACCACGGGGCGCCCAGTTCCTGCGCGGAGTCGCGGTGGTAGAACCACGCGGTGTTCATCCGCGGCACCGCCCACCAGCTGACCGCCAGCGCCGCCGCGAACACGGGCACCGAAGCGATCCGCACCGAACGGCGGCGCACCAGGTGGAAGTGCTCGGGCTTCATCGACAGGCCCAGCACGAAGAACGGCAGGAACTGCAGGACGCGCTGGAGGTCGAGGTCGTCACCGATCGAGGGGCTGACGGTCGCCAGCATGGCGAGACCGAGCGCGAGCGGCAGCGGCCAGCGGGCCAGCTTCCAGATGGGGGTGGTGAGCCGCCAGACGAACAGCGCGACCAGGAACCAGGTCAGGTACCAGGGGTCGAGGAGGCTGATGTCCTGGCCCGGGTCGTCGTCGATCCAGCGCTTGAAGAGCGGGTAGGCCGTCTCGAAGACGATGTACGGCACGGCGACGCCGGTGATCAGGCGCTTCAGCCGGTCCGGCCGCATGTCGAAACTGCGGGAGAAGTAGCCGGAGATGATGATGAACGCCGGCATGTGGAACGCGTAGACGACCTGGTACGCGGCCTCGAGTATGCGGCTGTCGCCCTTGAGCGGTTCCCAGGCGTGGCCCATGGCCACCAGCACGATCGCGAGGTACTTGGCGTTGTCGAAGAACGCGTCGCGCTGCTTGCCGTTCTGCTTCTTCTGCGGGCGGTGCGGCGAGCGCGGGCTCGGCACTCCGTCGGCCGGTGACCGGGCCGGGGGAAGTGGCGCCTTGCGGTCGCCGTTCGGTCGCAGCGAGTTCGTCACAGACCCTCCCACCAGGAGCTCGGGGAGACGATCCGGGACCTCGCTGCGCTTACGGGGGACGAGGCAGCGTGGAACATCTGAGGCACCCTAGCGTTCCCTGCGGCTATTCGTAAAACGCCGGATGTGAATCCTGGCTATTCGCTCCGGGTACCCCGGATTACGGGTAGTTGACGTCGCCATCCGAGTGATGGCCGACACATCGCCCGATGACGGATCGTGTACACCGACTGGGCCGTGCTTGTCAGGATACGTCCGGACTAAGCGGTGCATAAGACCAGCAGGGGACTCTGGCGGAATGTCCGCTTCGGGGCCCTTCAGGGGCGGCTCGCCGGGGTGTTGGTGAGGCCCCGGCAACAATTCGAATTAATGGCGAACGCGTTGTGTGGAGACGGAAACGATACGGCCGAATTCCCCGCACGGGTGGCGCCTCGAAATGCCGTACGAGCACCCGTCGTTGAGCCCTCGTCCAGAGGCGGCGTGCGCGCGTGCGGGCAACACGGAGGCGGTCGATGCGTCAGCCGCCGCATAGCCGGGCCGGGTTGGTGGCACGATGGTTCTGGCGGGGTGCGCGGGGTCGCGTCCCCGGGCCGGGAGAGCGGACCGACCGAGGGTGTGATCAGTTGTGGCCATTTCACTGTCTGTGGTGCTGCTGTTGGCGATCATCCTTGTGGTGTTGCTGAGAGGGGGATCCATCAAGGCAGGTCCCGCGATCGTGGCGATCCTCTTCGGCTTCTTCCTCGCCTCGACCGGCATGGCCCCGTCGATCAACCGGTTCCTCAACTCGATAGCGGAGACCATCAACTCCATCAGCTTCTGACCCCCGGGACGGCCCCCCGCCACCCGGGCCCCGCGCCGCGGACCCCCGGCGCGCACGGATACGCTCACCCCGACCACAGGACGGTACGTGACGGGGGGAACGTACGGGGATGGCGCTGCGCGACTCCGACCCGCCCGAGGTGGGCGGCTACCGCATCGAGGACTGCCTCGGTTCCGGCGGCATGGGGGTGGTCTACCTCGCCCGCTCGGCCTCCGGCCGGCGCCTGGCGATCAAGGTGGTGCACGGCCAGTACGCCGACGACGACGAGTTCCGCACCCGCTTCCGCCGCGAGGTGGCCGCCGCCCGCCGGGTCAGCGGCGCCTTCACGGCCCCCGTCGTGGACGCGGACGCCGACGCGCCCCGCCCCTGGATGGCCACCCTCTACATACCGGGCGCGGACCTCGGCACCCACGTCCGCCGGCACGGCCCGCTCCCGCTGCCCCGGCTGCGCGAACTCGCCGCCGGACTCGCCGAGGCGCTGCGCGACATCCACCGCGCCGGAGTCGTCCACCGCGACCTGAAACCGGCCAACGTGATGCTCGCCGACGACGGCCCCCGGGTCATCGACTTCGGCATCTCCCGCGCCGCCGAGTTCGCCGCCTCCGACGCCCTCACCCAGACCGGCCGCGTCATGGGCACACCGCCCTTCATGTCCCCGGAGCAGTTCGCCTCGCCCCAGGACGTCGGCCCGGCCGCCGACATCTTCTCCCTCGGCTCGGTCCTCACCTTCGCGGCCACCCGCCGCGGCCCCTTCGACAGCCCGAGCCCCTACCAGACGGCCCTGCGCGTCGTCGAGGGCGAGCCGGACCTCTCCGGCGTCCCGGCCGAACTGCTCCCCGTCGTCCGCCTCTGCCTGGAGAAGCACCAGAAGTCCCGCCCCACCGCGGACGACCTGTTCGCCCTCCTCCGCGAGGACGCACCCCCCACCACCGCCCCGCCCCACCACGCGCCGGACACCCGCCCGTCCGACCCCCCGCCGACCCCCCGGCCGGACCCGCCCTCGACCGGCCGGGACACCGCCCCGCGCCGCCGCGTCCCGCGCCGGCTGCTGCTCCTGCCGGCGGCGGTCGTCGCCGTCCTCACCGCCGTGGTCGCCGGCGCCCTCACCATGACCCGCGACGGGAACCCCACCTCCTCCGCCGGCGACCTCCCCGCGGGCTGGAAGCCCTGGGCCACCACCGCACCGGCCCCGGCGGGCAGCGAGCGCGTCCTGGGCGGCCCCGACAGCACCCTCACCGGCTGCGCCGCCCTGGACGCGTCCCTGGTGTGCGCCGGCGCCGACCTGATGGCGACCCGCTTCGCCCTCGCCGACGGACGCACCACCTGGTCCCGTCCCGTCGACCCCACACCGGAGGGCGGTTCCGGCGACGAGGGCGCCCTCATCGGCACCGGGCGCGGCCGCGTCTACGCCTACGACGCCGACGACCGCAACGCCCCTGACGGCCCCCGCACCACCTACCGGGTCCACGCCCTGGCCCCCGGCACCGGCAAGGTGCTGTGGCGGACACGCACCGGCACCGGAGAGGGCGCCTCCGTCCCCGACAGCACCCAGGGCGCGGCGGTGGCGGTCCCCGAGGGCGTCGTCACCTTCTACGGGGACCAGGGCGACCAGTACGCCCTGCTCGACGCCGGTACCGGCGACGTCCGCTGGAGACGGCCGAAGCCGGACCGCAAGGACTGCCTGCTGCGCGCGGCCGGCGGCCGCGCCTACCTCGTCTGCGTGACCCCCACCGACGAGGGGGAGACCGGCCGCACCACCGTCACGCGCATCGACCCCGCCGGCGGGAAGGCCCGCTGGACCGTCGAGGTCGAGGGCACCGCGTACCTGCTCGGCCAGCACGACGGGCGCCTGGTCCTCGCGGACACCCTCGACACCGACCGCCCGCTGACCCTGATCGACGTCTCCTCGCACGTGCTCACCGCGCGCCGCCTCACCCGGCCCCGGCCCGCGGACGCCGACGCGCACCTGGTGCGCGGCACGCTCTACTTCACGCAGGCCAGCGGCGGCATCCGCGCGGTGTCGCCGGACACCGGCCGGACCCTGTGGGAGGCGAACTCCTCCGTGGAGCGGCCCGGCCCCCCGGCCGCCTCCGCCACCCACGTGTACCTGGCGTCCCCCAGCGGCCGCCTCGCCGCCCTGAACGCGCGCACCGGCAGACCGGAGGGCACCCGCCCCGGCCGCGACGACGGCGGCCGCGTCGACAGCGTGTTCGTCACCGGAGGCGCCCGCCCCGTCCTCGTCGGCGACGCCCTGTACGTCCCCTACGGCGTCCGCTCTGTCTACACGGTCGACGCGCGCGCCCTCACCACCCGCTGAGCGGCATCCGGCCCGGGGGACACCTCGGCCCGGGAAACACCTCGGGCCCGGTTCCGAGAACCGGGCCCGAGGCCGAAGAGCGGGCGACGGGAATCGAACCCGCGTAGCTAGTTTGGAAGACTAGGGCTCTACCATTGAGCTACGCCCGCACAGCACGCGCCGCAGGTCGGAGCGACCGCGGCACTGAAGGCATGGTAGCGGGTCGGGCCCGCCCCGTGCACACCGCGTTTCCGGCCGCCGCCGACGCGGCGGCGGCCCGTGGAAATACGGCGGCCGCACCGCCTGGCGGCATGTACCCTACGTGTCGCACCAGACGGGGTGTGGCGCAGCTTGGTAGCGCGTCCGCTTTGGGAGCGGAAGGCCGTGGGTTCAAATCCCGCCACCCCGACCAGCCACCCGATCACCTCGGGTGATCGCCCTCCGGCCACCGGGGGTGATCATCTCCCGATCGCTCGCGTGATCGCCTTTTGGGCGGTGTAGTCGCTGCCGTTACTATGCAAGCTGCACGCCCGTGTGTCTCATCGTCTGAAGTCCTCCGGGCGGCGAAATCCGCCGGGCCGTTCTGGCCCCGGCAGAAACCAAGAAGTCAGCCACAAGGAGACCGAACCGTGAAGAGCGCCGTGGAGACCCTGAACCCGACTCGGGTTCGGCTCACTGTCGAGGTGCCCTTCGAGGAGCTCAAGGACAGCCTCGACGCGGCGTACAAGAAGATCAACCAGCAGGTCACGGTGAAGGGCTTCCGCAAGGGCAAGGTCCCGGCCCGGGTCATCGACCAGCGGTTCGGCCGCGGTGCGGTGCTGGAGGAGGCCGTCAACGACGCGCTTCCGAAGTTCTACACCGACGCGGTCAACGAGGCCGAGCTCAGCCCGCTGGGCCAGCCCGAGGTCGACATCACGGAGCTGAAGGACGGCGAGACGCTGAACTTCACCGCCGAGGTCGACATCCGCCCCGCCATCGAGATCCCGGACTACTCCGGCATCGAGGTCGAGGTCGACGCGGTCGAGGTCACCGACGAGGACGTCGACAAGGCCGTCGAGGAGCTGCGCGAGCGCTTCGCCTCCACCAGCCCGGTCGAGCGTGCCGCCGAGGACGGCGACGTCGTGACGATCGACCTGGAGGCCAAGGTCGACGGCGAGGTCCTGGAGGACGGCGTCGCCAACGGCGTCTCCTACACCATCGGCTCCGGCGAGCTGCTGGACGGCATCGACGACGCCGTGAAGGGCCTGGAGGCCGGTGGCGAGGCCACCTTCACCTCCGAGCTCAAGGGCGGCTCCGCCGCCGGCAAGGAGGCCGAGGTCACCGTCAAGGTCACCCAGGTCGCCAAGCGTGAACTGCCCGAGCTGGACGACGAGTTCGCGCAGCTCGCCTCCGAGTTCGACACCCTCGAGGAGCTGCGCGCCGACAGCCGCAAGCGCCTGGAGAACATGAAGCAGTACGACCAGGCCACGCAGGCCCAGGAGCGCGTCCTGGAGAAGCTGCTGGAGCTGGTCGAGGTGCCCGTCCCCGAGAAGCTGCTCGAGGACGAGATCAACACCCGCAAGCACAACCTGGAGCACCACCAGCTCGGCCAGATGGGCCTCGACCTCGCGAAGTACCTGGAGATCCAGGGCAAGACCGAGGAGGAGTTCGAGACCGAGACCCGTGAGGCCGCGGTCAAGGGCATCAAGACCCAGTTCGTCCTGGACGAGCTGGTCAAGCAGGAGAAGCTGAACGTCAACCAGGAGGAGCTCACCGAGCACCTCATGCGCCGCGCGGCCTCCTCCGGCATGTCCCCCGACCAGTTCGCCCAGGCGGTCGTCGAGGGCGGCCAGGTTCCGCTGCTGGTCGGCGAGGTCGCCCGCGGCAAGGCCCTGGCCGTCGTGGTCGAGAAGGCCACGGTCAAGGACACCAACGGCGAGATCATCGACCTCGACGACGAAGAGGACGAGACCGAGTCCGCCGAGGCCGCGGCCGAGGAGACCCCGGCCGAGTCCGCCGAGGAGAAGACCGAGGGCTGAGCCCCGGCACCGGTGAGTTCGTGAGAAGGCCCTGGGGCACGCCCCAGGGCCTTCTCGCTCCCCGCGAGGAGCAGCTCACCTCAGGGGCGCGGGGAACTGCGCGACAAGCCCCCACGCGCCCGCAGCCGCCCACGGCCCCGAAGCCCCCCGGCGAGACGGCACGGCCCCACCGGCGGAGCCCACCGCGCTACGCCCCCGGCGAACACTCCCATCTCCGGGATTCCCCGAAGGGACCCGCGCGTTAGGGTCCATGAATACCAGGGCAGTGGAGTCTCCGATACGGCTCCCGCCCCGCAGGGAACACGTGAGACGGCCCGGCGCCGTCGTAAGACGAGCAGGTGGATACGTGACGAATCTGATGCCTTCAGCCGCCGGCGAGCCTTCCATCGGTGGTGGCCTCGGCGACCAGGTCTACAACCGGCTGCTCAACGAGCGGATCATCTTCCTCGGCCAGCCGGTCGACGACGACATCGCGAACAAGATCACCGCACAGCTGCTGCTCCTTGCCTCGGACCCCGACAAGGACATCTACCTCTACATCAACAGCCCGGGCGGTTCGATCACGGCCGGCATGGCGATCTACGACACCATGCAGTACATCAAGAACGACGTGGTGACGATCGCCATGGGTCTCGCGGCGTCCATGGGCCAGTTCCTGCTCAGCGCGGGCACCCCCGGCAAGCGCTTCGCGCTGCCGAACGCCGAGATCCTGATCCACCAGCCCTCCGCCGGTCTCGCCGGCTCCGCGTCGGACATCAAGATCCACGCCGAGCGGCTGCTGCACACCAAGAAGCGCATGGCCGAGCTCACCGCCCAGCACACGGGCCAGACGGTCGAGCAGATCACCCGCGACTCGGACCGCGACCGCTGGTTCGACGCCTTCGAGGCCAAGGAGTACGGCCTCATCGACGACGTGATCGCCACGGCCGCCGGTATGCCGGGCGGCGGCGGCACCGGGGCCTGAGCGGTCCCACGCGGCTCCACGAGCCCCGTAGGACCCCGCCCGGGCCCCGTGAAGCCCCGGGACGCCCCAGCAGCCCCAGCCGACCGCCTCAGCCCCTTTCAGGAGACACCGTGAACGCATTCCCCGGCAGTGGGATCTACGACCGTATGCAGGCCGTGCAGGACATGAGCGGCTCGCAGGGCCGCTACACCGGCCCGCAGGCCGAGTCCCGCTACGTCATCCCGCGCTTCGTCGAGCGCACCTCCCAGGGCATTCGCGAGTACGACCCGTACGCGAAGCTCTTCGAGGAGCGCGTGATCTTCCTCGGCGTCCAGATCGACGACGCCTCCGCCAACGACGTCATGGCGCAGCTGCTGTGCCTGGAGTCGATGGACCCCGACCGGGACATCTCGGTCTACATCAACAGCCCCGGCGGCTCCTTCACGGCGCTCACGGCGATCTACGACACGATGCAGTACGTCAAGCCGGACATCCAGACGGTCTGCATGGGCCAGGCGGCCTCCGCCGCGGCCGTGCTGCTGGCCGCCGGCACGCCCGGCAAGCGCATGGCCCTGCCGAACGCGCGCGTGCTGATCCACCAGCCGTACAGCGAGACGGGCCGCGGCCAGGTGTCCGACCTGGAGATCGCCGCCAACGAGATCCTGCGGATGCGCACGCAGCTGGAGGAGATGCTGGCCAAGCACTCCACCCAGGCGATCGACAAGATCCGCGAGGACATCGAGCGCGACAAGATCCTCACGGCCGAGGACGCGCTGAACTACGGGCTGATCGACCAGATCATCACCACCCGGAAGATGGACAACTCGTCCCTGCGCTGAGGCGCGAGGCTGTAACGTCTGCCGCCCCTTGGCACGGTTTGGCTCGGTTCACGTCAAAGCGAACCGCGCCAAGGGGGGCCCGGACGGGGGGCCCGGCAAGGTACCGTCGGACATAAGGCAGCACCAGGAGTCCGCTGGACGTCGACGTCCAGGAGTCTCCCAGGCGAAGGGGAAGCACACCGTGGCACGCATCGGTGACGGCGGCGATCTGCTCAAGTGCTCGTTCTGCGGCAAGAGCCAGAAGCAGGTCAAGAAGCTCATCGCAGGGCCCGGTGTCTACATCTGCGACGAGTGCATCGATCTCTGCAACGAGATCATCGAGGAAGAGCTGGCGGAGACCAGCGAGGTCCGCTGGGAGGAACTCCCGAAGCCGCGCGAGATCTACGAGTTCCTCGAGGGCTACGTGGTGGGCCAGGAGGCCGCCAAGAAGGCCCTGTCCGTGGCGGTGTACAACCACTACAAGCGCGTCCAGGCCGGTGAGAACGGCGGGGCGAACGGCCGCGACGACGCCATCGAGTTGGCGAAGTCCAACATCCTCCTGCTCGGGCCCACGGGCTCCGGCAAGACCCTGCTCGCGCAGACCCTGGCGCGCATGCTGAACGTCCCGTTCGCGATCGCCGACGCCACGGCCCTGACGGAGGCCGGCTACGTCGGCGAGGACGTCGAGAACATCCTGCTGAAGCTGATCCAGGCCGCCGACTACGACGTCAAGAAGGCCGAGACCGGCATCATCTACATCGACGAGATCGACAAGGTCGCGAGGAAGAGTGAAAACCCCTCCATCACGCGCGACGTCTCGGGTGAGGGTGTCCAGCAGGCCCTGCTGAAGATCCTGGAGGGCACGACGGCGTCGGTCCCGCCGCAGGGCGGCCGCAAACACCCGCACCAGGAGTTCATCCAGATCGACACGACGAACGTGCTGTTCATCGTGGGCGGCGCCTTCGCCGGCCTGGAGAAGATCATCGAGTCGCGGGCCGGCGCCAAGGGCATCGGCTTCGGCGCGCAGATCCGCTCCAAGCGCGAGATGGAGTCCAAGGACCAGTTCCAGGAGGTCATGCCGGAGGACCTGGTCAAGTTCGGGATGATCCCCGAGTTCATCGGCCGTCTCCCGGTCATCACCTCGGTCCACAACCTCGACCGCGAGGCGCTGCTCCAGATCCTCGTCGAGCCGCGCAACGCCCTCGTCAAGCAGTACCAGCGCCTGTTCGAACTGGACGGCGTGGAGCTGGACTTCGAGCGCGAGGCGCTGGAGGCCATCGCCGACCAGGCCATCCTCCGCCAGACCGGCGCGCGCGGCCTGCGCGCCATCATGGAGGAAGTCCTGCAGGGCGTGATGTACGAGGTCCCGTCCCGCAAGGACGTGGCCCGGGTCGTCATCACGGCGGACGTCGTCCAGTCGAACGTCAACCCGACGCTGATCCCGCGCGACGCGCGCGGCCGGGGGCCGGGCGAGCAGAAGACGGCGTGAGCCGGCAGACGTGACAAGCCGGCAGACGTGACGAGCCGGTAGACGTGACGAAGGGCCCCGGTCGCCGACCGGGGCCCTTCGTCATGCCCGTGTAGCGCGTGGCGGTCAGGCCTTGACGCGGATCTCCGGCCGGAGCTTGGTGGTGATGTCGATCGCGACGTCCTTGGAGACGTTCCCGCTGACCTCACCCGGCGACACCAGCACGATCGTGCTGTAGTCGGACCAGGCGCAGAACCAGTCGGTCTTCGCCTTCTTGGTCGCCGGGTCCTGCCCCTTGGCGGCCTGGCACTTCATGACCGCGCCGTCGAGGTCGGCCTCCTCCGGCTCGCCGATCAGCTCGGTCTTGCTGCCGCTGCTGCCGGACGAGCCCTTCTCCGCCGACTTCTTGAAGTTGGCGAAGAAGCTGTCCAGCGTCGCCTCGGGGTCCGAGATCTCGCCGTACAGCCCGACGAACGTGATGCCCTTGGCCGTTGCCATCTGGGCGGCCGAGGACGGGTCGGTCGGGTCGTAGTTGCTCAGGTCCGCGGTGGAGTAGGTGCCCACCACCGACGTGCCGTTCTTGACGCCGCTCTTCTCCAGCTCCTCGGTGGAGTCGTCGCCGGCCGTCTGCCCGTCCTTGCTGAAGCGCTTGTACTCGCTCAGCACCTTCGCCGGGGTCGCCAGCTTGTGCGGCCCGTCGTCCTCGACGGCCCCCGCGCCGCCGCCCGTGCCGAGCACGAAGTACGCGCCCACGCCGATCGCCGCCACGACGGCGACCGCGCCGAGGATGATGCCCGTCTTCTTCTTGCCGCCGCCCGGGGCGGGGGGCTGAGGCACGCCGTAGGGGGCCTGGCCGTAGGGCGGCTGCTGGCCGTACGGGGGCTGCTGGCCGTAGGGAGCCTGCTGCGGGACGCCCTGCGGGGGCGCTTGCGGGTAGCCGTAGCCGGGCTGGGGCGGAGGGGCCTGCTGGGGGTAGCCGTAGCCGGGCTGGGGCGCCTGCGGCTGCTGGCCGTACGGACCCGGCTGGCCGTACGGTCCGGGCTGCTGGGGCTGCCCGCCGTACGGGCCCGGCTGGTTGTAACTCATGTCCTGGGTTCCCCTCCAGATGCTTATGTCTTTCCGACATCCTGGCGCAGACCCGCCGTGTGCATGGCATCGGGGGCCGCACCGTTACAAGACAAACGCGTTTCGGGACGGGGTCGTGACACCTCTAAACTGACCCCCGTGACCGAGAACGCTCAGCAGCAGCCACCAGCGCCCAGCACCGACCTGCCGACCCAGTACGCGCCGGCCGACGTGGAGGGGCCGCTGTACGAGCGCTGGGTAGAGCGGGGTTACTTCGAGGCGGACGCCAAGAGCGACAAGCCTCCGTACACCATCGTCATCCCGCCGCCGAACGTCACGGGCAGCCTGCACCTGGGGCACGCCTTCGAGCACACCCTCATCGACGCCCTGACCCGCCGCAAGCGCATGCAGGGCTACGAGACGCTGTGGCAGCCGGGCATGGACCACGCCGGCATCGCCACGCAGAACGTCGTCGAGCGCGAGCTCGGCAAGGAGGGCAAGTCCCGCCACGACCTGGGCCGTGAGGCCTTCGTCGAGCGGGTCTGGCAGTGGAAGGGCGAGTCCGGCGGCCAGATCAGCGGCCAGATGCGGCGGTTGGGCGACGGCGTCGCCTGGTCGCGCGAGCGCTTCACGATGGACGAGGGCCTCTCCCAGGCCGTCCAGACCATCTTCAAGCGCCTCTACGACGACGAGCTGATCTACCGCGCCGAGCGCATCATCAACTGGTGCCCCCGCTGTCTGACGGCCATCTCGGACATCGAGGTCGAGTACCAGGACGACGACGGCGAGCTCGTCTCCATGAAGTACGGCGACGGGGACGAGACCATCGTCGTCGCCACCACCCGCGCCGAGACGATGCTCGGTGACACGGCCGTCGCCGTCCACCCCGAGGACGAGCGCTACAAGCACCTGGTCGGCAAGCTGGTCAAGCTGCCGCTGACCGACCGCTCCATCCCGGTCGTCGCGGACGAGCACGTCGACCCCGAGTTCGGCACGGGTGCCGTCAAGGTCACCCCGGCGCACGACCCGAACGACTTCGAGATCGGCCAGCGCCACGACCTGCCGGCCATCACGATCATGGACGAGCACGCGGTCATCACCGCCCACGGCCCCTTCCAGGGCCTGGACCGGCTGGAGGCCCGCTCGGCGATCGTCGCCGCGCTGCGCGCCGAGGGCCGGATCGTCGCCGAGAAGCGGCCCTACGTCCACTCCGTCGGCCACTGCTCGCGCTGCAAGACCACCATCGAGCCGCGCCTGTCCATGCAGTGGTGGGTCAAGGTCGGCCCGCTGGCCAAGGCGGCCGGTGACGCCGTCCGCGACGGCCGGGTCAAGATCCACCCGCAGGAGATGGAGAAGCGCTACTTCGACTGGGTCGACAACCTCCACGACTGGTGCATCTCGCGCCAGCTGTGGTGGGGCCACCGCATCCCGGTCTGGTACGGCCCCGACGGCGAGGTCGTCTGCGTCGGACCCGACGAGGAGCCGCCGAGCGGCGAGGGCTGGCGCCAGGACACCGACGTCCTCGACACCTGGTTCTCCTCCGGCCTGTGGCCGTTCTCCACGCTCGGCTGGCCCGAGCAGACCGAGTCGCTCGCGAAGTTCTACCCGAACTCCGTCCTGGTCACCGGCTACGACATCCTCTTCTTCTGGGTCGCCCGGATGATGATGTTCGGCCTGTACGCGATGGACGGCACCCCGCCGTTCCACACCATCGCCCTGCACGGCATGGTCCGCGACCAGTTCGGCAAGAAGATGTCGAAGTCCTTCGGGAACGCGGTCAACCCGCTGGACTGGATGGACAAGTACGGCTCCGACGCCCTGCGCTTCACGCTGGCCCGCGGCGCCAACCCGGGCGTCGACGTGCCGATCGGCGAGGACTGGGTCCAGGGCTCGCGCAACTTCGCCAACAAGATCTGGAACGCCACGCGCTTCGCGCTGATGAACGGCGCCACGGTCGAGGGCCCGCTGCCCGAGCCGTCGAAGCTGTCCTCGACGGACCGCTGGATCCTCTCCCGCCTGAACTCGGTCGTCGCCGAGGTCGACGCGTACTACGACGACTACCAGTTCGCCAAGCTGTCCGACGCCCTGTTCCACTTCGCGTGGGACGAGGTCTTCGACTGGTACGTCGAGCTGTCCAAGACGACGTTCCAGGCGGGCGGCGAGGCGGCCGAGGTCAGCAAGCGCGTTCTCGGCGAGGTCCTCGACGTCACGCTGAAGCTGCTGCACCCGGTGGTCCCGTTCGTCACCGAGACGCTGTGGACGACGCTGACCGGCGGCGAGTCGGTCGTCATCGCCGAGTGGCCGAAGGACAGCGGCTTCCGGGACGCCGACGCCGAGCGCGAGATCGCCTCGCTCCAGTCGGTCATCACCGAGGTCCGCCGCTTCCGCGCCGACCAGGGCCTCCAGCCGGGCCAGCGGGTCCCGGCCCGGCTCAGCCTGGACGGCACGCCGTTCGCGCCCCACGAGGCGGCCATCCGCCAGCTGCTCCGTCTCCAGCCGGAGGGCGACGGCTTCACGGCCACGGCGACCCTCCCGGTCGCCGGTGCCGAGGTCGCGCTCGACCTCTCCGGCACGATCGACGTGGCGGCCGAGCGCAAGCGCCTGGCGAAGGACCTCGCCGCCGCCGAGAAGGAGAAGGCGCAGGCGAGCGCCAAGCTCGGCAACGAGGCCTTCCTGGCGAAGGCCCCCGACCACGTCGTGGACAAGATCCGCACCCGCCTCGCCAAGGCGGAGGAGGACATCGCCCGCATCCAGGCCCAGCTGGAGCGCCTGCCGCAGGCGTAAGGGTTCGTACGGTCGTGGATGCCCCGGTGCTGCTCGGCGCCGGGGCATCCACGCACTCCAGGGGCGCGGGGAACTGCGCGACCAGCCACACACGACCCGCCCGCACACGACGACACAAACCACCCCCGACCTCTGTCACCCCAGCTCCGTAGACTGGCCCCGTGAGCGAGCTCCCTCCAGACCCCAGCGCCGACGACCAGCCCGACCCCCTCACCGCCTTCGACGAGATCATCGCGGAGGAGACCACCCGCGACCCCGACCTCGCCGTCATCGAGGCCGGCAGCCGGACCCTGCGCACCCAGGGCGGCCCCCCGGAGGCCGACATCCCGGCCCGGCCCGCCGATCCCGAGGTCGACAAGGCCCTGCGCGAAGTCGAGGCGGAGCTGGCCACCCGCTGGGGCGAGACCAAGCTGGAGCCCTCGGTCGCCCGTATCGCCGCCCTGATGGACGTGCTCGGGGAGCCGCAGCGGTCGTACCCGTCGATCCACATCACCGGCACCAACGGCAAGACGTCCACGGCCCGCATGATCGAGGCCCTGCTGAACGCCTTCGAGCTGCGCACCGGCCGCTACACCTCGCCGCACGTGCAGTCGATCACCGAGCGCATCAGCCTGGACGGGGCGCCCATCTCGCCCGAGCGGTTCATCGAGACGTACCGGGACATCAAGCCGTACGTGGAGATGGTCGACGCCTCGCAGGACTACCGGCTGTCGTTCTTCGAGGTGCTCACGGCCATGGCGTACGCGGCCTTCGCGGACGCCCCGGTGGACGTGGCCGTCGTCGAGGTCGGCATGGGCGGCTCCTGGGACGCGACGAACGTGATCGACGGGGACGTCGCCGTCGTCACGCCCATCGACCTCGACCACACCGACCGGCTCGGCACCACGCACGCCGCGATCGCCACGGAGAAGGCCGGCATCGTCAAGCAGGACGCCACCGTCATCCTGGCGCAGCAGCCGGTCGAGGCGGCGCAGGTGCTGCTGAAGAAGGCCGTCGAGGTGGACGCGACGGTGGCCCGGGAGGGCCTGGAGTTCGGTGTGGTGGACCGGCAGGTGGCCGTCGGCGGGCAGCTGCTGACCCTGCGCGGGCTGGGCGGCGAGTACCGGGAGGTGTACCTGCCGCTGCACGGCGCGCACCAGGCGCACAACGCGGCCGTGGCGCTCGCCGCGGTGGAGGCGTTCTTCGGCGTCGGCGCGCAGCGGCCCGACCCGCTGGACGTGGACACGGTCCGCAAGGCGTTCGCCGCCGTGGCCTCGCCGGGCCGGCTGGAGGTCGTGCGGCGCTCCCCGACGGTCGTGCTGGACGCCGCCCACAACCCGGCCGGAGCCCGGGCCGCGGCCGAGGCGATCGGGGAGGCGTTCCAGTTCAGCCGCCTCATCGGCGTGGTCGGCGCGAGCGGCGACAAGAACGTGCGGGAGCTGCTGGAGGCCTTCGAGCCGGTGTTCGCCGAGGTCGTCGTCACGCAGAACTCCAGCCATCGCGCGATGGACGCCGACGAGCTGGCGGGCATCGCCGTGGAGGTGTTCGGCGAGGAGCGGGTCCAGGTCGAGCCGCGGCTGCCCGACGCGCTGGAGGCCGCCATCACGCTGGCCGAGGAGGAGGGCGAGTTCGCGGGCGGCGGTGTGCTCGTCACCGGTTCGGTCATCACCGTCGGCGAGGCCCGACTGCTCCTGGGGAGGGGCTGACAACCCATGCGTACGCTCTGTTCTTCCACGCTGATCGGCGAGTTCTTCGTCATCGGGTTCGCCGGGCTGGTCGCCATGAAGGACCCCGACCTGTCCATGAGCACCGTGTGGACGGTCAGCGGCATCGCGATGTTCCTGTGCGTGGTGCTGTGCGGGCTGGTGACGCGGCCCGGCGGGGTCGCCCTGGGCTGGGCGCTGCAGATCGCGCTCATCGCGTCCGGCTTCATCGTGCCGACCATGTTCTTCCTCGGAGCGATCTTCGCGGCCCTGTGGTGGGCGTCCGTGCACTACGGGCGGAAGGTGGACGAGGCGAAGGCGAGATTCGCCGCCCAGGCCTCCTCCTCCACACCTGACGCTGCGTAACAGGCGCCCCGACACGCCGGGTAATCTCGTCCCACCGCATCACCGCATCACCGCATCACCGCATCACCGCACAGCCTTCACGCATAAGGAGCCCCGTCGTGACCCAGCGCACCCTCGTCCTCCTCAAGCCCGACGCCGTCCGTCGTGGCCTGACCGGCGAGATCATCAGCCGCATCGAGCGCAAGGCGGGCTGGACGATCACCGCGCTGGAGCTGCGCACCCTGGACCAGGACACGCTGGAGCAGCACTACGGCGAGCACCAGGGCAAGCCCTTCTACGAGCCGCTGGTGGAGTTCATGGCGTCCGGCCCGGTCGTGGCGATGATCGTCGAGGGCGAGCGGGTCATCGAGGGCGTGCGCGCGCTCGCCGGCCCGACCGACCCGATCGCGGCGGCGCCCGGCTCCATCCGCGGCGACTTCGGCGTCATCGTCCGGGAGAACCTGATCCACGCCTCCGACTCGGAGGAGTCCGCCGAACGCGAGGTGAAGATCTTCTTCCCCGGACGGGCGTAGGCTCCGCACTCCACCAGCACAAACGGCAGGTCCGGGGGCGCCGGTCCCCGGGCTTTGCGGCATATGCGTGGCGTACGAGGGAACGATCGCCCCCGAACGCCCGTCTCCACAAGCGAACCCGCACGGCATCTGCTGACAATGGCGGAGACCCTCCCGCAGTGTTCGCGAAGGCGCGTCTACCATGGAAGCCTTCACGTCACAGCACCCACCTTTGCCGACCTGAAAAGCCCTCAAAAGCTCATGGGAAGGCCAGACGAATCCTGATGGGGAACTCAATGTCGTTCATCGGCCGTGACATGGCTGTCGACCTCGGGACCGCCAACACGCTGGTGTACGTCAGGGGTCGCGGGATCGTACTCAACGAGCCGTCCGTCGTCGCGATCAACACCAACACCGGTGGCATCCTCGCGGTCGGCGCCGAAGCGAAGAAGATGATCGGGCGCACGCCCGGCAACATCGTTGCCGTTCGTCCGCTGAAGGACGGCGTGATCGCCGACTTCGAGATCACCGAGCGGATGCTCCGCTACTTCATCCTGAAGATCCACAAGCGGCGGTATCTGGCTCGTCCGCGGGTCGTCGTCTGTGTGCCGTCGGGCATCACGGGCGTCGAGCGCCGTGCCGTCATCGAGGCGTCGTCCCAGGCCGGCGCCCGCCAGGTGCACATCATCGAGGAGCCCATGGCCGCGGCCATCGGCTCCGGCCTGCCGGTCCACGAGGCCACGGGCAACATGGTGGTCGACATCGGCGGCGGTACGACGGAGGTCGCGGTCATCTCCCTCGGCGGCATCGTCACCGCCCAGTCCATCCGGGTGGCCGGCGACGAACTGGACAACGCGATCATCCAGCACATCAAGAAGGAGTACTCGCTCCTGCTGGGTGAGCGGACGGCCGAACAGATCAAGATCACGATCGGTTCGGCGTACGACCTCGACACCGACGAGCACACCGAAATCCGCGGCAGGGACCTGGTCTCCGGCCTGCCGAAGACCGTCGTCATCTCCGCGGCCGAGGTCCGCAAGGCGATCGAGGAACCGGTCAACGCCATCGTCGACGCCGTCAAGACGACCCTCGACAAGTGCCCGCCGGAGCTGTCCGGCGACATCATGGACCGAGGAATCGTTCTGACCGGCGGCGGGGCGCTGCTGCGGGGCCTGGACGAGCGGCTGCGCCGGGAGACGGGCATGCCGATCCACATCGCCGAGGACCCCCTGGACAGCGTGGCGCTCGGATCCGGAAAGTGCGTCGAGGAGTTCGAGGCGCTGCAGCAGGTGCTGGACGCCCAGCCGCGCAGATGACATAACTCTTCGATTCCGCCGTACGGGACGATCTCCTCTCGTACGGCGGATCGTTGATATAGAGGCATAAGCTCCCGTAAAGCAGCCCCTCGGTATTCCCTGGGGCTTCCCGAATTCCTATGAGGAAGGGCACGGCCGCCGCACGTGAGGGACACACGAGAGAGCCGGCTGCTCCTGGTGCTGCTGATCGCCATCGCGTTCGCGTTGATCACGGTGGACATCCGCGGTGGGGAGGACTCGCCCGTCGACGGCGCCCGGCAGGCCGCGGCGACGGTCTTCGGCCCGATCGAGAGCGGCGTGTCGTCCGCGGTCGACCCGGTGGGCAACGCGGTCTCCGCGATCCGCGACTCCGGCGAACGGCACGACCGCCTCGCCGCGCTGGAGCAGGAGAACGCCGCCCTGAAGGCCCGCCTGGGCAGCGACGACCGCGCCCGCAGCCGCCTCAAGCAGCTCGACAAGATGCTGAAGGTCGCCGGGCAGGGCCAGTACGGCATCAAGGGCGCCGAGGTCATCGCCATCGGCGCGGCGCAGGGCTTCTCCTGGACCATCACCATCGACGTCGGCGCCAACGACGGCATCAAGCGCGACATGACCGTCCTCAACGGGGACGGGCTCGTCGGCCGCGTGACCACCGTCGGGCCGAACACCGCCACGGTGCTGCTCGCCAGCGACCCCGACTTCACGGTCGGCACCCGCATGGAGTCCGGTGACGAACTCGGCTTCGCCTCCGGGCAGGGCGACCGCCCGCTGCGCGTGGAACTCCTCAACGGCAAGGCCGAGGTGAAGAAGGGCGACCGTCTGGTCACCTTCGGCTCGCAGGCCGACCGGCCGTTCGTGCCCGGCGTGCCGGTCGGCGTGGTCTCCCGTGTCGACCCCTCCGGCGGCGGCCTGACCCGCACGCTGTACGTCACGCCGTACGTCGCCTTCAGCAAGCTCGACATCGTCGGTGTCGTGGTCGAGTCCCCGAAGAAGGACCCGCGTGACACGGTGCTCCCGCCCAAGCCCAAGCCGACCCCGAGGCCGACGGTGACGGTGACCGTGACGCCGTCCGCCGGGGCCCCCGTGGACGGCCAGAACCAGCAAGAGCAGTAGGAGCTGTCACCCCATGCGCGTCAACCGGATCCTGCTCTCCTCCGCCCTGGTCGTCGTCGCCCTGGTGATCCAGGTGAGCGTCCTCGCCCGCCTGCACCTGCCGGGCGCGGTGCCCGACCTGCTGCTGCTCACCGTCCTGGGCCTGGCGCTGGTGTACGGGCACGTCGGCGGGGCCCTCGTCGGCTTCGGCGCGGGTCTGCTCGCCGACCTGGCGCCGCCCGCCGACCACGCCGCCGGGCGGTACGCCCTGGTGCTGTGCGTCATCGGCTATCTCGCGGGCCTGGTGAAGCCCGAGACCGGCCAGCTGAAGTCCGCGACCGGCCCGATGGTCGTGGTGGTCGCCGCCGCGGTCGGTTCGACCCTGCTGTACGCCGGGGTCGGGGCCCTCGTCGGGGACACCGCCGCCCGCCATGTGGGCCTGGGCAGCCTGCTGTTCACGGCCGCCCTGTACGACCTGCTGCTCGCCCCGTTCGTGGTGCCCGGGGTGATGGCCCTGGCCCGGCGCGCCGAGAACGATCCGCTCGCCGAGTCCACGTCGGCCGCCGCCAAGGCCACGGACATCTCCTCCGGCTGGCTCGCCGGCGGCACCGGCCTGAAGATCGGCAGCCAGCGCAACGGGCTGCGGGTGAAGGCGGCCCGGGCCCGGATGGCGCGGGCCGGGCGCATCAAGGGGGTCAAGCGGCTGTGAAGCCCGGGAAGTTCACCGGAACGGGGCGGTCCGGCAGGAACGCCGGCGCGGGCGCCCTTCGTTCCCCACACGTCACCGCACACACGTGTGCGGACGGACCGTCGTACTCGCACATCCGTACACGCAGGGAGAGGGGGAGGCAGCCGCAGTGACCAACATTCCCGAGACCGGGCGGAACCCACGGGTCCAGATCCGGCTCGTCGTCATTCAGGTCCTGGTCCTCTCCCTCCTGCTCACCCTCGGCGGACGCCTGTGGTACCTCCAGATCCGTGAGGGCGCGGCCTACGCCAAGGAGGCGTCGGGCAACCACGTCCAGCAGGTGGTCCAGCCCGCCGTGCGCGGCTCCATCCTGGACGCGCGCGGTGTGGCCCTCGCCGACAACGAGACGCGTCTGGTGGTCTCCGCCTCCCGCACGGACCTGCTGAAGATGAAGGACGACGGCAAGGAGGTCCTCACCAAGCTCGCCGGCGTCCTGGGCATGACCCCCAAGGAGGTCATGGAGAAGGTCCGGCTGTGCGACGCCAAGACGCCCCAGCCCTGCTGGAACGGCTCGCCCTACCAGCCCATCCCCATCACCGACGAGGCCACGCCCAAGCAGGCCCTGCAGATCCGCGAGCGCGCCGAGGACTTCCCCGGCATCACCGCCGAGCCCCAGGCCGTGCGCCGCTACCCCAGCCCGGGCAAGGCCAACACCGCCCAGGTCCTCGGCTACCTCTCCCCGGTCACCGACGAGGAGATCAAGAAGGCGCAGAACACCGACTCGCCGTACCTGCGCTCCGACCAGGTCGGCCGCTCCGGCCTGGAGCGCCAGTACGACAAGCAGCTGCGCGGCAAGGCCGGCGTCACGCGCTACGAGGTCGACAACCTCGGCCGCGTCATCGGCCAGGCCGAGGCCGACCCCGCCCACCCCGGCGACAACCTCGTCACCAGCATCGACGCCCGCGTCCAGCGGATCGCCGAGTACGAGCTGAACGAGGCCATGAAGCAGGCCCGCAAGGAGCACGACCGCAACACGGGCACGAACTACAAGGCCGACTCCGGCGCCGTCGTCGTCATGGAGGCCAAGACCGGCCGCGTCGTCGCCATGGCGTCGAACCCGACGTACGACCCGAACGCCTGGGTGGGCGGCATCTCCGCCAAGGACTACGCCCGGCTCACCGGCAAGAAGTCCAACTACCCGCTGCTCAACCGCGCCATCCAGGGCCAGTCGGCGCCCGGCTCCATCTTCAAGGTCATCCCGACCGCCGCCGCGGTCAACGCCGGCTACTCCTTCAACGGCCCCTACGAGTGCTCCAGTTCGTACTCCATCGGCGGTCAGGTCTTCAAGAACTTCGAGTCCAAGGGCTACGGGGCGATCAGCCTCGGCCGCGCCCTGGAGGTCTCCTGCGACACGGTCTTCTACCGCCTCTCCCACGAGGAGTGGAAGCGCGACGGCGGCACCAAGCCGAAGAAGAACGCCAACGACTGGTTCTACAAGACCGCCCACCAGTTCGGCCTCGGCAAGGAAACCGGCATCGACCTGCCCAACGAGGTCACCGGCCGCGTCCCCGACCGCCAGTGGAAGCTGGACTACTGGAAGGCCAACAAGGACGCCTGGTGCCGCACCGGCAAGCGCAACGGCAGCTACGCCGAGAAGATCGCCTACGAGAACTGCCTCGAAGGCAACCGCCTGCGCGCCGGTGACTCCGTCAACTACTCCATCGGCCAGGGCGACACGCTCGTCACACCGATCCAGATGGCCACCATCTACGCCGCCATCTCCAACGGCGGCACGATGTACACGCCCTCCGTCGGCAAGGCCGTCATCAGCGCCGACGGCAAGACCGTCACGCCGATCAAGCCCCAGGCGCACGGCAAGCTCCCCATGAGCCAGAAGACGCGCAGCGAGATAAGCGATGCCCTCGCGGGAGTCGCCACCCGCGGTACGGCCGCCTGGAGGTTCGGCGGCTGGCCGCAGGACAAGATCCCGATGCACGCCAAGACGGGTACGGCCGAGGTCTACGGCAAGCAGACGACCTCCTGGTTCGCCACGTACACCAAGGACTACGCGGTCGTCATGACGATCTCCCAGGGTGGTACGGGCTCCGGCGCCTCGGGTCCGGCCGTGCGCAACATCTACAACGCGCTGTACGGCGTCTCCCCGGACGGCGACATCGACCCGAAGAAGGCCCTGCTGCCCACGCCGCAGAAGACCCTCCCGAAGGTGAAGGCCGACGGCACGATCGCCTCCCCGAAGCTGTCCAAGGACCCGGCCAAGGACCAGCAGGCGAACAAGAAGGACCCCAACGCCCCGGCCGACCCGCTCCAGCCGGCGACGGCGGCCCCGCCCACGCCCGAGAACCGCGACACCCGAAGGCGCCGGCGCCGGCGGGGAAGCCGGAGGATGCCGACATGACCGGCGGTGTGAACAGCTTCCAGGTCTCCGGCTACGGGCCCGAGCGCTCCGGCTGGACACGGCTGCTGGCCCGCGACTCGGTGGCACGACGGCTCGACTGGCCGATCCTGCTGTCGGCCTTGGCCCTGTCCCTGATGGGCACGCTGCTGGTCTACTCGGCCACCCGCAACCGCACCGAGCTCAACCAGGGCGACCCGTACTACTTCCTCGTCCGGCACCTGCTGAACACCGGCATCGGCCTCGCCCTGATGGCCGGCACGGTCTGGCTCGGCCACCGCGCCCTGCGCACGGCCGTGCCGATCCTGTACGGCTTCTCGGTGCTGCTGATCCTGCTGGTGCTCACCCCGCTCGGCTCGACGATCAACGGCGCCCACTCCTGGATCAAGCTCCCCGGCGGCTTCTCGCTCCAGCCCTCGGAGTTCGTGAAGGTCACGATCATCCTGGGCATGGCGATGCTGCTGGCGGCCCGGGTCGACGCGGGCGACAAGCAGTACCCCGACCACCGCACGGTCGTGCAGGCACTCGGCCTGGCCGCCGTGCCCATGCTGATCGTGATGCTCATGCCCGACCTCGGGTCGGTCATGGTCATGGTCATCATCGTGCTCGGCGTGCTGCTCGCCTCCGGCGCCACCAACCGGTGGGTGTTCGGCCTGCTCGGCGCGGGCGCGACCGGCGCGATCGCCATCTGGCAGCTCGGAGTGCTCGACGACTACCAGATCGCCCGCTTCGCCGCCTTCGCCAACCCCGAGCTCGACCCGGCCGGCGTCGGCTACAACACCAACCAGGCCCGCATCGCCATCGGCTCCGGCGGACTGACCGGCTCCGGCCTCTTCCACGGCTCGCAGACCACCGGCCAGTTCGTGCCCGAGCAGCAGACGGACTTCGTCTTCACGGTGGCGGGGGAGGAGCTGGGCTTCCTCGGCGGCGGGCTGATCATCCTGCTGCTCGGCATCGTGCTGTGGCGGGCCTGCCGGATCGCCCGGGAGACGACCGACCTGTACGGCACGATCGTGGCCGCCGGCATCGTCGCCTGGTTCGCCTTCCAGACGTTCGAGAACATCGGCATGACCCTCGGCATCATGCCGGTCACGGGCCTGCCGCTGCCGTTCGTCTCCTACGGCGGCTCCTCGATGTTCGCCGTGTGGATAGCGGTGGGACTGCTGCAGTCGATCCGGGTGCAGCGGCCGCTGTCGGCATGACACGGCGCGGGGTGGCCCTCTGCCGCCCCGCGCCCCGTCCGACTAGATTCGGTTCATGGCGGACACCAAGCGTGAGATCGAGCGGAAGTACGAGGCCACAGACGGCGGGCTGCCGGACCTGACCGGTGTGGCCGGGGTCGCGAACGTGGTCGACCGGGGGGTGGCCCAGCTCGACGCCACCTACTACGACACGGCCGACGAGCGCCTCGCCGCGACGGCCGTCACCCTGCGCCGCCGCACCGGCGGCTCGGACGCGGGCTGGCACCTGAAGTTCCCGGTCGGCCCGGACACCCGGGACGAGATCCGCGCCCCGCTCTCCGACACCCTCCCCGGCGAACTCGCCGGGCTCGTCCGCTCCCGCGTCCGCGACGCCGAGCTGGTCCCCCTGGTCCGGCTGCGCTCCGAGCGCGATGTACGGCACCTCGTCGACGCCGGCGGTCGGCTGCTCGCCGAGGTCAGCGTGGACGCCGTGCACGCCGAGCGGCTCACGGCCGGCGGGGGCGAGGCGCGGTGGACCGAGCTGGAGGTCGAACTCGCCGACGGGGGCGACCCGGCCTTCCTCGACCGGGTCGAGAAGCGGCTGCGCAAGGCCGGGGTGCGGCCGTCGAAATCCGCGTCCAAGCTGGCACGGGCCCTGGCGGAGACCGCGCCCGGGAAGCGGCGCCCGTCCGCGGACGCCGGGGAGCCGGTGACCGCCGGCGACCACGTGCTCGCCTACGTACGCGAACAACGCGACGCGATCGTCGCGCTGGACCCGGCCGTCCGCCGGGACGCCGAGGACGCCGTGCACGGCATGCGCGTGGCCACCCGGCGGCTGCGCAGCACCTTTACGTCCTTCCGGGGCATCCTCGACCGGGCCGTCACCGACCCGATCGCCGACGAGCTGAAGTGGCTGGCCGGGGAGCTGGGCCTGGACCGTGACCGCGAGGTGCTGGCCGAACGGCTGACGGCGGCCCTGAGCGAGGTGCCCGACGGCCTGGTCCGCGGCCCCGTGGCCGAGCGGCTGCGCCACTGGTCGAGCGCCGAGCACCACACGGCCCGCGGCCGGCTCCTCGGCGTCCTGGACTCCCGCCGCCACCTCGCCCTGCTCGACACCCTGGACGCGCTGATCGCCGCACCGCCGCTGCTGAAGGCGGCCGGGAAGAAGCCCGGCACACCGCTCGCCGACGCGGTGAAGAAGGACGTCCGCAAGGTGTCCCGGCTGGTCGAGCGGGCGCTGGAGCTGGAGCCCGGCACCGAACGGGACGTCGCCGTGCACGAGGCCCGCAAGAAGGCCAAGCGCGCCCGCTACGCCGCCGAGGTGGCCGAGCCGGCCCTCGGCAAGCCCGCCACGACCGTGCTGAAGGCCATGAAGTCGCTGCAGAAGCTGCTCGGCGAGCACCAGGACAGCGTGATGGCCCGGCAGACCCTGCGCGAGCTGTCGGCGGTCGCCCACGCGGCGGGCGAGAGCGCCTTCACCTACGGCCTGCTCCACGAGCGAGAGGAGCAGCGCGCCCTGCGCACGGAGGCCGAGCTGCCCGGGCTGTGGAAGGAGATCAAGGGCTCGGCGGCGGGCCTGTGAGCCTCGGGGCGTACGGAGGTGCTCCGCGGCCGCGTTAGGCTGGATGGTCACCCCTGTCAGTTCAGTCCAGCCCACGAAGGTGCGCGACATGCCTGCCGAAGTCGCTGCGTCGGTGTTCCCGCAGCTCGAAGCTCTGCTCCCGCATGTGCAGAAGCCGATCCAGTACGTCGGCGGAGAGCTCAACTCCACGGTCAAGGACTGGGAGTCCTGTGACGTCCGCTGGGCGCTCATGTACCCGGACGCCTACGAGGTCGGCCTGCCCAACCAGGGCGTCCAGATCCTGTACGAGGTCCTGAACGAGCAGCAGGGCGTCCTCGCCGAGCGCACGTACAGCGTCTGGCCGGACCTGGAGGAGCTGATGCGCGAGCACGGCGTCCCCCAGTTCACGGTCGACAGCCACCGGCCGGTGAAGGCGTTCGACGTGCTCGGCCTGTCCTTCTCCACCGAGCTCGGCTACACGAACATGCTGGCCGCCCTGGACCTGGCGGGCATCCCGCTGGAGTCGAAGGACCGCGGCCTGGACGACCCGATCGTCCTGGCCGGCGGGCACGCCGCGTTCAACCCCGAGCCGATCGCGGACTTCATCGACTGCGCCGTGATCGGCGACGGCGAGCAGGCCGTCCTGGAGATCACCGCGATCGTCCGCGCCTGGAAGGCCGAGGGCCGCCCGGGCGGCCGCGAGGAACTGCTGTTCCGCCTGGCGAAGACGGGCGGGGTGTACGTGCCCGGCTTCTACGACGTCGAGTACCTGCCGGACGGCCGTATCGCCCGCGTGGTGCCCAAGCGCAGCGGTGTCCCGTGGCGGGTGTCCAAGCACACCGTCATGGACCTGGACGAGTGGCCGTACCCCAAGCAGCCGCTGGTCCCGCTGGCCGAGACGGTGCACGAGCGCATGTCGGTGGAGATCTTCCGCGGCTGCACGCGCGGCTGCCGCTTCTGCCAGGCCGGCATGATCACGCGCCCGGTCCGCGAGCGGTCCATCACCGGCATCGGCGACATGGTGGAGAAGGGCCTGAAGGCGACCGGCTTCGAGGAGGTCGGCCTGCTGTCGCTGTCCTCCGCGGACCACAGCGAGATCGGCGACATCGCCAAGGGCCTGGCCGACCGCTACGAGGACGACAAGATCGGCTTGTCGCTGCCGTCGACCCGGGTGGACGCCTTCAACATCGACCTGGCCAACGAGCTGACCCGCAACGGCCGCCGTTCGGGCCTGACCTTCGCTCCCGAGGGCGGCTCGGAGCGCATCCGCAAGGTCATCAACAAGATGGTCTCGGAAGAGGACCTGATCCGCACGGTCGCGACCGCCTACGGCAACGGCTGGCGTCAGGTGAAGCTGTACTTCATGTGCGGCCTGCCGACGGAGACCGACGACGACGTGCTCCAGATCGCCGACATGGCCACGCGCGTCATCCAGAAGGGCCGCGAGGTCTCCGGCTCCAACGACATCCGCTGCACGGTCTCGATCGGCGGTTTCGTCCCCAAGCCGCACACGCCCTTCCAGTGGGCCCCGCAGCTGTCCGCCGAGGAGACCGACGCCCGCCTGGCCAAGCTCCGGGACAAGATCCGCGGCGACAAGAAGTACGGCCGCTCCATCGGCTTCCGCTACCACGACGGCAAGCCCGGCATCGTCGAGGGCCTGCTCTCCCGCGGCGACCGCCGCATCGGTGCGGTCATCCGCGCGGTGTACGAGGACGGCGGCCGCTTCGACGGCTGGCGCGAGCACTTCTCCTACGACCGCTGGATGGCGTGCGCGGACAAGGCGCTGGAGCCGTTCGGGGTGGACGTCGACTGGTACACCACCCGTGAGCGCACCTACGAGGAGGTCCTGCCCTGGGACCACCTCGACTCGGGCCTGGACAAGGACTGGCTCTGGGAGGACTGGCAGGACGCCCTCGACGAGACGGAGGTCGAGGACTGCCGCTGGACGCCGTGCTTCGACTGCGGGGTGTGCCCGCAGATGGACACCCACATCCAGATCGGCCCGACGGGCAAGAAGCTGCTGCCCCTGACGGTCAAGAACGCCGCACCGGCACCGAGCGGGCACGCGCACTGACAGGAAAACCGGTCGAGCCCCCTCCGCTGCGGAGGGGGCTCACTGTTGGGGGCGCCGGGGGCGCCGGGCCCTCGGCGGCGCTTTTCCGCCGCCGAACGACGGGTGAGACACCCCGGTCCCGGGGGACCCGCTGAGGAGGCGGAGTCGGTGGCGCTCCCCCGGGGGGCCGGCCCCGTCAGGTTCCCCCAGTTCAGAACATGTGCTGGGGGAACCGTCAACTCAGTCCGCCGTGTTCGCACACCCGGCGGGCGACCTCCCGGAGCTTGATGTTGTGCTCCTGGGAGAAGCGGCGCAGGACGTCGAAGGCCTGCTCCTCGGTGAGGCGGTGGCTGCCCATGAGGATGCCCATCGCCTCGCCGATGACGTGCCGGGTGGCGATGGCCTGCTCCAGCTGGGCGTGGCTGCGGGCGCTGGAGAAGGCGACGGCGGCGTGCGAGGCCAGCAGCCAGCCGGCGGTCTCGCCGTCCTCGGAGAAGGATCCGGGCCGGTGGGAGTACAGGTTGAGCGCGCCGAGGTCCTCGTCCTCGGTGTACAGCAGGAAGCCCATCATGCTGCCGATGCCCAGGTCCTCGGCCCGGGCGGCGTAGGCCGGCCAGCGGGAGCGCCCGGCGGTGAGATCGGCGATGCGGAACACCCGTTCACCGGTGCTGGTGCGGGCCGCGTCGAAGCAGGGGCCCTCGCCGAGGCGTTCCTGGAGCCGGTCGCTCTCCACCACCAGGTCGTGGGTCGGGGCGAGCGACTCCACGGTCCTGCCGCGCAGCAGCAGGATGCCGGCCGCGTCGCACCCGGAGACCAGCTCGACGGCCGCGTGGGTGATCTGCCCCAGCGTGGCCTCGACCGAGTCCTGGGCGAGCAGGTCCCGCGCCATGGAGGCCATCTCCTGTGCGAACACGCGCCAGTCCACCGTCGTCCTCCTCGGTCCGGGTACCGGCCTGGATGCCTCTTGCCACGCTGTCACGGGTCGCACGCCTCCGGAGGGACGGCCAGTTGCCAGGCCTATCGAATATCGATAACTTCCTATCGTGGAACGATTGGGAACGTGGGGAGAGCGGGGAGTGGGGATGGGGAAGCCGGCCGTGATCGCGTTGCGTGCGGTGCTGGTGGTGCTGCTGGCCGGTTCGCTGTTCGTGCAGGGCGTGATGGTCCCGCTGCTGGCGATCGACATGAACGCACTGGAGCCCGAGCACGCCCAGCTGCGCACGCCGGTGCTGGTGATCCTGGTGCTGGGCATCGTGACCGCCCAGGTCGTCCTCGTCTGCGTGTGGCGGCTGCTGACCATGGTGCGGCGCGGGACGGTGTTCTCGACCGGCGCCTTCCGCTACGTGCACCTCGTGATCGGCGCGTTCGTGACGGCCGCCTGCCTGGTGTTCGCGCTCGGGGCCGTGCTCGCGCCGGGCGACGCCGTCGCGCCCGGGGTGGTGCTCCTGCTGGGCGGGGTCGGCGTGGCCGTGCTGGGAGTCGCGCTGGTCGTGCTGGTGTTGCGGATGCTGCTGGCGCAGGCCGTCGCCCGCGACGTCGAGGCGGCCCGGATGCGGGCCGAGCTGGAAGAGGTCATCTGATGCCGATCGCCGTCGACATCGACGTGATGCTGGCGAAGCGGAAGATGTCCGTGGGCGAACTCGCCGAACGGGTCGGCATCACCCCGGCCAACCTGGCCGTCCTCAAGAACGGCCGTGCCAGGGCGGTCCGCTTCTCCACCCTGGCCGCGCTCTGCGAGGTGCTGGAGTGCCAGCCGGGTGAGCTGCTGCGCTTCGAGGCGGACGGGGACGCCTCCGGCGCCGAGTCCTGAGGGGTGTGCCGCGGCGCGCGGGTGATCCCGGCCCGGACGGGACTGGACCGTGCGAACGGGATCCGGACGGGGCGCTGACGCGTCTTCGGCGGTATGGATCTGGAGAAAGCGCCCCGTGAGGGTTGCGCACCGCGGGTCGCTGCGCGCACCCGTCCGGCCGGGCCGCCCGCCCGGCCGCAGCCCGAGGCGCCCGAGGGGTGCCTCACCGTCGCGATCCGGATCCCCGTGCGGATCGTCTTGCTCGTGCTGGTCGTCCCCGTGCGGATGGCCTGGGACGCGCTCGTCGTCACCGGCCGGTTCCTGAACGACACCCTGCTGCGGCCGCTCGGCCGGGCCCTGCTGTGGCTGGGCCGGGTGGTGCTGGTGTGGCCGTTCGTCGCGCTGTGGCGGTACGTGGCGGTGCCGCTGGGCAAGGGTCTCGCCCGGCTCGGCCACGTCCTCGTCGTGGTGCCGCTCCTCTGGTCGTACCGGTACGTGCTCACACCCCTGGGACACGTGCTCGCCCGGGCCGGGCGGGGCGTCGGCACCGCGCTCGGCTGGGCGTACGCGCACCTGCTCACCCCCGTCGGGCACGCGGTGATGTGGGTGCTGAGGGGCATCGGCGCCGTACTGGCCGCGCTCGGGCTCGGCGCCTGGACGGCCCTGGCGTGGCTCGTCCGGTACCTCGTCGTCGTGCCGGCCCGCGGCCTGTACGCCTGGGTGCTCGCGCCCGTCGGACGCGCCCTGCTGTGGTGCGGCAGGGGGCTCGCGTGGCTGGTTGGCACGGTGGTCACCGGCGTCGGAGCGGCCCTGTACTGGATAGCGCGGATCCTGTTCGTGCTGCCCGCGCTCGCCCTGTGGCGCTGGGTCCTCACCCCCGTGGGCCGTGTCCTCGCCGTCGTCGGACGGGAGGTTCGGGACGCCCTGGGCCACGCCTGGCGTGTCGCCGGCCATGTCTCGCTCGCCGTCGGGCGGTTCCTCGGCACGCTGGTGCGGTGGATCCTCGTCGAACCGGTGCGCTGGGTGTACCGCAGTGTGCTCACGCCCGTCGGGCACGCCGTGCGCGACACCGTCTGGCGGCCCGCCGCCGAGGCCGCCCGCGGTGCCGGACGGGCCGTGCGGCAGGCGCTGGCCGCCGCCCGTGAGACCGTACGGCAGGCCCGCGCCGACGTGCGGCGGACGCTGTTCGGGGAACCCGGACGCCCCGTGCCGGTCGCCCGGAGGGAACCTTCCGGCCGCGAGGCACGTACTCTTGGTAGCAGTACGACCGCTCTCACGAAGGACTGAACGACACTGGGCAAGCGACAGCCCGAAGGCCCGCCGCCCGCACCCGCGGTGCAGCGCATCCGACTGCGCTACACCAAGCGCGGCCGCCTCCGGTTCACCAGCCACCGTGACTTCCAGCGCGCCTTCGAGCGTGCGTTGCGCCGTGCCGAGGTGCCGATGGCCTACTCGGCCGGTTTCACGCCGCACCCGAAGGTGTCGTACGCCAATGCCGCACCCACCGGCACGGGCAGTGAGGCGGAGTACCTGGAGATCGCGCTCACCGCGCACCGCGACCCGGAGCGGCTCAGGGTCCTCCTCGACGAGTCGCTGCCCGCCGGGCTCGACATCGTCGAGGCGGTCGAGGCCCGCACCTCGGGCCTCGCCGACCGGCTGACGGCTTCCGTGTGGGAGCTGCGGCTGGACGGCGTGTCGCCGGAGGAGGCCCGCCGGGCGGCGGACGCCTTCACCGCGGCGGAGAGCGTGGAAGTTAAGCGACTCGCCAAGAACGGCGTGCGCACGTTCGACGCCCGTTCCGCGGTCGTGAGCCTGGAGGTCCGCGACCTCTCGGAAACGCAGAGTGCGCTGGCTGATAGGCCGAGCGACCAGCCCTGTGCGATACTGCGGCTGGTTGTTCGGCACGTGACGCCTGCCGTACGACCCGACGACGTCCTGTCCGGTCTCCGCGCCGTGGCCGACCTGGCGCCGCCGGTCCCCGCAGCGGTGACCAGGCTGGCGCAGGGGCTGTTCGATGAAGAGACCGGCACGGTGACCGACCCGCTCGCGCCCGACCGCGAGGCAGCGCAGGCCCCCTCAACGGCCGAACAGCCTGCCACCGCGACGGCGCCGGCGTAAGGAAGGTCCCGCGTAGGGACGGACGTCGTAGCGCCGCCCTCGGACTCGGGAGCCACCTGGGTCGGGCAGCGCACCGACCAGAAGACTTTCGCCAGGCCGTACGCATTCGGCGTACGGAACCGGCGAGACAGGACACGGAGAGCTCCCGTGCGGCGCCCGCGCCCCGGACGGCGGCGACGCGCACAGCGCGAGCCGCGGACGTCACCGGCATCGCCGGACCAGGCGCGGCGCCCGGGAGCCTGACGGGAGAAAAGCCCGCATGCTCGAACCGACCGAACCCGCAGAGTCCTCGCAGGGCTCCGAACAGAACACCCCCAGCGACACCCTGCCGCCCCGCCGGCGGCGCCGTGCCGCGTCCCGCCCGGCCGGTCCGCCCGCCGGTGCCACCGACGCGCCGGCGGAGACCGTCGCACCGGCCATACCGGCCGCCGAGGCCGAGGAGCTCGCGGCCGACGCCGCCGAGACCGACGAGGCCGAGGAGACCGCCGCGCAGGAGGCCGCCGCCGGGGCCGCCACCGACGTGACGGAGCCCGCCGAGCCCTCCGTGGCGGAGGACACCGCGTCCGCCGGGCGCAAGCGGCGCCGTGTGGTGCGCCGCGCCTCCGCACCGGCCGGGGCCCCGGCCGCCGAGGCCGTCGCCGAGACCGTGCTGCCCGCCACCGCTCCCGCCGCCCCCGAGGCGCCGGAGCCGGCCGAGGTCTCCGCCCCCGCCGAGGACGCCGCTCCCCGGCGCACCCGGCGCCGCGCGACCCGCAGCGTCACCTCGCCCGCCGCCACTTCCGCTTCCGCCGAGAACGACCCGCCGGCGCAGGGTGAGCAGGGCGACCAGGCCGCGCAGGGCGCGCCGGCCGACTCCGGGCCCGCCGTCGCCGAGGCCGCCGAGGCCGCGCCCGCCGATGCCGACGCCACCGAGGACGCGGCTCCGCGCCGCACCCGCCGGCGTGCCACGCGGCGCGTGTCCGCGCCCGCAGGGGCGCCCGCCGGCGAAGCGGCCGGCGTCGACGCCGGACCGTCCGGCTCCACCGCCGCGTCCGCCGAGGCGCCCGCGGAATCGCCCGAGGAGACGAAGGCCCCCGTGACCGAGAACCCCGCCGAACCGGCCCGCAGGTCCAGGTCCCGGTCCCGCTCCAAGGCCGCAGCCGAGACGGCCCCCGTCTCCGACGCAGCCGCCGAGGCCCCGCCCGCCGCCCAGGGTGCCGACCAGGCCCCCGCCGCGTCCGAGGCCCCCGCCGAAGCCACCGCTCAGGCCCCCGCCGCCGAGCCCGCCGAGGACGGTGCCCCGCGGCGCCGCCGCCGGGTCGTGCGCCGCGCCGCCGGCGGATTCGCCGAGCCCGCCCAGCCCGCCCGGCGCGCCGCCGGTGCGGACGCCGGCGACAACGAGGGACCGGCCCGCCCGGCGCGGCCCGCCGTCGCCCTCTTCCAGCCGCCCGTCTTCACCGAGCCCCAGTTCCAGACCCCGGAGCGGGCCGCCGCCGCGGCCGCCGCCGAGGCGGCCACTGACGCCGAGGAGCCCGAGGACCTCACGCAGGACGCGCCCGAGGCACCGGAAGGACGCGACGACCGGTCCGACCGGGACGAGCAGACCCCCGGGTCCCGCCGCCGTCGCAGGCGCCGGGGCGGCGAGGAGCCCGAGGCCCCGGCCGCCGAGACGGTGGACGAGGAGCCGGAGGACGCCGAGGATGTGGCCGAGGACCAGGCCGACGGCGACGACGACCAGGACGACTCCGAGGGGCCCGGCTCGCGCCGGCGCCGCCGCCGGGGCGGTCGCCGCCGCCGTCGCGGCGAGTCCGCCGACAGCGACGGCGACACCGCGGACGGCGACTCCGACGAGATCGCCGCCGCCCAGGCCGCTCAGGACGCCGAGGACACTGCCGAGCAGGCCGAGGAGGACCGGGAGGACGCCGACGAGGCCGCCGACCGGGACGACTCGTCCGGCGGGAGCGGCTCCAGCAGCAGCCGCAGGCGCCGTCGCCGCCGTCGCCGCGCCGGTGACTCCGGCCTCGACGCCGAGCTCGCCGACGACGACCCCGAGCGCACGGTCGTCAAGGTCCGCGACCCCCGCCCCGCGCGGGAGAAGGGCACCGAACCCTCCGACGAGGTGCAGTCCATCAAGGGCTCGACCCGTCTGGAGGCCAAGAAGCAGCGCCGCCGCGAGGGCCGCGAGCAGGGCCGCCGCCGGGTGCCGATCATCACCGAGGCCGAGTTCCTGGCCCGCCGCGAGGCCGTCGAGCGCGTGATGGTCGTCCGCCAGCACGGCGACCGCACGCAGATCGGCGTGCTCGAGGACGACGTGCTCGTCGAGCACTACGTCAACAAGGAGCAGGCGGTCTCCTACGTCGGCAACGTCTACCTCGGCAAGGTGCAGAACGTCCTGCCGTCGATGGAGGCCGCCTTCATCGACATCGGCAAGGGCCGCAACGCCGTGCTGTACGCCGGTGAGGTCAACTTCGAGGCGCTGGGCATGGCCCACGGGCCGCGCCGCATCGAGTCCGCCCTCAAGTCCGGCCAGTCGGTGCTCGTCCAGGTGACGAAGGACCCGATCGGCCACAAGGGCGCCCGTCTGACCAGCCAGGTCTCCCTGCCGGGCCGCTACCTGGTGTACGTGCCCGAGGGCTCCATGACCGGCATCAGCCGCAAGCTGCCCGACACCGAGCGGGCCCGGCTGAAGACCATCCTCAAGAAGATCGTCCCCGAGGACGCGGGCGTCATCGTGCGCACCGCCGCCGAGGGCGCGAGCGAGGACGAGCTGCGCCGGGACGTCGAGCGGCTGCAGCAGCAGTGGGAGGACATCCAGAAGAAGGCCAAGAACGGCAACGCGCCGACGCTGCTGTACGGCGAGCCGGACATGACCGTCCGGGTCGTGCGCGACATCTTCAACGAGGACTTCTCCAAGGTCGTCGTCAGCGGCGACGAGGCCTGGTCGACGATCCACGGGTACGTCTCGCACGTGGCGCCGGACCTCGCCGGGCGGCTGCAGAAGTGGACCTCCGAGGTCGACGTCTTCGCCACGTACCGGATCGACGAGCAGCTTGCCAAGGCCCTGGACCGCAAGGTCTGGCTGCCCAGCGGCGGCTCGCTGGTGATCGACCGGACCGAGGCGATGGTCGTCGTCGACGTCAACACCGGCAAGTTCACCGGCCAGGGCGGCAACCTGGAGGAGACGGTCACCAGGAACAACCTGGAGGCGGCCGAGGAGATCGTGCGCCAGCTGCGGCTGCGCGACCTCGGCGGCATCATCGTCATCGACTTCATCGACATGGTGCTGGAGTCCAACCGGGACCTGGTGCTGCGGCGCCTGCTGGAGTGCCTGGGCCGGGACCGCACGAAGCACCAGGTCGCCGAGGTGACCTCGCTGGGACTGGTGCAGATGACCCGCAAGCGGGTGGGCCAGGGCCTGCTGGAGTCCTTCTCCGAGACCTGCGTCCACTGCAACGGGCGCGGTGTCATCGTGCACATGGAGCAGCCGACCTCCGCCGGGGGCGGCGGCAAGCGCAAGAAGCGGGCCCGTGCCGGCGCCGCCGAGCAGCCGCACGTCCACGAGGCGGCCGTCGAGACCGCCGAGCAGGAGGCCGACAGCGAGAGCGTGGCCGAGGTCGTGGCCGAGGCCGCCGAGCCGATCGCGCTGCCCGAGCCGGCCTTCGAGCCCGACGAGGAGCTGTACAGCAGCGCCGCCGAGGCGGAGGCCGCGGCCACCCGCGGACGGTCGCGGCGCCGGGCGAGCCGGCGGGCGTCGGCCCCGGCGGGCGCGCCGCGCGGCGAGTCCGCGAGGGCGGAGCGCAGGACGGCCGAGCCGGCCGCGGAGGCCGCCGAGGCGCCCACCGCCCAGGACGTCACCGCGGCGGAGGAGGCCGCCCGTCCCGTGCAGCCGGAGCCGGCCGCCGAGGCGCACGCCGAGCCGGTGGCCGTGGAGGACCCGGTGGTCGAGGCGGCGCAGCCCGAGCAGGCCGAGCGGCCCGCTCCCGCCGCGGCCGAGGAGGCCGCGCCGAAGGGCCGCACCCGGCGGCGGGCCACCCGCAAGGTGTCCGCGCCGGCCGGTTCTCCGGCCGGGGCCGAGGCCGCCGTGGTGACGGTGGCCGAGACCGCGCCCGCCGCGTCCGAGGCCCCGCAGGCCGAGCCGGCCGGGCAGAGCGAGCCGGCCGCCGAGCCGGTGGCCGAGGCGCCCGCGGAGAGCGCCGCCCCGGCCCGTCCGCGGCGCCGGGCCGTGCGCAAGTCCACGGCGCCCACCGCGCCCGAGGAGGCGGCCGTCGTGGTCGTCCCGTCGGCCCCCGCGCAGGAGCCGGAGCAGGCCGCCACCCCGGCCGGCGACGCGGGTGAGGCGGGCGAGACGGCCGCTTCGGCCGACGAGCCGGCCGCGGCCAAGAAGACGGCCCGCAAGACGGCCAAGAAGGCCACGGCGAAGAAGGCCGCCACCAAGAAGACCGCGGCCAAGAAGACGACCGCCAAGAAGACGACGGCCAAGAAGGCGGCGAAGACCACCAAGACGGCCGCCAAGAAGGCCACGTCGAAGAAGACCGCGGCGGCGGAGCAGACGCTCTCCTCCGTCACGGCCTCCACCGACGAGGGCTGACCCGCAGGAAGCCTGTGCGTCCGGAGTGACCGGACGCACAGGCGCGGGGCCCGGCTCGGTTTGACCCTCTTGACCGCGGCCCCGTAACCTTGACCGTCGGCGTGTCGACTGACACGTCACATCCCCGTAAACCTCATCCTCCGGGCGCCGGGCGCCCAGGAGAGGCCGCCCGCTCTGCCGGGTGGCTGGCCTGCGGGGGTGCCGTTTCCCGAGCGAGAGAGTGAGTTCCGCGTGTACGCCATCGTGCGCAGCGGTGGTCGCCAGCACAAGGTTGCTGTCGGCGACATCGTTGAGGTTGACAAGATTTCCACTGCCAAGGTTGGCGACACGGTCGAGCTCTCGACCCTGCTCGTTGTCGACGGCGACGCCGTGACCAGCGACCCGTGGGTGCTGGCCGGCATCAAGGTCCAGGCCGAGGTCGTGGACCACCACAAGGGGCAGAAGATCGACATTCTGCGCTACAAGAACAAGACCGGTTACCGCCGTCGTCAGGGCCACCGCCAGCAGTACACGGCGATCAAGGTCACCGAGATCCCCACGGCTGCGAAGTAAGGGACTGAGGAGAAATGGCACACAAGAAGGGCGCATCGTCCACTCGGAACGGTCGCGACTCCAATGCCCAGCGGCTCGGCGTGAAGCGCTTCGGCGGTCAGGTCGTCAACGCTGGTGAGATCCTGGTCCGTCAGCGCGGCACCCACTTCCACCCGGGTGCGGGCGTCGGCCGTGGCGGCGACGACACGCTGTTCGCCCTGCAGGCCGGTTCGGTGCAGTTCGGCACCCACCGTGGCCGCAAGGTCGTGAACATCGTCCCGGTCGCCTGACCGGAACACCCTCGCGAGGCGGACCTCACTTCCCGTTGCGGGAAGGCGGGTCCGCCTTTCGCTTGTTGAACAAGTACATCTCGTTGAACAAGTAAATCTCGCACGTACTTCTGGAGGCACCCACCATGACCACCTTCGTGGACCGCGTCGAGCTCCATGTCGCCGCGGGTAGCGGAGGCCACGGCTGTGCCTCCGTCCACCGTGAGAAGTTCAAGCCGCTGGGCGGCCCCGACGGCGGCAACGGCGGTCGCGGCGGGGACGTGATCCTCACCGTCGACCAGTCGGTCACCACGCTGCTCGACTACCACCACTCCCCGCACCGCAAGGCCACCAACGGCAAGCCCGGCGAGGGCGGCAACCGCTCCGGCAAGGACGGGCAGGACCTGGTCCTGCCGGTGCCGGACGGCACGGTCGTACTGGACAAGGCGGGCAACGTCCTCGCGGACCTGGTCGGGCACGGCACGTCGTACGTCGCCGCGCAGGGCGGCCGGGGCGGGCTCGGCAACGCGGCCCTGGCCTCCGCCCGCCGCAAGGCGCCCGGCTTCGCGCTGCTCGGCGAGCCGGGGGACACGCAGGACATCGTCCTGGAGCTGAAGACGGTCGCCGACGTGGCGCTGGTCGGCTACCCGAGCGCGGGCAAGTCGTCGCTGATCTCGGTGCTGAGCGCCGCCAAGCCGAAGATCGCCGACTACCCCTTCACCACGCTCGTGCCGAACCTCGGCGTCGTCACGGCCGGCTCGACGGTCTACACGATCGCGGACGTGCCCGGGCTGATCCCCGGCGCCAGTCAGGGCAAGGGCCTGGGCCTTGAGTTCCTGCGGCACGTGGAGCGGTGCAGTGTGCTCGTGCACGTCCTGGACACCGCCACGCTGGAATCGGACCGCGACCCGCTCTCCGACCTCGACATCATCGAGGAGGAGCTGCGCCAGTACGGCGGGCTGGACAACCGGCCGCGCCTGGTCGTGCTGAACAAGATCGACGTACCGGACGGCAAGGACCTGGCCGAGATGGTGCGGCCCGACCTGGAGGCGCGCGGCTACCGCGTGTTCGAGGTGTCGGCCGTGGCGCACCTGGGGCTGAAGGAGCTGTCGTTCGCGCTCGCCGAACTCGTGGCCAAGGCCCGTGCCGACAAGCCGAAGGAAGAGGCCACGCGGATCGTCATCCGGCCCAAGGCCGTGGACGACACCGGCTTCACCGTGACCCGCGAGGACGACGTCTTCCGGGTGCGCGGCGAGAAGCCCGAGCGGTGGGTGCGGCAGACCGACTTCAACAACGACGAGGCCGTCGGCTACCTGGCGGACCGGCTCAACCGGCTCGGTGTCGAGGAGGCGTTGATGAAGGCCGGCGCCCGGGGTGGCGACGGCGTCGCCATCGGCCCCGAGGAGAACGCGGTCGTCTTCGACTGGGAGCCGTCCGTGACGGCCGGTGCCGAGATGCTCGGCCGCCGCGGCGAGGACCACCGCTTCGAGGAGTCGCGTCCGGCGGCGCAGCGCCGCAGGGACCGGCAGGCCGAGCGGGACGAGGCGCAGCAGGAGTTCGACGACTTCGAGCCGTTCTGAGCCGGGTCCTGTCCCCGAGGACTCGTACGGGGCCGCGCGGATGAGGGTCCCGGACCCTTCCCGTGCGGCCGGCGCCCCCGGGTTTCGCTCACCCACCTCCAACTGAACACCTGTCAGACTCGCCCCGGCAACGGCTTGTTCCAGCGCTGGCGGCGGGTCTTCTTTTGTCTGCTTAGTTGTCATGTACGTGAACCCCGGCGTTCAGCGGGCGGACCGCCCGCGAGCGTGAAGCTTCCCCGTGTCCATGTGGCCAGCGAGGTAAGGGAGTCAGCCGATGACCGGAGCAGTGTCCCCCGACAGACGCCGCTTTCTGACCGCGGGCGCCGCCGTGCTCGGTGCCGCGGCCTCCGCCCAGCTGTGGCTTCCGGCCGCCGCGCACGCGGCTGAAACGCCTCTGCCCGACGGGGTGTTCAGCCTCGGCGTCGCCTCGGGGGACCCGCTCCCGGACGGCATCGTGCTGTGGACCAGGCTCGCCCCGGACCCGCTGAACGGCGGTGGCATGCCGGAGCGCGTGGTGCCCGTGGAGTGGCAGATCGCCGAGGACCACCGGTTCAGAAAGGTCGTCCGCCGGGGCACCGCCCAGGCCCGGCCCGAGTACGGGCACAGCGTTCACGTGGACGTACGCGGGCTGCGCCCCGACCGCGCCTACTGGTACCGCTTCCGCACCGACGGCCAGCTCTCGCCCGCCGGCCGCACCCGCACCGCGCCCCACCCCTTCAGCGCCGGCGGCTCCCTGCGCCTGGCCCTCGCCTCGTGCCAGAACTGGCAGCACGGCTACTTCACGCCCTACGCGGACATGCTGCAGCAGGACCCGGACGTCGTGGTGTTCGTCGGCGACTACATCTACGAGTCCACGCCCTCGGCGACGGCCCTGCGGCGCCACGAGGGCACCGGCGAGCCGTTCAGCCTCGTCCAGTACCGCAACCGGTACGCCCAGTACCGCACCGACCCCGACCTCGCGGCGATGCACGCCAACGCCCCCTTCGTGGTGAGCTTCGACGACCACGAGGTGGACAACGACTTCGCCGGCGAGATCCCGCAGGACCCGGACAAGCAGCCGCACGACGCGTTCGTGGCCCGCCTGACCGCCGCCTACCAGGCGTTCTACGAGCACATGCCGGTCCGCGCCACCGCCGTGCCGAACGGCCCGCACATCCGGATGTACCGCCGCCTGGAGTTCGGCCGCCTGGCCCGGCTCAACGTCCTGGACACCCGGCAGTACCGCAGCGACCAGGCCACCAGTCAGGAAGGCGCCCAGGACCCCTCGCTGACCATGCTGGGCGCGCGGCAGAGGCAGTGGCTGCTGAACGGCCTGCGGGACTCGCCCGCCCGCTGGAACCTCGTCGCCTCGCAGATCATGATGGCCGAGACGGACCTCAAGGTCGGCGAGGGCAAGCTCTGGTTCTACGACGCCTGGGACGGCTACCAGGCCGAACGCAACCGGTTCCTGGAGGAGTTCAGGCACGTCCGCAACCCGGTGGTGCTCTCCGGCGACCGGCACCTGACGATGATCAGCGACCTGAAGGAGGACTACGCCGACCCGGACTCCGCGGTCGTCGGCGCCGAGTTCGTCGGCACCTCCATCTCCAGCAACGGCGACCAGGACCAGGAGGCCTTCCGCAGGGAGTGGGACCCGCGGCGGCCGGACAACCCGCACTGGAAGCTGCTGGACGCGCACCGCGGCTACCACCTCTTCGACATCCGCCGGGCCGGCATCGACGCCCAGGTGCGGGTGGTCGACACCGTGCGGCAGCCGCAGGCGACGCCCAGCACCCTGGCCCGGCTCCGGGTCGAGGCGGGCCGGCCGGGCGTGGAGGTCGTCTGACCCGGCACCGGTACGCCGGGGGCGCACAGGAGCCCGGGACTCTTCGGAGTCCCGGGCTCCCGCCGTACGGGCGCGCGGGCGTCACCTTGCCCGCACCGAGACCGAATTGCTGCGGAATCTTGATCAGGAACTCCTTGTGGAGTTACTCACAGCAAATAGAGGGACGCCCGCGACCCCTTGGAACCGTCTCGTCAATCACCAGCAGTACCAGGTGAATGACAGGTTGCGCGCACATATGCGGTGGAGGGCGCTCACCTTGCACTGCGGTAACCAAGAGTGGGACCATTTCGAAGTTCCCTGTCGCCCCAAGGTAGGTCACCTGTGTCCCAGCACATAGCCAAGCCCCGTACCACCGCAGTGATCCTGGCCGGTGGCACCGGTCAGCGGGTGGGTCTGTCGATCCCCAAGCAGCTGCTGAAGATCGCCGGCAAGGCAGTCATCGAGCACACGCTGACCACCTTCGAGAACGCCGACTCGATCGACGACATCATCGTGCTGATGGCGCAGGGCTACGTGCCCGACGTCGAGAAGATCGTCGCGAAGGCCGGATTCAAGAAGGTCTCCAGGATCATCGAGGGCGGTTCCACGCGGAACGAGACCACCGAGCGCGCCATCGCGGCCCTCGGTGAGGGTCTCGCCGCGGGCGAGGACCTCAACGTCCTCTTCCACGACGCCGTGCGCCCCCTGCTGTCGCAGCGCGTCATCGACGACTGCGTCACCGCGCTGGAGCGCTACCAGGCCGTCGACGTGGCCATCCCGTCCGCGGACACCATCATCGTCACGCGCACGCACGGCGAGGACGGCGAGTTCATCACCGAGATCCCGGACCGCTCCCGGCTGCGCCGCGGCCAGACGCCGCAGGCCTTCAAGCTGTCCACGATCAAGCGGGCCTACGAGGTCGCCGCCGGCGACCCCAACTTCCAGGCCACCGACGACTGCTCGGTCGTGCTCAAGTACCTGCCCGACGTGCCGATCCACGTCGTCGCCGGTGACGAGTACAACATGAAGGTCACCCAGCCCGTCGACGTCTTCATCGCCGACAAGCTCTTCCAGCTCGCCTCGACGGCCGCGCCCGAGCAGGTCTCCGAGCAGGCCTACCGCGAGCTGCTCACCGGCAAGACGATCGTCGTCTTCGGCGGCTCCTACGGCATCGGCAAGGACATCGCCGAACTCGCCGAGTCCTACGGGGCCACGGTCTACGCCCTGGGCCGCTCCACCACCGGCACCCACGTGGAGAACCCGGAGGAGGTCGACGACGCGCTGTCCAAGGCGTACGCCGAGACCGGCCGGATCGACTACGTGGTGAACACCGCCGGCGTGCTGCGCATCGGCAAGCTCGCCGAGACCGACAACGCCACCATCGAGGAGGCGCTGAAGGTCAACTACCTGGCCCCGGTGCAGATCGCGCGCTCGTCGTACAAGTACCTGTCGGAGACCAAGGGCCAGCTGCTGCTCTACACCTCCAGCAGCTACACCCGGGGCCGCGCCGAGTACAGCCTGTACTCCTCGACCAAGGCCGCGATGGTGAACCTCACCCAGGCCCTGTCCGACGAGTGGGCCGGCGACGGCGTCCGCGTCAACTGCATCAACCCCGAGCGCACCGCGACCCCCATGCGCACCAAGGCCTTCGGCCAGGAGCCCGCGGGTTCCCTGCTGTCCTCCGAGGCGGTCGCCCGTACGTCGCTCGACGTGCTGCTGTCCGAGCTGACCGGGCACGTCATCGACGTCCGCCAGCAGGACCCGACGGCCGGCGCGGCCCGCGCGACCGGCTTCGAGCAGGCCCTGGCCTCGGTGCTGGACCGGCAGGACGGCGTGTAATAATTGGCGGCAATTAGACTCCGGTAATTCAGGCCTCTGCGCCCTCCTGTTCACGGGTATCTGTCAACAGGAGTGTTCGCAGGGGCCTGAATCCATACAGTCCCGCGAATATTCACAGACCAGCCGCATTCAGAACCAAGACCGGCACACCCCTCCCAAGAGCAGGTTTCTCCGTGATATCCACCGCTATTCGCGTCGCCCGGGTGGGCAGCGCGGCCGAGCTGGCCGCGGCGGTCCTCATGGTGGCGGGCTTCCCCGCCCTCATGCTGGCCGCGCTCGTCCCGAGCGTTCCCGCCTTCGCGGCAGCGGCCGCCGTGACGTACCTGGCGGACCACTATCTGCACCGCAAGGGCAGCTACCTGATCAACCGCCTCGGCAAGGTCCGGGCCGGGCTGTCGATCCGCTTCCTGATCCGGCAGCTGCTCCTGGTCCTGCTGCTGGCCCGGCTGTCCCTGGCGGACAACCTGATCTACTACGGCGCGATCGCCTGCTTCATCGCCTTCTACGGTCTGCAGGCCCCGCACGGCGCGCTGGTGCAGCTGATCCGCAACCGCCGCCGCATGCCGGTCGCCACGCGCAACGTGGATCTGAAGTCCCGCATCCGCATCCCGGACGCCCCGCCGCGCCGGCTGCTGCACCGCTCCGCCGAGAAGATGCTCCACCTCGACCTCGCGGCGGTCGTCGGCATCCTGCTCGCCGCGCAGCTGGAGTCCTCCCTGATCGGCTTCGCCGGCATCGGCCTCACGGTGGCCCTGGCCACCCTGTACGTCCTGGCGCTGGTGCCGTTCGTGCGCGGCCGGAGGATCCCGCCGAACGCCGAGCGCGTGCTGGCCGCCGTCGACGACTGGCTGGGCGAGTACCAGCCGGAGACCGTGCTGTACTTCTCCGGCTCCAAGGACTCCGCGTACCAGGTCAACATGTGGCTGGACACCATGGAGAAGCTGGAGTCCAAGCCGCTGATCATCCTGCGCGAGCGGGTCATCCTGAACAACCTGGCGCCCACCACGGTCCCGGTCATCTGCGTGCCCGGAGGGGTGCACCTGATGAACCTGGACCTGTCCACGGTGCGCGTCGCGCTGTACGCGGCCAACGTCGGCAAGAACATCCACCTGCTGCGCGTGCCCACCATGAAGCACGTCTTCATCGGCCACGGCGACAGCGACAAGCTCGCCAGCGTCAACCCGTTCAGCAAGGTCTACGACGAGGTGTGGACGGCCGGCCGCGCGGGCCGCGACCGCTACGCCATCGCCGACGTCGGTGTCCGCGACGACGACATCGTCGAGGTCGGCCGCCCCCAGCTCGCCCCCATCCAGACCTGGCAGGGCGTCCCCGAGGGCCGTATCCCGACGGTGCTGTACGCCCCCACCTGGGAGGGCTGGGACGGCAACCCGGGCAACACCTCGATCGTGCTGGCCGGCGAGAACATCGTGCGCAAGCTGGTCGCGGCGGACCCGCCCGTGCGCGTGCTGTACAAGCCGCACCCGTTCACCGGCACGGTCAGCAAGGAGGCCGGCGCCGCCCACCAGCGCATCACCGCCCTGGTCCGCAAGGCCGCGGCCGAGCGCGCCCTCGACCCGCGCTTCGTCGCCGACACCGCCGCCCAGGCGCGGGCCAAGGACGAACTGGCCCGGATCGAGGCCCGGCTGGCGCAGCTGGCCGGCTCCGGCGGCGACCGCGGCGACGAGGCCGAGGCCACCCGTGACGGTGTGCTCGACGTCGCCCGGCACGAGGAGGCCGCCCGGCTGCGCGCCGAGTGGAACGACGCCTACTGGCGGTCCTTCCCCAGCTGGGAGCACCGGGTCATCACCGGGCCCGAGCCGCGGCTGTACGACTGCTTCAACGTCTCCGACGCGATGGTCTCCGACATCTCCAGCGTGGTCTCCGACTTCATCGCCAGCGGCAAGCCGTACGCGGTGACGGACTCCGCCGAGGTGGGGGTCGAGGAGTTCAAGCGGAACAACACGGCGGTGCGTGCCGCGGTGATCCTCTCCAACAGCGCGAACGAGCTGGGCGAGCTGCTGGGCGCCGTGCGCGACCCGGCCGCCGACCCGCTGGCCGAGGACCGCAAGGAGCTCAAGCAGTACCTGCTGGGCCCGGACGAGCCGACCTCGCTCCAGCAGTTCAACACCGCCGTGGCGAACCTCGCGCTCAAGGCCGAGACGCGCAACGTCGGGCAGCAGTCACGGGACGCGGCCGCCCTGGCCGAGGCCGAGGCCGAGCTGGCGAACGCGGTGCCCGGGCAGCGGGTGTCCACGGCCGGTGACACGGACGGAGTCGGCACGGGCTGACCTGCCGCCCACCGCTGAGGGGTTCGGCCCCCGAGGAGTTCCTCGGGGGCCGAACCCCTTTTTGTCTTCCGTTCCCTGTCCGTTCACCATGTGAGGTGTCCCACTCATACCGGTGTGCGAGGCAACCGCTTGCCCCGATCACCCGTCTACCAAGTAGCGAATGAGGCGATACGGGGGGAATATCCCATTGACTAGGGGGAAACGTGACCGTGACGCAGCCTGATGTGAGCGTGATCATCGGGGCGTACGAAGCGATGCCGTATCTGATCGAGTGCCTCTCGTCCGTCGAGGCGCAGACCATCGGTTGGGACCGCATCGAGGTCATCGCGGTGGACGACGGTTCGACGGACGGCACGGGGGAGTACCTGGAGGAGTTCGCCGAGCGGGCTCCGATGCACGTGCTGGTGATCCGGCAGGAGAACTCGGGCGGCCCGAGCGGCCCGCGCAACGTCGGCCTGGGCAAGGCGAGCGGGCGCTACGTCTTCTTCCTGGACGCCGACGACCGGCTGGGGCCCGAGGCGCTGGAGCGGATGGTCGCCATGGCCGACCGGGCCGGCACCGACGTCGTCCTCGGCAAGGTCGAGGGCGTCAACCGTTCGGCCCCGAAGTCCATGTGGGGCAAGACGGTGGAGCGGACGGACGTCTACTCCTCCAACATCAAGTTCACGCTCAGCGCGCAGAAGCTGTTCCGCCGCGAGCTGCTGGACCGGCACGGCATGCGGTTCGACGAGTCGCTGTTCACCGGCGAGGACGCGCTGTTCACGATGGAGGCCTACCTCCGGGCGAACGGCGTCTCGGTGGTCGCCGACCACACCTGCTACTACCTGGTCGGGCGCGACGACGGCAAGCACGTGACCAAGAGCGGCAGTTACATGCTGCGCTTCGACTCCGCGCGGGCCCTGATGAACCTCATCGCCGAGCTCGTCCCGGCGGGGGCCCGGCGCGACCAGTTGATGATCCGGCCGTTCCTGGTCACCCTGCTGCCGCAGTTCGGCCCGAAGTTCGCCACCGACAGCGAGGAGGTCCGCCGGCACAAGCTGGAGCTGGCCAAGCCGCTGATGGACGCCTACTGGACCGAGGGCGTCGCCCGGCGCCTGAAGGTCCACGAACGGCTGCGGCTGCACCTGGTCGCCGAGCAGCGCCCGGACCTGCTGCTGGACGTAGTGACGTTCGTCAAGGCCAAGAAGCAGGCCGCGGCCCTCCTGGAGAAGCGGGGCCGCCGCGTCTACCTGGCCTACCCGCACTTCCGCGACCGCGCCGCGGGCATTCCCGACGCGGTCTACCTGGCCGAGCCCCGCGAGGCCCGCGCGTTCCCGGGCTACCGGGAGGGCGGCGTCGAGACGTTCCTGCGGCGGGCGGTGCGCAAGGCGCGGCGCGTGCTGACGTCCCGGGAGATGCGCCCGGCGGCCTGAACGGCAGCGGCCCGAACGGCAGCGGGGCCGGGGGTTTCCCCGGCCCCGCAGTCGTCCTGGCGCCCCGCAGTCGTCCTGGCGCCCCGTCGTGCCGGTGTCCCGCCGGTCAGCGCGGTGCGGTCGGAATCGCCGTCTCCGTGCGCTGGCCCGGCAGCTCCGCCGCCAGCCGCTCCGCCACCCGGGCCCGGTGGTCCCGGGCCCGCGCGCACAGGGCCCGTACGGCCTGGTTGAAGCGCTCCTGCGACGACGGCTCGGCCGGACCGAGCAGACGGAGCTTCAACTCGGCCCGCGCCTCGGCCAGTTCGTCCTTCTCCGGGTGCCGCACCGCCTCCAGCAGACCCGGCACCCCGGCGGCGTCCGGCGTCAGCACGGTCGCCGCCGCCACCGTCGGGAACGCCGCGCGGAAGGCGTCCTCGGGCAGCCCGCTGGTGTTGGCCACCGCGTACGGCTTCTCGCTGGCCAGGAAGTCGCTGATCACGCTGGACACATCACTGATCAGCAGGTCGGCCGCGTTGAAGCAGGAGTACAGCGCGGGCCGGGCGTCCGTGATGACCTGGTGCTCGCCCTCCGGCAGCGAGGCCCAGTAGGCCTCCTCCCAGGCGGCCGTCGCCCGTGCCACCGCCTGCGCGCGGCCCGGCTCCGGCGCCGACTGCGCCAGCATGCGCTCCACCGTGTCGGCGCCGGGCCGGAAGTCGGACGTGGTGAGCCGGTCCAGCTCGGCGGTGCGGCGCGCCAGTTCCGCCCCGGCCGGCACCCGCGGCACCGCCCGCTCCCGGTTCGCCGCCCGGATCAGCTCCCGGATGCGCAGGTCGGCCGCGCCCGCGCGCGGGTCCACCGACCCGGTCAGCGGATGCGGCTTGTACAGCACCCGCACACCCGGGTCGGCGAGCAGCGCCCGCACCAGGTTCTCCCCGGCCTCGATCACCGAGGTGTTGCCGGGGTTGCCGTCCCAGCCCTCCCAGGTCGGCGCGTACAGGACGGTCGTGTACGCCCCGGCGGGCGGACCCGCGCAGGGCAGCACCCCGTCCAGCTGGGGGCGGCCCGTCTCCACCACGTCCTTGTCCTCGACGCCCACCTCGGCCAGCGCGTACCGCTCGCGCGCGGCGGGACCGGCCACCCACACCTCGTCGTACGCCTTCGCGTACGGGTTGCACGAGGACAGCTTGTCGCTCTCGCCGTGGTTGACGAAGGTGTGCTTGATCGTGGGGATGCGCAGCACCTGGGAGGTCTTGCCGGAGTTCGAGGGGTGGATGAGGACCTGGAGCGTGGAGTGCTCCAGACGCATCAGCGTGGACACCTTCGGCAGGCACACGATCGGGATGTCCGTCGCCGCGATCTTCTGCACCATGAACCGCTCGCGCAGCACGATGACCGGACGGCCGTCCAGCTTGGCCAGCGGCTCCAGCCACATGTTCGCCTGGTAGGCCGAGGAGGCGCCGCCGGAGAAGTACAGGCCGACCGTCGGGCGGTAGGAGGCCAGCCACGCGTCGAACCACTCCAGCACCCGCTGCTCGTCGGCCGGCCGCCGCCCCGGCAGCAGCCGCAGCAGCAGCGCGCCCAGTCCGGTCAGGGCCGCCAGCAGGGACAGCGCGATGCCCGCGGCCGCGAGGACCGGCCGGCCGCCCGCCGCGCCGGCCAGCAGCCCGGCCGTCGCCGGCAGGCCGAACACCAGCAGTCGCAGGCCGGGGCGGCGCAGCAGCAGGGCCGGGGCCGGGGACAGCCGCAGCGCCGAGGCGTCGATGTTGCGGGTGACCACCGGCAGGGTGCGGGTGCGGCGTACCAGCACGGAGACCGCCTGGATCGCGCAGTGCAGCGCGTAGAACGCCAGCAGCCCGCCCACCAGCGGCGCGTACACCGTCTCCCGGTCCTGCTCGCCGAGCCGCAGCAGCGCCACGACCAGCAGCAGGTCCCGCAGGACGTGGCGCACGGTGATGTCCGCGTGCGACTTGGCGAACAGCGCCAGCACACCGCGCTGCCAGCGGTACAGGACGCCCTCGACGGCCAGGGACACGGCGGTCGCCGCGAGCAGCAGCGGGACGTGGGGCAGCAGCGCCGCGACCGCCTGGGCGGCGAACGCGGCGGCCAGGACGACGGTGACCAGCACCTTCAGAAGGGCCGGCGGGCGGGGAAGAGGTACGGGCACTGCGGTCACTCCAGGAGCGTCGGTTCGGCGCGAGGTCGGCCGTCCGGGTTAACGCGCGGCGACCTCCTGACGACACGCGCGTGTCCTCGGGCCGGGGCGGCGAGGGCGCCCCACCGCGCCGTCGGACCGTAGCGGAATAGCGCGTTCCTGTCATGGGGCGGAGCGGAACCCGGAGCGGCGGGGCCGCGTCCGCGCCGCTGTGACCCCGTCCGCACCGTCCGTAGCGTGGACCGGATCCGCGGCCGGCCCGCGCGTCCCGTAGATTTCCGGTGCAGGGACCGGAACGCAGCGAGGGGACGGACGGCGACGTGGCAGGGGCAAGGCAGGCCGTGGGCGAGGCCCGCAGGATCGTCGTCAAGGTCGGGTCCTCCTCGCTGACCACCGCCTCGGGCGGCCTGGACGCGGACCGCGTGGACGCGCTGGTCGACGTCCTGGCCAAGGTGCGCAGCGGCGGGGAGCGCGAGATCGTCCTGGTCTCCTCGGGCGCCATCGCCGCCGGACTGGCCCCGCTGGGCCTGCGCCGCCGCCCCAGGGACCTGGCCCGCCAGCAGGCCGCCGCCAGCGTCGGCCAGGGCCTGCTCGTCGCCCGCTACACCGCCTCCTTCGCCCGCTACGGCGTCCGCGTCGGCCAGGTGCTGCTGACCTCCGACGACATGAGCCGCCGCGCCCACCACCGCAACGCCTCGCGCACCCTGGACAAGCTGCTGGCGATGGGCGCCTTCCCGATCGTCAACGAGAACGACACCGTCGCCACGGACGAGATCCGCTTCGGCGACAACGACCGGCTCGCCGCCCTGGTCGCCCACCTCGTCCACGCCGACCTGCTGGTCCTGCTCTCCGACGTGGACGGCGTCTACGACGGCGACCCGGGCAGACCCGGCACCTCCCGCATCGCCGAGGTGCGCGACCCCGCCGACCTCGCGCACGTCGAGATCGGCAGCGCCGGCAAGGCCGGCGTCGGCACCGGCGGCATGGTCACCAAGGTCGAGGCCGCCCGGATCGCGGCCGCCGCCGGCGTCCCCGTCGTCCTCACCAGCGCCGTGCACGCCGCCGACGCCCTGACCGGCCAGGACACCGGTACCTTCTTCCACCCCACGGGCCGGCGCTCCGCCGACCGGCTGCTGTGGCTCCAGCACGCCTCCACCCCGCAGGGCGCCCTGACCCTCGACGACGGCGCCGTCCAGGCCGTCGTGGAACGCCGCAAGTCGCTGCTGCCGGCCGGCATCGCCGCCGTCGAGGGCGACTTCACCGCCGGCGACCCGGTCGAGCTGCGGGACGGCACCGGGCACGCGGTCGCCCGCGGCCTGGTCAACTTCGACGCCAAGGAGATCCCGCGGCTGATCGGCCGCTCCACCCGGGAACTCGCCCGCGACCTCGGACCGGCGTACGAACGCGAGGTCGTACACAGGGACGACCTGGTGGTCCTGCACCCGTAATGTGTCGAAACGTCCGCCCCCGGTGGTGGACGTTCCGCAAAACCGCCACGCGAACCCTTGCGGCCTGCTCAACTTTGTCCCAGGGAACTGTTCCGCAGCGGCGCCACCGACAGCGCCACTGACCGAAGGAGGCCGTCGTGAGACGAGTGCGCCCTGGGACGACGGCGTCCCGTGGTGGTACCGGCTCCCGTGCGGCCGGCGAGGAGCGCGCCCTGGCCAGTGTGGCGGCCGGGGACCGGTTCGAGGGCGAGCGGCCCGCGGACACCCCGCGCCTGTGGCACGTCACCCTCAGCGTCTCCGGCAAGGAGGCCCCGCTCCCCGAGGTCCGGCGCGCCCTGGAGCAGCTCGCCCACGACCACCCCTTCCTGCTGACCAGCCGCTACGCCGTGGACCACGCCGAGATCCGCTACTGGGAGGAGGCCCGCGACCTGCACGACGCGGCCGCCGTCGCCCTGCGGCTGTGGGGCGAGCACCGGCAGACCGCCGGACTGCCGCCCTGGGAGATCGTCGGCCTGGAGGTCATCGACCGCGCGACCTACCACCAGCGCGTCGCCGAGGGGTACGGGCCGCCCCCCGCCTCGCCCGTCGGAGTCCACCCCTTCTGACCCGGCCGGATTCCGGCCGACCCGGGCGGAGTCTCGCGGGCCGTCCCGGAGTGTCTCGGGGTGTGGAACACGCGGGGAACACCGCCGCCCGGCGCACTACCCTTCCCCCATGACCACGCTCTCGCCGTACGACTCGATGTCCCCGGTCACCGAGGCCGCCTACCGCGCCAAGGCCGCCGCCGCGAGCCTCGCGCCGCTGCCGCGGGCCGAGAAGGACGACGCGCTGCTCGCCATCGCGGACGCGCTGGAGGTCCGTACGAGCGAGATCGTCGAGGCCAACGCCGAGGACGTCGCCAGGGCCCGCGAGGCCGGCATCAGCGAGGGCATGATCGACCGGCTCACGCTCACCCCCGAGCGGGTCCGCGCCATCGCCTCCGACGTGCGCGACGTGGCCGCGCTGCCCGACCCGGTCGGCGAGGTCGTCCGCGGCTCCACGCTGCCCAACGGCATCGACCTGCGCCAGGTCCGCGTGCCGCTCGGCGTCGTCGGCATCATCTACGAGGGCCGGCCCAATGTGACGGTCGACGCCGCCGCCCTCTGCCTGAAGTCCGGCAACGCGGTCCTGCTGCGCGGCTCCTCCTCCGCCTACCGGTCGAACACCGCCCTGGTGCGTGTCCTGCGCGACGCCGTGGGCGGGGCCGGGCTGCCCGCCGACGCCGTCCAGCTCGTGCCCGGCGAGAGCCGCGACAGCGTGCGTGAGCTGATGCGCGCCCGCGGCCTGGTCGACGTGCTGATCCCGCGCGGCGGCGCCTCCCTGATCAACACGGTCGTCCAGGAGTCCGTCGTCCCCGTCATCGAGACCGGCACCGGCAACTGCCACGTCTACGTCGACGCGCAGGCCGACCTCGACATGGCCGTCGAGATCCTGATCAACTCCAAGGCCCACCGGGTCGGCGTCTGCAACGCCGCCGAGACCCTCCTGGTCCACCAGGACATCGCCGCCGCGTTCCTGCCGCGCGCCCTGGACGCCCTCGCGGAGGCCGGGGTCACCGTCCACGCCGACGAGCGCGTGATGGCGTACGCCGAGGACAGCAAGGCCACCGTCGTCGAGGCGACCGCCGAGGACTGGGAGACCGAGTACCTGTCGTACGACATCGCCGCCGCCGTGGTCGACTCCCTGGACAAGGCCGTCGAGCACATCCGGCTGTGGACCTCCGGCCACACCGAGGCCATCGTCACGACCTCCCAGCAGGCGGCCCGCCGCTTCACCCAGCTGGTCGACTCCACGACCGTCGCCGTCAACGCCTCCACCCGCTTCACCGACGGCGGCCAGTTCGGCTTCGGCGCGGAGATCGGCATCTCCACGCAGAAGCTGCACGCCCGCGGCCCCATGGGCCTGCCGGAGCTGACCAGCACGAAGTACATCGTGACCGGGGACGGGCACGTCCGCCGCTGACCGGGCGCCGGACCGCCCGGTCACCCGAACGGCGCAGCGGCGCGGGCGCGTGCGCCGGGGGCGGACCCCCGGCCGCGCGCCGCGCGAGGCCCCGTGGGAGCCGTCTCGACCGGCGGATGAATTTCCATACCGTCTGCCCAAATTGACCCCCCAGGTCTACTCTGGATCCGTGCCGGAGGACGTGGGGGGCACGCCGTTTCCGGACGGCCGGGAGCCCGACGACGACCACGACCGCGGGGTGTCGGACGAAGAGTTCGCCTCCGTGGTCTTCGACGAGGCCTTCGTACGCGCGGCCGTGGTGCACGAGCCGACCGCCGTGGAGCGCCTCCTGGCCGCCGCGCAGGCCAGAGCCGAGGCCTCCGAGGCGGAGGCCGCCCGCCGCGCCCACCTCAGGGGCGAGCGCTACGACGACGGGTACGGCCCGGACGGCCCCGGCGGCTACGGCCGTGACGCGGACCTCGACGACCTGGACGAGCCCGACCTCCTGGAGGACCACTACGGCGACACGGGGCCGTACTCCAAACAGGTGCGCTGGCATCGCCCGGTCGCCTGGCTGCTCGCCCTCGTGATGGGGGTCGGCATGGTCGCGCTGGCCTTCACCGCGGTCTACCGCGGGGCGTCCTCGAACCGCGAGGGCCCCGTGCCGCCGCCCGCCTCGACCGGGCTGGAACAGGGCGGCGGGGCGGCCCCTTCCGCTTCCGCCGACTACTCCCAGCCGGCCGTCTCGGTGATCCCGCGCACCCCCTGACCGGAAGCCGCCGCTTGGTGAGGACCTGTCAGAACTTGTGCAGCAGCCCGGCGTTTACCCGGGCTCGCGGCGACCTACCCTGAAGATATGGGCGGGCCTGGCGACCCACCTGAGGGGACACCCGAGGGCGCTCCCGGAGGTGGCGAGGACGAGTACCGATCCGTCGTCTTCGACGAGTCGTTCGTCCGTGCTGCCCGTCTCCAGGAGTACTCCGCGCAGGAGCGCATCGCCGACCACGCGCCCGCCGTGCGCCGCCGCCCGCCGCTGCGCCGGGGCCTGTCCCGCCAGGCCCTGGTCCTCGTCCTGCTGATCGCCGTCGCCTTCGGCACCGCGATCTACATGGGTGTGCGCCACCCCTACCAGACGCCCGCCGCCCGGGAGCCGGCCGAGCCGCTGCGGATGACCGTCATCCCGCTCGCGCCCGAGGGCAGGGTGCCTGGCACGGCCGACCCGGCGTACCTGTACGCGCACAGCCCCGCCGCGCAGTTCAAGACCGGCGCGGAGGGCGTGCCGCTGCCCCCCTCGCGGCGCACCGCGCACTTCTCGGACAGCCAGGTCGTGACCGCGCTGTCCACGGCCAAGGACTACATCGTCCGGTCCGCCCTCGACCCGGAGGTGATCACGGGCGGCGAGATCCGCGCCGTGCGGGTCCTGCTCGACTCCGACCAGCTGGACCAGTTCGACCAGAGCTTCGCCCGGCCCACCGCGGACGGACGGCACGCGCCCACCGGCTGGCTCGTCCGCTTCGACCCCTCCCGGGCCGAGCTGGCCGACCGCCGGGTGCGCGTCCAGGGCACGCTCCAGGCCGCCGAGACCGACGCGTCGACGCTGGAGGTCACGGCCGATCACACGTTCGTGTACGCGCTGCGGCCCGCCGGGGCGGGGGAGAGGGCCGAGGCCTCCCTGTTCACCGTCCGGCGCGAGCTGCAGTTCCGCTTCGACCGCGACGACCTCCGCCTGCACCAGGCCCAGCTGGTCGTCTCCTACGTCCAGGCCGGCCCGCTGTCCTGCGCCGAGGACTCCACGCACCAGCTGCGGCCCCTCCTGGCCGGCCAGACCGCCAAGGAGGGCGGCCCCGCCGGCACCGACCCCTACGCGACGGGCAGCGCCACGGCCCTGTGCGGCTCCCTGGCGACGAGCGCGCAGCCGAGGGTGTGAGGGCGGACCCGGAGGGCTCGGTCATGGTCCTGGCGGACCCGGAGGGCTCGCACACGGTCCCGGCGGAACCCGAGCGCTCGGACACGGTCCCGGCAAATCCCGAGGGCTCGCCGGTGGTCCGAGGCGCCGGGGACGCGGCTCACCGGTCGTCGCGCGGCGGCGCGTCCTCCCCCTGGCCGTCCGACGAACCCGGCGACCGACGGTCCCCGGGCGGCTTCGGGGCCGGGTTAGTGAAGCCGCCGAAGCCCCGGCGCACCCGGTCGCCGAGGTCGCCGGCGCCACCCGCCAGGTCCGTGACCAGCTTCATCAGCGGGTCCTTCGAGTTCTTCACATGCGTGCCGTAGTGGTTCGCCGACTCGCGCCAGGAGTCCCGGACCGAGGTGTCCTTGTCCTCGTCGCGCCGCGGGTAGTGGCCGTCCATGATCCGCTGGTAGTCCCGCGACTCCGCCCACTTCTTCAGCTCGGCCGCCCGGACGGTCGTGAAGGGGTGGGAGCGGGGCAGCACGTTCAGGATCTTCAGCACCGAGTCGCGCAGGTCGCCGCCCGCCTCGTACTCCTCGGCCTGGGCGAGGAACGCGTCCACGTTCATCTCGTGCAGGTGATTGCCGCCCGCGATCTTCATCAGGCCCCGCATGGACGCCTGCAGGTCCTGCCCGACCAGCAGCCCCGCCCGGTCCGCCGACAGCTCCGACTTGCGGAACCACTCCCGCAGCCCGGTGACGATCGCCATGATCGCGAGGTTGCCCAGCGGGATCCAGGCCACCCGGACGGCGAGGCTGGTCAGGAACAGCAGGACGGTCCGGTAGACCGAGTGGCCGGACAGCGCGTGCCCCACCTCGTGGCCGACGACCGCCCGCATCTCCTCCTCGTCGAGCAGCTCGACCAGGCCCGTCGTGACGACGATGATCGGCTCGTCCAGGCCGATGCACATCGCGTTGGGCTGCGGGTCCTGGTTCACGTACATCGGCGGGACCTTCTCCAGGTCCAGGATGTAGCAGGCGTCGCGCAGCATCACGTTCAGGTGCGAGAACTGCTGGTCCGAGACGCGCACCGAGTCGGACAGGAACAGCAGCCGCAGACTGCGCTCGGGGAGCAGGCCGCTGAGCGCCCTGAACACCGTGTCGAAACCGCTGAGCTTGCGCAGCGCCACCAGGGCGGAGCGGTCGGCCGGGTGCTCGTACGTCCGCGAGGAGATCCCGGGGAAGCGCCTGCGCTGCCGGCTCGGCACGTGCTCGTGCCCGTCCTGGTCGTGGCCGTCGGACATGTCTTCCCCCATGTGCGTCTGGATGACCTTTGCGGCCCCTTGTGCGGCCCTTTGCTTCCCCGAGGCTGGGGCCAGCCTAGGCGGAGTTACGGTGGTCGGGCAGTACAGCGAAGGGAACCACCGTCATGGAGCACCACCCCGCCGCCTGGCTCGCCGGGGCCGCGAGCGCCGCAGACCGGCAAGGGGGGCCGGGGATCCTCCGGATCGTCCTGCTCGTGATGATCGTGGGCTGTGCGGTGACCGCGTGGTTCCTGCTGCGCGGCTACAGACGGAAGGACGACTGAGGCCGCGCGAAGGTTCCCCCGCCGGGCCCCGGGACCGGGCCGGTGCGGGCGGGCGCCGTCGCGGCGCGGGGCTTTCGGGGCACGAACAGCCGGAGTCGGGGTGATCGCGGCCGAGGCGCCCGCTTACGATGAGCCGACGTCTTTAACCCGCCCACACGCGATAGGTCCTGCCGAAGATGAGCTTCCACAGCACCGCTGCCCAGTTGGTCACCCTCGCCGCCGAGGGCGAGGAGCACGGCGGAAACCACGAGAGCCTCAGCCCGTACCTCACCGGTGGCGCCGCCCTCTTCATCCTGCTGCTCCTGCTGTGGATCACCACGCGCTTCAACCGCGACCGCTGAGCCCGGCCGGGCACCGGGCGCAGGGTGCCCCGAGGACCACGGGGGCGGCCGGAGCCCTCAGGCGGGGCCGGTAGGGTCTGCACGCATGGGAGAGCAGGACATGCCTACCGGTCCGGCGAACGAGACGCCGCACGACCCGGCACCGGACACGGCGAGCGGCACCGAGCACCACTCGGCGCCCCGCCGTGCCGCCGCGGCGGGGCGTCAGATCGACGGCCCCGGCACGAGCCCGGCGCACCCGGGCAAGCGCCGCCTGGGCGTCATGGGCGGCACCTTCGATCCGATCCACCACGGGCACCTGGTGGCCGCCAGCGAGGTCGCCGCGGCCTTCCACCTCGACGAGGTGGTCTTCGTGCCGACCGGCCAGCCCTGGCAGAAGAGCCACCGCAGCGTCTCCCCGGCCGAGGACCGCTATCTGATGACGGTCATCGCGACCGCCGAGAACCCGCAGTTCTCCGTGAGCCGCATCGACATCGACCGCGGCGGTCCCACCTACACCGTGGACACCCTGCGCGACCTGCGCGCGCTCAACCCGGACACCGACCTGTTCTTCATCACCGGCGCCGACGCCCTGGCCCAGATCCTGACCTGGCGGGACTCGGCGGAGCTGTTCTCCCTGGCGCACTTCATCGGGGTGACCCGGCCCGGCCACCACCTCGACGACACCGGCCTCCCCGAGGGCGGCGTCTCGCTGGTGGAGGTCCCCGCCCTGGCCATCTCCTCCACGGACTGCCGTGCGAGAGTCGCCAAGGGCGACCCCATCTGGTACCTGGTGCCGGACGGTGTCGTGCGCTATATCGACAAGCGCGAGCTGTACCGCGGCGAGTGAGCCGAGAGGGGCACCGGTGAACGACCGATACGACGCGGGGGCCGCGGGCTACGGCGCCGACTCGTACGAACTCGTCGGCTACGACGAGTACGGACAGCCGGTCTACCGGCAGGTCCAGGCCCAGCAGACCCAGCAGCAGAGCTATGACCCGTACGCCCAGCAGCAGGAGCAGGGCTACGGCTACGACCCCTACGCGACGGGCGGCCAGCAGCAGCCGCCCGCGTACGACTACGGCGCCGGCCAGCAGCAGCCGCCCGCCCCGTACGGCTACGACCCGTACGCCTCCGGGGCCCACCAGGGCGGCCCGGAGGCGTACGGCGTCCCGCACGACCCCTACGCGCAGGCCCCGGCGGGCGTCGCCGAGCAGACCGGCCGGCCCACGCCGCACATCCCGCAGCAGGCCGGCCCCGCCGCAGGGGAGCAGGACACCGGCCGGGAGCCCGCCGACCGGGAGTACCACACCGAGCAGTTCGCCTTCGTCGAGGAACCCGACGACAACTCCGAAGACGTCATCGACTGGCTGAAGTTCACCGAGAACCGCACCGAGCGCCGCGAGGAGGCCCGGCGCCGCGCCCGCAGCCGGATCGTCGCCCTGGCCGTCGTCCTCGCGCTCGTCGCGGCCGGTGGCGTCGGCTACCTCTGGTACGCGGGGAAGCTGCCCGGCCTGTCCTCCGACGACTCCGCGACGGGCACGGCGACGGCCGCCGGCGCCCAGAAGCGGGACGTGATCGTCGTCCACCTGCACGACACCAAGGGCGACGGCACCGCCACGGCCCTCCTCGTCGACAACACCACCACCAAGCGGGGCACCACCGTCCTGCTGCCCAACTCGCTCGCCCTGACCAGCGACGAGGGCACCACGACGACGCTCGCCAAGTCGGTCGAGGACGACGGCTCCGACGGCACCCGCGAGGCGCTCGACGCGGTCCTCGGCACCGACATCCAGGGCACCTGGCGCCTGGACACCCCCTACCTGCAGAACCTCGTCGACCTCGTCGGCACCATCGACGTCGACTCGAACACCGACGTCCCCGACCCCGCCGCCAAGAGGAAGGGCGAGGCGCCCCTGGTCAACGAGGGCCGCGACCAGACGCTCAGCGGCAAGATGGCCGTCGCCTACGCCACCTACCGCGCCCCCGGCGAGGCCCAGAACGCCCAGCTGCAGCGGTTCGGGCAGGTCCTGCAGGGCGTGCTGCGCAAGATGTCCTCCGACCCGGGGGCCGCGACCACCACCATCCAGACCCTGGCGCAGATCCTCGACCCGTCCCTGACCGACAAGGACCTCGGCACGTTCCTCGCCCGGCTCTCCGACCTCGCCAAGGGCGGCGACTACCGGACGGACCTGCTGCCGGTGCGCAGCGACGGCACGCTCAGCGCCCAGACCGGCGCCGGCATCGTCAGGAACGTCCTCGGCGGCACCGCCAAGAGCCCCGACAAGGACGCCGCCGTCAGCGTCTCCGTCCAGAACGCCACCGGCGTCGCGGACAACACGGAAAAGGCCCGCGTGGTGCTCCTCAACGGCGGCTTCACCTTCCTGGAGGGCGGCACGGCGGCAGCCAGGTCCACCTCGAAGGTCGTCTACGCCGACGCCGCCGGCAAGACGGACGCCACCGAGGTCGCCAAGACGCTCGGGCTGCCCGCGAGCTCCGTCGCCCAGGGCAAAATCTCGGCGAACGCCGACGTCGCGGTGGTCCTCGGCCAGGACTACAAGCCCTCCGCCGGCTAGGCGGGCGGGAGCCGGCCCCCCAGGTGATCCGGGTCATCGCGTGGGGGGCGCCCGGCGGTCCGTGAGACCCTTGAGGTCAAACGACCGCCGACCGAAAGCCTTGCAGTGACCGTGACCGACCGCTCCCAGGAGCTCATCACCACCGCCGCCCAGGCGGCCGCCGACAAGCTGGCGCACGACATCGTCGCCTATGACGTCAGTGACGTGCTGTCCATCACCGACGCCTTCCTGCTGGCCTCCGCGCCCAACGACCGCCAGGTCAAGTCGATCGTCGACGAGATCGAGGAGCGCCTCCAGAAGGAACTCGGCGCGAAGCCGGTGCGCCGCGAGGGCGACCGCGACGCCCGCTGGATCCTGCTCGACTACGTCGACATCGTCGTCCACGTCCAGCACAGCGAGGAGCGCGTCTTCTACGCCCTGGAGCGGCTGTGGAAGGACTGCCCCGAACTCGACCTGCCCGAGGACGCCAAGGCCACCCGTGGCAAGGCCGAGGAGCACGCCAAGCTGCAGGCGGCAGAGGAGGCGGCGGAGCTGGACGGAGACTGGCGGTGAACGCCTTCAGCGAGGCCGCCGCACCGGGCCGCGGCCGCCGCATCATCCTGTGGCGGCACGGCCAGACCTCGTGGAACGTGGAGCGCCGCTTCCAGGGCACCACGGACGTCGAACTCACCGAGACCGGTGTCGCCCAGGCCCGCCGCGCCGCCCGGCTGCTGGTGGCCCTGAAGCCGGACGCCATCGTCGCCTCCGACCTCAGCCGGGCCGCGCGCACGGCCGCCGAGCTCGCCGCGCTCACCGGCCTCGACGTCACCCATGACGAGGCCCTGCGCGAGACCTACGCGGGCGTCTGGCAGGGCCTGACGCACGAGGAGATCATCGCCCGGTACGGCGAGGAGTACGCCGCCTGGAAGCGCGGCGAGCCCGTGCGCCGCGGCGGTGGCGAACTGGAGACCGAGGTGGCCGACCGCGCCGCCCCCGTGGTCCTGCGGCACGCCGACAAGCTCCCCGAGGACGGCACACTCGTCGTGGTCAGCCACGGCGGCACGATCCGCACCACCATCGGCCGGCTCCTCGGCCTGCAGCCGCACAACTGGGAGAGCCTCGGCGGCCTCTCCAACTGCTGCTGGTCCGTGCTCGGCGAAGGCGCCCGCGGCTGGCGGCTGCTGGAGCACAACGCGGGGACGCTGCCGGAGCCGGTGCTCGGCGACGACGACTGACCCCGGATTTCACTTTCCGGCAGGTCGCAGGCTAAAGTTCTTCTTGTTCGCCCGGCCCGCCGGGAAGGAACACGAGGGGCTATAGCTCAGTTGGTAGAGCGCCTGCATGGCATGCAGGAGGTCAGGAGTTCAATTCTCCTTAGCTCCACGCCAAGATCCCGTTCCCGTCCAGGGGGCGGGATTTTTCGTGCCCCGGGTTGAGTCATCCAGGCCTGCGGAGGCGTATACCTCTACGGTCGCGACGCTTGCCGTGTCCGGACTGGTACTGAGGCGTCGCTGACCGTGTCGGCCCGGCCGTGGCAGAATCAAACGGCCGGAAGGGGGCGCGGCCCGACGGGAGGAGCACCGATGCCTGCGAGCATCCTCGAGGAGGTCGACCACCTCCTCGGAGCGGCGTTGACACGGGACATGTCCACCCGCCTCAGCTGCCCTTCCTGCGGATCCGCGCACGTGGCCCAGATGCTCGGCGACAACGGCGGGGTCTCCTACGTGTGCACGGCCTGCGGCCACAGCTGGAGCTGATCGATGGGTGCACACAGGCGGAAGTGCGACTGGTGCGGCAGCGGGACTCCGATCGTCCGTGACATGGAGCCGATCAATCCCGACTACCAGTACTGGTGCGAGGAGTGCGCGCGGGCGCTGATCATAAAAGGCGACCCGATCGAGACGTACCGCGAGCTGGAGGGCGAGCCGATCTACGGCCGGCTTCTGGAGGAGCACTGCACGCTCAAGCGGTTCTACTCGTTCGTGACGGCCTGAGAGAGGCGAGCCACGCTGCGGCGAAACGGTCATATCGGGCAGGCGGCAATCGATTTGGTGTTGGGCCCGCAGGACCAGTAAAGTTGGCGTCGCCGCCGGGGAAACCCGGAGGGCAACACCGCAAGGGGCTATAGCTCAGTTGGTAGAGCGCCTGCATGGCATGCAGGAGGTCAGGAGTTCAATTCTCCTTAGCTCCACAGCAGATGAGAAGGGGGGGCGGGCGCGACGGCCCCCCGTGGTGTAGGGCGGGCGACAAGGCGCCGGGCGGGGGCCCCGGGGGGGGGGCCCGGGCCGCGGGCGGCCGCCCCCCGGGGGGGGGCCGGGGGGGGCCCCCGCCCCCCCCCCCGCCCCCCCCCCCCCCGGCCCGCCCGCCCGGGGGGCGGCGGGCCAGGCCGCGCCGGCCGGGGGCGCCGGCGGGGGCTCGGGGTACGCGCCGGCCGGAGCGCCCTG